>NZ_DASUSQ010000016.1:0-63952 GCF_036375055.1 Umezawaea sp.
CACCGACGTGGCGGCCAGGGTTTCCGCGAGGACGTTCGCGGGGAAGACGCGAACCGCCCAGGCGAGCATCGCGGCGGTCTGGCGGTGTTCGATCATCACGCCCTTGGGGCGTCCGGTCGAGCCGGAGGTGTAGATCGTGTACGCCAGGTCGTCCGTGCGCACCGCCACGGCCGGTCGCGTGTCCACATCGGACAGCGCGTAGGTGTCGGTGGTGAGGAGCAGCGGCGCGTTGGTGTCCTCGACGATGAACCGGACGCGTTCGGCCGGGTAGGAGGGGTCGACGGGCACGTAGGCCGCGCCCGCCTTCAGCACACCGAGGATCGCGACGACCAGTTCGCTGGTGCGGGGCAGGCTGATACCGACCAGATCGCCGGGACCGATGCCGAGGCCGATCAGGTGGTGCGCCAGGCGGTTCGCGCGTGAATCCAGCTCGCGGTAGGTCAGCGTGCCGTCGACCGCGCGCAGCGCCACGGCGTCGGGTGTGCGGTCGACCTGCGCCTCGACCAGTTCGTGCACGCACGCGGTCGGCGTCCCGGCCGGGTGCCCGGTGTCCAGCGCGGTGAGGAGCGCGCGTTCGGCGTCGGTGCGCACGTCCACGTCGGCGAGATCGCCGTCGGGATCGGCGAGCAGCGACGTCAGAGCCACCCCGAACCGGTCGGCGAGCAGCCGCGCGGTGGACGCGTCGAAGAGGTCGGTGTCGTAGCCGAGGAACCCGGTCAGCCCCTCGGGGGTCAGCCACAGGTACAGCTCCACGTCGTGCTGGACCGCGGCGGGCGCCATCAGCAGCGGTCGCACGGGCAGCCCGTCCATCCGGAACTCGGGCAACCCGTCCTGCAACACGCACATCAGCCGGAAGGCCGCGCCCCCCAACGACTCCGGTGGCACGTGGCCGTGCTCGTAGGCGCGCACGCAGGTGTCGCGGACCGCCCGCACGAGGTCCCGGCCGGTCCGCGCGCCCGTGCTGTCGGTCCGCAGCACCAGCATGTTCACCAGCGGCCCGATCGCCCTCGGCGCGCGGTGGCGCTCACGGGTCGCAGACGGTGTCCCGATCGCGAGGTCGGTCTGCCCGGACACCCTCGACGCGGTCAGGTGCAGTGCGCTCAGCAGCACCATGAACGGCGTCGCGCCCTCGTCCGCGGCGACCTCCCGCACCCGGCGGACGACCTCGGCGTCCAGCGCCAGCGGCACGTCGTCCGAGCGGAAGCGCGGCCTGGCCGGGCGCGGCCGGTCGGTCGGGAGCGCCAGCGGCGGCAGACCCGCCAACCGCTCGGTCCAGTACGCGAGGTCGGCCTCCGTCACCGCGGTCGTGGTCGCGGGCATCGGCTCCGCGGGCGGCAGCTCGCCACCGGAGTACGCGGTGGACAGCTCCGCCAGGAACACGCCGAGCGACCAGCCGTCGCACACGACGTGGTGCGCCACCACCTGGAGGACCGTCTCGCCGTCCAGCGACCAGACCGCCGTGCGCCACAGCGGTCCGCCCGCCAGGTCCACCGGCTCGGACGCCAGCTCCCGAGCCTGGGCGAGCGCCGTCGCGCGGTCGTCCGCGGTCCGGACCGCGAGCGGGGAACCGGGGCCCAGCACGGGGTGCCGGGCGGCCACCTCCGCCAGCGCCGACCGCAGCCGGTCCACGTCGAGGGCTCCCGGCACGGTCGCCACGAACGACAGCACGTTGACCGCGGTGCCGGGGTGGACCTGCTCGAACAGCCGCAGGCCCGCCTGCGCCGGGGTGTCGCCCGACGCGGCGGCCGGTGCCGCGCGGGCGCGCCACCGCTTGACGAGATCACGACCAAGGGCAGCCGGGAATTCCACGAGAAGCTCCTCCGATGAGGTCAGGGTCGAGCGGTGGCCACTGCGCCGATCCGGTCGAGCACGCGGGCACCGGTGACCCCGTCCTCGGCCCAGCGCGCCAGCAGTCGCCCGGCCAGCTCACGGGGTGACTGGGCTTCGAGCAGGGTTCCGACGGGCACGGGGAGGCCGAGCGCGTCCTCGGTGATCGCCGAGATCTCCGCGCCGCGGATCGAGTCGCCGCCGATGCCGCTCAGGGTCTGGGTCGGCGCGCAGTGCTCCACCTCGCACACGGCGGCGAACACCTCGGCGAAGAACAGCTCGACGGGTTCGAGGGCCGGACCGCCGGTCGCGCGGGGCGCCGCCGACACGGTCGTGCCGGTCAGCTCACCGGCGAGGTGCCGGGTGCGGGTCAGCGCTCGCTGGATCTTGCCGCTGGTGGTGCGCGGGATCGCGCCCGGCGGGCACAGCACGACGGTGTCGATCCGCGCGCCGGTCGCGGCCAGCACCCTGTCCCGGACGTCGGCGGCCAGAGCGTCGTGGTCGGCCCCGTCGCGCTTGACCAGCTCGACGGCGATCACCAGCTCCTCGTCGTGGTCGACGGTGAACGCCGCCGCCGTCGGGCGCAGCACCGGGTTGTCCAGCACGGCCGCGGCCTCCAGGTCGTGCGCGTGGTGGTTCACGCCGTGCTGGATCAGCACGTCCTTGCGGCGGCCGGTGACGAACAGGTGCCCGTCGCGCAGGTAGCCGAGGTCGCCGGTGCGCAGGTACCGCTCGCCGTCGACGTGCCCGACCAGGTCGCCCTCCGGCTGCCCGGTGTCGTTGAGGTACCCGCGGCTCACGCTCGGGCCGCGGACCCAGATCTCGCCCTCCGCGCCGTCGACGAGCGTGCCGGACTCCGGATCGGCGATGACGAGGTCGTGGCCGTCGATCACCGGCCCGCAGTCCACCCTGCCGTCCGCGTCGACGTCGTCGCCCGTCCAGTGCCGGCCGGTGACGATCAGCGTCGCCTCGGCGAGCCCGTAGCACGGCAGGAACGCCTCGGGCCGGAAGCCGTTGGCGGCGAAGCGGTCCGCGAACGCGGCCAGCGTGCGGGCCCGGATGGGCTCGGCACCGTTGAACGCGAGCCGCCAGCCGCTCAGGTCGACGTCGGAGAGGTCCTTGCCCGCGGCGCGGCGCACGCACAGGTCGTAGCCGAAGTTCGGCGCGCCGGTGTGCGTGACCCGCAGTTCGCCGATCTGCCTGATCCACTCCAGCGGATTCTTGAGAAAGTGGATCGGCGACATCAGTCGCACCGGAAAACCGCCGTGCACGGGTGTGAGAATGAATCCGATCAATCCCATGTCGTGGTACGGGGGAAGCCACGAGATCGCGCGCGTGTCCTGGTCGAGCTTGAACACGGCACTGATCGCCTCGATATTCGCGATCAGGTTCCGGTGTTCGAGCACGACGCCCTTCGGCTGGTTCGTGCTGCCCGACGTGTACTGCACGAGCGCCACGTCGCCGGGCGCGGGCAGGTCGTCCCACGCGTCCCCCGGCGCGGCGTCCGCGTCCACGGCGACCACCGGCGGCAGCCCTTCCGGCGCACCGGACGAGGTGAGCACAGCGAGCACGAACGGGTCGGCCAGCAGCGCCGTCGCCCGCGAGTCCGCCAGCACGCGCTCGAACCGCTGCTTGATGCGGTCAGCGGCCCCGAACAGCGGCGGATACGTCGGCACCGCGGGAACGCCGGCCAGGAAGCACCCGTAGACCGCGACCACGAAGTCGAGCCCCGGCGGGTACAGCAGCAGCGCGGGCCCGCCGTCGGACTCCTCCCGCAGCCGCCGCGCGACGCCGGTGGCGCGGTCCAGCAGTTCCCGGTAGGTCAGCGTGTCGAGCCGTCCGTCGTCGTGCAGGAACTCGAAGGCGAGGCGGTCCCCGCCCGCGGCGACGTGGTCGACCAGCACATGCGCCAGCGTGCGTTCGGGCATCGGTGGACTCCATTTCTGCGGTGACGCTCCGGCAAATGTAAAGACCCGTTCTCTCGCCTTGTTCTCACGTACCTACCCGCGATCTCTCACCTTTCTCTGCATGTCTTGACGTGCCCGGAGGGGTGGCTGGTACCCATTTGTTGTGCTCGTCGGAGGAATCAATTCGGAGGTGCGTGTGGCCGGCATGGGAACCCGTTGGTTGACGTCCTTCGCCGACGTGCCAGAGCCCGCGTGCGATCTGCTGTGCTTCCCGCACGCGGGTGGCGGCACCTCGGTGTTCCAGGGCTGGCAGCGGCACACCGACGCCCTGCGGGTGCAGGCGGTCCGCCTGCCCGGCCGGGAGTCCCGGCTCCGAGAGCCCGCGATGGCGGACCTCGGCGAGCTGGTCGCCGCGCTCACCACCGCGCTGGCGCCCTTCACCGACCGCCCCTACGCCTTCTACGGGCACAGCATGGGCGCTCTCGTGGCGTACGAGCTGACCCGCGCCCTCCGCGCCGCCGGGCTGCCGCTGCCGCTCGGCCTGTTCGTCGCGGGCATGGACGCCCCGCAGCGGCTGCGCCTCGACCGCGCCCACGACCTGCCGCGCGACGAGCTGGTCGCCTGGCTGATCGGCGTGAACGGCCTCGACCCCGAGGTGCTGGAGTACCCGGCGCTGATCGACCTGATGCTGCCCACGATCCGCGCCGACCTCGCCGTGGTGGAGGAGTACGCCCACCGGCCGGAACCCCCGCTCCCGGTGCCGATCCACGTCCTGCGCGGCAGCGACGACGTGCAGTCCACCGCCGTGGGCAGCGGAAGCTGGTCCGAGCTGACGTCGGCGGCGTGCACCGTCACCGACCTCGACGGCGACCACTTCTTCGTGCAGCGCCACGAGCGGCGCGTCGTCTCCCTGATCGAGTCCGACCTCCTCGCGGAAGGGGCACGGCGGTGAGCAGTTCGTCCTACGTCGGCGGTGTGAGCGGTGGACCCGCCCGCGACTACAGCGGCTTCTTCGTCCTGCCCGCGGCTCCCGCTCAGCGGCAGCTGTGGTTCCTGTGCCAGCTCGACCCGGCGAGCAACGCCGCCTACAACGTCGTCAGCGCGGTGCGGCTCACCGGGCGGCTCGACCCGGTGCTGCTCCAGCGCGCGCTCAACGACGTGGTGGCCCGGCACGAGAGCCTGCGCACCGGCATCGGCCTGGTCGACGGCGAGCCCCGGCAGGTCGTCGTGCCGCACACGCTGGTGTCGCTGCCGGTCGTGCAGGGCGACGTGCAGGACCACGCCCGTGAGCAGGCCGCCATCCCGTTCACCCTCGACGAGCCCCCGCTGCTGCGGGTCGTGCTCGTCCGGGAGTCCCGCGACCTGCACACGCTGGTCGTGGTGATCCACCACGTCGCCTGCGACGGCTGGTCGACCGAGGTGTTCTACCGCGACCTCGCCGACGCCTACCGGGCCCTGCTCGGCGGCGGCCCGGCACGGCCGGAGCCGCCGATCCAGTACGCCGACTACGTGGCCTGGCTGGAGGAGTCGCTCGCGGGCGAGCCGATGCGCGAGCTCGTGGCCCACTGGCGGGGCGCGCTGTCCGGGACCACCCCGCTCGCGCTGCCCGTCGACCGGCCGAGGGGGACCGCGCGCCGCATGGCGGGCGGACGCCTGGAACTGGTGCTCGACGCCGCCGAGGTGGCCGGGCTGGACGCGCTGGCCGCGGGCTGGTCGGCGACCCGGTTCATGGTGCTGCTGACCGCGTTCAAGGTGGCGCTGGCCCGCGTCACCGGCCAGGACGACGTGGCCGTCGGCACGCCGGTCGCGGGCAGGCACCACCCCGACGCCGAGGAGCTGATCGGCTTCTTCGCCAACACCCTCGTGCTGCGCACCCGACTGCCGCTGGCGGAGGGGTTCGGGGCCGCCGTGGCCGCGGTCCGGCACACCTGCCTGGAGGCGTTCACGCACCAGCGGATGCCGTTCGACCGGCTGGTGGAGGAGATGCGCCAGCCGCGCGTGCTGGACCGCAACCCGCTGTTCGACGTGATGTTCTCGCTCCAGGACACGCCGTCGTTCGCCGTCGAGCTGCCCGAGCTGACCATGACGCCCGTCGAGCTCGTCACCACGTCGGCGAAGTTCGAGCTGTGGCTGACGGTCCTGCCGCACGCCGACGGGCTGCTCCTGCGCCTGGACCACGACCGCGACCTGTACGACACCGACACGGCCCACGCGGTGCTCGACCTCTACCGCCGCGTGCTCACCGAGGTGCGCCGCGATCCCGACGCCGTCTCCGGGACGCTGCCGAAGGCGGACGACGCCGAGCGGGCCGTCGTGGAGAGCTGGGCCACCGGTCCACATCGGACGGTGCCGGACGGCACGGTCCTCGACCTGCTGGGGAACGCGGTCGTGCGGGAGGGCGGCGTCGAGCTGTCGTCCGCCGAACTGCGCGCCCGCGCCGCGGAACTGGCCGACCTGCTGCGCGAGGAGGGCATCGGCGGACCGGACGTCGTCGTGGCCACCCCGCCGGTCACCTCCACGGCGCTGGTCGTCGCCGCGCTGGCCGTGTTCGAGGTCGGGGCCGTGCTGTCCTTCGGTGAACGCCACCCCCGAGACGGCGCGTTCGTCAAGCGCCGCGGCGACGACTGGGTGATCACCACGGGCCCGCGGTTCGACCCCACCGGGCCGAGCGCGCCCGGTCCCGACAGCCCGGCGTGGCGGGCGGGAGCGGTGTTCTCCC
Source organism: Umezawaea sp. (assembly GCF_036375055.1). Classification (GTDB taxonomy): domain Bacteria; phylum Actinomycetota; class Actinomycetes; order Mycobacteriales; family Pseudonocardiaceae; genus Umezawaea. The sequence continues at coordinate 6,454 of NZ_DASUSQ010000016.1, forward strand.
ACCGCGCGCTGCTCGCCGCGGTCACCGCGCTCGCCGACCGGCTCGCGCTCACCCCGGCCGACGACGTCGTCCTGCTGGCGGGCACCAGCCCGGACCTCGTGGACGTCCTGCTGGCGCTGACCTCGGCGCGCGCACTGGTGATCGGCGCCGACGGCGCTCCCGACGGCGCGTTCGTCGTCGCCCCGCCGCCGACGTGGCGGCGGGTGCTCACCGAGGGGTGGACGCCACCGGCGGGCGCGCGGCTGGTGTGCCGCGGCACGGTCGTCGCCGACGACCTCGTGCGGATGCTCGACCGGACCGGCCACCCGGTGCTGGTCGGCCGGGACACCCCCACGTCCGCCGCCCCGGTGGGACTGGGCCCGGACGGGGCGCCGCTGGCGAACACCACCCGCCGCCTGCTCGACGGCACCGGAGCCCCGGTCCCGATCGGCACGGTCGGCGAGCTGCACCTGGCGGGCCCGGCCGTGGCCGGGAGCGGCTCGGACGGCTCCGCCGCGACGGCCACCGGCGAGCGCTACCGCTACAGCCGCCGCGGTGACCTGCGGTTCGTGGGCTACGCCGACGAGCGGCTCGTCGCGGGCGACCACCTGGTCGTGCCGAGCCGGATCGAGGGCGTGCTCACCGGTGTCGAGGGCGTGCGGTCCGCGGCCGTCGTCGCGGGCGAGGTCGGCGGCGCCACGAGGCTCGTCGGCTGGCTCGTCCTCGACGGCGCCCGCGCGGCGGGGTCCCCGCGCGAGCACGACGAGTTCGCCGCGACCGTGCGCACCCGCGCGCTGGCGGCCCTGCCTGCGCACGAGGTGCCCGAGGCGTTCGGCGTGGTGCCCGAGCTGCCGCGCCTCGCCGACGGCGCCGTCGACCGCGCCGCGCTCGTCGCGCTGGCCGCCCTGCGCGGGCAGTCCCTGCTCGGCGCGGTCGACGCCACACCGCCCCGCAACCGGGTCGAGCGCGTCGTCGTCGCGATCTTCAAGGACACGCTGCCGGTGCAGGAGTTCGGCGTGCACGCCGACTTCTTCGCGCTCGGCGGCCACTCGATGCTCGCCGCCAGGGTCATCGGCAGGGTGCGCGACCAGTTGGGCGTGCTCGTGCCGGTGCGCGACTTCTTCCGCAGGCCGACCGCGGCCGGACTCGCCGAAGCCGTGGCGGCGCTGGAGAACGACCGGGCGCGCGGCCCGGCGGACAAGGCCACCGCGGTGCGGGGCCAGCTCGACGGCATGACCGACAAGGAGGTCGAGCAGCTGCTGCGGCAGCTCGGCTGACCGAACCCCTTGGCCGACCAAAACCCTTGGCAGGTCACCACACCGAAGGAGACGCACGCAGATGGGCATCGACGACGCCGACACGACCTTCCAGGTCGTCGTCAACGACCAGGACCAGTACTCGATCTGGTTCGCCGACCGCGATCTGCCCGCGGGGTGGACGGCGGACGGAACCACCGGAAGCAAGCAGGAGTGCCTTCAGCACATCGAGAAGGTGTGGACCGACATGCGACCCCGCTCGGTCCGCGACCGCGTCAGCTAGTCCAGCCCGAACCCAAACGACAGGAGTGCCCGATGAGCCAGCAGCACGAGCTGGAATCCATGACGCCGGAGGAGAAGCGCGCGCTGCTCGCCCAGCTCCTGGACGGTTCCGCCGAGGCCACGCCCAGCAACCTCTCCCTGGAGCAGCGCAGGCTGTGGATGCTGCTCCAGCTGGACGACAGCAAGCCGTGGCAGGTCAGCACCGCGGTGCGGCTGTCCGGTGACATCGGCCCCGCTGCCATGCAGCAGGCCCTGACCGCCGTCGTGCAGCGCCACGAGGTGCTGCGCACGACCTTCCGCGAGGTCGACGGCCACCCGCTGGGCACCACCGTCCCCGCGGTCACCCTGCGGCTGCCGGTCGTGGACGTGGATGCCGCCGACCTCGACGCCGAGCTGGCCCGCGTGGTCGCCTCCGAGACCCGGCTGCGGTTCGACCTGGCCAAGGGGCCGCTCATCAGGGCCTCGCTGCTCAGGGCCGCCGCGGACGACCACGTCCTCGTGCTGACCCTGCACCAGATGGTCGCCGACCGCCGCTCGGTCAAGCTGCTCGCCGACGAGGTGCTCACCCGCTACACCGCGCTCGTCGACGGCACCTCCGGCGACGTGCTGGCCACCCCGGTCGACTTCCACTCGCTGGTCAGCGCCCAGCGCGACTGGGTCAACAGCGACGACGCGACCAAGGACATCGACTACTGGCGCGACCAGCTGGCCGCGCTGACCCCGCTCGACCTGCCGACCGACCGCCCCAGGCCGCCGCTCAAGACCATCCACGGCGACTCGGTCACCGTCCCCGTGGCGCGGGGACTGGCCGACGCCGTGACGGCGTACGGCGCCGAGTCGGGCCACGGCCCGTCCGAGGTGCTGCTGTCGGCGTACGTCGCGGTGCTGTCGCGGTACTCGCAGCAGCGCGACCTCGCGGTCGGTGTCCCGGTACCCGCGTCCTGGCACTCCGACGGCGCGAACCTGGTGGGACCGCTGGAGAACACGGTGCCGCTGCGGATCGAGCTCGGTGACGCCGACTCGCTGTCGCGGCTCGCGCCCAGGGTGGGTGCCGTCCACGCCGAGGCGCTGACGCACGCCCGCCTGTCGTTCGACCGGATCGTCGAGGCCGCGCAGCCCCAGCGCGACCTCAGCCGCACGCCGCTGTTCCAGACCTCCTTCACCTTCGAGGAGGAGGCGGGCTCCCGCGAGGTCCCCGGCGCCGCGGCGTCGCCGCTCGACCTGCCGACCACGTGGACACCGCACGACATCGACCTCTACGCGGTGCGCCGCGACGGCGAGCTGACCCTGCGGGCGCAGTACAACACCGACCTGTTCGACCGCTCGACGGTCCTGCGGTTCCTCGGCCACGTCCTGCTGCTGCTGGAGAAGGCGGTCGCCGACCCGGCGCTGCCGCTGGCCGAGGTCCCGCTGCTCACCGACCGCGAACGCGAGCAGGTCGTCGGCGAGTGGAACGCCACCGACCTGGAGCACGACCGCACCAGGACCCTGCACGGCCTGGTCGAGGCCGCCGCCGCCGCCAACCCGACGGCCATCGCGCTCGCCGCGGACGGCGTCGAGCTGACCTACGCCTCGCTCGACGGCCGTGCCAACGCGCTGGCCGCCGCGCTGGTCGAGGCCGGTGCGGGCGTGGGCTCCCGCGTCGGCGTGCTGGTCGACCGCTCGGTGCACGCCGTGGTCGGCCTGCTCGGCGCGCTCAAGGCGGGCGGCGCGTACGTGCCGCTCGACCCGACCTACCCCGCGGACCGCCTGTCGTTCATCACCAACGACGCGGGCATCAGCCAGTTCGTCGGCCGCGCCGACGCGCTGGACGGCCTGCCGGAGGAGCTCGCGGGGATCGGCCGGATCGCCATCCCGACCGAGGACGGCGAGCACGCGCCCGTGTCGTCCGCGGTGGACGTCGACGACCTCGCCTACGTCATCTACACCTCCGGCTCCACCGGCCGCCCCAAGGGCGTGGCCGTCGAGCACCGCGCGATCGTGCACTCCACGGCGGCCCGCTCCGCCGTCGAGGCACCCGGTCTGCCCGAGCGGTACCTGGTCCTCGCGCCGCTGACGTTCGACGCCGCGGGCGGCGGCCTGTACTGGACGCTGGGCCGCGGCGGCACGGTCGTGTTCCCGACCGAGGCCGAGGTCCTCGACCCCCGTCTGCTCGGCAGGCTCATCCGCGGCAAGCGGATCACCCACCTCGACGGCGTGCCGTCGCAGTACGCGGTGCTGCTGGAGACCGACCTCGAACCGCACGACTCGCTGCGCACCACGATCGTCGCGGGCGAGGCGCTCCCGCCGAGCCTGGTGGCCGAGCACTTCCGCCGCTCGCCGAACACGGCGCTGTTCAACGAGTACGGCCCGACCGAGGCGTCCGTGTGGGCCACGGTGCACCCGGTGTCGCCGTCCGACGCCAAGCTGCCGAGGGTGCCCATCGGCAAGCCCATCCCCAACGGCCGGATCCACCTGCTGGACAAGCGGTTCAACCCGGTGCCGCCCGGTGTGCCCGGCGAGCTGTACATCGGCGGCGACGGCGTGGCCCGCGGCTACGCCAACCGACCGGCGATGACCGCCGAGCGGTTCCTGCCGGACCCGTTCACCGCCGAGCCCGGCGCGCGGCTCTACCGCACCGGCGACCTCGCCCGCTACCAGGCCGACGGCACGATCGAGTTCCTCGGCCGCACGGACACCCAGGTCAAGATCCGCGGCTTCCGCATCGAGCTGTCCGAGATCGAGAACGTCGTGCTGCGTCACCCGCTGGTGGCCGAGGCCGTCGTGACCGTGCGGGAGGACCAGCCGGGCGTGCAGCGCCTGGTCGCCTACGTGGTGCCGGTCATCGGCCGGGTGCTGACCCAGGAGACGCTGGTCAACCACGTCATCGGCCAGGTGCCGGACTACATGGTGCCCAGCGGCTTCGTGACGCTGGAGCGGATGCCGCTCACCCGGCACGGCAAGATCGACACCGCCGCGCTGCCCGCCCCGCAGGAGATCGCCGCCAGCGGGTTCGTCGAGCCGGCCAGCCAGCTCGAAGCGGGCATCGCGGAGACGTTCGCCTCCGTGCTCGGCCTCCAGCACATCAGCGCCACGGCGGACTTCTTCGCGCTGGGCGGCAACTCGCTGCTGGTGGCCAGGCTCGCCGCGCAGCTCTCCCGCGAGAACGACATCGAGCTGCCGATCGACGAGGTCTTCCGCGTCCCCACGGTGCAGGGCATCGCGCGGGTCGTCGAGACGCACCAGCGCGACCGCAACGACGTCGACAGCGCGGCGCTCTACGCCCAGCAGGTCGCCGAACTCGTCGCCGACGTGAAGCTGGACCCCGCCATCAAGCCCGACGGGCTGCCGAGGGCCGACTGGTTCGCGCCGAAGAACGTCCTCGTCACCGGCGCCACCGGCTACCTCGGGGTGTTCATCGCCGTCGAGCTGGTCAAGCGCACCGACGCCACGGTGCACTGCCTCGTCCGCGGCGAGAGCCCCGACGCGGCGTGGGACCGGCTGGAGGAGACGTTCCGCAAGTACCGCGCGTGGGACGAGTCCTACCGCTCGCGCATCAAGGTCGTCGTCGGCGACCTCGCCAAGCCGTACCTCGGCCTGTCGAAGGAGGAGTTCGACGGCCACGCCGCCACGCTCGACTCGATCTACCACAGCGGCGCCATCGTCAACTTCACCTACCCGTTCGAGGCGATGAAGGCCGCGAACGTGCTCGGCACCGAGGAACTGCTGCGGCTGTGCACGAACACCACCCTCAAGGCGTTCCACCTCGTGTCCAGTGTGGACGTCTTCATGGGCACCGGTGCCGCGCGGCCGTTCACCGAGGACGACCTCGGCGACCACCCGGTGAAGGTCCCGACCGGCTACCCGCGCACCAAGTGGGTCGCCGAGAAGATCACCGTCATCGCCCGCGACCGCGGTGTGCCGGTGACGATCCAGCGCCCGTGGATGATCACCGGCCACACGAAGACCGGTGCGTCGCACGACACCGACTACCTCTACGTGTACCTCAAGGGCTTCCTCGACCTGGGCGTCCTGCCGCTCTACAACGACGTGATCAACGCGGTGCCGGTCGACTACACCGCCGAGGCGATCGTCTACACGTCGCTGCGCGAGGAGAACCTCGGCAAGAACTTCAACATCACCAACCGGGAACCCACGACGATGCAGCAGTGCTACCAGTGGCTGCGGTCGTTCGGCTACGACCTCAACGTCGTGGCCGAGGAGGAGGCCCGCAGGCAGGCGCTGGAGGTGGACGAGGACCACATCCTCTACCCGCTCACCCCGCTCCTGCGCGTGGCCTCGATGCGGCACGCCGCGCTCGACCCCGAGTTGCAGCAGCAGGTCGACCCGCTCGAGGAGTGCAAGGTGCTGCTGGAGGCGCTGGAGGGGTCCGGCATCGAGTGCCCGCCGGTCAACGAGCAGTGGGCCCACTCGTGCTTCCGGTTCCTCGTGGAGAACGGATACCTGCCCGCACCTCAGGACGTCGTGCGCTGAAGCGAGAGAGGCACGTCATGGAAGGAACACCGACAACGACGACCGCGGTCCAGCGGACCGTCCGCTACCTGGACCTGTCCTCCATCGACACCAAGGACGTCGACACGTTCACCCGCAACGTCGCGGCCGACCACGGCAGCGCCACCTCCCCGGCGCTGCTGGCCGCGGCGGCGGGCCTGGCGCAGAGGCTCCCGCAGGGCCTGGTCGACGAGCTGAGGGACTTCCGGCTGCACGAGCCCGCCGCCGCCCTGGTGGTGCGCGGGCTGCGCATCGACGACGCCGAGATCGGTCCGACACCCCTGGACTGGCGGGAGGTCCCCACCCCGGAGCGGGTGGCGGCCCTCACGGCGCACGAGGTCTACCTGGTGCTGGTGGCCAGCCTGCTCGGCGACATCTTCGGGTGGTCGACGTTGCAGAACGGCAAGCTCCTGCACAACGTGGTGCCGATGCCCGCCGAGCAGCGCGAGCAGAGCGGTCACGGCACCGTGAAGCTGGAGTGGCACACCGAGGACGGGTTCCACCCGCACCGGTGCGACTACCTCCTGCTGCTCGGTGTCCGCAACCACGACGCCGTCCCGACGACGGTGGCGAGCATCGACGAGGTGGACATCGCCGCGCGGCACCGGGAGGTGCTGGCGGAACCCCGGTTCCTCATCCTGCCCGACAACGAGCACGTCAACCGGGCCCGTGCCCTCGTGGAGGGCACGGACCGTATCCACAGCATCCAGCGGATGCGGGAGAGCCCCGATCCCAGCGCCGTCCTGTTCGGCCACCCGGACGCGCCGTACCTGCGCATCGACCCGGCGTTCATGACGGCGCGTCCGGGCGACACCGAGGCCGCGGAGGCCTTGGACGCGCTGGTCTCGGCGCTGGACGCGAACCTGACCGAGATCGCGCTGGGGGCGGGCGACCTGCTCGTCGTCGACAACTACAAGGCCGTGCACGGCCGGAGCGAGTTCCGCGCCCGGTACGACGGCACCGACCGGTGGCTGAAGAAGGTCATCGTCACCAGGGACCTGCGCAGGTCGCGCCGCTACCGCGCGGCGGCCCACGAGCGGGTCCTGCTCTGAGCGGGTCGTCCGGGGTGGCGTACCGCGCCACCCCGGACGGCCCGTCCACCGACGACAAGGAGGAGGAGACCAGTGCCCGACCCGACGCGCCTGACCGACCGTTCCTGGCTGGTGCTGGGCGATCTCGACCTCACCTCGACCAGGGCCCGGCTCGCCGCGGCCCACCCGGTGCTCCGCGTCACCGGCTACGACTTCTCCGCACCGCCGCACGAGCCGGTCGCGGAACTCGACGCCGACGAGCAGGCATCGGCCTGCTGGGGCGAACTGGTCCGCGCGGAGGTGGAGGCCGCGGTGGTCGACCCCGCCCCGGCCCGGCTCGCGGTGGCCAGGCTCGCCCGCGACCGGCACCTCGCCGTCGTCGTCACCAGGGGCGGCCTCGACCCGCGCACCGTGCTGGGCTGGGCGCTCGACCCCGACCACCACGACGTCCCGGCGCAGTCCACGGGGGAGCGCGGCCTGCCCGTGCTCCCGGCGGTCGAGCTGCCGGCCGCACTGCGCGGCGGGCAGCCGTCGGGGTCGGCGAGCACGCTGCGCAGGCCGTGCGGTCAGGCGCCCGCGGAGTTCGCCGCCGCGCTCGGGGTGTCCGAGGAGGCCGTGCTCACGACGGCCGTCGCGGTCCTGCTGGCCCGCTACCGCGGTCTGCCCACCGTCGACCTGCTGGTGACGACGCCGAGCCCGGTGCTGGTACCGGTGCTCGTCGAGGACCACCGGCGGGCGTCCGAACTGGTGCGGATAGTCCACAACGGACTGCTGAACGGGATTCCCGTGCCGCCGTCCGCGGGAGCGGCCGTCGCCGTGGGCCGCCACCGCGACACCGCGCCGGAGGCCGTCGGGCGGTTCGCCGTCACGCCGGTGCGGGTCGCCGACGGCCGGGCGGAGCACGAGCTGTCCTTCGCGCTCACCGACGACGGCACGCTGCGCGTCGACCACGACGCCGGGCTGTTCGAGACGCGGGCCGTGTTCACGGCCGCGAACCGGCTGCTCGCCGTGCTCGCGGGCATCACCTCCGACGAGCGGGTCGGCGACATCGGCGCACTCACCCCGGCGGAGCGCGACGAGGTCGACACCTGGTCGCGCGGCGAGCACCGCCAGGTCGAGGACACCTGCCTGCACACCCTGGTCGAGCGGCACGCCGCTGCCACACCCGCCGCCGTCGCGGTGGTCTGCGGGGGCGTCGAGCTGACCTACGGCGAACTGGACGCGCGCGCCAACGGCGTGGCGCACCGGTTGCTCGGGCTGGGGATCGGCGCGGGCGACCTCGTCGCGGTGCTCGCCGACCGGGCCGCCGAGCCGATCGTCGCGATGCTCGGTGTGCTCAAGGCGGGCGCGGCCTACGTCCCCGTCGAACCCTCCTACCCGCCCGAGCGGATCCGGCACGTCCTCGACGACTCCGGGGCGCGGGTCGTCGTCGCGCACCGGCCGTTCGACGCGCCGATCCCGGTCCTGCCGCTCGCCGACCGCGCCGACGGGCCGCGGCACGACCCGGCCGTCGCGGTCGACCCCGGCGACCTCGCCTACCTCATCTACACGTCCGGCTCGACCGGCGTGCCCAAGGGCGTCGCGGTGAGCCACCGGTCCATCGTGGTCTCGACGCACGCCCGCGGCATCGGCGGACCGCCGCCCGAGCGCGACCTGGTGACCATGCCGCTGTGCTTCGACGGCGCGGCGGGCGGCCTCTACTGGACGCTCACCGGCGGCGGCACCGTCGTGCTGCCGACCGAGGCCGAGGCGCACGACCTCCTCGCCCTGCGGGCGCTGCTGCTGCGGGACCCGGTCACGCACGTCCACTCCGTGCCGTCGCACTACGGCCTGGTCCTCCAGGCGGCGGCGGGCGCGGGGCTCGAACACCTGCGCCTGGTCTCCGTCGGAGGCGAGCCGATGCCGCCCAAGCTGGTCGCCTGGCACCTGCTGGACTGCCCGGAAGCGGTGCTGCTCAACGACTACGGCCCGACCGAGTGCGCCGTGTGGGCGACCGCGCACCGGTGCGGCTTCGCCGAGGCCACCGGCGCGAAGATCCCCATCGGCGGCCCGCTGCCCAACTACCGCGTCCACGTGCTGGACGCCCGGCTGCGGCCCGCCCCTCCCGGCCTGGCCGGGGAGATCTACATCGGCGGCCCCGCCGTGGCGCGCGGCTACCACCGCAGGCCAGGACCGACCGCCGAGCGGTTCCTGCCGGACCCGTTCGGCGCGCCGGGGGAGCGGATCTACCGCACCGGCGACCGCGGCCTCTGGTCGGCGGAGGGCGAGCTGCACATCATCGGGCGGGTCGACAACCAGGTGAAGCTGCGGGGTTTCCGGGTGGAGCTGGGCGAGATCGAGGCCGCGGTGCGCAACCACCGGTCGGTCGCGGACTGCGCCGTCACGGTCCGGACCGGGGGCAACGGCGTCGACCAGGTCCTCGCGTTCGTCGCGTCGCCCGATCCCGGCCTCACCGACGGGGACCTGCGGGACGAGGTGGCCCGGCTGCTGCCCGCCTACATGCACCCCGACCGGTTCGTCGTGCTGCCGAGGCTGCCGCGCGGCCCCAGCGGCAAGGTCGACGCGCAGGTGCTGCGGACCTTCGACCTCGACTCGGTGCCGACGCCATGACCGTCCTCGACTCGCGGCCCCCAGGGGGGCTCGACCTCTCCGCCGTCGCCAGGAGCGACGGCCTGCACCTCGCCGACGGCGGGGACCGCGTCGACCTCACCGCGGCCGACACGTCCTCCGAGCTGAGCGCCGTGCTGGCGGCGCACCCGCTGGTGGCCCAGGTGGTCGTCCTGCGCCAGTCCGGCCGCGTCACGGCGGTCGTCGTGCCCCGACCGGAACCGGTCGTGCCGTCGGCCCGTCCCGCGCGGACGGCGCAGCTGCTCGACCGGCTCAACCGCCTCGATCCGCACCGGGTCCTCCAGATCGGCATCGGCGACCTCGACCTGCCCGCCTCGTTCTCGGCGCAGTGCACGACCTACCGGCTGGTCGACCTGTCGCTGACGCGGGTGTGCGACGTGCTCACCCGGCGGCCGGACCTGCGGCCCAGGATGAGCGTGCGCGCCATCTCCGCGGTGGGCGACCCGATCACGGCGCCGGAGCCGTACGACCTGGTGCTGGTGGACCTCGCGGCGCCGTCGCTGTCCACCGTGGACCTGCCGACCGCGGTCGTGCGCTGGCTGCGGCTGGTGGGCGGCGCGGGCGCGGTGTTCGTCGCGAACCTGCGCGACCCCAGGGTCGAGCGCCTGGCGAACTGGACCCGCACCGGCAGGCCGAGCAGCGTGCGGGACGCCGCGGGCTGGTCGCCGCCCGCGCTGCTGCGCGGGCTCGCCGTCGGCCACGACGTCGCGGCGCACGCCTACCCGCCGCTCGGTCCGGTCGGCCACTTCGACGTGGTGCTGCGCCACGCGGGCGCCCACCTGCGGCTGCCGATGCTGCGCTGGAACCGGGAGGTCCAGTCACCGGCGCACCTCGCGCGGCTGCTCGCCTCCCGCCGGGTCGAACGGGTCCGGCTCGTCGGCATCCCGCTCGCGGGCGTCGTGGACACCGTGCTCGCCCGGCGCGCCCGCGAGTCGCGCCCGGCCGCCGTCCGCTACGGCTACGGCAACGGGGTCGACTGGCACGAGGTGGAGGCGGTCGCGGCGGACCACGGCTACGAGGTCACGTTCGCCGCCTCCCTCACCGGCACCGAGTACCACTTCGACGCCGTGCTGGAGCGCTCCGAGGCCACGGCCCGCCGGTCCGCTCGGCCGCACGGCGGTCTCGCGCCGCGACTGCGGCGGTGGCTGGCGCTGCGCGCCCCCGACCTCACCGGTCCGGTGGACCTGGTCGTGCTGGACACCGGGCAGCTAGCCGGGATCGCGGGAACCCCGTGACCCGGCGGGCGGTGGTGCTCGGCGGGGCGGGCCAGGTGGGCGGGCTCTTCACCCGCCTCCTCCGGCCGCGCGGTCCGGTGGTGTCGGTGGACGTCCGGCGCTCGGAGGCCGTCGGGGTCGAGTCGGTGGTGTGCGACGTCCGCGCGCCGTCGGCCGCGGTGCTCGACGCGGTGCGGTCGGCCGACGTCGTGGTCCTCGCGCTGCCCGAACCGGTCGCGCTGACCGCGGCCGCGGCGTGCGCGGAGGCCGTCCGGTCCGGTGCGCTGCTCGTCGAGACGCTGTCGGTGCAGGAGGGCGTCACCCGCGGGCTCACCGCGCTGGCCGAGGAGCGGGGCGCGGAGGTGTGCGGCCTGAACCCGATGTTCGCCCCCTCGCTGGGTTTCGCGGGCAACGCGGTGGCCGCGGTCCGGGTGGTCGACGGCCCGCGCACCGCCGAGGTGCTCGGGCTCGTCGCCGGGGCGGGCGCGCGCGTCGTGGAGGTGACGGCCGAGGAGCACGACCGCACCACCGCCGTGCTCCAGGCCGCCACGCACGCCGCCGTCCTCGCGTTCGGCGCGGTGGTGGCGGACCACGGCGACCCGTCCGTCCTCCTGGGACTGGCGCCGCCACCGCACCTGACGCTGCTGACGGTGCTCGCCAGGATCACCGGGGGGAACCCCGACGTCTACTGGGAGATCCAGACGGCGAACGTGCACGCGGCGGCCGTGCGGACGCAGCTCCGCGAGGCGCTGCTGGCGATCGACGAGTTCGCCTCCACGGGCGACGACACGGGTTTCCACGACTCGGTGCGCCGGATCGACGACGGTCTCGGCGACCACGCGCCACTGCTGCGCGACCGCTGCGCCCGGCTGTTCGCGGCCGGGCCCACCAGGGGAATGGACGGGACATGGACGAGTTGACCGTGCGCGACGCCACCAGGGACCTGTTGCGCGCGCTGGGTCTCACCACGGTGTTCGGCAACCCCGGCACCACGGAGATCGCCTTCCTCACCGACTGGCCGGAGGACTTCCGCTACGTGCTGGGGTTGCAGGAGTCGGTCGTGGTGGCGATGGCCGACGGCTACGCGCACGCGGCCCGCGAGCCCGTGCTGGTGAACCTGCACTCCGCCGGTGGGCTGGGCCACGGCCTCGGCCACGTGTTCACCGCGTTCCGCAACCGCACGCCGATGATCGTCCTCGCGGGCCAGCAGATGCGCACGCTGCTGCCCGACGACCCGTTCCTCGGCGCCACCGACGCGGTCGACTTCCCCAAGCCGTACGTGAAGTGGAGCTGCGAGCCCGCCCGAGCCCAGGACGTGCCCGCCGCCATCGCCCGCGCCTACCACGTCGCCACGCAGGCGCCGCAGGGCCCGGTGTTCGTCTCGGTGCCGGTCGACGACTGGGACGCCCCCGCCGAGGGGCCCGTCGTGGTCCGGCCGCGCATCCCCGGCACCGCACCGGACCCGGCGGCGCTGGACGAGGTGGTGGCCGCGCTGGACGGCAGCTCCCGACCGGGCATCGTCGCGGGGCCCGCGGTCGACGAGGACGGCGCCGTGGCGGACCTCGTCGCGCTCGCCGAGCGCACCGGCGCCGGGGTCTGGGCGAGCGGCGTGTCGGCGCGGTGCTCGTTCCCCGAGGACCACCCGCTGTTCCGCGGCTTCATCAGCCCGGAGCGCCGGGCCACGGCCGCCGCGCTCGCCGAGCACGACGTCGTCGTGGTGCTCGGGGCGCCCGCGTTCACCTACCACGTGCACCGCGGCGAGTCCGAGGTGCCGCTGCCGCCGCTGTTCCTGCTGAGCGACGACCCCGAGGCACTGGCGCGGGCGCGCGAGGGCACCGGCGTCCGGGCCACCGCCAAGCTCGTCATCACCGCGCTGCGCGAGCGGGTCCGGGCCGCCGACCGTCCACTCCCGACCCGGCGGCCGCGGCCACCCCGACCCGCCGAGACCACCCCGATCTCCGGGGGCCACGTCTACTCGACGATCGCGGAGCTGCTGCCGGACAACGCGATCGTGGTCGAGGAGACCCCCAGCCACCGCACCCTCCTGCACGACCACCTGCCGATCACGGCGACCGACACCGGTTTCCTCACCACGGCCAGCGGCGCGCTCGGCTACGGGCTGCCCGCCGCCGTGGGCGCCGCGCTGGCCAGGCCGGACCGCAAGGTGGTCGCGGTGATCGGCGACGGGTCCTCGATGTACGGCATCCAGGCACTGTGGACGGCCGTGCGGGAACGGGCGCCCGTGACCTTCGTGATCCTCGACAACGCCCAGTACTCCGCGGTGCGCACGCTCGGCGCCGCGGCGGGAGGGCGCAACATCCCCGGCGTCGACCTGGGAGGGCTGGACTTCGTGGCGCTGGCCGGTGGCATGGGCTGCCCCGCGAGCTCGGTCTCCGACCCGGCCGCGCTGAAGGCCGTCCTCGCGGCGGCGCTGGCCGACGACGGCCCGCACCTCGTCCACGTCCGCGTGGACCCGAACCCCCCGGCCATGTACTAGCGGGGGTTCTTCCCCTGATACCGCGGCGAGAGAGCCGGAAATTAGCGTGGACCGCAGGTGGGCACGACAGCGCCACCGCGCGGCTCTTCGAAGGAAAACCCCCAGTGCGACGCGGAACCCACCGTCGCCTGTTCTGTGGCGAGAGGAAGAGATATGAAGGCGGAGCTGGCGATGTTCGGCGGCAAGCCCGCGGTACGTCCGGAGTACCGGCGTCTGGAGTGGCCGGTGGTGACGGACGCGGAGCGGGACGCCGTCCTGCGCGTGCTGGACCACCGGAAGTTCACCGTGGGCGCGAAGAACGAACCGGAGATCCACGGCCTGGAGAGCGAGTGGGCCGAGTTCTGCGGCACCCGCCACGCGGTGGCGGTCAACAGCGGCACGGTGGCGCTGGAGCTGGCGCTCACGGCGCTGGGGATCCAGCCGGGCGACGAGGTGATCGTGCCCGCCCTGAGCTACGTCGCGACGGCGATGGCGCCGCTGTACCAGTTGGCGATCCCGGTCTTCGTCGACATCGACCCGGTCACCTTCAACATCGACGTGACGAAGATCGAGGAGAAGATCACCAACCGCACCAGGGCGATCGTCCCGGTCCACCTCGGCGGTCTGCCCGCCGACATGGACGAGATCCGGGCACTGGCGCGCAAGTACGACCTGCTCGTCGTCGAGGACGCCGTGCAGGCGCAGGGCGGCCAGTACCGCGGCGAGACGATCGGCTCGCTCGGCGACGTCGGCTGCTGGAGCCTCAACGTCGAGAAGAGCGTCCCGACGTGCGGCGAGGGCGGCCTGATCACCACCGACGACGAGGAGGTCGCGGAGCGCGTGCGCAGCCTGCGCATCCTCGGCGAGGACCTCAGCACCGAGGAGCGGCTGTACGTGTCGGCCACCCGCGGGTCGAACCTCAAGCTCAGCTCGGTGCTCGCCGCGTTCACCCGCGCCCAGCTCGACCGGTTCTGGGAGTACCAGGCCAAGCGCGACCAGAACGTGCCGGTGTTCCTGGACCGGCTGGCCCAGCTCCCCGGCATCGTCATCCCCACCGTGCCCGCCGACCGCACGCACATGTGGCACATGCTGCGCTTCCGCTTCAACCCGGAGGCCGCGGGCCTCGAAGGGGTCACGGCGGGCCGCTTCCGGCACGCCCTGCGCCGCGCGCTGCTCGCCGAGGGCGTGCCGCTCACGCACTACCAGATCATCCCGCTGCCGGGTCAGCCCGTGTTCCAGAAGCAGGACGCCTACGGCCAGGGCTACCCGTGGTCGCTGCCGGGCACCAACCCGCAGCGCTACGACCTCGCGGACTACCCGGTGACCTGCCAGGTCATCGAGGACTCGCTGTGCCTGCGCCGGATGCACCTCAACCCCGACGCCGGTCCCGCGCTGGAGGAGTACGCGGACGCGTTCGACCGCGTGTGGCAGCACCTCGACGTCGTCGGCCGGTTCGCCCGGTCGCTCGACTACGAGCCCCCGTGGGCGGCCGTGCCCGGCTACTCGGCGTCCAAGGTGGGTGCGGCGTGACCGTGCAGACCGCCGAGGCGTTCGCCGGGGTGGGAGTCGACCTGGGCGAGCTGGAGCGCCGGGCGCTGGCCGTGCGGGAGCACGTGCTCGCGATCGGCGCGGGCCCGATCGGCACCCACGTCGGTGGGTCGCTGTCGGCGGCGGACATCCTGGTGGCGCTGTACTTCGACGTGCTGCGCGTGCGCCCCGACGAGCCGGGCTGGAACGGGCGCGACCACTTCCTGCTCAGCAAGGGCCACGCCAGCGCGGCCCTGTACGCGACGCTCGCCGAGCGCGGTTTCCTCCCGGTGGAGGAGCTGGCCACCTACGGGCGGTCCTCCGGCAGGCTGATGGCCCACCCCACGCTGTCGGTGCCGGGCGTCGAGTTCGCCACCGGGTCGCTCGGCCACGGCCTGTCGCTGGGCGTCGGGCTCGCGCTCGCCGCGCGGCGGGCCGTGCGCCCCAACCGGGTGTACGTCCTGCTCGGCGACGGCGAGCTCCAGGAGGGCTCCGTCTGGGAGGCGGCGATGGCCGCCGCCCACCTCGGCCTGGACGGCCTCACGGCCGTCGTGGACCGGAACCGCTTGCAGATCAACGGTTCCACCGAGGACCGGATGGGGCTCGAACCGCTCACCGACAAGTGGCGCGCGTTCGGCTGGAACGCGTCCGTCGTGGACGGGCACGACTTCTCCCGGCTCGTCCCGGCGCTGCGCTCGGCACCGGGGTCGGGCCGCCCGACCGTGCTGATCGCCGACACCGTGAAGGGCCGGGGTGTCCGGCACCTCGAACACCGCAAGCAGGGGCACTTCGCCAAGCTGAGCCCCGCCGCCTACGAGCGCGCGCTCGCCGCGCTGCGAGCAGCGGCATGAGCGGCGCGCTGGTCGCGAGGGCGCAGGCGCCCGCTCCGGCGCCCGCGTCGGACCGGGCGGCCTACCGGGCGACGCTGCTGGAGCTGGCGCGGGAGGACAGCCGGATCTGGTGCGTCGACTCGGACACGGGCGGCCTGGAGAAGCAGTTCGAGTCCGAGCTGCCCGACCAGTACGTGGACCTCGGCATCGCCGAGGCCAACCTGATGTCCGTCAGCGCCGCGCTGGCGAGCACCGGGATCCTGCCGTTCGTCAACACCATGGCCGCGTTCGCCTCCGCGCGGGCGCTCGAACAGGTCAAGGTCGACATCGCCTACCACGCCCTCCAGGTGCGCGTCGTGGCCACGCACTCCGGCTTCTCCGCCGCGCACCTCGGGCCGACGCACCACGCCCAGCAGGACCTCGCGGTCATGCGGACCCTACCCGGCATGACCGTGATGACCCCCGCGGACGCGGGGGAGACCGTCCGCATGGTCAGGGCGGCCGCGTACCTGCCGGGGCCGGTGTACATCCGGCTCGGGCGCGCCGAGACCGACCCCGTCTACACCGGGGACGATCCGGGGTTCACGGTCGGCAGGGCGGTCGAGCTGCGCGCGGGCGGCGACGTGACGATCGTGGCCGCCGGGTCGTACCCGGTGCTGTTCGCGCTGGAGGCCGCCGATGCCCTGGCGGAGCAGGGGATCAGCGCCACCGTGCTCAACATGCACACCATCAAGCCGCTCGACGTGCCCGTGCTGGTCCGGGCGGCGGCCACGACCGCCGGGATCGTCACGGTCGAGGACCACTCGCTGCTCGGCGGGCTGGGGAGCGCGGTCGCCGAGGCGACCTCGCTGCACCACCCCACCCGCGTGCTGCGGGTCGGTGCGGCGGACTCGTTCTGCCCACGGCCGGGGACCCACCGCGAGCAGCTGGAAGCGTCCGGGGTCTCCCCGGACCGCGTCGTGGCCGCCGCGCGGGCCGTGGTGCGCGGCCGCCGGTGAGGACATCCACGCCTGACCATCCACAGTGGATGAACAGTGAAAGGAGAAGTGCGTCATGACAACCGCAACAGTGAGCACCTGCCCCGACTGCACCGAGACCGTACCCGTTCAGGACGGGCTCCGCGTCACGTCGATCGTCGTGTGCCCCGGCTGCCAGGTCGAACTCGAGGTCATCGCTCTCGACCCGACCGAGTTCGCCCTGGCGCCGGAGATCGAGGAAGACTTCGGGGAGTAGCGGTGCTGGCCGTCCTGACGACCCGCGTCCGCCTCGAAGAGCGGATGATCTTCGCCGCCCTGGAGCGGCGCGGCATCCCCTACGAGGCCGTCGACGACCGCAGCCTGGTCGTCGACCTGCAGACGGGTCCCGAGGTGCGCTACCGCGGGGTGTTCAACCGGATCATGTCGCACACGCGCAGCGTGTACGCCGCCCGCCTGTTCGAGGCCGCGGGTCTTCAGGTCGTCAACTCCAGCCAGGTCATCGAGACCTGCGGGGACAAGGTCCTGACGTCCCTGGCGCTCGTCCGCGCGGGTCTGCCGACACCGCGGACGGTCGTCGCGGTGACGCCGGACGCCGCGCTGCGGGCGATCGAGACCATCGGGTACCCGGCGGTGGTGAAACCCACCGTCGGGTCCTGGGGGCGCCTGCTGTCCAAGGTCAACGACCGGGACGCGGCCGAGACCCTCGTCGAGCACAAGCAGGCCATGCGCTCGCCGTCGCACTCGGTCTTCTACGTCCAGGAGCTCATCGACAAGCCGGGCCGCGACATCAGGGCCATCGTGCTCGGCGACCGGGTCGTGGCGGCGGTCTACCGCCGGTCCGACCACTGGATCACCAACACGGCGCGCGGGGCCACCACGTCGCCGTGCGAGCTGACACCGGAACTGGTGAAGCTCTCGCTGCTGGCCGCCGAGGCCGTCGGCGGCGGGATGCTCGCCGTCGACCTGATCGAGCGCTCGACCGGTGAGCTGCTGGTCACCGAGGTCAACCACACGATGGAGTTCCACGGTCTCGCCTCGGTCGCCGAGGTGGACATCGCGGACCTCCTCGTCGAGCACGTCGAGGAGGTGCTGTCCGGATGAAGGCGGCGGTGGTAGGCGGTGGCGGGTACATCGGCGGCGAGGTCGTCCGGTTGCTGCTCCAGCACCCGGAGGTCGAGCTGGCCCAGATCACGTCCACCCGCCACAGCGGACGTCCGCTCAGGGTCGTGCACCCCAACCTGCGCGACCAGAGCGATCTGACCTACGTGACGGACGACGAGGTCGAGGAGTGCGACGTCGTCTTCCTGGCGATGCCGCACGGCGCGTCCATGAAGGGCGTCGACCGGTGGTCGTCGGTCGCGCCGAGGGTGGTGGACCTCAGCGCGGACTTCCGGCTGACCGACCACGCGCGGCGCGAGCGCTACTACCCCGGACCCGCGCCGGACCCGATCTGGCTCTCCCGCTTCCAGGCGGGCATCCCCGAGCTGAACAGGGACGGCCTGCGCGGGGCCAGCCACATCGCGGTGCCGGGCTGCATGGCCAACGCCGCCATCCTCGCGCTGCACCCGCTGGCCGAGGCGGGGCTGATCGACGGCTCGGTGCTCGTCGACGCCCGCACCGGCTCCAGCGGGGGCGGCCGGACGCCCGACGAGGGCAGCCACCACCCGGAGCGCAGCGGCGCGCTGCGGATGGCGAAACCGCACGGGCACCGGCACACCGCGGAGATCGAGCAGGCGTGCGGGGTGCCGGTGCAGATGTCGGTGACCGCGATCGAGGCCGTGCGGGGCGTGCAGGTGGCGTGCCACATCACGCCGTCGCGGTCGGTCACCGAGCGGGAGCTGTGGTCGGTCTACCGCGACGCCTACCGCGACGAGCCGTTCGTCCGGCTGGTGCGGGAGCGCTCCGCGCTGCACCGGCTGCCCGAGCCGAAGATCCTCAGCGGCAGCAACTTCTGCGACATCGGGCTCGCGCTCAACTCGGCGGGCGACCACCTGGTGGTCGTCTCCGCGCTGGACAACCTGGTGAAGGGAGGTGCGGGCAATGCCGTCCACTGCCTCAACATCGCGTCCGGGTGGGACGAGACCGCTGGACTCTCCTTCACCGGGCTCCACCCGGTCTGAGCCGGGGTGCTTCGTGGTCAAGGTCGGCGGCTCGCTCGGTGACGACATGTCCCGAGCGTGCGCCGACATCCGCGACCTGGTGCTGGAGGGGTGCCCCGTCGTCGTCGTGCACGGCGGCGGGGCGGAGTCCGACCGGCTCGCGGCGGAACTCGGCCGCACCACCCGGTACCTGACGTCCACCAACGGGCGGCGCAGCCGCTACACCGACGCGGACGCGCTCGACTCCCTCACGCTCGGGATGCTCGGCCGGGTCAAGCCCCCGCTGGTGGTCGAACTGCTCCGCGCGGGCGTGCGCGCCGTCGGTCTGTCCGGAGTGGACGGTGGGCTCGTCACCGCCCGCAGGACGCCGCCCGCGCGGGTGGTGGTGGACGGCGCCGAGCGCGTCGTGCGCGACGACCTCTCCGGGCGGATCACGGCGGTGGACCCGCACCTGGTCCGCACGCTGCTGGACGCCGGGTACGTGCCCGTGGTGTCACCGCCCGCGCTGGACCCGGAGGCGGGTCCGCTCAACGTCGACGCCGACCGCTTCGCCGCCCGGCTGGCGGTCGCGCTCTCGGCGGACTGGCTGGTCGTCCTGTCCAACGTGCCGGGGCTGCTGCGCGACCCGGACGACCCGGCCAGCCTCGTCGCCGAGGTCCCGTGCGACGACCTGGCGGACTACCTCGACCTGGCGGAGGGGCGGATGAAGGTGAAGCTGCGCAGCGCGGGCGAGGCGCGGCTGGCGGGGGTGCGGCACGTCGTCCTCGCGGACGGCAGGGTGCCCTCGCCCGTGCTGGCCGCCCGAGCCGGTACCGGAACGACGTTCGTCGAAGGAGCACGATGACCACGCGCGCCGAGACACTGCTCCTCCAGATGGTCGGGATCCCCTCGCCGTCGGGCGAGGAGGCCGCACTGGCCGCCTACCTGGCCGAGGTGCTGCCGGACTTCGGGTTCGAGAGCCACGTCGACGACGTCGGCAACGTGATCGGCAGGCGCGGCGACCCGACCGCGCCGATGATCATCCTGATCGGGCACATGGACACCGTCCCGAGCCAGATCCCGGTGCGCCTGGAGGGCACGGTCCTGCACGGGCGCGGGACCGTGGACGCCAAGGGGCCGCTGGCCACGATGATCTGCGCCGCCGCCGAGGCCGACGTCCGCGGCGTGCAGATCGTGGTCGCGGGCGTGGTGGAGGAGGAGACCTTCGGCCGCGGCGCCACGCACCTCGCCGAGACGTTCCGGCCCGACGCCGGGTTCGTCGGCGAGCCCAACGGCTGGGCGGGCGTCGGCATCGGCTACAAGGGCCGGGTCATGCTCCAGTACGACGCGAGCCGCCCGTCCGTCCACACCGCCAGCCCCGAGGAGAAGGCGACCGAGGCCGGGGTCGCCTTCTGGAACGAGGTGGTGGGCTACTGCGACCGGGTGTCGACCGGGGACAAGGCGTTCGACCGGCCCATCGCCACGCTCGTGGAGATGGGCGGCACCATCGAGGAGGCGTCGCTGACCATCTCCGTCCGCACCCCGCCGGGGTTCGACCTCGACGCGTTCGAGCTGTTCCTCACCGGGGTGGCGCGCGACGGCGTGCTGAAGATCGACGACCGCACGCCCGCCGTGCGGGTGGACACGGGCGGCGCCGTCGTGCGGGCGCTGTGCGCCGGGATCCGCGCCCGCGGCGCCCGGCCGAAGCTGAAGCTCAAGACCGGGACCGCCGACCTGAACATCGTCGAGCCGCGCTGGAAGGTGCCGATGGCGGTGTACGGGCCCGGTGACTCCGCGCTGGACCACACCGACCGCGAGCACATCGACCTCGTCGAGTACGCCACGGCGATCGACGTGCTGCGCGACGCGCTGGAGCGGCTCGCCGAGGAGCTGGCCGGGGCGGAGTAGCCCGGCGGGCGGAGGGGGTTCGGGGCTCGCGCCCCGGACCCCCTCCGTTCGTCGTCACCTGATCGTGTCCCGGTCCTCCAGTACAGTCGCATGATCGTGAGATCCGAACAGGGCCAGGCGACGGCGCTGGTCGCCGTCCTCGGCGCGACGGTGCTGTGGGGGCTCGCCCCGGTCGCCACCCGCTTCCTGGTGCAGGACGCCGACCCGATGGGCCTGATCGCGATCAGGCTGGCGATCGGCTCCGCCTGCTACCTGCCGCTGGTGCCGTGGATGGGGCTCACCGAGCCCCGGTGGACCGGCCGGGGGCTCGCCGCCGTGACGGCGTGCGCGGTGGTCGGCATCATCGCCTACAACGTCTCGATGACCTACGGCGTCCAGCACGTCGAAGCCGGGCTGGCGGGGGCGCTGCTGGCCACCGAACCGCTCTGGATCGCGCTGCTCAGCGTCGTGGTGCTCAAGCAGGAGCTGACGCGGCCGCTGCTGTGGGGGTTCGTCGTGGCGTTCGCGGGCGTGGTGGTCCTCAGCGTCGGCGGCGGGATCGCCTTCGACCCGTCGATGCTGCTGGGCGCCGCGCTGGTGCTGCTCGGCGCGTTCCTGTGGGGGGTCTACTCCGTCGCGGTGGGCCCGCTCGTCCGCCGGTACGGCTCGTTCCGGATCAGCGCCCTCACGCTGTGGCTGGGGACGGCCCCGCTGCTGGTGGTCTTCGCCGACGAGGTCGCCGCCGCAGCGCGGGCCCTGGACGTCGTCGGCTGGTTCGTGCTGTTCCTCTACGGCGTCGGCGCCCACCTGATCGGGATGCTGCTGTGGAACTACGGCCTGTCCAAGGTGCCGGGCACGAGGGCGGGGCTGGTGCTCAACCTCTACCCCGTGGTCAGCATCGTCGGCGGGGTGGTGCTGCTCGGCGAGGCCGTCGAGCCGGTGGCGCTCGTCGGGTGCGCCGTCGTCGTGCTCGGCCTGGTGCTGTCGCAGGACAACGCCCTGTCGCGCGCGGTGGTCCGGCGCCGCTGATCACGCCACGTGGTGCCCCGCGGGCAGCCCCCTGGACTGGGTCGGCAGCTGGAGGGTCCGGTGGTCCCGCGCGGACACCAGGGTGCGCAGCCACGGCAGGTTCGGGCGCTCCTGCGCCAGCCACAGCTCGGGCTGGTGCGTCACGTCGCGCAGCAGGCCCTGCCCGATCCGCAGCACCCCCTCCGGCGGCAGGCCGTGCTGCGCGGGCGCGCCGTGCGGGTCGAGGGCGCGCTGCGCCCTCGCCTCCAGCCAGGAGAACACGTCGGCCAGCCGGTCGAGCGCGTCGACGAGCCCGCCCGCGTCCAGTTCCGCGTCGGCCCGCTGCCGGGCCAGGATGCGGACGAGCGGGTGGTACTCGTAGTGCGAACCGCCGAGCTGGTCCTCGTCGACCACGTCGACGAGCTGGTGGGCGGCCAGTTCGTCGAGCAGCCGCTGCGCCTCGCCCTCCGAGGTGCCCGCGACCGTCGCGGCGACCCACGCGGAGATGTGCGGCACCTCCAGGATGCTCAGCGCCAGCCACAGCCTCCGCGCCCCGGCACCGATCCGCTCGGCGGCGGCGGTGAGCCGCGAGCCGGTGTCGAGCGAGCCGTAGGTCAGCTCCGCGATCCGCCGGTTCTCGTCCTCCAGGTGGTCGACGAACCGCGCCAGCCGGAACGTCGGACGGGTGTGCAGCCTGGCCCCGGCCGCGCGGATCGCCAGCGGCAGGTACCCGCACAGCTCGACGACCGCCCGCGAGCTCTCCGGCTCCCTGGACACCCGCTCGGCGCCGATGAGCCGCGACAGCAGCCGCACCGCGTCCTCCGGCGCGAGGCCGTCGACGCGGCGGGTGGTCGCGCCGGGCGTCTCGGCCATGCTGGACTGGCTGGTGCACACCACCGCGCTGTCGCTGCCGCCGGGCAGCAGCGGTTCCACCTGGGTGCAGTTCGCCGCGTCGTCGAGCACGACGAGCAGGCGTTTGCCCGCGGTGATGCTGCGGAACAGCGTCGCCTGGTTGGCGAGGTCCGCCGGGATGCTCCGCTCCGGCGTGCCCAGCGCCTGGAGGAAGCCGTTCAGCACCACCTGCGGGCGCAGCGGGGTCGTGCTGCCCTTCAGGTCGACGTGGAGCTGGCCGTCCGGGAACCGGTCGTGCGCCCGGTGGGCGGCGTGCACGGCCAGCGCCGACTTGCCGACGCCGCCGCGGCCGATCAGCGTGATGATGGGCGCGCCGCCGGTCCGGTCGCGGCGCAGCTCGCGGTCGAGCCAGTCGAGGTCGTCGGACCGGCCGGTGAAGTCGCCGACGTCGGTGGGCAGCTGGGCGGGCACCTTCGCGGCGTACCGGGCGCGCTGCGGCTGCGGCGAGGACACCGGGTGGCCCGCGATGATCCGCCGGTGCAGGTCCTGCAACCGGGCGCACGGGTCGAGGCCGAGGTTGCTGACCAGCGTCGCCCGACCGGCCCGGTAGACGGCGAGCGCGTCGGCCCTGCGGTCGGACAGGTACAGCGCCGTCATCAGCCGTCCCCGCAGCTGCTCGCGCAGCGGGTACTCGTCCACCAGCAGCCGCAGCTCGCTGACCAGCTCCCGGTGCCTGCCCATGGCCAGTTCGATGTCGAGGCACTCCTCCAGCACCGACAGCCTGCGCTCCGACCAGTACGCGGCGACCGCCTCGATGGCCGGGCTGTCCAGCTCGGCCATCGGCCGTCCCTGGAACATCGCCAGCGCGGACCGGTACTCCTCGACCGCGCCCGCCAGGTCGCCGTCCTCGGCCCGTTCCCGCCCGCGCAGCGTCGCCCGCTCGAAGACCTGGGTGTCCAGGCAGCCTTCGGGCATCCGCAGCAGGTACCCGCCCCGCGCGGTCTCGATCAGCCCGGTGCCGCCCGCCTTCTCGAAGGCGCTGCGCAGCCGCCACACGCAGGTCTGGATCTGCTTGTCCGCCGTCACCGGGGGAGCGTCACCCCACACGGCGTCGATGATCCGACTGCCCGACACCACTTTGTTCGCCTCGGTCAGCAGCAGCGCGAGAACGGTGAGCTGCCGGTTCTTCGCGAGCTGCACCACGCGGCCCGCGATGGTCACCTGAAGTGGCCCGAGAATGCGGAAGAAAACGTCAATTCCGTTGTCAGGAACGTAACCCGTGCTCATGCTGCCCCCGTGTCATCGGGTAGGACACACAACGGCAAGACCCGGCGGATCGGTTGCCACGGTGGACTGTTCCAGCGACAAACGGAGCAGAACTTGAGTCCACCTCAAAGGTTCACCGGTCGGGACCGTCGATGATCCGGTCTTCCAGCCTGCACGCCTCGTTGATCAGCAGCAGCGCCAACTCGGACATGAACTCGGGCGATACCCCCAGCGTGCGGCCGCGTTCGGCGTACGCGGCGCGCACCGCGAGGACGCGGTCGGGCTGCATCATCGGAATACCCTCGGCCTTCTTGACGAGCGCGACGTCGGAACACACCTTGAGGCGTTCGGCGATCAGCGCCGCGAGTTGCTCGTCGAGGTGCTCGATTCGCTCCCGGAAGGGTCGTAGGATCTCCATCGGCCGAAAGTAAGTGCCGTTGCTCTCAGTGCGGTCTTGCCGGAGAACCCGGTTGCCGAGTGATCGATGATCGCTTTTGTGGCGGAGCGGGGCAATGGGAAGAAGCGCCGAGGAGGTGGGGCCATCACGAATTCCTATCGTTGATGGGGCGTTCGGATCACCGCTCTCCGGGCGGGGGTCGGCGTTCTCCGGGGCCGATTGCGCGACGGCCTCCGCCCGCTCGCGGGCGGTCCGTTCGCGAGCGGTCCGCGACGGGTGCCCTCCGGGGTGTGGCCGATGAGGCGCGGTGCGGTGGCCAATGATCGGTAACGCTGTTGTGCTACCGATTGTTTCGGTGGGGCGGCGGTCTTCGGGGAAGCGAAACCCCTTTCGCCACCGCGAGTGACCGATAGTCACCCTTTAATTGGCCATCCAGTTTTTCGTTGAGGCGTTCGGCTCAACCCGATGTACACCTTCCTTACGGAATGTAATACTTTGCTATATCGGCGCGCGGTGTTAGGGGGTTAGATGATCAGGGTGTTGCTCGCCGAGGATGTGCAAATGGTGCGCGGAGCACTCGTCGCCCTGCTGGACCTGGAACCCGACATGCAGGTCGTCGCGTCGGTGGCCAACGGCGACGACATCTTTCCCTCCGTCCTGCGGAACAAGCCGGACGTGGCGGTGCTCGACATCGACCTGCCGGGTCTGGACGGCCTCTCGGCGGCCGCGCTCATCCGCGACAGCGCCCCGGAAACGCGCACGCTCATCCTGACCAGCCTCGGCAGGCCGGGCACCCTGCGCCGCGCGCTCACCGCCCGCGTCAACGGCTTCATCCTCAAGGACTCGCCGATCGACGAGCTGGCGGACGCGATCCGCGGCGTCTCGGTCGGCCGCCGGGTGATCGACTCCCAGCTCGCGCTGGCCGCGTGGGACGGTGACGAGTGCCCGCTCACGCCCCGCGAGCTGGAGGTGCTGCGGCTGGCGGCGGACGGCGCGAACGCGATGGAGATCGCGAGCAAGCTGTTCCTGTCGGTCGGCACGATCCGCAACTACCTGACGACGGTCACCATGAAGCTCGAAGCGCGCAACCGCGTCGACGCGGTCCGCATCGCCCGCAAGTCCGGTTGGCTCTAGCCCGCCAGTTCCTCCGGGGCGTCCCGCACGTCGAGCGGGATCGACGCGTGCAGGTGGAACCGGCCGTCCGCCGCGCGCCCCGCGGTGAGGGCGCCCCCGATCTCGCGCACCCGCTCGGTCATGTTCCGGACACCGCTGCTGGACAGGTCGCGGATCGGCTCGACGACGCCGTCGTTGACGATGTCCAGCAGCACCTGGTCGCCGTGCCTGCGCACGGTGATGTCGCAGTTCCGGGCCTTGCTGTGCCGCAGCACGTTGGTGACGCCCTCGCGCACGAGCGCGGCCAGCACGGTCGCCGCGGGCTCGGGGACCTGCTGGTCGTCCAGCTCCACGTGCACCGCGACGTCGGCCGACGCCAGCACCGCCGTGGCGGAGGTGATCGTCTCCCGCACCGACAGCAGCCGGTAGCCCAGGGCGATCGACCGCACGTCGGCCATCGTGTGCCGGGCGATGTCGAGGATCTCGGCCACGGACTGCCGCGCCTCGGCGGGGTGCTCCGGCAGCATCCGGTGCACCAGCTCGCTCTTGAGCTTGATCGCCGACAGGCCGTACCCGAGCAGGTCGTGCAGGTCGCGGGACACCCTCATGCGCTCGTCGGCCACCGCGCAGTGCGCCCACCGGGTCCGCGACTCGCCCAGTCCGGCCGCGAGCACGGCCAGCCGCGGCAGGCCGTACGCCACCAGGCCGGTCATCGCGGTGGTGACCAGGCCGAACGCCACCGCGGTCGGGCCCGCGCCCACCGCCGCGTTGGTCGCGCCCGTCGCCGTGACGACCACGACGTACGCCACCCGGCCCGCGCCCTGCGGCAGCACCAGGAGGACGTTGCCCGCCAGCAGCCCCGGCACCGCCACCCAGGCCTGGTCGAGCAGGAACGCGGGCAGGAACGTGAGCGTCGTCTGCGCCACCAGCGCGAGGTGCACTATTGGAAAACGCAATGGCGAGCCCGACGCGCGGAAATAGCAGAGCTGCACGCTTGACAACAGGACAATGATGCCGATGGCGACCGCCGAATGGGTGGAGCCGCGACCGGTCAACAGCGTGTGGCTGATCTCCACGGCGGCCAAGCCGCACATCACCGCAATCGCGGCGCCCGTGATGCGGTCGGTGGGCGGCTTCAGCCGT
This sequence comes from Umezawaea sp., assembly GCF_036375055.1. Taxonomy (GTDB): domain Bacteria; phylum Actinomycetota; class Actinomycetes; order Mycobacteriales; family Pseudonocardiaceae; genus Umezawaea. The sequence continues at coordinate 32,889 of NZ_DASUSQ010000016.1, forward strand.
GCGGTTCCACCCTGGCGGGTCACAGTAGTCATTCTGCCCCCGAGGACGCGCTGCGGCGAATACTACAAGGGCACCACTCCCACGTGCTCCAACACAAGGACGAACACCGGGAACCCGCTGTGCCGCCTTCGTCCGCACCGCCGTCGAATGCGGTTGTAGGGGGTCGGGGTGAAAGTTTCACCACTCGCGCATTAACCGATCATCGCGGATACGTGCCGTCGTACGTGGCGGCACCGGGTCCTCATCGGATGCACTGGGGCTGCGCATCCGCCCGCCGAGACTGGGGAGAGTTCCATGGAGATCAAGGTGCTGGGCCCGTTGGAAGCCTGGCTGAACGGCGTGTCGATCATGCCCACGGCGAGCAAGCCGCGGCAGCTCCTCGCGCTGCTCGGCATGCAGGCCGAGCACGTCGTCACCGTGCCCGCGCTGATCGAGGAGCTGTGGGGGATGTCCCCGCCGCGCAGCGCGCTCACGACGCTCCAGACCTACGTGCTGGGGATCCGCCGCAAGATCGAGGAGGCGTGCCCCCGCCCGCAGGCCAAGGACGTCCTGGTCACCAAGTACGGCGGCTACCAGTTGGAGGCGGGGCCCGAGAGCGTGGACGTGACCGCGTTCGAGCGGGCGCAGGACGCGGGCAGGCGGGCCTACGAGGCGGGCAGGCTGGTGGAGGCGTCGGCCTCCTTCAGCGCCGCGCTGGCGGTCTGGCGCGGCCCCGTCCTGTCGGACGTGAAGGCGGGAGTGCGCCTCGGCATGGAGATCACCCGGCTGGAGGAGAGCAGGCTGGGCGTCCAGGAGACCCGCATCGACGCCGAACTCCGCCTCGGCAGGCACCAGGCGCTCCTGGGCGAGCTGTCCGTCCTCACCGCGCAGCACCCGATGCACGAGAACTTCCGGGCCCAGTTCATGCTGGCGCTCTACCGCTCCGGCAGGCAGTGGCGCGCGCTGGAGGAGTACCGCTCCCTGCACGACCGGCTGATGGAGGAACTGGGCCTCGTCCCGTCCGAACGCCTCCGGCAGCTGCACCACGCCATCCTGAGCGCCGACTCGGTCCTGGACGTCCACGACGCGTTCCTGCCCCAACTGGCGTCCTGAGCGCCTCACCAGTACTGCGGGCGGGGCGGAGGTGTCTGGCGCTACTGTGTGCCGGACCGGGCGGAGGGAAACGGCGGGGATGATCAGGATCTTGCTGGCCGAGGACATGCACATGGTCCGGGGCGCACTGGTGGCCCTGCTCGGCTTGGAGCCCGACATCGAGGTCGTGTCCGAGGTCGAGTCCGGCGACCAGATCATCCCCATGGTCCGCAAGCACCGCCCGGACGTCGCCGTGATCGACATCGACCTGCCCGTGCTGGACGGCCTGACCGCCGCGGGCACCATCCGGGCCACCATGCCCCAGGTGCGGACGCTGATGCTCACCTCCCTGGCCCGGCCGGGAACCCTGCGCCGCGCGCTCGCCGCGGGCGTGGACGGGTTCATCCTCAAGGACGCGCCGCCCGCCAAGCTCGCCGCCGCCATCCGGGACGTGTCGCAGGGGCGGCGGGTCGTCGACTCGCAGCTCGCGCTGGCCGCGTGGGACCAGGGGGAGTCGCCCCTGACGGACCGCGAGCTGGAGGTGCTGCGGCTCGCGGCCAACGGCACCGACGCGCCCGACATCGCCCGCGCCCTCTCGCTGTCGGCGGGAACGGTGCGGAACTACCTCACCACCATCGTCACCAAGCTGGACGCGCGCAACCGGGTCGACGCCATCCGCATCGCGTCCGACGCCGGGTGGCTCTGACCCTCCCGCACCTCCTGGAAGCCCGCCGCGGCGGGCTTCCCGTTGTCCGTCCACACCGGACCCCGAGGGGACACCGTCCACGGAGGACCGATCAGGCGCGGGGGAGCGGGACCTCGGCCTGGAGCCGGTAGGTGTCGTCCTCGGTGACGCCCGCCGTCAGCGTGCCGCCCAGGTCGGACACGCGGTCGGTCAGGTTCGGGATCCCCGACCCGCCGCCGGTCACCGCGGCCACGACCCGTGACCTGGCCGGGCTGCCCGCGGGCGAGAGGCCGTCGTTCACGATCTCCAGCGAGAGCCGGTCGCCCGTGCGGGACAGGGTGATCGCGCAGTTCTCCGCCCTGCTGTGCCGCAGCAGGTTCGTCACGCCCTCGCGCAGCACGGTCGCGAGCGCGGTCCGCACGTCCGGCGTCAGCTCGCACGGCTCCAGCTCCAGCGTCACGGTGATGTTCGCCGCCGTCAGCAGCGCCCGCGCGGACACGATCTCCTCGTCCAGCGACAGCTCGCGGTAGGAGGAGGCGACGGCGCGGACGTCGGCGAGCGCCTGGCGGGAGACGTCGATGATCCCGGACAGCTCCTGCTGCGCCCTCGACGGGTCCTTCGACAGCAGCCGGTGGGTCAGCTCCGACTTCAGCGTGATGGCCGACAGGGAGAAGCCGAGCAGGTCGTGCAGGTCGCGCGCGAAGCGCAGGCGTTCACGGGTCACGGCGAGGTCGGCCAGCTCGGACCGCGCCTCGTACAGGTCCTGGACCATCGTGCGCAGCCGGGACAGCGCGAAGACCACCAGGCCGTGGTTGATCGTCACCAGCACGCCGTACGTGACGTTGATCGAGTCGCCGCCCAGCAGGTACTGCGCGGTCGCCGTGCTCGCCGTGACGAGGCCGAACGCCGGGAGGCCGACCGCGGCGGGCAGCACCAGCAGCAGGCTGCCCGCGAGCAGACCGGGCAGGCCGAGGAACGGGTTGTCGAACAGCACGATCGGCAGGTAGGTCGCGACGGCCAGCACGGCCAGCAGCGAGAACCCCAGCGGTGAGCGGAGGTTCGAGGCCGGGCGGCTGAAGAAGCCCAGCACCAGCCCCAGCGACACGAGCACGCACGCCTCGGCGACCAGCTTGCCGCCCAGGCCCATCCGCGCGGCGATCACGAACACCGTCGCGTTGACGGCGTAGCCGCAGAAGACGGCGGCGGCGATCACCAGTCCGAGCCGGGGAGCCATCGCGCGGCCCTGGTGGAGGCGCCCGCGCCGCGACCGCGCGGGCGCGGGCACGTCGTCGTCCTCGTCGTCGGGCCGCAGCGGGACGGTGGCGTGCAGCCGGTAGGTCCCGTCCGGGCCCGCGCCCGCGGTCAGCGTGCCGCCGACGCCCTCGACGCGGGACGTGAGGTTGTCGATGCCGCTGCCGCGGTCGACGGTCCCCCCGGTCTCGCGGACGCCGTCGTTGACGATCTCGATGGAGACCGCGCCGCCCTCGCGCCGCACGGTGATCTCGCACCGCTCGGCCTTGCTGTGCCGGAGCAGGTTCGTGACGCCCTCGCGCAGGACGGTGGCGAGCACGGTGCGGGTCCGGGTCGGCAGGTCGCCCCGGTCGCACGTCACGGTCACGACGACCTCCGCCGCGGTCAGCACCGACCGGGAGGAGGCCAGCTCGTCGTCCAGCGACAGCTCGCGGTAGGAGGACGCCACGGCGCGGACGTCGGCGAGCGCCTGGCGGGAGACGTCCAGGACCTCGGACAGCTCCCGGCGCGCGCGGTCGGGCAGCCGGGGCACCAGCCGGTGTGCCAGCTCGGTCTTCAGCGTGATGGCCGACAGCGAGAAGCCGAGCAGGTCGTGCAGGTCGCGCGCGAAGCGCAGGCGCTCGCGGGCCACGGCGAGGCCCGCCAGCTCGGACCGGGCGTCGTCCAGCTCCGCGACCAGCGTCCTCAGCCGGGACAGGCCGTACACCACGAGGCCGACCACCGCGGTCAGGTTCGCGATGTAGAAGGTCTCCAGCGGGACCCCGGTGATCCCGTACTGGACGATGCCGTTGGCGACCGCGACGGTGCCGAACACCAGCCAGCCCGCGGTCGGGCGCAGCACGAGCAGCGCGTCACCGGCCAGGAAGCCCTGCATCCCCGTCCAGCCCTCGCCGTAGAGGGAGATGGGGCCGAGCACGACGAGCGCCTGCGCGGACAGCGCCGCGAGCCCCCGCCCGCCGCGCACGTCCGCCGCCGGATTGCTGAAGAAACCCAGCTGGAGCACCATCATCACGGCCAGGCACACGGCCGCGGGCGCGACGTGGCCGAAGCTCGTCGACTCGGCGATGACGTACTGGAAGGCGTTCACGACGAAGCCCGCGAACACCACCGTGACGACGAGGAGCGCGAGACGCGGGGCGAGCCCGGCCGCCCCGCCCTCGCTGCCGCTGGACCGCGACATCACGGCGTCAAGGCGTTCTGCCACGACTTCTCCCATGCCAAGAGTTGGGGACATCGCCGTCCGAGCCTCATGCTAATGGTGCCTGGACGGTGTTCTGCCGGACTTGCCGGGGTCGACGCTGAGGATGAACCCGGCGCTCGCCAGGTACGCCACGACGTCGGCGACGGTGCTCCGGTCCACCTGGAGGCGGCCCGCCACCTCGGTGACGGTCGTCCGTCCGTCGAGCAGCTGCTTCGCGATCCCCGGTGCGGGCGGGCGGTGCAGCACGACGACGTAGGGCGGTCCGGGGCACACGAGCACCTGGTCGCCGTCCACGTCCTCGATCCGCGCTTCCCGCGCGACCTCGATCGGGTCGTCCTCCTCGATCCGCGGCCACGGGAACACCGCGTCGCTCACCACCGCCACCAGCGACAGGATCGGGCCCGCCCCGTCGTGCAGGCCGAGCGACGGCACCACCACGCCGCCCAGCTCGTCCAGCGTCAGCTTCAGCCGGGACCACTCCGTGCCCGCGCAGCCCCCGGTCCGCCACCGGTCGAACTCGGCGAACAGGACCGGGATGTTCTCCAGCGACACCGGCCCCAGGCTCATCCGGTTCAGCGCCTCCCGCACCAGTGGGCTGTCGTCGGACACGTCGATGTCACCCCAGCGCCCGTGCACGGTCAGCCCGTGCCCGTCGGCACTGACGGACGTGTCCTCCAGGAGCGAGAACAGGGGGCGCCCGGAGGGGAAGTATGAGGTCACTGCGCTACTCCAACTCTGCCCAGGCCGCGCCAGACCGATACCGGTCATAGGAACATCGGGACCGGGTTGAGTTCGTCGAACGCGGCGGGTCTGTCGACCCGCCCCAGGCATACCGGGACGCTGTACAGCCGCCCTGGAGCCAGCCTGGACCAGAAGTGCCGCATGCCGGGGACGATCACCTTCACCACGGGGAGTCCCACGTCGGGGCGGGTCTGGTCGAGCACCAGCAGCTCCAGCCCGCGCTCCTCCAGGCGGGTCCGGATCGATTCGACGTCCAGCAGGAGGTCCTCGCCGGGCGCGTACCGGAACTGCCCGATCCGCCGGGCGGGGGCGAACGGGTCCGGCAGCAGGTAGGGCTGGTTGTCCGTGGAGCAGTTCCGCAGCCAGTGCCGCAGGTCCACGTCCATGCGCCGCCAGTCGCCGTCGCGCAGGCTCGTGATCGACGGCATCACCTGGTTCAGCTCGGTCAGCGCGCGCCGGACGGCCACCCTCGGGTCGAGGTGGGCGCCGAAGCCGAACATGACGTCCTCGCGCGGCCCGCCGATCCGCCGCGACACGGCGGCCACCACCGGGATCTCCAGGTCCGCGGTCAGGTCCAGCACCCACACCTCGCGGCCCAGCTCGGCGTACACGTCGCGCAGCTCGTCGATGAACGGGTCGCCGATCGAGTCCAGGTCGACCGAGGGCATCCGGGTGCGGTTGTACCACCACAGCGCCACGGCGTCGCGCTCCACGACCTCCAGCAGCCCCTGGAGCACCGCGTCCTCGACGCTGCTCCCGGCCGCGCAGCCGTTGGAGTTCGCCGTGATCGACGCGGGCGCGGGAGCCCCGTAGTACAGGGATCCCGTCGGCAGCAGGCGGTGGCACCGGTTCGTCACCGACCACACCGGCGTCCAGTCCAGCACCCCGTGCTCGTCGAACGGCTCGGGCACGTGCTGGAACGGCGAGTGGGCCGCGTTGTGCGCCACGCGGTTCGCGAACTGGCGCTCGTCGTAGAGCTGGACGGCGTCCGGGTGCACGGCCTCGTCGCCGATGCGCCGGTAGCTGCCGCGGACCGTGGCCTCGTCGCCGTGGTAGGTGCCGCTGTGCCGTTCGAGCGCCTCGCACAGCGCGCCCACCTCGGCCTGCAACGGCGTCGCGCCCTTGCCGCCGTTGTCGCAGCGCAGCGTCGAGCGCAGGCCGTCGAGACCGGTCGCGCGCGCGGCGGCGTTCGTGCCGGAGCGGTAGGAGTGGAAGAAGTCGTGGCCGCGGTCGTCGCGGCGGATCTCCTTGACGACGCCGGTCAGCGGGCTCACCAGGTGGCGGTAGCGGTCCAGCACCTCCTGCGGCGACGCCGACCGGTGGCCGCCGCCGTCGCGGGACCGCTTGACCCGCGAGGCCAGCCGGACCGGCGTCCGCGCCCGCTCGCGGACCAGGTCGGGGTCCCCGCAGCCGGGGCACTGCGGGATCCGGCGCACCTCGTGGTGGGTGACCCGCATGTCGAGGCTGTCGTACGACCAGATCTCGCGCTGCCCGGCGTGCCGGTAGCCCGCGAGCCACTTGGTGGTCTCCAGCGCGGCGACCTCCGTGGCCGTCGCCGCCACCGACGGGAGGCCGACGGCGGGACGAGCCGCGGGGCCGAGCCTGCCGCGCACCGCCTGCACGTGGGCCTCGGCGGGCCGGTTGGCCGACAGGCGCGCGGAGAGGCACCGCCAGCAGGCGCCCTCGCCGGGCGTGAAGAACGGACCGACCCACACCCGCGTGCCGGTCGCCTTGAGCAGCAGCCACGGCGTGCCCGTCCGGCGGTGCTCCTCGTCGAGGGCCAGCAGGCCGGGGTCGAGGTAGTCGGTGCAGGCCACCACCGCGAGGTCGGCCTCGCCCGCCACGACGTCCAGCCCGGCGCGGCCCAGCGCGCCGACGAGCGCGTCCCGCCGCGCCCCACCGACCGGGACGACCCGCACGCGGGCGGCTCCGGTGCCGCTCACGGCGGCCGAGGCGTCCAGCCCGGCGGCGTCCCAGTAGGCCAGCGCCGTGTCGTCGGCGTCCTCCTCGGGCACCGGACCGACGAGCCCCGCGGCCCCGAGCCGGTCCAGCAGCCGCCCCGCCTGGTCGGCGTCCACCCCCGCGGGCAGGTCCCGCAGCAGTTCGGCGAGGTCCCTCGTCCCGTCCAGCAGCGGTGCCAGCAGTTCGACCTGGGACCCCTGGAGGGCCGTCACCCCGCTCTCCGAGAACAGGTAGACCGCCTCGCCGTGGACGACCTCCGGCCGCAGGTGGCGCTTGAACCCGATCCGCTCGTGTCCGCGCACGCTCCCGACCCGTTCCCTCAGAGCGCGGACGTCGGTCGGAGACCGGTGACGGGACCGCCGTGGCAGTGGACGCTGAACCCGAGGAAGTCGAGGGCGGCGCCCGCGGGGCGGTCGAACTCGTGGATGACGAGGTCGAGGTCGTCGGTGAGGTCGTCCGCGGTGCGGGTGGTGGCGTTCATCTCTTTCTCCCAGGATCGTGTTTCATCCTTCAAAACAGTGGAAAGCGCTGGTCAGGATTGTGTCCGGCTGGGGGAACCCGCCGGTAGTTACGGCGTACCGTGCGCGAACGTGAAGTTCTCATGCCCGGTAGGGGGTGACTTCACGCCGGACTCGTGCTAGCGACACTGGGCTTTCGAGCGTCCGCGCGGTGGACTGTCCAGGCACCAGGAGGAGCGGACCACCGAGGAGGCACGGCGATGCGGATCAGGGTTCTAGGCCCGTTGGAGGCCACGGCGAACGGTCGTTCCGTGCTTCCGACGGCCGCCAAGCCGCGGCAGGTGTTCGCCCTGCTGGCGCTGCGGGCGGGCCAGGTCGTGCCGGTCGCGACCCTCGTCGAGGAGCTGTGGGGCGAACGCCCGCCGCGCAGTTCGCGCACCACGCTCCAGACCTACGTGATGCAGCTGCGCAGGCTGCTCGGCGACGACGCGACGGGCGTGCTGGCCACCAGGTTCGGCGGCTACCTGCTCGACGTCCCGCCGGAGTGCGTGGACGTGCACGAGTACGAGCGCCTCGCCCGGTCCGGCAGGCACGCCGCGGAGGCTGGCGACTTCGAGTCGGCGGCCAGGCTCCTGCTCGCGGCGCTGGACGTGTGGCGCGGCCCGGCGCTGGTGGACGTGCCGACCGGCGAGTCCCTGAGCATCGAGGTCACCCGCCTGGAGGAGAGCAGGCTGTCGGCCGTGGAGAGCCGCATCGCCGCCGACATGCGCTGCGGCAGGCACCACGTCCTGCTCAGCGAGCTGGCCGTGCTGACCGCGCGCTACCCGATGAACGAGAACCTGTGCGCCCAGCACATGATCGCGCTGTTCCGCTCGGGCAGGCAGTGGCAGGCGCTGGACGCCTTCAAGGCGCTGCGCGGCGCGCTCGTCGACGAGCTGGGCGTGGAACCGTCCGGCTCCCTGCGCGAGCTCCAGCGGGCCATCCTCAGGTCGGACGCCCGCCTGGACCGCGCCGTACCGAGGGAGACCCGGAAGATGATGGCCTGAGCCCGCCCGTCGCCGAGGAGTCGTCGAGGCTCTCCGGAGCGCACGCGGTCATCCTCGTCGCACGGGGGCGGCAGGAGGTGCGGTGGTGCCCACGGGATCGGCGGGGGTCGAGCTGCTCCGCGTGGCGAACGGCCAGGGCGCGTCCGTCGTGGCGCGGTACCTGCGGAAGGCGGTGCGGGACCACGTCCCGCACGGTTGCGGGTCGGGGACCACCCCGTGCCCCCACGAGGTGGAGGCGGCCGGGGTCCTCGGCCCGGGGGTGTGACGGCGGCTCCCCCGCGCGGCCCGGCGAACGGCGGGTGACGACGAACCCCGGCGCCCGTCGTGTGGAACGCGGGGGAGCCGCGGCCCCGCTCGGCGGGTGGTCAGGCGTACCGCTCCGCCAACTCGGTGCCGATCCGCCTCAGTTCCGCCCGCACGGACGCGGGCTCCAGCACCTCGACCGCGGCGCCCCAGCCCGCGAGGTCGCGGGCGATGTCGAGCGGTGTCGGCGCGGCCACGCGGACGCGCGACCGGCCGTCGGCCAGGTCCTCCTCCACGTGGCAGTGCCGCCCGAAGTGGGAGCGCAGCACGGAGAGGTGCCGGGTGGGGGCGAGCACGACCGCCGCCGTGCGGGACCGCTTGCGCTCCACCTCGCCGACGACCTCCTCCCACGCCGCGGCGAGCACGAAGTCGTCCGGGCGCTCGGCGGGCTCGTCCGTCGGCCCGGTCTCCACGATCCGGTCGACGCGGAAGGTCCGCCGCCCCTCGTCGGTGCCCGCCACCAGGTACCAGACGTCGTCCTTGTCGACGAGACCCCACGGGTCGACCAGGCGTTCGGAGCGGTCGCGGGCGTGCTTCGCGTAGGTGATGCGGACCTTGCGCCGCCGCACGACGGCGGACTGGAGCACGTCGACCACCGCCGGCCTGCCCCGGCCCTGGTCGCCCCACCCGGCCGAGTCGATCACCGTGGCGCTCGCGGCGGCCTCGGCGGCGGCCCGGAAGCCACGGGGGAGCGCCCGGACGAGCTTGCGCAGCGCGGCCTTGGCCTCTCCGGAGACGGCGGCGGCCGGGCCGACGAGCAGGAACAGCGCCTGGGCCTCCGGCGCGGACAGGCCGCTGAGGTCGGTGCGGGCGCCGCCGACGAGCGACCAGCCACCACCACGACCCTGTCGCGGGTACACGGGGACCCCCGCCGCGGACAGCGCTTCGAGGTCGCGGCGGGCGGTGGCCACGGAGACCTCCAGCTCGGCGGCGACCTGGGCGGCGGTCACCCGGCCGCGTGACTGCATCAGCAGGAGGGTCGCCACGAGGCGATCTGCGCGCACACCCCCAGTGTGCCCGCAAAGTGCTCAGAGGTTGAGCACTTCACACCGGACGATGGGAGGAGTCATCCGCTGGAGGAAAGGAGCCACCCGTGTTGCGAGGTCTCACCACCGTCACCTTCTTCGCCGACGACGTCCCGGCCGCGGTCGCCTGGTACACCGAGGTCCTGGGCATCGAGCCCTACTTCGTCAGGCCGGAGCGGGGCACCCCGCTGTACGTCGAGTTCCGCATCGGCGACTACCAGCACGAGCTCGGCATCCTGGACTCCGGGTTCGCCCCGCACGCCAGGACGGAACGGGCCTCGGGCGCGCTGGTCTACTGGCACGTCGACGAACTGGAGGGCAGCGTCGAGCGGCTGGTCTCGCTGGGAGCGACGCCGCACGACAAGCCCACCGAGCGCGGGCCCGGCTACGTCACCGCCTCCGTCGTCGACCCGTTCGGCAACGTCCTCGGCCTGATGTACAACGAGCACTACCTGGACGTCCTGTCGGCCTGACGGTCGGCGCGGGCACCGGTGTTCGGCGTCTCCGGGGGGTCGGGTGCGACCTCCCGGCTCGCCAGGACGCGGAGGCAGACCGCTCCGGCGTCCTCCTGGTCGCCCCTGTCGGTCAGCGCCCGGCCCAGCAGGACCAGGGCGTGCCCGTGCGCCACCGCGATCCGCGGGGCGGAGGGGAGCCGCGCGGTCGCCACCAGTTCCAGCAGCGCGGCCCCGGCGGCGTTCCAGTCCTCTTCGGACGGCAGGGCGTCGGCGGGGAGCCCGCGTTCCGGGGTGGTCCGACCGCTCAGGGCGTCCAGGTGCGCGCGGGCCTGGGCGAGGTGGCCCGCGGCCTGGCGGGTCCGCGCCGCCGCCAGCAGGTGCTCGACCTCGTCCGGGTGCAGCGCGTGCAGGTTCTCGTGGAACCGCGCGGCCAGCGCCGGTTCACCCCGCCGGTCGTAGTCCCGCGCCGCCAGCAGGTTCAGCCCCGTCGAGTACGCAGGCGAGTCGGCGGTGTGCTCCAGCAGCGCGGCGGCGTGCTCGGCGGGAACGGGACCGGCCGCCGCGGCGAGGAGCGCGTGCGCGGCAACGGCGGCGATGGTGCTCAGGTCGCTCGGGGGCAGGAACAGCCGCGCCGCCTGGCGGACGAGCTGGTGGACCTGCCAGGAGGTGGTCCCCTCGACCAGGTCGATCAGCATCGTCCGGTCGAGGTTCGCGAGCACGGCGCCCGCCTCCGCGGTCCTGGCGAACGCGGCCAGCACCTCGCCGATGAGCGTGGCGGGCAGCGGGTCCTCGCCGCAGACCGCCGACAGCCCCAGCACCGCCCGTTCGGCCGTCGCCAGCCGGTCGATCGCGTCGCGCACCGCGTGCAGCGCCCGGTCCAGCACGGTGGCGTCGGTGGTGAGGCGGCGGACCCGCTCGTCCAGTTCCCACGGGCCGTCACGCCCCCGCGCGGCGGCCGCGGCGAACAGGATCGTGAACGGGTGGCCGCCCAGCCCGTCCACCAGGTCGTCGATCGCCCGCGCCTCGGCGGCCGTGGCCGAGCGGTCGCGGGTGAACAGCTCGTGGCCGTCGTCGGCCGTCATCGCGCGCAGCCGGACCCGCGTCGCGAGGCTCGGCGGGAACTCGTGCTGGCCGATCAGCAGGGTGTGCACGCCGTCGACGCGCGGCACCAGTTCCGCCAGCACGTGGTCGGGCACCCCGCGGGGGACGTCGTCGACGATCCACAGCGCGGGCCCGCCACCCGCGGCCAGGCGGGCGTTCCACCACGCCAGCACGTTCGCGCGCGACCTGTCCGGCAGGTCCTGTCCGAGCGTCCTGGCCAGCTCGACCAGTTGCGCGGTGTGCGTCGCGCGCACGCGGTCGGGGGAGGCGCCCGCGCCGGTGAGCGTGATGCGGTGCGTGCCGCCCCGGTAGAGGAAGCCGAAGTCGTGCACGTACACCTTGGCGAGGGCGGTCTTCCCGATGCCGCTCATGCCCGTGAGGGCGGCGACCGGCGGGGCCGTCACGGCGTGCACGAGCGGGTGCTCGCCGCGGTGCAGGGCGGAGTGGATCGCCCACCGGTCCCGGTAGCGGCCCACGTACGCGGCCGTCGGGGCACCGGGCGAGGTCTGCCGGGTGGCCGCGCGCTCGCTGAAGTCGATGCCGGAGAACGGCGTGCGCAGGGCCCGTGCCCTGGTCCGGACCTCCGACACGATCGCGGCCAGCTCCGACCTCGTGCCCCACTTCGTGAAGTAGCGGTGCGCGGCCAATTCCAGCGGCATGAGGTGGTGGGTTTTCGGGTTGTCCGGGTTGATCACCAGGATTCGCTGCTCCACCTCGCCCGTGCGCAGCGCGGACAGATAGGCGTGGTGGAGTTCGAATTGGCACGCGGAACGGCCGGAAAACGACTCTGAGTAGTAGACCAGCATCGTTTTCGAGGTGCGCAGTGCTTGCTGGATTTCCTCGGAGATGCTGTGCGAGAAACGGATGTCGTGCTCGTCCATGAACGTGCGTACACCGACCGTTACCAGCGCGTTCCTGAGTTCGCGCACGGCGGGTCGATCCTCGCCGCTGTAGGAGAGGAATACGTCGTATCCTTTCGTGCCCACCGTTGAAGGATAACTCTCCGTGGGCATCGGCGTTCGGATGTCCTGCATCTGTCATTGTATTTTCGCGCGGTGCTGATCGGCCACGAACTGTCTGCTCTTTGTCCTGGCGGATCGCGTCGGAGTCTGGACTTCGGGGCTGGGAATTCGCTTCCGGCCACCCCGGTGGAACGGTCTGTCCCGCACGTGGGCCGGGCGGGCGTCGGTTGCCTGCCGCGCCGGAAACAGGAAACCCCTTCTCCCGGTCCCCGCCGCGGGCGACGCTGGGGGTGTCGGGAGAGCGGAAGGCACGATGCGTCCATGGAAGAACGTCCTGGGGAGTTCGGCGGGGAACTGCGGCGGCTGCGCGAGGAGGCCGGGCTGTCCCAGTCGGCGTTCGCCGCGCGCATCCACTACAGCAAGGGTTACCTCAGCAAGGTCGAGACGGGCAGGGCGACCGGCAACCACGAGTTCGCGAGGGCGTGCGACGACGCGCTGACGGCGGGTGGCGTGCTGACCGCGCTGGTGCGGGGGAGGCGGGAGCGGCAGGGGACCGGGGACGTCGTCACCGCGATCACCGGTCTGCCGCCGACGACGCCGCACTTCACCGGGCGGTCGGAGGAGTTGGCGCGCATCGCCGGGTTCGTGGCCTCGGAGGACGGCGAGGTCGCGTGCGTGCTGAGCGGGATGGCGGGAGCGGGCAAGACCGCGCTCGGCCTGCGGGCGTCGTGGGACGCGCGGGAGTCCTTCCCGGACGGTTGCCTGTTCCTGGACCTGCACGGCCACGCGCCCGGCACGGCGACGGTCACCGCGCACGACGCCCTCGACCCGCTGCTCAGGCTGCTCGGCGTCCCCGCCGAGCAGATCCCGCCGCACGTCGACGCCCGCGCCAACCTCTACCGCAGCAGGCTGCGCGGCAAGCGCGTCCTGCTGGTGTTCGACAACGTCCGCAGCGCCGCGCAGGTCGCCCCGCTGCTCCCCGCGGAACCCCGGTGCCGGGTGGTCATCACCAGCCGCAACAGGCTCAACGCCCTGGACGACGCCGTGCACCTGCCCGTGGACGTGCTGCCCGCCGCGGAGGCGGTCGTGCTGTTCCGCGCCATCGGCGGGGACCGGGCGAAATCGGCCGCGGACGACGTCGTGGGCCGCGTCGTCGAGCGCTGCGGACGCCTGCCGCTCGCGATCCGCATCGCCGCGGCCCGGTTCCGCGGCAGTCCGCTGTGGACGGTGGAGGACTTCGAGCACCGGCTGGACGACGAGACGTCCAGGCTCGCCGTGCTGGACGACGGCGAACGCAGCGTCGCGGCGGCGTTCAGCCTGTCCTGCCAGGCGTTGACCGACGAGCAGCGCAGGCTGTTCGGGCTGCTGGCCCTGCACCCAGGGCGGGACGTGGAGATCCGCACCACCGCCGCGCTCGCGGGCGAGGGGCTGGCGCACACCAGGAGCCTGGTGGACCACCTCGGCGACGCCCACCTCGTCGTGCACGACACCGCCGACCGCCTGACCGTGCACGACCTCGTGCGCGAGTTCGCCCGCGACCGGGTGCTGCCCGACATCCCCGCCCACGAGCAGGCCGCGGCCGTGCGGCGGATGCTCGACCACAACCTGCTGCTCGCCGAGTCGAGCGACGAGTTCCTCGCCCCGAACCGCTACCTGCCGCCGGTCGCGCCGGACGAGCTGCCGGAGGTGTCGGAGAAGTTCACCGACCACGAGTCGGCGCTCACCTGGATCGACCAGGAGTGGCCGAACCTCGTGGGCCTGTGCCACCTGGCCGCCGCGCGCGGACTGCACCACGCGTGCTGGCAGCTCGCCTACATCCTGCGGGACTTCTTCTTCCTCGCGAAGCTCTGGGACCCGTGGATCGACACCCACCTCGTAGCGGCTGCCTCAGCACGGGCCGCGGGCGACACCAGGGCGCTCGCGATGACGCTGGACAACCTCGGCGTGGCCCACGTCGACCGGGGGGAGCTGGACGTCGCGGTCGGCTACTTCGAGGAGGCGCTGGAACTCTTCCGCGAGCTGGACGACGAGCACGGCACCACCGACGCCCTCTCCAACCTGGCGTGGGCCGCGCTCTACCTCGACGACCACCAGACCGCGCTGCGCGGGCTCCGCGAGGTGATGGAGTCCTACCGGCGGCGCGGCCAGCCCCGCAGCGCCGCCATCGCGCTGCGCGGTGTCGCGCTGGTGGAGGCGGAGTTGGCGCGGTACGACGACGCCGTGGCTCACGCGGGGCAGGCGCGGTGCGAGTTCGAGGCCCTGGCGTTGCACCTCGACGTGGTGATGTCGGTCAACTGCGAGGCCTGGGCCCACTTCCAGGCCGGTGACCACGGGGCCGCCGTCGCTCGTTACGAGGAGGCCGTGGAGCTGGGGGAGCGGTGCGGCAGCCGGTACGAGACCGCTCGGGCGTTGATCGGGTTGGGGAACGTGCACCGGGCTGCCGGGCGGGATGCCGAGGCTGAGGCGCTGTGGGCTCGGGCCGATGGGGTGCACGACTCGGTGAACCCGGTGATGATCGGGGAGGCACGGGTTCGGGAGTCGTTGTCGCGGTTGGGGATTGGGTGAGCTGGGGTGAGGGCTGGTCCAGGCCAGGCCAGGCCAGCCCAGCCCCGCCCAGGCTCGGCCAGCCCAGCCCAGCCCAGCCCAGCCCAGGCCAGGCTCGGCCAGCCCAGCCCAGCCTCGGCTGGGTGAGGGTTGGTGCGGGTGAAGTGGTCGGGCGGTGGTGCGGTGGGGGAGGTCTGTGCCGGGTTGGGTCGCGTGCTCCCGGTCAGCGCTGTGCCTCTCACTGCTCCAGTGCCGCTAGTGCTGTGGTTGCCTCTGCCGCCTCTGCTGTGGCGTTGAGCGCGGTGAACAGGTCTGCTGCCGTGCGCAGTTCGGTTTTCGCCTGGTCGTGGTCGCCTGATTGTTGTGCTGCTCTGGCCAGGCCCCTGTGTGCTCTGGCCCGTTCGAACCGGCTGCCCTGCTCTACCGCTCGTGCCAGGGCGTTGTGGTGGGCTGCCGCTGCCGCTGTCGGGTTGCCTGCCTGGCAGTGCACTTCGCCCAGGCTGTTGTGGGCCATCAGTTGGTCCAGTGGTGACGAGCGTTCCTCGAACACGGCCATGGCGTCGTGCAGGTGGTTGACGGCTTCGGGGAACCTGCCCAGTGCCGCCTCGAAGATCGCGATGCCGCGCAGCGTGATCCCCGCGTTCGTCCGCGCGCCGCAGCGCTCGTAGTTGGCCAGTGCGCGGGTCGCCCACTCCAGGGCGCCCTCGTGGTCTGCGCGGCCGTGCAGGATCCACGCGTAGTTGCCCATGGCGTTGCCCGCGCCGCGCAGGTCGCCCACCTGCTCGAAGATCTCCTGTGCCCGCAGGTAGTGCGGGCCCGCCGCCTCGGGGTCGCCGCGTTCCAGCAGGGCCAGACCCAGGTTGTTGCGGGTGGACGCCTCCGCGGCGAGGTCGCCCAGGCGTTGGGTGGCGGCCAGTGCGGTGCGGTGCGTGCGGACCCAGGTGTCCCAGTCCTTCGTGAGGAAGAAGTAGCCGCGCATCGTGTAGGCGAGTTGCCAGCGGCGGGCGTCCAACTCCGGACCGCCTACCTGGAACAGCGCCGCCAGCACCTCGTGCTCGGCCGTCATCCAGTCGAGCGCGGACTCGCGGCTGTCCAGCCCCTCGACCGGCGTCGACGACCCGTCCAGCGCTACGCGGAAGCGGCGCGGTGACAGCAGCACGTCCGCCTGTGCCGCGCCGTGCAGGTGGTGGTCGAACAGCCGCACGAGCGCCGTCCGCCGTTCCTCCCGGTCGCCCTCCTCGGCCAGTTCGGCGGCGTAGACCCGCAGCAGGTCGTGCATGCCGACCCGGCCGCGACCCGCGTCCACGGCGACCTGCGCCTGGAACAGGACGGCGAGCAGCCGGTTCACCCCGCGCACCGGGACGTCCGCCAGCGCGGCCACGGCTGCCCTGCCGACGTCCGCGCCGGGAACGAGGCCCAGCAGGCGGAACAGCCTCGCCGCGTCCGGCGGCAGCCGCCGGTAGGACCACGAGAACACCGTCCGGACGGCGGTCCTGGGGTCGCCGCTGTCCAGCGCGTCCAACCTGCTCCGCTCGTCGGCCAGCGCCGCCACCAGGTCGGCGAGCGGAACGTCCGGCTGGTAGCTCGCGTAGCCCGCGACCACCCGCAGCGCCAGCGGCAAGCCGGCGCAGTGCCGCACGCACTCCGCCGCGGCCTCCGGCTCGTCCCGCACCCGGTCGCCGACCAGCGTCGCCAGCAGGTCCAGCGCCTCGGCCTCGGCCAGCACGTCCACGGCCAGCGGCACCGCGCCGTGGTCGACCACCAGCCCGGTGAGGTTCGCCCGGCTGGTCACCAGCACGCACGACCCCGCACCCGGCACGAGCGGCCGCACCTGCTCCTCGTCCCGCGCGTTGTCCAGCACGACGACCACCCGCCGTTCGCTCAGCCGCGAGCGGAACAGCGCCGCCCGCTCCTCCGTCCCCACGGGCAGGTTCTCCGGCTCCACGCCCAGCGCCCGCAGGAAGGAGCCGAGCACCTCGCCCGCGTCGGAGGGCTGCTCCGCGCCGAACCCGTGCAGGTCGACGTGGAACTGCCCGTCCGGGAAGCGGTCGGCGGCCCGGTGCGCCCAGGACACGGCCAGCGCGGTCTTGCCCACGCCGCCCATGCCGGTCAGCACCACCACCGGCACGGTCCCCGCGGGCGCGTCGAACACCGCCCGGTCCACGGCCGCCAGCAGCGCGTCACGGCCGCCGAACCCTCGCGGTGGAGCGGGCAACTGCCTGGGCGTCCGCGTGACCTCGGAGGGCGCGTGGAAGTGCACTCCGCCCGCGATCGCGCCCGCCTGCACCAGGTTGCCCGAGACACCGGACATGGAGTTGCTCGTCATCGGTTCCCCTTCGTCCGGCGTCAAGGGAACACTCGGCGGGCCGCGGTCACGACACCGGGGTCGGCGTGGGAGCGGGAGGTGAAGACCCGAGGCGCGTCGCGGTCGCTCACCGGACTTCGCGGCGCACGGCGGAGACGAGGCGGGCGCCGAGTTCCGCGGTGACGTCGTGGACCGCGGCGCGGAGCCGGGTGACGCTGAAGGTCTCCCCCGCGGTGACGGTCGCGGACCGCGCGGCGTCCGCGCGCACGTGGTCGAGCGCTTCGAGACCGACCGAGGGGGCGACGTGGTCCGGCACCGGCAGGTCGAGCGCGAGCAGCGCGGTCATCAGGTTCTCCAGCCGCGGCACCACGTCCTCGACCAGCGCGCTGCCCCCGCCGCCGGGCAGCGCCGTCCAGGCCGAGCGCGCGCCGTCGCGCCGCACGGTGATGCCGGACGACCGCTGGAAGGCGGACGCGCTCTCGTCGGTGGAGTCGACCCGCAGCGGTTCAGCGTCGTCGAACAGACCGTGGGCGAGGCCGTGGGAGGCGAGTTCCCCGGACAGCGGTTCGAGCCGCCGGACGGGCAGCCGCCCGTGCTCGCCCACCGGGAGGAGGTGCACCGCCAGCGCGGGCACGCCCTCCGCGCGGGTCGGGGACCCCTGATGCGCGCCGTCCGCCGAAACCATCGCAGGCTCCTCCCGCTCGCGGTGGTGACGCGACCAAGCTACAGCGGGTCGTCCGGCGCTTCGGTCCGTGGAACCGGGTGGTCAGCGCTTGTCCGGCTTCTGTCCTTGTTCTGTCGTTGATCCGGCGGACGGGCCGAGGCGGGTCCACAGCGCGGCCAGGCGGCTGACGTCCGGGGAGGAGAGGTGGTCGATGAACTCCCGCCGGATGTCGCGGAACAGGATGTCCATGGCCCGCACCAGGTGCTGCTCGCCCTCGGCGGTCAGCGCGGCGTCCACGGCCTGGCGGCCGGGCACGCTGGTGCGCTCCACGAGGCCTCGTTCCTCCAGGCGGGTCACCATCCTGGTGACGCCGCTGGGGGTCACCACACCGGAGAGCTGGTTCATCCGCAACCTGCGGTCGGGCGCGGTCCACAGCCGGTACAGGACGTCGAACTCCGTGGTGGTCAGGTCGGCCCGCCTCTGGAGGTCCGCGTCCAGCCTGCGGACGATGCGGGTCTGCACCTCCAGCATTCCGCGCCACGCCAGCAGTTCCAGCGACGTGAGGTGCGGGACGTCCGGCCCGTTCGCGTCGGGGCCCGCCGGGTGCCTCCGCGCCGACCTGGAGCGGGCGCGGTAGGCGCGCTGCCTGCACGCGGCCGAGCAGTACCGCGACGGCCTGCCGGACTCCTGGTCGAGCAGCGGGACCCGGCACGCCCCGCACAGGATTTCGTTCACGAGACCATCCCCCAATGGCGTTGCGTGACGTCGCGTGCCCAGGTTAGGACACGGCGGCCGGGCTCGGGCGGACGGACCGGGTGATCTTGGGTGCGAACGGGTGGTCCTCGTCCACTGAGGAGCAGGCGGCGGGGAGCGGTCGTCGTCGCCCCGTGGGTACCTGATGATCGCGCAATCGATTTCACCACGGTTTTCCGCGGCACCTCCGCCCCTCGGCGTCCCGTGCGCCCGCAGGGCGTGATCGACGCTCGCGAAAACGGTCCGAGCAGGCGAGTTCCGGACCTCGCCCGATCCGGGGGCCTGTCCACCGGACAGAATCCGAAGTTCACCGCGACGTCCCTGTGCGAGCCGAGGCGCGGACCCTACTGTCGAGCCGCCACCGCCGCACGAAGGGATCCCCATGCGCGTCCTCCCGCTCAGCCTCGCAGCCCTCCTGGTCCTGAGCGCGGCGGCGACCCCGACGTCCGCCCACCCGGCGGGCGACCTCAAACCCGCCAAGGACCTCACCCGCTACGTGGACCCCCTCATCGGCAGCGCCAACGGCGGCAACACCTACCCCGGCGCGGTCCGTCCCTTCGGGATGATCTCCTGGAGCCCCACCAGCACCAGGGGCGACCAGACCAACACCGGCGCGGCCAACGGGTACGCCTACGACGCCACCAGGGTCAGGGGCTTCAGCCTCACCCACGTCAACGGCGCGGGCTGCCACCCCGGCGCCGCGGGCGACGTCCCCATCATGCCGTTCACCGGCGACATCACGACCTCCCCGACGGCGGACACCGGGGACGAGGTCTACGCCGACGACTTCCGCCACGAGGACGAGAAGGCCACGCCCGGCCGTTACCGGGTGGCCCTGGAGTCCGGTGCCGCGGTCGACCTCTCCACGACCACCAGGGCGGGCGTCGGCACGTTCTCGTTCCCCGAGGACAAGAAGGCGGCGCTGCTGTTCCGCGTCTCCAACTCGCTCAACGGCAGCGAGGACGCGGACATCACCATCGACCCGCGGACCAACTCGGTGGAGGGCTCCGTGCTCACCGGGGCGTTCTGCGGCAGGCGGGCCAACGGCGGCGGCAACAACAAGAAGACCTACTACCGCCTCTACTTCACCGCTCGGTTCGACCGCCCGTTCGCCTCGACGGGCACCTGGCGCGACGACACCCTGACCCCCGGCTCGACCACCACCCACGGCGGCGAGGGCTACGAGACGGGCGCCGCGCGAGCGGGCCGGGGCTCCGGCGGCTACGTCACGTTCGACCCGTCCACCGACAGCGACGTCCAGGTCGAGGTCGGCATCTCCTACACCAGCCGACAGGCGGCGAGGCGCAACCTGGCCGAGGAGATCAAGCCGGGGGACACCGTCGACACCATCGCCCGCGAGTCAACCAGGGCGTGGGAGGCCAAGCTCAAGGACGTCGAGGTCGCGGGCGGCACCCAGGACCAGCTCACCACCTTCTACACCGCCGTCTACCACGCCTTCCTGCAACCCAACGTCGCCAGCGACGTGGACGGCACGTACCTCGGCAGCGACCAGCAGGTCCACCGGCTCGAACGCGGCCAGGACGACCAGTACGGCAACTTCTCCGGCTGGGACCAGTACCGGGCCCACACCCAGCTCCTCGCCCTCCTGGAACCGGAGGTGGCGAGCGACTACGCCCAGTCCCTGCTCAACCTCGCCGAGCAGAACGGCGGCGTCTGGGACCGCTGGGTCCACGTCAACGGCCCCACCCACGTCATGACCGGAGACCCCTCCGCCCCGGCCCTCGCGGGCATGTACGCCATGGGCGCCAAGGACTTCGACGCGGACGAAGCGCTGGCCTCGCTCGCCCGACAGGCGACCACCCCGCACCCCGACGGCCTGTCCGACAAGGGCTGCCCCGGCCAGTGCGAGGGCCAGCGCCCCAACCTCGCCGAGTACCAGCGCCTCGGCTACGCCCCCCAGGACACCTGCCACTGCTGGGGCGGCGCGGCCGAAACCCTGGAGGACTCCACCGCCGACTTCGCCCTGGCCGACTGGGCGGCGCGCCTCGGCCGGTCCGACATCCGCACCCGGCTCCTCCCGCGCGCGAGCTGGTGGCGCAACACCTTCAACCCGTCGGCCGCCGGAACCGGCTACCAGCAGGCGAAGAACGCCGACGGCACGTGGGTCTGGCCGTTCACCCCCTCCTCGGACACCGGTTTCGCCCAGGGCAGCAGCGCCACCTACACGTGGATGGTCCAGCACGACGTCTCCGGCCTCGCGAACGCCATGGGCGGCAGGGCGCGGGCGGCGGCCCGGCTGGACGACTTCTTCCACCGGCCCGACGGTTCCTGGGCCACCGGCGGCGACGGCCTCCGCTACGACCCGACGAACGAGCCGGGCATCCACACCCCGTGGCTCTACAACGCCCTCGCCCAGCCGTGGAAGACGCAGCAGACCGTGCGGGCGATGGCGAGCCTCGTCTACCAGACCGGTCCGGGGGGACTGCCGGGCAACGACGACCTCGGCACCATGTCCGCCTGGTACGTCTTCGCCGCGCTCGGCGTCTACCCGCAGACCCCGAGCCGCGCCGAACTCCTCCTGTCCAGCCCGACCTTCCCCAAGGCGTGGATCAACCGCGGTGGCAAGACCATCAGGATCACCACCCCGAACGCCTCCCCGGACAACGTCTACGTCCAGGGCGCCACGCTGAACGGCAAGGCCCACACGAGGTCGTGGCTCCCGGAGAGCGTGGTCGCCAGGGGCGGTGACCTGACCGTCGACGTCGGTCCGACCCCGAACACCGGCTGGGGCACCACCGACCTCCCCGTCGACCACGTCCCCGCGGCGGCGGCCCCGGTCCCCAACCTCCCGGAGCCCTGCACCCCGTCCGGCTCCCAGTGCGCCCACGACCTCCGCGTCCAGTCCGATGTGGACGGCGTGGCCACCGCGGACGCCAAGCAGCAGGGCAACCTCGACGGCAAGGGCTGGAGCTTCCCCGCCGAACAGCTCCCCGCGGCGGGGCCGCGCACCGTGACGGGCGTCGACTACCTGATCCCCACCACCACGGGCACCGCCCGCAACGTCCTCACCGCGAGGGGCCAGCGCACGTACCTGACGCCGAAGGCCTACACGACGCTCGACCTGCTCACGACGGCGGTCAACGGCGACCAGCGGGTGGACGTCACCGTCACCTACACCGACGGCTCGACGTCCACCGCGACGCTGGCCGTCACCGACTGGGCGTCGGCGGCGGGGCCGAAGTTCGGCGAGGACACGGCGATCACCGCCACCACCCGCTACAACGTCAACGGCACCGCCGACGGCCGCACGGTCCGGATCTGGCACGTCGCCGTCCCGCTGGACCCGACCCGCACCGCCGCGTCCTTCACCACCACCCCCAACCAGAACCTCAAGGTCCTGGCGCTGAGCGCGACCTAGTCCTACACGCGGTGGAGCGCCGCGCCCGCGAGGTCACGACCGTGCTCGCGGGCGTTGTGCTCCGCCGCGACCCGCATCTCGGCGGCCAGGTCCCGCAGCGACTCCATCGCGGGCGTCACGGCGGCCAGCGTCAGCTCCGACTCGACCACCTTCAGGTCCAGCAGCCACACGTCGGCGAGGAAGCGCCGCATCCACCCGGTGGCGTGGTCCCAGCCCTCGCGCGGCGTGCCCGCCCCGTAGCCGCCGCCGCGCACCGTCACGAGCACGGCGGGCTTGCCCTGCGTCGCGGGCGTGGCCCCCGGACCCATCCGCGGATCGGTGGCGACCAGGTCGGCCCACGTCTTGAAGTGCTGCGAGACGCCGTAGTTGTACAGCGGCACGGCGAACAGCAGCGCGTCGGCGTCGACCAGCTGGTCGGTGGCCTCGGTGGCCAGCGCGACGGCCTGCCGCTGCTCGGGCGTCCGGTTCTCCTCGGGGGTGTACGGCGCGGTCACGGCCGTGGCCCACGCGGTGGCCGGGATCGGGTCGACGCCGATGTGCCGGGTGGTCACCGCGGCGTCGGGGTGGGCCGACCTCCACTCCTGCTCGACGATGTCGGCGATCTCTCGGCTGTGCGAGCCCTCGACGCGGATGCTCGCGTCCAGGCGGAAGAGCGACATGGTGTGACTCCTAGTGGTTCCCAGTGGGTAGTGATGCACTAGCTGCTAGCGCTTCACTAGTCACTATGAATATACGAGCACACAGGTGGAGCGCAAGTGGCGGGGTACTATGGCGTGCGTGACACCACCGGAGCCGAGCACCGTTCAAGAGGCTCACGACCTGCAAGTGTGCGATGTGTCGCTGCGGCGCGCGTTCGGCTTCCTCGGCAAGCGGTGGAACGGCGTGATCATCGCGACGATCGGCGCGCTCGGCCCCGTCGGCTTCGCCGACCTGAAGAGGGCGGTCACCGGCATCACCGACTCGATGCTGTCGGACCGGCTCACGGAACTGGCGTCGATCAACCTGGTCGTGCGCTCGGTGACCACGGCGAAGCCGCCGTCGGTGACCTACGCGCTCACCGAGGAGGGCAAGCGCCTGCTCCCGGTGTTCGACCAGCTCGCGCGCTGGGCGCACGGCAACCTGTCGGACTGCCTGGGCGGTCGCTAGCTCTCGGGCCGCGGGCGCTCAGGCTGGCGGCTGTCCGGATCGGCGGTTGTTCGCCCGCGGTCGCTCGGGCCTGCGGTTGTTCGGCTGGCGGTCGCTCAAGTCGCGGTCGCTCCGGCAGCGGGTGATCCGGCGGTGGGTGATGCGGCGGCGGGGTCGCCTGGGTCTGCGGTTGTTCCGGCAGGCGGTCGTTCGGCGGCCGGGTCGCCCGGGGCTGCGGTTGTTCCGGCAGGTGGTCGTTCCGGCGGTGGGGTCGCCTGGGTCTGCGCTCGGGCAGGCGGCTGTTCGGCCTGGTGCCGTTCGAGCGGGCCGTCGTTCGCGCTGCGGTGATCGGGCGGAGGTGGCCCCGGCTCGCGGCCGTTCGAGCAGCGCGAAGCGGGCGTCGCCCGGTGTGGAAGGCCCCCCGACTCACACGCTAGAGGAGAGGGCTGACAGTTTTGAGGGCCCGAAGTCGGGTGGGGATCACTCGAAGAGGTGATCGCCGGCCGTGCGGTCCGGTAGGTCGGGGTGGTGCGGGGGAAGGCGGGTCCTAGATGTCGGCGCGGCCGTCCACGAGCCACTCCAGTTCGGTCGTCCACTCCAGCTCGCCGACGTCCACCAGGCTCGGCTCCTGGCCCAGCGGCATGACCTCCTGCGTGTACCGGAGGAACTGCTCCACCCACGTCACGGACAGCCGCAGCGTCAGGTCACCGGCCGCGGAGTCCAGTTCCAGCGACGTCACCAGCCCGTGCCGGACCCGCACGTCGCCGATGCCGCCGCCGTCGACCAGCAGCTCACGGGCGAAGACCCACTCGGACGCCTCGCCGGTCTCGTCGTCGTGCACGAGCAGCGTGATCGCGTACGGGTCGGTCGTGTTCCAGCTCAGCGACGCGAGCGACCCCGACCTGGACCGCCCCTCCCCACCCCGCTCGGTGATGGCCGTCTTGGTCGTCGTCCCGGTGACGCAGTGGCGGTCGTCGATGCCGAAGCGGCACAGCCACTGGTGAGCGTCGCCTTCACGGTGCTGGTACGCGTGAGGGTCGTCGATCATGGGATCCGTCCTTCCGGGCGAGGAGCAGCGAGCTGTTCTCTACCCAGAAGACGCGCGTAGCTCGTCCAGGGTGCGTGTCGTGATCTAAATGCGACACAAATCTGGGGTGCCCAGGGGTCGATAGGGGTGCCGAGAACGCCTCCCACCAGCGGATTCAAGGTCCACGCGCGACAGGTAACAACTTGGTGTTGGAGCGGCCGAAAAATGCGGTCCGAGACGCTTTCACGCGATTCTCATGGACCAACCGATCGGTCTGGGTAGGCCAGTTGTTCATTCATGATGAGGAACGCCCCCAACCCGTGGAAGTCGTTCACGGCCCGCGGTCGGTCCAGGTAGTACCGCTCGTTCCCCACCCCGGTCCCGACCACGATCTCCTCGACCTGGGCGCGTCCGTCGGACCCGGTGGACGTCCGGTCGAGCACACCCCGGTACCCCTTCGCCGCCACCGGCAGGAAGGTCGGGCTCAGGTAGCCGCGCTCCACCGCCCGCGACACGGTGTACGCGTACATGCTCGAACACGACGTCTCGGTCCAGTTCCCCGCGAGCGAGGGCTTGGTCGGCAGCTGGAACCACCGGCCGCTCGCCGGGTCCTGCCACCGCTGGTAGCCACCTGCCAGGTGCCGCACGACGTCCACCAGCGCCGCCCGGTTCGGGTGCGTCGGGGGCAGCACGTCGAGCACGTCCACGGTCGCCATCCCGAACCAGCCGACGGCCCGGCACCACACCTCCGGCGACACCCCGGTGGCGGGATCGGCCCAGGACGACCTCCGCGTCTCGTCGTAGGCGTGGAACAGCATCCCGTCGGGCGACCGCAGGTGCCCGAAGTACGTGACGAGCTGCCGGGACGCCTCGTCGAACGCGGCCGGGCCGTCCCCGACCTGCGCGCCGTACCGGGCGAGGAACGGCTGCGCCATGAACACGCCGTCGGCCCACAGTTGCCCGGTGAACGCGGTGTTGTGGATCAGCGCGCCGTCCGACGTGCGCGGGTACTCGGCCATCCGCTGCCGGATCCGGGTGGCCGCCAGCGTGTACCGGGCCTCGCCGGTCTCGCGGGCGAGCACCAGGAAGACGTTCCCCGCCAACATGCTGTCCAGGTCGTTGTACGCGTTGCCGGTGCTCCCGTCCGGCCGCACCTCGGCACCGCCCCACGCCTTCAGGTAGTCCAGGTACCGCGGATCGCCCGTCCGCTCGAACACCAGGTGCACGCCCTGGAGGAACAGCGCGTCCGTGTAGCCCAGGCCGAGCGACGTCGCGGGCCGCCTGGCGATCGTCGAGTCGACGATCGCCGTGGACCAGTCGTCGGGCGCGGGCGCCACGACGCCGTTGTCGACCACCAGCGAATCCAGGTTCGGGCCGCCGTCGGCGGTCGTGGCGGTGGCGCGGACCGTGTTCGCGCCGGAGGTCAGCCGAGCGCTGACGACACGGGTGGTCCACGACGTCCACGCGCCGGTACCGGGGAACGACACCTCGGTGACCGCCACCCCGTTCACCTCGATCCGCAGCGGCCGGGCGGCCGTCGTCCCGTTGGCGTAGCGGAACACCAGGTCGTGGTCGCCCGCCACGGCCGCGTCCACGGCGAACCGCACCGCGCTGCCCACCACGTTGTCGAAGTTCACGAACCCCGACCCGGTGAACCCGGCGTGGTTCGACTCCACCACGCCCAGCGTCCGGGTCGCCCGCTCGGCCTCGTAGGCGGTGGTCGCCGCCGACGCGGGAACGGCGACCAGCGAGAACGCCAGAGCGGCCACCACGACGGGCGTCACGCGCACGCGATCCTCGCCTCCGTCCAGTCCGCGTGGTCGAAGTTCTTGCCGTCACCGCCGTCGGTGACGCGCAGGCTCAGCAACCGCACCCCGCCGACGTCGACCGACACGGCGCGGGCGGAGGTCTTCTCCCTGATGACGCCGCTGTCGTAGAGCAGCCGGTCGTCGCCGTACACCTGGAACACCACGGACCCGGTCTCGGTCGTCTCGTCGTCCAAACCGATCCCGGCGGTGAACGCGGAGCACCGGCGACCGGTGTAGACCGAGACGTCCGACGCCGCGTGCACGCCGATCCCCTTGGCGTAGGTCGTGCCGCCGACCCGCAGCGGAGCGCCGTCACCGCCGGAACTCTCGCCGTTGGAGCGGTCGCGCTCGGCCGGGCCCCAACCGTTGGTCTCGGTCGTGAAGGGGAGGTCGCTCACGAACGACGTCCCGCCGGGCACCGCGGGTGGGACGAACACCCGCACGGCCTTCTCCACGTGCGTGCGCTCGGCGTTGAACTCCGCGAACACCGGCACGTCCACGAAACCGTACGGGCTCTGGTCACCGACCCGCAGCGTCCACCGGCCGGTCATGGTCTCGCCCGGTGCCAGCGCCCCGCGCCGCACCGGCAGTCCCGTCACGCTCCAGCCCGAGGGGGCCGCCGCCGTGAGGGACGGGTCGGTCAGGACGCTGGAACTGGTGTTGGTGAACGTGCCGGTCACGTCGAAGGCCGTGCCCTTCGCCGCGTCGAACTCCTGGGTCGGTGTGACGCTCAGCGAGGTCGTCGGGACCTGCTTGACCGGCAGGTCGCACGTCGTGCGGCCGGACCGGGCCGGGCAGGCGACGGCGGCGAAACCGCCGTTGCGCGGCACGGCCACGGAGAGGGTGGACGTCGAGCGCAGCACCTGGCTGGACCGGAGCACGTCGCCGCGGGACGTGGACGCGTCGTCGCGGACGACCTCCACGAGCCAGTCCCCGCCACCCAGGAACGACAGCGGTGCCGCGACCGTGCGGGCGTCACCGGTGGAGATCGCGCCGACGAACCAGCGGTCACCCGCGCGCCGCGCCACCACCGCACCGGTGTCGGGGGTGCCGCCGACCAGCCTGGTGTCGTCCCAGGTCGTGGGGACCTGGTTGAGGAAGCGCAACGCCTGCGGCCTCGCCTGGTAGGCCTCGGGCTTGTCGGCGAAGTGCGTCCAGCCGGACTCGTAGACCACGGGCAGCGCCACCTCGTGCGCGACCGTCGCCTCCTTCGTGCCGACGTCGAGCGACACCGGCGTGTAGTCCATGGAACCGACCACGTTGCGGGTGAACGCCTGCACCGGGTTGTTCGCCGCGGCGGGCCGGTTCTCCGCGCCCCGCACGGCCTCCATCGTCATGACGTGCGGCCACGTCCGAGCCAGGCCGTGGGGGATGGTGGAGCCGTGGAAGTTCACCATGAGGTGCAGGTCGGCCGTCTTCGCCAGCACCGCGTCGTACCACCGGTAGCGCTCGCGGGAGTCGGACTCCATGAAGTCCAGCTTCACGCCCTTGACGCCCCAGCCCTGGATCCTCGGGAGGAGGGTGTCCTGCTCGGCCCTGGTGTCGAGCGCGGTCCAGTGGAGCCAGAGCAGGACGTCCACGCCCTTCGCCCTGGCGTACCTGGTCAGCTCCGGTGCCCAGGTCGCGCTCCAGCCCTCGTCCACCAGGACGTACGGCCAGGCGTTGCGGGCGGCGAAGTCGACGTAGGCCTTCTGGCGTTCGAAGTTGGACGGGCTGGAGTTCTCGCTCAGCCAGGACCAGGCTACTTTGCCCGGTTTGATCCACGTGGTGTCCGCGATCTTCGACGGGGGTGCCAGGTCGTCCACCAGGGTGGACCCGGTGACCGCGGCGAGGTCGCCGATGATCGCCGTGCGCCACGGGGTCGTGAGTTCGGCCTCCGCCGTGACCTGGTCGTCGGCGAGGACGACCTGGTAGGAGCCGGAACCGGCGGTGTGGCGCAGCTTCGAGCCGGGGTAGCGTCCGTCCACGTCGGACTCGGTGAGGAGTGCGTAGTCCTGGCCCACCTGGAACAGGGACGGGTTGCCGTAGTCGCCCGCCGGTGCGCTGCCCGCCGTGGTTCGGATCCGGTCGGCCTCGTACCAGGCGTTGTAGGGCAGGAGCCAGGCCGGGGCGCTGGTGGGGACGGTGAAGGTCGAGGCCTCCCCGGTGATCGTCACTGGGCCCGGTACCACGTACCGGTAGGCCACGCCGTCCGCTGAAGCCCTCACCACCAGGTCGATCCGCGCGCCGGTCGTGGTCGTGAACGCCAACCGCGACTCGTTCGCGGTGACGGTCCGGTTCCGTCGCTTGCCGGTGGTCATCGCGTACTGCTCGGAGATCGTGCGGTCCGTGCGACTGGTGAACCGCAGGCCGGTGGTCAAGTCCGCTGTCGTGGTGGTGAGGCCTACCGGGGAGGGGGACAGCACGGTGCGTCCCGAGCGGGTCGCCCCCACGGTTGGTCTGCCGGACGGGTCCAGTGCCACGGTGGCCGAGAGGGTGCCCGACGACACCACCCACCGGTTGGCGGGTTGTGCCTGGGCCGCAACCGGTGTCACTGCGGATGCTAGGGCCAGCAGCACGATCATGAGCCACGGCTTGGACGACGCCATTGTCAGACCTCCGGACGCGTCTCGGTGCAGGGAGGGGTGAGAGCGCTCCCTCGATCGTGTCGGCGGGGGTGGGGGCGGTCAAGGTCGCCGGTGGTTATTAGCCGGACAGGATTTGTCCGGTCTGCTCTCCGCCATCGAGTTGACTTGTCAAGATCATCCCTGTAGTGGGCTTGATCCAGTGCAAATGTGCCCCCAATGGAGATGTAGATATGCATTGATAGTCAATGCATCGGCTATAAATGTTGTTGACGTACTATTTTTGCGGTTCTAAGCCATCTGAGGTCTCGCGCTCGGTCTGATTCGGTACGGACGCGTTTCGGTTGTTGCGATGCATGTCCTACTCCAGTCGGGTGAGTGAGCGGTTCACTCGAAAGCGACACGCGGTTCACTCCAACGAAGTGTGGTCAGAATGAGGTATGACTTCGCTCCGTGACAGGCGCTGCACTTCGTGAGTTCCGCAAATGGCTCACCTCTCTCAACGACGCAGACCTCACGACGCTGGTGTCCGTGGATGACGGCCTGCGCGTGCTGGGACGGCTGCCCATGTCGTACTTGGGTGGGCGCCGTCCCGCGTCCAGAGACCTGAGAGCTATCCGAGTGGGCATCACCAAGTCCTCCAACCAGCAGCTCCTCACCCTCGTGGCGAACGCGCTCGAGCTGGTTTCGCACTACCTGAACAGGCACTACGAGTTCGACCTGGACGCGGTGAGCAAACCCGACCATCGCATGCTCACCCGGATGCTGGTTGAACTCGGGCAGCCCTACGGTCAGTTCGTCCTTTACGCGTTGTTGCTTAGCAACGTGCCGGCCAGTCCGCTAGCGGTCGAACACGAGGCCAGCCTGAGGCAGGCAATCGGGGAGTCCGTGGAGACGAACCTTCCTGAATGCCGGGTGGTTGAGGCTGTGGAAGCGGAAACCTCAGGCGAAACTGGTCGCGCGCTGCAAAGGACAGAGTCCTCGGTTTCCGAGGATGTCAGCAACCTCGACCTGATTCGAGCTGAAGCTCAGCTCGCGGAGTTGCGTGGATTTGCTGAAACTATCGCGTTCGATCTGCGCTCGCTTGCCGCTGACGTCGAAGCGGGCGTTCCACTGTTCACCGAGATCGACGCCCGTCTGAGCGAGTACAGCAGGCGACGTGGCGGACTCATCGAGGCTGTGGCTCTCCTCGTGGAGGTGCAGCCCTCGGTCGGGTTCGACGGTCTTGGTGAACGGATGGAGGAGTGCCGCGCTAGTCGGGTTGCCGAGCTCCGGGCTCGAGAGATCGCCGCTGGGCGAATTCGCGATCTTGACCGGCAGATCGCCGAGCTGGAGGCGATGGTCGAATCAGCTCCGGAGATCGCTCGTGACTCCTTGAGAACAGCGCTGGAAGCGATGCGGATCCAGCGAGGTGAACTGGGTGCCGGAACCGTCAGCGCCTGCACGGCCGAGTTGGTGGCTGAACCCGTGGTTGCGGAGCAGCCCGTGCTGGACAGCGTCGACGGTCTTTCCGACGAGAGTGATGAGCGTTCTGCCGGTCGGCCCGAGCCGGTCACGTCCATCGTGAAGCGTGATGAAACTCGGACCACGGTTGTTGAATCCTCAGATGTGGATGTCGTACCGACCGACGTGGCCGTTACGACATCGGAGACGCTCGACGACGATCCACAGTCGTCAGGCGCGGAGGAGTTGGCGCACGGTTTTCCCTGGGAGGAAGGCGATCCTCCGCTTGCCGTCCGACTGACGTATGACGGCAGGATCGCGGAAGCCTACTGGGTGACCGCCATGTCGGGTGAGCCGGACCGTCGTGCCGCGGTTCTCAGGTTTGCCGCTGCCGCATACGGCGTTCACAACAACTCGGACGCAACCGCGATTCTGGCTGCACTTGATTTGGACGCCCAGGCACTGGGCATGGACATGGACGCCGCAGTGGTGGCCACGACCGCGATCCTCCGTGCTGGTCTAATAGCCGGCTGGGGTCATTCCCTTCTGGCTCAACTGCAGCCCGACCTGACGTTGCCCGCTGAATGGGCAGCACTTGTCGATGCGTCGATCGCAGCGGTCCGTCGGAGCTT
Organism: Umezawaea sp.; assembly: GCF_036375055.1. GTDB lineage: Bacteria > Actinomycetota > Actinomycetes > Mycobacteriales > Pseudonocardiaceae > Umezawaea. Next base: position 63,394 of record NZ_DASUSQ010000016.1, read on the forward strand.
CCGGGTTGACTACGGGGTGGGTGTGCTCCCTCCGGAAGACGACGTGAGCGAGGCACGTGTGGAACTGGGCAGACGAGCGAGGAGCTTGGCTGACGAGTTGCCACGGCGGAAGAACAGCTACCAGCGTGCGACCAGGGTCTTGCAGCGGTTGATGTTGACAGACCAGCCACTGGCGTCCGCGCTGCACTCCGTGATCGCTTGGTCCGACGGAGCAGGCGAGGGAGCCGCGGTCGGAGAAGCTCATGCTGCGCTGAGCACGCCTGGAGCTGCGGAGGCGATCATCGAGGCCGCAGACGCCGCGATGCGCAAGCCGAAGCAGGCGCGTGAACCCATCGTCGCCACCGCTCTGCGTGCTCTGCTCCGGGCGATCGACGAAGTGCGTATCATCGTGCGGGAAGCAGACGTCGTGAGCCGTCGGCTGGCCGTCGCGGAGTCCGACGACCGGGCTGTGACGGCAGGGCTCTCCCGCGCTTTGGCAGATGTCGAGTCCGTGCCAGTCCCGCAGGGGATGGCGGGTGCGGCAATGGCCCTGTTCCGTTCCTGGCTGCAGGACCCGGCG
>NZ_DASUSQ010000017.1:0-107164 GCF_036375055.1 Umezawaea sp.
TTTCCGTTGTGGTGCTTGGCGGGGGCATACCCGACGGGGCAGTTCCCACACGTGCCGGAGATCACCGGACCGTCCTGGGGACGTCGTGGTCGCCTCGACCCGCCTTCGGACAGGGGTTACCCGGTTCCGCGGCGTTCCACACCGGGCGACGGCGAACGGGTACTCCGATCGGTGTGGATCCGCACCCTTCGGTGAGGTCGACGGCCCCGGCAGGTTTGACCGGCGCACGGCGGGGAACCCCGTTTCTTTCGGTGCTGCCGCCCGCCCGGAACGGGGCGGCCGTCCCGACCGTCCGATGAGCACGACGAACCGGCCTGCCGCTCTGGGGAGAGCGGTTCGGTGCGGGAACCACTGGGGGACGACGGGCGTGAGGTCGAAGTGCGATGACGGGATCTAGGGCTCACGTGGCGCGGATCGACGTGGACCTCCAGCGCCACGCGACGCCGCCGCTGGCCGCTCTGCGCGCGGACATCCGCGCGATGCTGGCCGACGAGGCCGTGGAGTGCGCGGAGGACGTCGAGCTGCTGGCCACCGAGCTGGTCACCAACGCCTACGACCACGGTTTCCGGCCGCTCTACGCGCGGCTGTGGACGCCGGACGCGGGCAAGCTGGTGCGCTTGGAGGTGGCCGACTCGGACCCGGTCAACCTCCCGGTGCTCGGGCTGTCCCGGTTCGGGGCGGAACGCGGTCGTGGGCTGGTGCTGGTGGACCAGCTGGCGCAGCGGTGGGGGAGCGCGGTGCGGTCGTGGGGGAAGACGATCTGGGCGGAGGTGGCCTGCGGGCCGTCGATCGCGTAGGTCGCGCTAGTCCCGCGTCAGGGCGGCCAGCGCCTCCCGCGTCGGCAGGAGCATCCCGCTGAGCCCCCGCGCGGTTCCCGGCGACTCCGCCGGGCCGTCGGTGACGCGCTGGTCCAGGACCGTGAACAGGTGCTGGGCGCGGGTGACCGCGTCGTGGAACCGCTCGTCCGGCTCCTGCACCCCGCCCAGCACGTCCGCCAGCGCGTCGAGCAGGTCGGCGTACTCCGCGCGCGACTCGTGGCCGGGGTAGTGGGCGACCTGTCCGGAGTCGGCGCTGGAGCGCACGGCCTCGGTGATCTGCACCAGGCGCGGCCAGGCTTCGCGGAGCCGGGCCTCGGCCGTGTCGGAGGTGCGGCGGTCGCGGCGACGGCGGCGCAGGTTCAGGCGGTCGGCCTCGTCGCTCCAGCCCACGGCCTCCTCGGCACCGCGGACCAGCCGTTCCGACCGCCGCATCCGCCGCACCCAGGCCTGCGGGTCGAGCGGTTCCTCGGTGTCGCGCAGCGCCTTCGCCAACGCGGTCAGCACCTCCCGCAGCTCGTGGACGAGGTCGGACGTCGCCGACCCGGCCCACCGCGAGTAGGTCGGGGGGAGGACGAGCGCGTTGACCACCGTCCCGATCACGGCACCGAGCGCGGTCTCCACCAGCCGGTCGAGCAGCAGCACGCCCTCCAGGGCGCCGCCGGTGGTGAGGACCAGCACCGCCGTGACGCCGAGCCACCGGCCGCCGGAGCCGTAGACCGACCAGCGGCCGAGCAGCGTGCCCACCAGCACCGCGACACCCAGCGCCGCGGACGCCTCCGGGATGATCCGGGACGCCAGGAACGCCACCAGCACCGCCGACGCCGTGGCGGCGAGGTGCTGCGCGGACCCCTTCACCGACCGGTACACGGTCGAGTCGATCATCAGCACGGCGGCGTACGGCGCGAGGAACGGCTGGGGCAGGCCGAGCACGCGGTCCGCGAGCAGCCAGGCGAGCACCGCCACCAGCGCGCACTTGCCCGCCTGCACCACCGCGTGGCGCGTCACCTCGCGGGGATGAGCACTCGGGGCGCGGAGTGCTTCACCCGCGCGCGCAGCCACACGAGCTGCCGGTCCGTGTCCTGCTCGCACGACTCCGCCACGTCCAGCAGCGCGCTGTCGCGCAGACCGCGGGCGGCGTGGGCCACGATCGTCCACGTCAGGTCCACGAAGGAGGCGAGCACGTAGACGTCCAGCAGGTCGCGCAGCAGACCGGGTCCGCCGTGGTGGGTGGTCGCCAGGCCGGGAGGACGCGCGTCGACGCCGTCGCGGTGGCCGTAGCGGGCCACGACCGGCGCCAGCCTCTCGACGTGGCGGTCGCTGGCGGCGGCGAGGCTCTCGCACGTGCGCGCGACGTCCGGCTCGACCGCGTCGTTCGTCGCGACGAGCCGGAAGGCGTCGGCGAGCGAGCGTTCGGCGGTGTCGAGCAGACCCACGTACGTCGCGAGGTGCACGGTTCACTCCTTGTCTCCCGGGAGGGTGGGCATACCCGTGTCGATCACCGCTGAAACGCCGATGTCCGGCGAACCTCGCGGTCGCCGGACATCGGGGAAGTCGTTTCAGGCGCTGAAGTTCCAGAACAGCAGGGCCGCCAAACCCAGTGCTGCCAGCAGGTTCACCACCGTCGCCGCGGCGAAGACGCCGACGGGCCGCCACCCCGCCCGGCGCAACGCGGACACGCGGAACTCCAGTCCGATCGAGACGAACGCGAGGATGAGGAACCACGTCCGCAGGTCGTTCACGACACCGATGGCGGCCTTGCCCTCCGCGGCGGGAACGGCGGCCAGGTAGACCGTCGCGATGACCGACGTGGCGAGGAAACCCAGCACGAACTTGGGGAAGCGCCGCCACAGCTGGCGCGCGACCGGCTCGGTCGACGCGGTGGTGCGCTCGACGCGCAGGGCGAAGTACGCGGTGAGGGCGACGGCGACGACGCCGAGCAGCGCGTTCTGCGTGACCTTCACGATCGTCGCGATCTGGAGCTGCTGCTCGCCCGCCAGCGCGCCCGCGGCCGTGACGGCGGCGGTGGTGTCGATGTTGCCGCCGATCCACGCGCCCGCGACCGCGGCGGGCAGGCCGATGAGCCCGGCCAGCCACGGCACCAGGAAGATCGACGGCAGCGCGAACACGATGACCAGGCTCGCGCTGTAGGCGAGCTGCTCCTTCTTCGCCTGCACCGCACCGGCCGCGGCGATGGCCGCGCTCACACCGCAGATCGCCACGGCCGACGCGAGCAGTGCCCGCAGCTTGTCGTCCAGGCCCGCGCGCCCGCCGAGCCACCAGGCGAAGCCGAACACGATGGAGATCAGCAGCACCGACTGGGCCAGCGCCGGACCGGCGGCCTGGGCGATGACGGACAGGTTGATCGACGCGCCCAGCAGCACCAGGCCGGTCTTGATGAAGAACTCGGTGCGGAAACCGCCGGAGAGCCGGTCGCGGAGGCCGGTCGCGCCCAGGACCGCGTTGCCCAGCAGCCCCAGCAGGATCGCGTAGACCGGGTACTCCACCGCCGCGCCGACGCCCTCCAGGCCGGTGCCCTCCGTCCACGTCGGCACCGCCTTGGACAGCAGGCGCACGACGGCGGACAGCCCGAGCACCGCGACGACGCCGAGCAGCGCCCACAGCAGCGGGGATCTGCGGGTCGTGCCCGTCGACGCCGTCATCACGGCACCAGCCCGGTCGGGATCACGCCGAGCAGGGCGAGCGCGACCAGTACCAGGCCGACGACGACCGCCAGCCAGTCCTCGTCGAGCCTCCGGGTGGGTGGAGGGGACGCGGTCGGGTCCCCGGAGTTCTGCTGTGCCATCGGGTTCTCCCCGTGCGGGTGGTCGGTGCAGCGGCGAACCTAGCGACGGAGGGCCGTGCGGTGGAGAGTAAGATCGACTGTCCCACCAGGTGAAATCCCGCCCGAAGAATCCACTGTGGACCCGGTCGGTTTCCGGTACGGGGTCCACTGGGTGGAACGCGGAACAGGAGCGACGGCCCGTCGTTGGCATGGGTGGACGGTGTGGCACGACGACGGACGGAGACGGTGATGGGCGCGCGGCTGTTCGCGGACGAGTGGAGGGACTGGAAGGCCGAGCGGGAGAGGGACCTGGCCGACCCGCACGGCTGGTTGGCCCTGGTGTCGCTGGACTGGCTGGACGACACCCCGAGGCGCTACGGGGACGTGCCCGGCCTGTGGTGGCAGGACGCGGAGGCCGCCTACCTCGCCCCCCAGGGGGCCGACCTGGTCCACGAGGGCGAACCCGTCGTCGGCGTGCGCCGCTTCGCGCTCGTCAACAGCGGCGCGGGAACGCGGGTGTCGGCGGGCGACGTGGAGGTCGAGGTGGCCAACCGGTCCGGCTACCTGGTGCGGGTGCACGACCCGAAGGCGCCGGTGCTGCGGGACTTCCGCGGCGTGCCGTCGTACGAGCCGGACCCGGACTGGGTGCTGCGGGGGCGGTTCGAGCCGTTCGACGAGCCCCGCCCCACCACGGTGGGCGCGGTCGTCGCGGGCCTGAGCCACGTGTACACCGCGCCCGGCGTGGTGCGGTTCACCCACGGCGGCGTCGAGCACGCGCTGACCGCGTTCAACGGCAAGGCGGGCGGGCTCAGCATCCTGTTCACCGACGCCACCAGCGGGGTCACGACGTACGCGGCGAACCGGTCGATCGGCGTGGGGGCGCCGGACGAGGACGGCGGGGTGGTGCTCGACTTCAACCGGGCGGTCAACCTGCCGTGCGCGTTCACCGACTTCGCCACGTGCCCGCTGCCGCCCGAGGGCAACCGGCTCCCGTTCGCCGTGGAGGCGGGCGAGAAGCTGCCCCACGAGCGCTCCTGACGGCCGCCGGGTGGCGCGGACCGCGCCACCCGGCGAGCGGTCAGCCGACGGTGCGGGCCCAGTCCGCGACCACCCGGTGGTAGGTCGGGGCGTTCGGCGCGTAGTTGATCGAGTGCCCGTAGCCGTCGAGCACGTAGGCCTGCAACCGGGCCGCCTCGGCGAAGAACGGGGCCTCCGAGGCGCGCAGCGCGGCGGCCGACGAGCAGTCGCTGCCCAGCGGCCGACCGCAGAAGTGCGTGTCGCCGTCGCCGACGACGACCAGCACCGGCACGCTGATCCGCTGGGTGAACGGGATCAGCACGTTGGTCAGCAGGAGCGTGTCCACGGCCTCGGTGGCCGCGAAGACGTCCTTGGTGGCCTCGTCGTGGGCCATCGCGTCCGAGACCTCCGGGCCGGGGCTGTGGAACGCCCGGTAGCGCGTGCCGGGGGCGGTCGTCAGGTAGCCGAGGTCGAGCGTCGTCCCGAGGAACTTCAGGTCCAGCGCCGCCGGGATCATGTTCGCCAGCACCGGGACCACGGTCACCAGGTTCATCCGGTGCGTCATGCCGGTGACGATCACGCCGTCGACGTCCTGGTAGGTGCCGGCCTCGATCATCGCCATCGCCGCGCCGATGGAGTGGCCGCCGATGAACACCGTCGTGAACCGCGGCCGGAGCGTCCGCACCACCTGGTGCACGGCGGAGGCCTGGGCGCTCGCGGTGACGAGCGCGCTGAGGGGCTTGGAGCTGCGCCCGGTGCCGAGCCGGTCCACGGCCAGCGTCGCGTACCCGGCGTCGTTCATGCTCCGGCGGTACGACCGGGTCTGGGGTGCGTACTCGACGTCCCAGTACGACCCGTTGTAGGTGCCGCCGGGGATGAGCACCTGCACCGCGGTCGCGCCGAGCGGCGTGCACAGCTTGCCGAACACGCTCTGCGCCGTGCCCGCGACCGTGACCGGAACACGCACCTCCTCGCACGTGACGGGCGCCGCGCCCGCCGGGAGGGCGGGCGCGGCGAGGCACGTCCCGGCGGTGAGCAGCACGCCGACGCACAACCGGCGGAAGAACAGCGAACGCACGGAGAACAACCTCCAACTAGTGACGGGGAACTGCTTTCATCGCCAGCCCGACGGGATAGGCGGCGGAGGTGAACTTCACGCGAACCGGCTGTCCCGGTACCGGCACCAATCGCCATTTCGCGAGCACGGTGGCCACGGTGATGACGATCTCGGTTTGCGCGAACACGTTCCCGACGCACTGGCGCGTGCCCGCGCCGAATGGAATAAAAGCGCCTTTCGGCACGTCGCGGGAACGCTCGGGTGACCACCGGTCCGGATCGAACCGCTCGGGGTCGGGATGGGAATCGGGGTCGAAGTGCAGCGCGTGCGGACTCACGATCACCTCGGCGCCCTCGGGAATGCGCACACCGCCGATGTCGACGGCCGCGGTGGCGCGGCGCATCAGGAACCAGATCGGGTACATCCGCAGGACCTCGTCGACCACCCGGCGGGTGTGCACCAGGTGCGCGACGTCGTCGGCGGACACCGGGCGGCCCCCCAGCACCTCGTCGACCTCGGCGAGCAGTCGCCGCTCGACCTCGGGGTGGCGGGCGATCTCGTGGAAGACCCACGACAGGGCCAGCGCCGTCGTCTCGATCCCGGCGGTGAGCAGCGTCAGGACCTCGTCGTAGGTCTGCTGGTCGGTCATGCCGGAGCCCGCGTCGTCCTGGGCGAGGAGCAGCATCGACAGCACGTCGCCGTGGTCCCGGCCGTCGGCGCGCCTGCTCGCGACCAGGTCGAGCACGATCGCGCGCATCCGCGCGACCGCCCGGTCGAACTCCCGGTTGGCCGGGATGGGCAGCCGCTCCAGGAAACCGGGGGACAGCGCGCGGACCATGCCCTGCTTGATCACCACGAAGATGGAGCGGCGGATCTCGTCGACCGCGCGCAGGCCCACCTCGGTGGAGAACAGCGCCTCGCCGACTACCGTGACCGCCAGGGCCTGCATGTCCTCCTCGACCAGGCGCACCTCGCCCGGCGTCCACGACCCGATCAGGTCCGAGGCCGCGGCGACCATGGTCGCCGCGTAGCCCGCGATCCGCTCGCGGTGGAACGCGGGCAGGACGAGCTTGCGCTGCCTGCGGTGGAACGGGCCGTTCGACAGCACGAGCCCGTTGCCGAGGTAGGGGCGGAACTTGTCGAACATCGCGCCCTTGCGAAAATTGGCACCACGGGTCACCAGCACCTCGTGAACCAGTTCCGGGCTGGTCACGAAATACGTTTCCATCGGACCGAGGAATAATCGAACGACCTCGCCCTCGGCGCGCAGCGACGAGGTGAAGCGGAACCGCTGCCTGAGCATCGACGGTGTGTGTCCGACGAAAGGCCAGCGGCCGTGAGCCACCGGGACGGACATCATCGCTCCTCGAAGGGAAGGCGAATGGAGTCGCTCACCCTAGGGGCTATTCGGCGGAAACGCACAGCACCCGATCGGGTGGCTTTCCTTCACACCGTTGCCGGGGCTCCACATCGGGTGTTCGGGGGCTAGGATCGTCGCTCCAGCAGCCGAATGAGGTGCGACCGTGGCACGGCAAAGGGACTGGGTTCCCCAGGACATCGACATTTCCGTTCCGAGCATGGCGAGGACCTACGACTACATCCTCGGGGGTGGGCACAACTTCGCGGTCGACCGCGCGGTCGGTGTCCAGATCGAGCGGATCATGCCGGGACTGAGGCAGGCGGCCAGGGTGAACCGGGCGTTCCTCGGGCGGGCGGTGCGCTTCATGGTGGACAGGGGTGTCCGGCAGTTCCTGGACATCGGGTCCGGCATCCCGACGGTGAACAACGTGCACGAGGTCGCGCAGTCGCGGGACCCGGAGTGCCGGGTCGTCTACGTGGACCGCGACCCCGTCGCGGTGGCGCACAGCGAGCTGATGCTCTCCGGCAACGACCGCGCCGCGGTCGTGCACGCCGACATGCGCGACCCGGAGGGCATCCTGGACAGCCCCGAGGTCCGGCGCCTGCTGGACCTCGACCAGCCGGTCGGCCTGCTCATGCTGCTGATGCTGCACTGGGTCGACGACGAGTCCGACCCGCCCGGCCTGCTGGCCCGCTACCGCGCCGCGCTCGCGCCCGGCAGCCACCTGGCCGTCACGCACGCTTCCGGCGACCACCAGGGGGACGAGGTGACCGACGCGACCGAGGTGATCAGGCGCAGCAGGAGCCAGGACCAGATGAACCTGCGCACGCGCGCCGAGATCGGCGAGCTGCTCACCGGGTTCGACCTGCTGGAGCCGGGTCTGGTCGGCTGCGGCGAGTGGCGTCCGGAGGGCCCCGCGGACATCTCCGACTCGCCGGACATGAACATGCTGGTCTACGCGGCCGTTGGGGTGAAGTCCGCTCCCTAGCGCAGGGTCACCGAATCGGTATTTTTCTCACGATCGTGTGGTCGGGCTTCACGCTCTCGGTCGAATGGTGGAAGACGGCCAGTGGGTAAACTCCCCGCGCACCCCGACATCCGAGTAGGCCAACGACCATGTCCAACCCAGGCCGGAATCCGGACTCCCCGCAGCCGCAGCCCGATCCGCCGCGCAGGCGCCGGGCGCTCGCCCGCAAGTGGACCTACCTCCTCAGCGGCGTCGTCGTCGTACCGCTGACCGCGGAGGAGCTGGACCGCGAGCTGAGCGAGCAGTTGGACGCGGTGTGCGACGGGCTCGGGCCGGGGCCGTTCGACCCCGCGGTGCTCGAACGCGTCGGCGAACGGCTCGCCGACCTGGGCTACGTCGGCGAACCGGGTCTGCGCTGCACGCTGGACGTCCTCGGCAAGGGCCTGCTGTCGCTGTCGGAGTTCCACCCCGTCGAGGCGAACGCCGAGCGGATCGTGCTCGGGCTCGGCGCGCTGGCGGTCGGCTTCCTCGCCGCCAACCAGCGGGCCGTGATCGAGCAGCAGGAGAGCATGCAGCTCTCGCTGTTCAAGGCGGTCCGGGACGCGAAGACGAACCTGCGCGAGAGCGAGGCGCGCTTCGACGAGGTGGCCACGTCCTCGACGAGCGGCATCATGATCATCAGCCTGGACGGCCAGCTCGTGCGCGCGAACGCCGCCATCGGCGAGATCCTCGGGTACCTCCCGGCCGAGCTGACCGGCACCACGCTCTTCGACCTCGTGCACCCCGATTCCGCGGACGTCCTGCGCGACGCGATGCGGCAGCTGCTCGACGGCACCGAGACGCGGATCCGCCAGTCGCAGCGCCTGCTCCGCAAGAACGGCGACACGGCCAGGATCTCGCTGACCACCTCGCTGCTGCGCGGCCCGGACGACGAGCCGAACCACCTCGTGATCGTGGTCGAGGACGGCACCGAGCTGATGCTGCTCCAGGGCGAGCTGAAGCGGCAGGTGCTGCACGACGTGCTGACCGGCCTGCCGAACCGGCAGTACTTCGGCAGCAACCTGGAGGCCGCGCTGCGGCGGGCCGACCCGGAGTTCGGCGTCACCCTGCTGCACCTCGACCTCGACGCGTTCGGCATGGTGTGCAACAGCCTCGGCAGGCAGACCGGTGACCGGCTGCTGGTCCACGTCGCCCAGTGCCTGAAGGTGGTGCTGGCGGGGGAGAAGGCCATGATCGCCCGGTTCGACGGCGACGAGTTCGGCGTCCTGCTGGAGAACTCGGCCACGACCCCGGACGTCGCCACCATCGTGGCGGGCATCAACGCCGAACTCGCCGAACCGACCTTCGTGGACGGTCGCGGGCTCGCGGTGTCGGTGAGCGTCGGCGTGGTGCACCGCCCGTCGCCGGACCTCGACCCCACGGATCTGCTGCGCGCGGCCGACCTCGCGCTGCGCCGCGCCAAGACCAGGCGCGGCCAGTGGGAGCTCTACCACCCAGACCAGGACGCGCGGGACCGCGAGGAGCAGGCGCTCGCGGTGTCGATGCCGGGCGCGTGGGAGCAGGGCGAGGTCGTCGCGGTCTACCGGCCCGTGGCGCGGCTCGCGGACGGCGCGACCGCGGGCGTCGAGGCGCTGCTGCGCTGGTTCCACCCCGACCTCGGCCCGCTGGACCACGAGCGCTGCGCGGACCTGGCCGAGCAGACCGGCCTGATCCTGCCGCTGGGGGAGTGGCTGCTGCGCGTGTCGAGCGGCCAGGCCGTGTGGTGGAAGAACGTGCCGCTCGTCGTCGGCCTCACCGGGTACCAGTCCGCCGACGCCGACCTGTCGACCCGCGTGGTCCGCGTGCTCAGGGAGACCGGGCTGCGGCCGGGGCAGTTGACCATCGGGATGCCCGTGCGGGCGCTGCGCGTGCCCGAGGCGGCGGACAACTTCGGCGTGCTCGCCGACATGGGCGTGGCGACGATGCTCGACGGCTTCGGCGGTGGTGCGGACGACCTGGCGCTGTTGGGGGAGTTGCCGGTGCGGTCGGTGCGGCTCGCGTCGTCACCGTTCGCGACCGAGTTGGCGGCGTTGGTGCACGGTGTGGGCGCGTCGGTCCTCGTCGGTGGTGTCAACGGCGAGGAGCAGGCGGAGTCGTGGCGCTCCGCGGGCGCCGACCTGGCGTCGGGCGACCTGTTCGGCGCTGCTCGACCGCCCGGCGACCTGAGCTTCTGACCTGTGCGAACCGGCGTGGAGCCACCCTCCACGCCGGTCCCCCACGAGGCGGAGACGGGAATTGAACCCGTGTAGCAGGCTTTGCAGGCCTGTGCCTCAACCACTCGGCCACTCCGCCGGACCCGATCACGCCCCGCGACCGTAGCCCCCCGGTCCGGCGGTGGCCACGACGTCCACTGGACGGGATTCGGCTTGCCCTGTCCGCTTCGTCCGATCAGACAAATTTGTGTGCGGTGCTGTTGTTCTCTGTTGAAACATGTTAGTAATCGAGCTGTTTTCTGTGAGGTGACTCACGGCCTGGCCGCCAGGAAGGGAAGCTCGATGCCTCGACCACACCTGCGGGCGCTCACGTTGGCGCTGCTGCTGGTCCTCTCCGTGGTCACGCCGACAGGCGTGGCCGCGGCGGGCGCCCCCGAACCCGCTGCCGTCGTGCACGGGTTGAAGGGCGAGTACTACCGGATGTCCGCTCCAGGAGCTCGCGACTTCGCCCAGCTCGGCGGCGTGATGCTCGACCCCAACATCGACCTGCCGGGTCTCGCGGGCACCTTCGCGTCCCTGACCGGTCAGTCCGAGCACACCACCGCCCGCTGGACCGGCAAGCTCACCGCGCCGACCACCGGCGACTACACGTTCCACCTCATCGGCGACAACGGCTTCCGGTTCTTCCTGGACGGGCAGCCGGTCATCGACCACTGGGTCGGCGACTGGGACGTCGAGCAGCACAGCGGGCCGGTGCGCCTCGTCGCCGGTGAGGCCCACGACTTCAAGCTGGAACTGTTCCAGGACATCGGCGGCGCGAACGCGTTCCTCCGCTGGTCCACGCCGCAGCTGGCGAAGGAGATCGTGCCCGAGTCGGCGTTCACGCCGCCGGACGGCTTCCAGGTGTTCCCGGTCGAGCCCAGCGTCGCCGAGGACGGCCTGAAGGTCGTCGCGGACTTCGAGCAGCCGATCACCGACCTGGGCCAGGCCGCCGCGCACCTGGGCGTCGAGGTCGACACGACCCCGTTCCCGGTGTCGAAGGTCGCCGTGGACCGGCGCGACAGGTCCAAGCTCGTGATCACCCTGTCCCAGCCGGTGCAGAAGGGGCAGCGGGTCAAGTTCTCCTACGACGGCACCGGCGGCCTCGTGGTCGGCGGCGAGACCGTGCCGCAGATCATCCGGTCGGCGGCCAACGCCTCGAAGCACCGGCTGACCACCGAGTGGGGCGACAAGCTCGACAAGAACAACCCGCTGCCCGAGTACCCGCGGCCGCAGCAGGTCCGCGACGACTGGCTGAACCTCAACGGCCAGTGGGAGTTCGCGGGCGCGAAGGAGGGGGAGCTGCCGGTCTTCGGCAAGACCCTCGCCGAGAGGATCACCGTGCCGTTCCCGGTGGAGTCCCAGCTCTCCGGGCTGGAACGCCACGAGGACCACATGTTCTACCGCAAGCTCGTCAGCGTGCCGCGCGACTGGAAGATCGGGTCGGGGCAGCGGCTGAAGCTGAACTTCGGCGCGGTGGACCACCACGCGCGGGTCTTCGTGAACGGCAAGCAGGTCGCCGAGCACTTCGGCGGCTACAGCGCGTTCACCGCCGACATCACCGACGCGCTCAAGGGTTCCGGCAAGCAGGAGATCGTCGTCGCGGTCACCGACACCACCGGCCCCAACCAGCCGATCGGCAAGCAGTCGCGCAACCCCGGCGGCATCGTCTACACGCAGAACTCCGGCATCTGGCAGACCGTGTGGCTGGAGCCCGTCCCGGACGTGGCGATCGACTCGGTCGTCACCACGCCCGACCTGGCGAAGAGCGCGCTCCAGGTGCGGGTGACGTCGGCGTCCTCCACCGCGAAGGTCACCGCGACCGCCCGTGACGCCAAGGGCCGCAAGGTCGGCACCGTCAGCGGCACGGCCAACCAGCAGCTCACGCTGAAGATCGACAAGCCCCGCCTGTGGAGCCCGGACGACCCGTACCTCTACGACCTGGACGTCGAGCTGAGCCAGGGCCGCAGCAAGGACGAGGTCGAGAGCTACTTCGGGATGCGCTCCATCGCCGTGCAGAACGTGGGCGGCTTCCCGAAGCTCGTCCTCAACGGCAACCCGGTGTTCTCGCTCTCCATGCTGGACCAGGGCTTCTTCCCCGACGGCCTGTACACGGCGCCGAGCGACGAGGCGCTGCGCTGGGACCTCAAGGCCCAGAAGGACCTCGGTTTCAACGCGGTCCGCAAGCACATCAAGATCGAGCCCGCCCGCTGGTACAAGCACGCCGACGAGCTGGGTCTGCTGGTGTGGCAGGACTTCGTGTCCGGCGACTACACCACCCCCGAGGGCCAGCAGGCGTTCCTCACCGAGGGCGACCGGGCGATGGAGCAGCTGCACAACTTCCCGTCGATCATCGGCTGGATCGTGTTCAACGAGGGCTGGGGCGAGTGGAACCGCGAGGAGACCGGCCGGATCGCCGAGCGCGTGAAGGCGACCGACCCGTCGCGGATCGTCAACGCCCACAGCGGCGTGAACTGCTGCAACTCCAAGGGTGACTCCGGCAAGGGCGAGGTCATCGACCACCACGACTACAACAACACCGACCCGGCGTTCCCGGACGCGACCCGCGTCGCGATGGACGGCGAGCACGGCGGCTTCACCCTCCGCACCCCCGGCCACATGTGGCCCGGACCGCCCGCCGCGATCTACAGCGGGGTCAAGGACAAGGCGGCGCTGACGGCGAAGTACGTCGACAACACCGCCACCTTCTACCTCGAAGCGGCGGGCGCGGAGCTGTCCGGCTCGGTCTACACCCAGGTGACCGACCTGGAGACCGAGCTGAACGGCCTGTGGACCTACGACCGCCGCGAGATCAAGGTCGACCCCGGCCCGGTCCGCGACATCAACCGCAAGGTCATCAAGGCGGGGGCGGAGGCGGGCAAGGACGCCACGTTCCCCGGCAAGGGCGACTGGCCGCTGGACGAGAACAAGGGCACCACGTCGGTCGACCTCAGCGGAGGCCGCAGCCCGCTCACGCTCCAGGGCGGCACCACCTGGGCGCCCGGCGTCAAGGGGTCGGCGCTCAAGTTCGACGGCGTCGACGACTCCGCCGAGACCGCCGCGCCCGTCCTGGACACCGCGAAGGACTACACCGTCGCGGCGTGGGTGACGCTGGACGAGCTACCCGGCAACTACGCCACCGCCGTGAGCCAGGACGGCAGGCGCCAGGAGAGCCCCTTCTACCTCCAGTACGGCCAGGGGGCCTTCGCGTTCAGCACGCCGGGCGGCAACCGCGCCCGGCTCGTCACGACGCCGGAGCTCAACCGCTGGTACCACCTGGTCGGCGTCCGCGACCACGCCACCGGTGAGGTCCGGCTCTACGTGGACGGCCAGAAGGTCGCCACCAACCCGGCGGGTCCGGACGTCACCAGCACCGGCCCGCTCGCCGTCGGCCGCGCGAAGTTCGCGGGCACCAAGGGCGACTACTGGTCCGGCTCGATCGACGCCGTGCACGCCTACGACCGCGTGCTCACCGACCAGGAGGTGACCGCCCTCTACACGGCCGAACGCGGCTGATCGACGAGAACCCGGCCGGGCGGTGGTCCTCCACCGCCCGGCCGAGCCGTGCCGGTGGTCAGGAGCCGCCGTGGAAGGTGACCGTGAACCCCCGGCAGGAGGCGCACTGGAACACGGTCTGGTTGCCGGGCTCGGTGTCGTGCCCGGACCACGCGTAGGCCCTGGGGCACCGGGCCTTGACCGCGTCGCTGTAGTTCGTCGGCGCGTCCCGGTTCGGGCTGACGCAGTTGATCCGGGAGCCGTCGGGCGCGTAGCGGACGTGCTCGGGCGGGCAGAAGGGCAGGACGTCGGTCGTGCAGCCCGCCGAGGCGCAGGAGTTCGAGCCCGGTGGCACGGTCGCTCCCACGGCCTCGATGGTGATCGGCAGGGAGAACGCGTTGACGTGGCTGACGTTGTACCAGGGGGCGAGGCCGTCGCGGGTGTCGAAGTTGAACTCGGCGAGGCTCGCGGGCTGTTCGCCGGTGGTGCAGCGGTCGGCCTGGACGCCGCAGTCGCCGACGGTGCAGCGGAAGTCGCGCCCGGACGTGCCGGTGCACCCCTGCCTGGCGAAGAACTTCCCGCGCCAGTGCCCCGGAGCCGCCGACTCCGGGACCGTGACCGTCGCCGACCGCCCGTTCGCCAGCACCGGCAGGGAGGTGAGGTTCACGGACCCGTCGGCGTTGACCGTGCTGCCCACCCACACGGTCCGCCCCGACCGGTTGACGAAGGTGACGGTGTGGTCGGCCGCGGCGCCCGCCGTGCCCGTGGTCAGCGCCGACGCCGTCACCAGCAGTGCGAGCAGGACCCGCGCGACCCTAGTGGACATCGTGGTTCCTCTCCGTTCTCCAGGGGATCGGGGTGTCATCGGCGCACGAACGACCACGTCACCGGGATGGTGCCCAGACCGGTGTCGGCCAGCGAGGAGAACGCGGGCGCGCTGAGGTCGACGTGCGTGCTGCCGCAGCCCGCGCACTTGTCCCTGACCGGCGCGGTGACGGTGCGGCCGTTGTGGGTGACCTGGACGGACACGCCGCGGCACAGCGGGTCGTCGTTGGGGTTCGCCGAGGTCCAGTACGCGGCGGGCACGGCGACCAGCAGCTCGGTCCTGGCGTCGATCGGCGTGCCGCAGGCGCCGAAGCCCACGGCGTCGTAGTAGGTGCTCCTGCCGTTGATCGGCTGGTCGAACGGGATGTCGGCCCAGGCGGTGCCGACGGTGGCCAGGGAAAGCGCGACGCCCGCGGCGAGCAGGCCGAACGACTTGGTGGTTCTCCGCATTCCGACTCCTTTTCCCGCACGATCCGGAAGAAGTCATCATCGCAGCTCTTCCGGGTGGAGAACCCTGTGGTTCACCCGTAAAGAAGCGCGGCGCGGGCGGCGGACCCGAATTGTCCGGACAGGATGTGTCTACGCTATTGACAGCGCTCCGCCCCCACTGCTTCCGGCGCGTTCTGGTCCATTCGGTGGTGCGCAGGGGTGCGACTGGGCGGCCCGTCGCGGCCGTGCGGGACCGGAGTTCCGGACGAGTGCGATTCGCGCGGGGATTAATCGGGTGCGTTCGCGCGCTCCGGTGCGCCACACTGCCCGGACCACCCGTTTTCTGTGGGGGAAGGAGGGATGGGTGTCCGATCCCGTGTCGTCGCACTGGATTCTCACGCACAAGAGCGAATCGCAGATCCGGGCCGAGGAGGAGTCGGCGGGGCGCTTGGCCGCCGCGTTGGCGCAGCCCTTTCGGCGCGTTCACCGGGCGCTGACCAGGGTTTTTCGCCGTCCGCGCGACTGAGGTCGACGCTCGGCGGGAAAATGGCGTGCGTTCTTTTGTCGAATGGGCTAGGAGTGGTGCCGCGGGGAGTTCGAACGCTCCCCGCGGCACCATTGTCGACTCAGGCGGAGAACGGTGCTCGGTCGATTCCGCAGGTCGCCCCGACAGCGGGCAGCGTGCCCGAGATCAGGTAGTTCCGCTTGGCCGTTTCCGCGCACGCGCTGCGCACGAACATGGTGCTGTGGCCGGAGCCCTCGACGGTGAGGACGCGGGTCCTGGCGAGTTCCGCCGCGCCGTCCAGCGCCCCGTGCAGCGGGGTGGACGGGTCGAAGCGGCTGTTGATCACCAGGATCGGCGCCGCCGTCCAGCGGTTCCACGGGCCGGTGTAGCGGTCGGCGTCCTGGTGGCGCCAGGTCGCGCAGGCCATCATGTCGAACACCGCGATGCGGCCCCAGTACGGCACCCGCAGCTCCTCCGAGGCGCCGTAGGCGGTGTAGGCGGCCGTGCCGCGCGGGAACGCGCTGTCGGAGCACTGGATCGCGTTGAACGCCTCGGTGCGGTTGGTGATGTAGGGCTCCGCGAGCGTTCGCCGCGCGGGAGCGGTGTGCAGCGCTTGCAGCGTGCGGGCCGTGTCCTTCCACAGCTCCGGCTGGGCCAGGTCGCCGTTGACCCGCGCGATGAGGGCGGTGTGGTCGAACGTCTCGCCGTCGACCGTGATCGGCGACTGGCGCACGCGAGCGACCAGCGCGGCCCACTTGGCCTTCAGGTCGCCGCCCGCGAACGCGCAGTCCGCGCCGGGCGCGGCGCACTGGCGGAGGAACGAGTCGAACGTCTCGGCCGCGCCGCGCGGCACGTCCTGCCGGGTGTCCAGCGGGACGGTCGTGCCCTGGTTCCCGTGGCCGGTGGCGTTGCCCACGAAGTCCATCGACCCGTCGAACGCCATGGCGCGCACGCGGTTCGGGTACAGGTTCGCGTAGATCGCGCCGAGGTGGGTGCCGTAGGAGATGCCGTGGTAGGTCAGCTTGGCGTCGCCGACCGCGCGGCGCAGCAGGTCGAGGTCACGGGCGGTGTTGGCGGTCGAGACGTGCTCCAGCAGGCTGCCCGCGTGCTCGGAGCAGCGCTGGGCCAGCTCGTCGTAGCCCGCGTAGAAGGCGGGCTCGTCGGCGGGGGTCGCGGGGAAGTCGCGCAGGCCGCCGAGGAACCGCTGCTGCTCGGCCTCGGTGTCGAAGCAGCGCACGGTGGCGCTGCGGCCGATCCCCCTGGGGTCCCAGGACACGACGTCGAACCGGGCGCGCAGCTCGGGCGAGAACAGCCACGGCCACTGGCCGCGGGCGCGCAGCCGTTCCACGCCGGAGGCGCCGGGGCCGCCGAAGTTCACGAACAGCGTGCCGATGCGCGTGCCGGGGCCGGTCGCGGGCAGCTTGATCAGGGACAGGTCGATCGCGGCGCCGCCTGGCTGGTCGTAGTCCAGCGGCACGGCCGCCGTGCCGCACAGGAAGCCGTCCGCGCAGTCGCTCCACGTCACGGCCGGCGTGGCGGCCCGGTCGGTGTCCGTCGCGGCGAACGACTGCGGTGCGGTGGTGAGCAGGCCGCACAGCACTCCCGCGACGGCGGTCAGGGTGATCCATCTGGTTCGCTTCACGGCGCGAACACGCCGGACCGCGCGAGTCGGTTGCCCCGATCGGCGAAACCGCCGACAACCTCAGCGCCGCACCGGTTCTACTCGCCGCGCATCGACCGGCGGATCTCCTCCAGCCGGTCGCGGCCCGCCTGGTCGCGCTCGGCCATCCGCTCCTCGACGGACTTCGCCTCGGGCACGTCGCCGGACAGCTCCGTCGCCGCGGCGGCCGTGCCGACCCTGGTCTCGATCCTGTCGCGCACGTAGTCGAAGTTCGGCACCCCCGACTCGGTGTAGTCGAAGGCCGGGACGACCGGCGGGGCGGACTCGGGCTCGTCGACGAGCTCCGCCTCGATCGCAGGCAGCTCGTTCCGCTGGTGCTCGCCCATCGCCGTGCTCCGTCCGTCGGTTCCCGTGACGACCGCCATTGTTCACCGCGACGCGCGTAACCGCGGGACCGAGGGGGTATGTCCGAGTTATGCACCAGTTGTCCGATGTCCCCAGCCTGCTCGCCGAGTTCCGCGTCGACCACACCGACGAGGACGATCCCGTGCTGCTGCGCCACGACGGCACGCCGGTGGACACCTGGCGGCAGAACTACCCCTACGACGAGCGGATGACGAGGGCCGAGTACGACCAGGACAAGCGGCTGCTCCAGATCGAGCTGCTGAAGCTCCAGTACTGGATCAAGGAGACCGGGCAGCGGCTGGTGATGCTGTTCGAGGGGCGCGACGCGGCGGGCAAGGGCGGCACGATCAAGCGGTTCACCGAGCACCTGAACCCGCGCGGCGCGCACGTGGTGGCGCTGGAGAAGCCGTCGGAGCGCGAGCGGAGCCAGTGGTACTTCCAGCGGTACATCGCTCACCTGCCGTCGGCGGGGGAGATGCTGCTGTTCGACCGGTCCTGGTACAACCGCGCGGGCGTCGAGCGGGTGATGGGCTTCTGCACCGACGAGGAGTACCAGCGGTTCCTCCAGCAGGCGCCGGTGTTCGAGAACATGCTGGTGGACGACGGCGTGCACCTGGTGAAGTTCTGGTTCTCGGTGTCGCAGGAGGAGCAGCGCACGCGGTTCGCCATCCGCCAGGTCGACCCGGTGCGGCAGTGGAAGCTCAGCCCGATGGACCTGGAGTCGCTCGACAAGTGGGACGAGTACACGACCGCGAAGGTGGCGATGTTCCGCGAGACCGACACGGAGAAGGCGCCCTGGACGGTGGTGAAGAGCAACGACAAGAAGCGCGCCCGGCTGGAGGCGATGCGCAGCCTCCTGGTCCGGTTCGACTACCCGGACCGCGACGACGAGGTCGTCGGGAAGCCCGATCCGCGGATCGTGGGCGCCGCGGCGACGCTGCTGGAGTCGGGCGAGGACGACACGGACCTCACGCCGACGCCGCTGCACCCGGCTGTGGAAGGGCCGGGGTTGCACCCGTGAGCCGGGCCGGCGGGGGCGGCGCGGGTCTCCCGCCGACGCTCTTGCACCGGGCTGCGGATGGGACCGGGCCGCGTCCGTGAGCCGGGCCGGCGGGGATGACGAGGGTCTCCCGCCGGCTGCCTTGCTCCCGGCTGTGGGCGGGCTGGGGGTCGGACCGGTGAGCTGGGCGGGTGTTGGCGACGCGGGTCCGGCGCTGACACCCCTGCACCGGGCTGCGGATGGGGCCGGGGTTGCACCCGTGCACCGGGCTGGGGGCGGGGGCGACGCGGGTCTCCCGCCGGCGTCCTTGCTCCCGGCCGTGGACGGGCCGGGGCCGCACCCGTGAGCCGAGCCCGTCGGGGCGCCCGCCCCGGCGGGACTCACTCGACCCGCGTGCTGTGCCGTGCGGCGAGCGCGCGGCCCGCGCGCTCGACCACGACCTCCAGCGACGCGCCGAGGTGCTCGTGCAGCAGGACCAGCGCCTCCTCCAACCGCCCCTCGCGCACGCGTTCCATGATCTCGATG
Organism: Umezawaea sp.; assembly: GCF_036375055.1. Classification (GTDB taxonomy): domain Bacteria; phylum Actinomycetota; class Actinomycetes; order Mycobacteriales; family Pseudonocardiaceae; genus Umezawaea. The sequence continues at coordinate 19,038 of NZ_DASUSQ010000017.1, forward strand.
TGCTCGGCGATGGCCGTCTCGACGTGCCCCTCGACGGTGAAGTCGTACATCCGCGCCGTGCGGGTGCGGTGGTTCACCGCGACCAGCGCGGCCACCAGCTCGGGGTTGCCGGACGCGCCGAGCAGCGCCGCGTGGAACCGCTCGTCCTCCAGCACGAACTCCGGCCGAGGGGCCGGGGGGTCGGTGCGCAGGCCGTACCAGTGCTCCAGCTCCGCCTCCAGCGCCCGCACCGAGTGCCGGACGGAGGGGTTCTCGATCGACCGCGCGATGCCCCGCAGCTCCACGGCGATCCGCACCTCGTGGAGGTCCCTGATCGTGGTCAGGTCCGGCACGACGATCGAGTAGCCGTAGTCCTCCCTGCGCACCAGTCCGTCCGCCTCCAGCCGGGTCAGCGCCTCCCGCACGGGGGTGCGGGAGACGCCGAGCTTCTTGGCGAGCTTCGGCTCGGTGAAGCGCTCGGCCGCCCCCCACCCCCCGCCGAGGACCGCGTCGTGCAGCCGCAGGTACACCTGGTCGCGGAGGGAACCGGTCATGGTCGGTCCCTCAGATGGCCATCGCGGCGCGGACGCCGTCGAGCGCCGCGGTACCGCCCGCGCCCGTGGCGGTGATCCGGCCCGCCTCCAGCACGTAGTAGCGGTCGGCGGTGCTCAGGGCGAAGCCGATGTGCTGTTCGACCAGCAGCACGGACAGGCCGCCGCTCGTGGACAGGGTCCTGATCGTCTCCTCGATCTCCGCGACCACGGACGGCTGGATGCCCTCGGTCGGCTCGTCCAGGACCAGCAGCTCCGGCCGGGTGATCAGCGCCCGCGCGATGGCGAGCTGCTGGCGCTGCCCGCCCGAGAGCAGGCCCGCGCGCCTGCCCAGCACCGGGACCAGCGCCGGGAACACCTCCAGCGCCCCGGCGAGCAGCCGCTTGCCGTCCTTGCGGGCGTCGGCGACCAGCCTGAGGTTGTCCTCCGCCGTGAGCTGCGGGAACGACTGCTGGCCCTGCGGCACGTAGGCGAGCCCGCGCTTCACCCGCTCGTTCGGGCGAAGACGCGTCACGTCCTCGCCGTCCATCAGCACCCGACCGCTCGTGGGCCGCAGGAGTCCCGCCGCCGCGCGCAGCAGCGTGGTCTTGCCCGCGCCGTTGTGGCCCATGACCGCGACCACCGAGTCCGACGGGACCTCGACCGTCGCGCCGTGCACGACGGTCGAGCGCCCGTACCCGACGGTGACGTCCACCAGGTCCAGCTTCACGCCCCCACCTCCGCGCGGCCCAGGTAGACCTCCTGGACCAGCGGGTCGGCCTGCACGTGGGCGACGGTGCCCTCGCTGAGCACCCGGCCCGCGTGCAGCACGGTCACCGACGTGGCGAACGAGCGCATGAAGTCCATGTCGTGCTCGACCACGACGACCACGCAGTTCTCACCGACGCGCTGGAGCAGCTCGCCGGTCTGCTGGCGCTCCTCGGCGCTCATGCCCGCCACGGGCTCGTCCAGCAGCAGCACCTTCGAGTCCCGCACGAGCAGCATCCCGATCTCCAGCCACTGCTTCTGCCCGTGCGCGAGCACGCCCGCCTGCCGGTCGCGCAGGTCGGTGAGCCCGACGACCTCCAGCGCCGCCTCGACCTCCGGCGGTGTGGACGACCGGCGGCGCAGCATGGTGAGCGGTCCGCGTCCGGCGCCCGCGGCGATGTCGAGGTTCTGGAGGACCGTCAGCTCCTCGAACACGCTGGCCGTCTGGAACGTCCGGCCGACGCCGAGCCTGGCGATCCGGTGCACCTTGCGGTTGAGCAGCTCGGTGCGTCCGAACGCGGCCGACCCGGTCGCCGGGACCAGGCCGGTGATCGCGTCGACCAGCGTGGTCTTGCCCGCGCCGTTCGGGCCGATGAGGAACCGCAGGTCGCCCTGGAGCACGGTCGTGGTCACGCCGTCGACGGCGACGAACCCGTCGAAGGAGACCCGGACGTCGGTCAGTTCGAGGTAGTCGGACTTCACGCTGTCTCCCTGCGCCGGGTGAGGATCGAGCCCACGGTGGACAGCCCGCGCGGCAGGAACGCCACGACGAGCACGAACAGCGCGCCCTGGAAGTAGATCCAGAACGACGGGAAGCTCTCCGACAGCGACGTCTGCGCCCACGCCACGGCGATGGCGCCCAGCGCCGGGCCGAACAGCGTCGACCGGCCGCCGATCGCGACGCCGATCAGGAACGCGATCGACGGCACCACGCCGACGCTGGCGGGGGAGATGATGCCGACGATCGGCACGAACAGCGCGCCCGCGACACCGGCCACCACCGCGGCGACCACGTAGGCGACGACCTTGACGTTCGCCGGGTCGTAGCCGAGGAACCGGACGCGCTCCTCCTGGTCGCGCACGGCGATCAGGAGTTCGCCGTAGCGGGAGCGGTAGAGCTGCCAGACGACGAGCAGCACCGCCAGCAGCGTGCCCGCGGCGATGTAGAACAGCATCCGCTTGTTGACGGGGTCGAACAGGTTGAAGCCGAAGAACGACCGGAACCCGTTGAGCCCGTTGGTGCCGCCGATCGTGGCCTGCTGGCCGACCAGCAGGATCGCGAACGCCGCCGCGAGCGCCTGCGACAGGATCGCGAAGTACGCGCCGCGCACCCGCCTCCGGAAGACCGCCATGCCGAGCCCGTACGCCACCAGAGCCGGGACCAGCACGATCGCCACCACCGTCACCACGGGGTCGCGGAACGGTTCCCACCAGACCGGCACCACACCGGACCCGTAGAGCTTCATGAAGTCCGGCACGCCGTTCGGGCCCGCGTCGGCCAGCTTCAGGTGCATCGCCATGACGTACGCGCCGAGGCCGAAGAACACGCCCTGGCCCAGCGTCAGCATCCCGCCGCGACCCCAGGCGAGACCGATCCCCACGGCCACGATGCCGTAGCAGACGAACCGGCCCAGCAGCGAGAGCCGGAAGTCCGACAGCACGGCCGGTGCGAGCACCAGCAGCGCCAGCGCGAGGACGATGAACCCCGCGACCTTGCCGTGCTCACCCCTCATGCCAGGCTCCTCGTCCGGATGCTGAAGATCCCCTGCGGCCGGACCTGGAGGAACACGACGACCACCACGAACACCGCCACCTTCGCGAGGCTCGCGGTGGTGGAGTACTCGAAGGTCGCCTGCATCAGGCCGAGGCCGAAAGCGGCGATCACCGTGCCCTTGATCTGCCCGATGCCGCCCGCCACCACGACCAGGAAGGCGTCGACGATGTAGTTGGTGCCCAGCGTCGGGCCGGTGGAGCCGAGCAGCGTCAGCGCGACACCGGCGATGCCCGCCAGGCCCGAGCCGATGAAGAACGTCAGCCGGTCGGTGGCCCTGGTGGAGATGCCCACCGTCTCGGCGAGGTCGCGGTTCTGCACGACGCCCCGGACGCGCCTGCCGAGCGAGGTCCTGGTGAGGACGAGCGCGAGCACGCCGACGGCCGCGACCGACAGCGCCAGGATGAACAGCCGGGCCGCGGGGACCTGGGTGAAGCCGAGGTCGACCCCGCCGGACAGCCAGGTCGGGGCCTTGACGTCCACGTTGGGCGCGCCGAACACGTCGCGCGCGACCTGTTGCAGGATCAGGGCCACGCCCCACGTGACGAGCAGCGTGTCGAGCGGGCGGTGGTACATCCGGTGGATGAGCAGCACCTCCAGCAGCAGCCCGAGCAGGCCGCCGACCAGGAACCCGAGCGGGATCGACACGACCAGCGCCAGACCCGCGTCGGCGATGAAGCCCTGCACGACGAACACCGTGTAGGCGCCCGCCATCATGAACTCGCCGTGCGCCATGTTGATGACGCCCATCTGGCCGAACGTCAGGGACAGGCCGAGCGCGGCGAGCAGCAGCACCGACCCCAGGGACAGGCCCGCGAAGAGCTGGCCGAACAACGCTTCCACGTGGTTCTCCTTCCGGGGCGGGGCGGCTCAGCCCGACAGACCGGTGGCCCAGGCGTAGCTCTTGAGGAACGGGTCCGGCTCGATCGGCTTCTCGGAGCTCCACTCGGTGTGGATCAGCCCGTCCGCGCCGACCTTGCCGATGAGCGCGGTCTTGGCGATGTGGTGGTTCTCGCCGTCGACGGTGACCGCGCCCTCCGGCGCGTCGAAGCTCACGCCGCCCGCGGCCTTCTTCACGTCGTCCGGCGCGAACGACCTCGCCTTCTCGACCATGGCCTGCCAGAGGAACAGCGAGGTGTAGGCGGCCTCCATCGGGTCGGACGTCACGCGGGACGCGCCGTACTTCGCCTTGAACGCCTCGACGAACGTCCTGTTCGCCGGGGAATCCACGGTCTGGTAGTAGTTCCACGCCGTGAGCTGGCCGACCAGGTTGTCGACGCCGACGCCGCCGACCTCCTCCTCGGCGATCGACACCGACACGACCGGCGTGGTCGCCGCCGTGAGGCCCGCGTTCTTGTACTCCTTGAAGAACGCCACGTTCGAGTCGCCGTTGAGCGTGTTGAACACCGCCGCCGAGCCGGAACCCTTGAGCTTGTTGACGATCGTGGCGAAGTCGGTGTGGCCGAGCGGCGCGTACTCCTCACCCCTGACCTCGATGCCGTTCGCCTTGGCGTAGGCCTGGATGATCTTGTTGGCGGTGCGCGGGAACACGTAGTCCGAGCCGACCAGGAAGAGCGTGGTGACGCCCTTCTCCTTGAGGTAGTCGAGCGCGGGCACGATCTGCTGGTTCGTGGTCGCGCCGGTGTAGAAGATGTTCGGCGAGGACTCCAGGCCCTCGTACTGCACCGGGTAGAACAGCAGGCCGTTCGCGCCCTCGAACACCGGCAGCATCGCCTTGCGGGAGGACGACGTCCAGCCGCCGAACACCGCGGCCACGCAGTCGGAGCTGATCAGCTTCGTCGCCTTCTCGGCGAACACGGTGGGCTCGGACGCGCCGTCCTCGGTCACCACCGAGAGCTTCTTGCCCAGCACGCCGCCCTTGGCGTTGATCTGCTCCACGGCCAGGTTCAGGGAGTCGTTGACGGTCTTCTCGCTGATGGCCATCGTGCCGGACAGGGAGTTGAGCAGGCCGATCTTGACCGAGTCGCCGGAGGTGTCCACGCAGGACGCCGGGCCGGAACCACCGCCGGTGCTCGTGTCGGACGTGCGGCTGCCGCACGCGCTGACGAGCAGCACGCCTGCGGAGAGGAGGGCGGTGACGCGCGTCGCGCGTCGGAGTCCAGTGTTCACGGTTGCGCCTTTCGGGGGAGGGCTTCCGGTGGGGTGTGGACGGGGCCGGGCTCGCCAGGGGGCGACGTGCGGGGTGGGGCTGTGTACAGCGCTGTCGACACGGCTGTATTCACTGCGGAACCTAGGAACCGGGTGTTTCCGGGACCGCGTCGTGCGGTGAACGTGAGGTTTCCCCGCGTTACCGAGTGGTCGCGGTGCGTGTAACAACGATCCGCCGCTCACCCGGTGGTCGGGTGAGCGGCGGATCGGACGGGTGACGGGCCGCCGGGCGGCTGGGCCGGGTCAGGTCACCGACGCGGGCAGGCCCAGGGCGGTGAAGTGCTCCAGGCCGATGAACGAGGTCACGTCGGCGATCCGGTCGTCGCGCAGGGTCAGCACGTTGACCGCCCACGCCCGGTGCGCGCCAGCCGCCTCGTTCCACAGGTAGCAGCCGACGGCGGGTTGACCGTTGGCGGTGGCCGGGAGGTGCTGCCACGAGCCGCACGACGTCAGCGGGACGGTGGTGGCGAAGTCCATGACGGCGTCGATGCCGCGGTACCAGTGCGGCATCGGGGGCATGGACCAGGTGACGTCCTCGGTGAGGAGTGCGACGAGGGCGTCCGCGTCGCCGCGCTCCAGCGCGGACGAGTACTCGGCGACGATGCCCTGGACGCGGGCGTCGTCCATCATGCGCAGCGTCAGCTGCTGGCTGCGGGCCGGGATCTTGCCGGACACCGTGGCGCGGGCCCGTTGCAGGGCGCTGTTGACCGAGGCGACGGTGGTGTCCATGGTCGCGGCGATCTCGGCGGGGGAGAAGCCGAGGACCTCGAACAGCAGCAGGGCGGCGCGCTGGTTGCCGGGCAGGTGGTGCAGCGCGGCGACGAAGGCCAGCTCGACCGCTTCGCGCTGCTCGTAGCGCGCCTCGGGAGCCGCTGGGCCGGTGGTGAGACCGGTGTCGGGGTACGGGCCGAGCCAGGCCACGTCGGTGAGCGGGGTCTGGCCGACCACGGCACGATCGCTGGATGGTCCCAGGTCGACGGGGAGCGCGCGCCTGCGGCGGCTCGCGACGGCGTCCAGGCAGGTGCGGGTCGCGACGGTGTACAGCCAGGAGCGGAGCGAGCTGCGGCCCTCGAAGCGGGCCAGGGCCTTCCACGCCCGGAGGAGGGCGTCCTGGAGGGCGTCGTCGGCGTCGTGGGTGGAGCCGAGCATCCGGTAGCAGTGGGCGTGCAGTTCGCGGCGCAGCGGCTCCAGGAGCCTGGTGAAGGCGGCGTTGTCGCCCGTCCTGGCCCTGGCCAGGTCGGGGTCCTCGGCCACGTCCGCGGCCGGTTCCACTGGTCCCGGCGAAAGTTCGCTCACGACCGATGATTCTGCCCCACGGTGTCGGTCACTTGTCTCCGAACACGCTGTGCACGCTCGGTACCAGGAGGAACGATGACCAAGCCGCTGACCGTCGACACCCTGCGCGTCCCCGACGCGCTGCTGCACCACGAGCTGCGGGGGAGCGGGCCGCTGGTCGTGCTCGTGGGTGCGCCGATGGACGCCCGGGCGTTCGAGGGGCTCGCGGACCTGCTCGCCGGGGATCACACGGTGCTGACCACGGATCCGCGCGGGATCAACCGGAGCCGGGTGGACGACCCGTCCGCGGATTCGACGCCGGAGATGCGGGCCGACGACCTGGCCCGGTTGATCGAGCACGTCGACGTCGGGCCCGCGGTGGTGTTCGGGTCCAGTGGTGGGGCGGTGAGCGCGCTGGCGCTGGCCGCCGCTCGGCCGGATCTGGTGCGGGTCGTCGTCGCGCACGAGCCGCCGTTGGTGGAGTTGCTGGAGGACCGGGAGGAGTTGGTGGCAGGTACTCGGGAGATCATCGCGATGCACGTGGGCGGGGATGCGGTGGGGGCGATGCGGAAGTTCCTGGCGCAGGCGAACATCGAGATGCCCGAGGAGGTCTTCCAGGTGGTGTTCGGTGGGGAGAGGGATGCTCAGCAGATCGCCGATGACCTGTTCCAGCACGAGCGCATGATGCTTCCCACGGTGCGGTGGGTGCCGGATGCGGAGCGGCTGCGGGGAGTGGCCGGGCGGGTCGTGGTGGGGATCGGGGAGGAGTCCGGTGGGCAGATCTGCGATCGGACTTCTCGGGCGTTGGGGGAGGTGCTGGGGGTGGTTCCGACGATGTTCCCCGGCGATCACATCGGGTTCGTCGAGGACCCGGCCGGGTTCGTGGTCCGGTTGCGGGAGGTTCTGGGTTCGTACTAGTGCTCCAGCCGCTGATCTACGCGCTGCTCGCCCACGAGCGGCTGGCCACGGCGGACCTCACGTCGCTGCGGTGCTTCTGGTACGGCGCCGCGCCGATGTCGCCGGAGCGGCTGGAGCGGGCGCTGACCGCGATCGGGCCGGTGATGGCGCAGCTCTTCGGCCAGTCCGAGGCGCCGATGATGGTCTCGTCGCTGCCGCCCGCCGAGCACTTCCACGCCGACGGAACGGTGGCGCGCGAGCGGCTCGCGTCGGCCGGGCGGCCGGGGCCGCTGGTCACCGTCGGGATCATGGATGACGGGGGTCGGCCGCTGGGGACCGGTGAGCGGGGCGAGATCGTCGTGCGCGGGTCGCTCGTGATGCGCGGCTACTACCGGAACCCCGAGGCCACGGCGGAGGCGTCGCGGTTCGGCTGGCACCACACCGGCGACATCGGCTACCTCGACGAGGAGGGCTACCTGTTCATCGTCGACCGGGCCGAGGACATGATCATCACGGGCGGGTACAACGTGTACTCGGCCGAGGTCGAGCAGGCGCTCATGGCCCACCCGGCCGTGCGGGACCGCGGGGTCGTCGGTCTGCCCGACGAGAAGTGGGGCGAGCGGGTCGTGGCCGTCGTGCAGGCCCAGCCGGACGCGACGGCCGACCCGGCCGAGCTGGTGGCGTTCGTCAAGGCGCGGATCGGGAGCGTGAAGGCGCCGAAGCAGGTGCACGTGTGGGCCGACCTGCTCCGCTCGACGGTGGGCAAGGTGCTCAAGACCGACATCAGGGCGCGTCTGCTGGCGGGCTGAACAGCGGGCCCGCGAGGTACTTCAGGCCGGTGTCGCACGCGACCGTCACGACGGTGCGGCCCGGCCCGAGGTCGCGGGCCACCCGGAGCGCGCCGAGCACGTTGAGCGCGCTGGACGTGCCCGCGAAGATGCCCTCCTCCCTGGCCAGCCGGAGGGCGAGCCCGCGCGCCTCGGGTTCGTCCAGGGCCAGCGCCTCGTCGTGGACACCCGGCGTCAGCAGGGGCGGGACCACGCCGGTCGCGGTGCCCTCGACCGTGTGCGGTCCGCCCCTGCCCTCGGTCAGCGCGGGCGACGACGCCGGTTCCAGCGCCACGACCCGCACCCCGCTCGCGGCCTCGCGCAACACCGACGCGACCCCGTGGAGCATCCCGCCGGTGCCGACGGCGGCGCAGAACGCGTCCACGGTCCCCGCCTGCTCCAGGATCTCGCGGCCCAGCACCGCGTACCCGGCCAGCGCGTCGGTGTTGCGGAACTGGTCCGTCCACAGCGCTCCCTCGCGCTCGACGATCCGGTCCACCTCCGCGCGCATCCGCACGAACAGGTCCGGCGTGATCCGGCCGCCCTCGCTGGGCACCACGGTCAGCTCGGCGCCGAACGCCCGCATCGTGCTCAGCTTCTCCGCCGAGAACGCGTCCGACGACACGAGCGACAGCGGGTAGCCCTTCACCGCGCACACGAACGCCAGCGACGAGCCCGTGCTGCCCCCGGTGAACTCCACCAGCCGCCGACCGCGCCGCCGCAGCTCCCCCCGCCGTTCGGCGGCCTCGACGATCGCCAGCGCCATCCGGTCCTTGTAGCTGCCGGTCGGGTTGCCGCCCTCCAGCTTGACCAGCACGCGCGCCGCGCCGTCCGGCACGACGTGCCGCAGTTCGACCAGGGGGGTGCCGCCGATGGCGGCCAGGGGTGAGGGGAGGACGCCGGGGAAGTTCATGGGTCTCCTGTCGGTCCGGGACAGCGCCTGTCAGCGGACCGTACCGGGTTCGGCGCGCCCGGCACCGGCGACGAGCGAGTCGACGAACCGCAGCTTCGCGAGCACGTCCGGGGCCAGCACGAACGGGTACAGGTCGTCCTTGCCCATGCTGCGGTTGAGCTGGTTCACCGCCCGCGACAGCGGCACCCACGTGTCGACCAGCTCGTCGAACCCGGCACCGTCCTCGGCGGGCTCGGCGTCGACCGGGGCGTCCGGGTGCGGCGCGATGGCGCGGCCCGCGACCAGCACGCCGTAGGCGCCCGCGGTCTGCACCGTGTCGCGGACGTGCAGCAGGTGCGCGAACGTCTCGGCCCAGTCCTCCCACGGGTGCGCCGCCGCGTAGGTGCTGACGTACGACCTGTTCCAGTCCGGGTCGGGATCGCCCGCGTAGTGCTCCCGCAACGCCTCCTGGTAGTCGGCGCGCTCGTCGCCGAACACCGCGCGGAACCCGTCGTGCCGACCGGCCCGCTCCACCAGCACCTCCCAGTACCAGTGGCCGACCTCGTGGCGGAAGTGCCCGAGCAGCGTCCGGTACGGCTCGGCGAGCCGCGCCCGCACCGCCTCGCGGTGGCTGTCCACGCCCTCGGCCAGGTCGATCGTGATCACCCCGCTCGCGTGGCCGGTGACCACGTGCTCGGCCTCGCTGGACAGCAGGTCGAACACGACCCCGTCGGTCGGCAGGCCGAGGTCGTCGAGCTGGTGCACCAGGCGGCGCTTCGCCGCCTCGGCCCGCGCGAACGCCTCCTCCGCGTCACCGTCGGCGGGGCGGGTCCTGGTCAGCGCGCAGCAGTCGCACAGCGGGCCCGCGTCGCCCGCGATCCAGTTGCAGCCCGCGATGGCGGCGTTGGCGCAGCGCCGCCGCCCGTCGAGCGCGACGAGCGCCCGGTCCGGACGCGAGTAGCCGACGGCCGTGCCGCAGGCCAGGCACGACGAGTTCTCGAAGAACAGCAGGTTCCCGCAGGCCGGGCAGGTGAACGAACGCATGGTGGTGCCCCTCGTGGTCTTCGGGAGTCCCGACCGGATACCCGTGGGCGCGTCCGGTCAACCCCCGCCGACGGCGAACTGCCGCGCGTCGCCGACGGCCGCCTGGCGGGCACTGGCTCGACTCCGCCGTCCACGTCCCGCTCGCGCGGCTCCGCGTGGTCGCGTGGGGATGGACGGGAAGTCGGGTGCGGGGCTGGGGCGAGCGAGAAGGTCGACGGCGCAGGCACGACGGTGCACGTCGACCCCGTGTCCGATGTGGACGGTATGAGGTCCGCCATCGCCCCCGACCGGCGGGCCGAGGGGCTGGTGCGGCGGGCGGCCGACCGCGCCGACGTCCACCCGGCGGACGGTCGGGTGGTCCGGGCGTCGGTCGAGGCGATCTCCACCCGGTACCCGGTGGGGCGCTCGGACTCGTGACGGTGCGCGCCCCGCCTCCACGGGAGGGGTACGCGACGGCAGCAGGGACGCGCGGGCCGGGAGGGACGCGCGGGCCGGGAGGGGCGCGCCCGAGGTGCCCCGGCCTCCCTGTGTCCTGCCCGCTCCACCCGGCCCGTCCCGCCCCACGCTCTCCAGGTGGAGGCACCGCTCGTCCTCCGCCGCCGGCACGGCAACCCTCCTGGGACAGGCCGCTGCCCCACGACGTTCCCTCCCCGTCGCGACCACCCGCCCGTGTCGCGTCGACCGTCGTCGCAGCTCAACGCCGTACCGAAGTCACCGTGGATCGTTATCGCCCTGAGGCTTGACCCCTAGTGTGTTATCGCTAACACTTGCTCCCACTCGTCACGCTGGGGTGACGGCCTGACGCCGTGGTCGGCGAGGGGGGAGTCAGCAGTGGTCGGCAGTGGGCGATCCGGACTTTTCCGGCGTTGGGCCGTAGCGGGCGGGGCGGGCGTGACCGGGGCGGGACCGCGTGACCCCGTGAGAGTCGGTTCCGGTTGGCCGTCCGGGGTGTGCGGCCGGGGAGCGGGATAGATCTCGAACACCCTGCCCCGACGCGGGCGACCGATGATGTTAACGCTAACAAATGATCAACGTCGATCGAGGAGTGACCGTGTTCGGAAAGAAGTGGGCCGCACTGGCGGTCGGTGTCCTGGGCGTGACGCTGCTGACCGGATGCGGCGGCGCGGCGGACAGCGGGGGAGGCGGGGCGATCACCCTCGGCTTCTCGCAGGTGGGCGCGGAGAGCGGGTGGCGGACCGCGAACACCAAGTCCATCCAGGAGTCGGCCAAGTCGGCCGGGATCGAGCTGAAGTTCTCCGACGCGCAGCAGAAGCAGGAGAACCAGATCACCGCGATCCGGTCGTTCATCCAGCAGAAGGTGAAGGTCATCGCGTTCTCGCCGGTGGTCCAGTCCGGCTGGGACACGGTGCTGAAGGAGGCGAAGGCCGCGAACATCCCGGTGATCCTCACCGACCGCTCGGTGGACTCCGCGGACAAGACGCTCTACAAGACGTTCCTCGGCTCGGACTTCGTGGTGGAGGGCAAGAAGGCGGGGGAGTGGCTCGTCAAGGAGTCCGCCTCGGCCACCGGTGACGTGAACGTGGTGGAACTCCAGGGCAGCACGGGGTCGGCGCCCGCCAACGACCGCAAGAAGGGCTTCGCCGACGCCATCGCGGGCACGGCGAAGATCAAGGTCGTCGCCTCGCAGACCGGTGAGTTCACCCGCGCCAAGGGCAAGGAGGTCATGGAGGCCTTCCTGAAGTCCCAGGGCAAGATCGACGTGCTCTACGCGCACAACGACGACATGGCGCTCGGCGCGATCGAGGCCATCGAGGCCGCGGGCAAGAAGCCGGGCACCGACATCAAGATCGTGTCGGTCGACGCGGTCAGGGACGGCATGCAGGCCCTCGCCGACGGCAAGATCAACTACATCGTCGAGTGCAACCCGCTGCTCGGACCGCAGCTCATGGACCTGGTCAAGAAGGTCGCCGCGGGCGAGGAGGTCCCGGCGCGCATCGAGACGCAGGAGACCGAGTTCGACCAGGCGAAGGCCAAGGAAGCCCTGCCGCAGCGCCAGTACTGATCCGAGTCGAGGACGGCCAGTGTGATGACGGACCCCCGAGCGATCCTGGAGATGACCGGCATCCGGAAGGAGTTCCCCGGCGTCGTCGCCCTCGACGGCGTGGACTTCCGGATGTTCCCCGGCGAGGTGCACGCCCTGATGGGCGAGAACGGCGCCGGGAAGTCCACGCTCATCAAGACGTTGACCGGTGTGCACGGGATCGACGCGGGCACGATCGTGCTGGGCGGCGAGCCGGTGGCGTTCGCCGGGCCGTCGCAGGCGCAGCGGGCGGGCGTCAGCACGGTCTACCAGGAGGTGAACCTGCTGCCGAACCTCTCGGTGGCGGAGAACATCTTCATCGGCCGCGAGCCGCGCCGCTTCGGCCGCATCGACTGGAAGGCCACGAGACGTCGGGCGGAGGTCCTGCTGGAAGGGCTGGACCTCCACCTCGACGTCTCGGCGGAACTGGGCACGCAGTCGATCGCCGTGCGGCAGATGGTGGCGATAGCGCGGGCGCTCGACGTGTCCGCGCGGGTGCTCGTGCTCGACGAGCCGACGTCCAGCCTCGACGCGGGCGAGGTCGAGCGGCTGCTCAAGGTCGTGCGGACCCTGCGCGACGAGGGGATGGCCGTCCTGTTCGTCTCGCACTTCATCGACCAGGTGTTCGCGGTGGCCGACCGGATGACCGTGCTGCGCAACGGGAAGCTGGTCGGCGAGTACCGCACCGAGGACATCACCCCGGTCGACCTCGTCACGAAGATGATCGGCAAGGAGCTGGAGGCGCTGGAGGACATCGAGGAGGCCACCCACCGCCACTCCGGCGGCGAGGTGTTCCTCCAGGCCGACGGGCTGACCCGCAAGGGCGCCATCGCGCCGTTCTCGCTGGAGATCCGGTCGGGCGAGGTCGTCGGCCTGGCCGGGCTGCTCGGCTCCGGCCGCACGGAGCTGGCCCGGCTGCTGTTCGGCGCCGACCACGCGGACGGCGGCACGCTGCGCGTCGACGGGAAGCCGGTGTCGATGCGGACGCCTCGCAACGGCATGGAGCACCGGGTCGCGTACTGCTCGGAGGACCGCAAGACCGAGGGCCTGGTGGAGGAGCTGACCGTGCGCGAGAACATCGTGCTGGCCCTCCAGGCCGCCCGCGGCTGGACCCGGCCGCTGTCGCGCCGCAGGCAGGACGAGCTGGCCGCCCGCTACATCGACGCGCTGGACATCCGGCCCGCCGCCCCGGAGGCGCTGGTGCGCGACCTCAGCGGCGGCAACCAGCAGAAGGTGCTGCTCGCCAGGTGGCTCATCACCGAGCCGAGGCTGCTGATCCTGGACGAGCCGACCCGCGGCATCGACATCGGCGCCAAGACGGAGATCCAGCGGCTCGTCGCGACGCTGTCCGACGACGGCGTGGCCGTGCTGTTCATCTCCGCCGAACTGGAGGAGGTGCTCCGCCTGAGCCACCGCGTGGTCGTGCTGAGGGACCGGGAGGTGGTGGCGCAGCGGGACAACGAGGCGCTCACCGCCGACGAGATCATGGCGGTCATCGCCGAGGGGAGCCCGGCGTGACCAAGCACCGGTTGTTCTGGCCCGTGGCCGCGCTGCTCGCGCTGCTGCTGGTCGACCTCGTCGCGAAGCCGTCGTTCTTCAAGATCGAGCTGCGCGACGGGCACCTGTACGGGAGCCTGATAGACATCCTGCGGCTCGGGGCCCCGCTGATCCTGGTCGGGATCGGCATGACCCTGGTGGTCGCCACCCGCGGCATCGACCTGTCGGTGGGGTCGGTGGTCGCGATCAGCGGCGCGCTGGCCTGCCTGCACCTGAGCGGGCTGCCCGACCAGGACGCCGTCGGCGGGACCGTCGCCGCCATCGGGATGGCGCTCGGCCTGTGCCTGGCGCTGGGGGCGTGGAACGGGTTCCTGGTGTCGGTGCTGGGCATCCAGCCGATCATCGCCACGCTGATCCTGATGGTCGCGGGGCGCGGGATCGCGCAGCTCATCACGGACGGGCAGATCATCACGATCACGTCGGCCCCGTTCCGGGCGCTCGGGAGCGGCTACCTGTTCCTGCTGCCCGTCTCGATCCTCATCGCCATGGCGGTGTTCGTGCTCAGCACGCTGCTGGTGCGCAAGTCCGCGCTGGGGCTGCTGCTGGAGGCGGTGGGCGGCAACCCCGAGGCCGGCAGGCTGTCCGGCCTCCGGTCCGGGCGGCTGACCTGGCTGGTCTACGTGTTCGCAGGCCTGTGCGCGGGGGTCGCCGGGCTGATGATCGCCGCCAACACCCCCGGTGCCGACGCCAACCACGCGGGGCTGTGGATCGAGCTGGACGCGATCCTCGCGCTCACGATCGGCGGGACGAAGCTGACCGGTGGCCGGTTCTCGCTGGGCGGCACGGTGATCGGTGCGCTGCTGATCCAGACGCTGACCACGACCGTGTACACCCTCGGCATCCCCGACACGGCGACGCTGCTGGTCAAGGCGCTGGTCGTGCTCCTGGTGTGCCTGGTGCAGTCGCCCGTCTTCCGGGCGAGGGTGCGCAGGCGCCGTCGTCCTCCGGTGTCGCCCGCCGAACCCGCCCGCGCCGTGGAGGTGTCCGCATGACCGCGCTCGACCGTGTGACCGGTTACCGACCGCAGCAGCGGCACCTGCCCATGCTGGCGACCCTGTCGCTGCTCGTGGGCGCCTACGTGTACGGCGCGTCGCAGTACACGGCGTTCGGGTCGGGGCAGGTCGTGTTCAACCTGTTCATCAACTACTCGTGGCTGCTGGTGGTCGCCGTCGGGATGACGTTCGTGATCCTGACCGGCGGGATCGACCTGTCCGTGGGGTCCGTCGTGGCGCTGTCCACGGTGCTCTCGGCGGAACTGCTGGGCGAACGCGGCTGGCCCGCGCCCGTCGTGATCGTGGTGGTGCTCGCGGTCGGTCTGCTGCTGGGCACCGGCATGGGCGCGCTGATCCACTACTTCGAGATCCAGCCGTTCATCGCCACGCTCGTGGGGCTGTTCTTCGCCCGCGGCCTGTGCCTGACGATCAGCACCGAGGCCCCGTCCATCGACAACGCGTTCTTCACGACGGTGGCGCAGACCCAGGTCCCGCTGCCGGGCGACTCGCACGTGTCGATCAGCGTGCTGATCGCGCTGGCGGTCGTGGGCCTGGCCGCCTACCTGCTGCACCACACCCGGTTCGGGCGGACCGTGTACGCGGTCGGCGGGAGCGAGTCCTCGGCCGTGCTCATGGGGCTGAAGGTGGCGCGGACGAAGGTGTCCGTGTACGCCCTGAGCGGGTTCTGCTCGGCGCTCGGCGGGCTGCTGCTGGTGTTCTACAAGCTGTCCGGCGACCCGCTGAGCGCCATCGGGACCGAGCTGGACGCCATCGCGGCCGTCGTCATCGGCGGGACGATCCTGTCCGGCGGCTCCGGGTACGTGCTCGGGACCGTGCTGGGCGTGCTGGTGCTCGGCATGATCCAGACGCTCATCGACTTCGACGGCACCCTCAGCTCGTGGTGGACGAAGATCGTGATCGGCGGCCTGCTGTTCGCGTTCATCGTCCTCCAGCGCGTGATCGCACGACGGTGATCCCGGACGGAAGAGGAGGACGGGGCCACGCGCCCGCACCGGAGGACCGGCGTCCCGCTCCTCGTCGCGGCCACCGCCCCGGCGCTGCTGCCGGGGCCCGCCGCCGTCGCGGAACCACCGACGTCGGGCTGGTCCTCACTGCTGACCTACAACGTCGCCGGCCTGCCGGAGGGCCTGTCCTCCGGCCACCCGGCGGTCAACACCCCGCTGATCAGCCCGAGGCTCGGCGCGTACGACGTGGTCGACGTGCAGGAGGACTTCAACCACCACGCGGCCCTGTACGCGGGTGACCGGCACCCGCACCGCACGGCGACCAGCGGGGGAGCGGGCTTCGGCGACGGGCTCAACACGCTCTCGAACTTCCCCGTCGGCGACGCCGCGCGCCACCGCTGGGACACCTGCGACGGCACGGACTGCCTGACCCCCGAGGGGTTCACGTCCGCGCGGGTCCGCCTCGCCGAGGGCGTGACCGTCGACCTCTGCAACGCCCACCCCAACGCGGGCACCGCACCGGCCGACCTCGCGGCGCGGCGGGCCAACACCACCCAGCTCTCCCGGTTCGTCGCGGCGAACTCGGCGGGCAACGCCGTGGTGGTCGCGGGCGACACCAGCACCCGCCTGGGTGCGGAACGTCCGCGGCGGCACGCCACCCGCGGCGGGCGCTCCCGCCCTGCTGTGCGACCCGGACGCCGTCACGGACGACTGCGAGGTCGTCGACGAGGTCCTCTACCGCGGCAACGCGCTCGTCCAGCTCGACGCCGTGCGCTACCACAACGACAACGCGGTGTTCCTCGACGCGAAGGGCGTCCCGCTGTCCGACCACCACCCGCACACCGTCGACCTCCGGTGGCGGCTCGCGGACGGGCTCCGGGTGAGCGAGGAGTTCGGCGGGCCCCACGGCACGCCGTTCACCGACCTGCCCGCGGTGGCGGGCGGCGCCGAACCCCGCACGGTGGTCCTGCGCGGCGGCAGCAGGCTCGACGCCGTCGGCCTCGACTTCGCCGACGGACGCCCGGTGCGCCACGGCGGGACCGGCGGCACCGGGTCGGTGGTGCGCCTCGCCGACGGGGAACGCCTGGTGGGTCACGCTGACCAGGGGCGAGCACCGGAACCGCACGCGGGTGTTCTCGGCCCGGCTGGTCACCGACCGGGGCACGGTCATCAGCGCGGGCACGCCGACGGGTGACGCGGTGACGTACACCGCGCCACCCGGCTGGCGGGTCGTCGGGTTCACCGGCCGGGCCGGTGACGAGGTCGACCGGCTCGGGGTCGTGTTCGCCCCCTGAGTCAGGCCAGCGGCGCCGCCAGGACGAACGTGGCGTCGGCCTTCGTCGTGCCGGAGGACTGGTACGGGTCGACGCGGATCGCGTAGTCCTGGTGGCGCAGGTAGCGGCCGGGGAGGTTGAACGACTCGAACGACGCGCCCGTCCCGGTCAGCCCCGGTCTGGCGCAGAACGTGGCGTCGCCGCGGAAGACCGCCGTGCCGTCGTTCGCGTCGAGCCGGACCCGGAAGTCCCAGTGCCGCAGGTAGCGGCCGGTCGGGTTGATCGACTCGAACGAGTAGCAGGACGGGTTGGCCAGACCGGCGCGGACGGTGAACGTGGCGTCCTGCCTGGTCGCGAGCGGGCTGGAGGCGCCGACCTGGTCGAGGTGGCCGAGCAGGTCCCGGTGCCGGACGTGCCGGTCGGGGAAGTTGGTCGAGCGCAGGGAGACCTTCGCGCCGACGGTGGGGGCGGGGGCCGAGCCCGCCGGTTCGCGCAGCACCGTGAGGTGCCGGACGAAGCCCGAGAGGCCACCGGGCAGGTCGGCCTTCGGCGTCCAGGTGCCGAAGCCGTCGTGGCTGTCGGTGTAGTAGTAGTGGCCCGAGGTGTAGGCGTCGAAGTAGAGGCGCCAGCCGCCGTTGTCCAGCCGCACCAGGGCCGGACCCTCCAGCGAGGAGCCCCAGCCCGCCCAGTTCCCGGTGCCCCGGAAGGTGTACGGGCCGGTGAGGCTGCCCGCCGTGGCGTACTCGATGTACTTGGTCGTCTCGTTCTTCACCATCGCGTGGTAGGTCGAGCCGATCTTCACCACGAACGTGTCGATGTGGTTGGGGCCGAGTCCGCTCAGCGGGACCGGGGTGCTCCACGTCGACAGCGCGGGGTCCAGCGCGCGCAGCTCGTGCGGGCGGAACGACGCGCCGCCGTCGACGGACAGCGACACGACCACGTGGACGCTGCCGTCGGAGTCGGTGAACCACTCCGGCGCCCAGGTGCGGGTGAGGTTCGCGGTCGGCAGGGTGACGGTGCGCAGGAACGTCCAGTCCACCAGGTTGTCGCTGCGGGCGAAGCCGATGGTGTTGCCGGTCCAGCCGGTGGTGTAGGTCAGGTAGTAGCGGCCGTCGGTGTGCCGCATGACGCTGGGGTCGCGGATGAGGCCCGTCGGCGGCGTGTAGGCCGGGCCCTTGGCCAGCTCGAAGTTCACCGCGTCCGAGGAGCGGTAGACGTACATGTTGGACTCGCTGCTGTTGGTGAACGCGGTCATCGTGTACCGCGACGCCTCGGTCGCGAGCGGGGCGACCGGTTCCGCCACGGCGGGCGCGCCGCCCACCAGGACCAGTGCGAGCGCCGCCGCCACGGCCCTCACTGGAGGACCCAGGTGGCGTCGGCCCGGCCCACGGCGTCGGACACCGGTTGCAGCAGCACGTCGACGCCGGTGTGCCGGACGTACCGGCCGGGGGCGTTGGTCGACTCGAACGACACCGCCGACCCGTCCGCCAGTCCCGCCCGCTGCTGGAAGCTCGCGTCACCGCGGAAGGTGGCCGTGCCGTCGTTCTTCTCCACGTGCAGCACGTGGTTCCGGTGCCGCAGGTAGTAGCCGGGGAAGTTGGTCGACTCCAGCGACACCGAGCCGCCGCCCGCGAGGCCGGTGACGACGCGGAACTGCGAGTCGGCCAGGTTGGTCACGTTGGCCTCGACGCGGGCCTTGAACTCCCAGTGCCGTACGTACCGGTCGGGGTAGTTGTAGGACTGGAGCCGGACCGGGGTCGGGCCGTCGGCGACCGGGATGCCGAAGTTCGGCGTGCCGTCGGCGTTCCAGTACAGCTTCTGCACGCGGGTGCGGCGGTTCGGGTCGTACAGCGGGTCTCCGACGATGTCCCGGTAGGACCGGTCGTGGTAGACCAGGACGTCGTTGCGGCCGTCCTCCGACGTGGTGAACGAGTTGTGGCCCGGCCCGTACTGGCTGGTGGCCGCGTTGCTGGTGAACACGGGGTCGGGGCTCTTCACCCAGGACGCGGGGTCGAGCAGGTTGCTCGACGCCGAGGCCGTGAGCAGGCCGAGGCAGTAGTTCGCGTCGGTGGCGCTGGCGGAGAACGTCAGGAAGATCCGCCCGTTGCGCTGGATCACGGCCGGGCCCTCGTTGACCTTGAACCCGCGCGTCTCCCAGTCCCGCGTCGGCACGGCGATCCGCACCGGCGTCCCGCTGATGGCCTTGGGACCGGCCATCCTCGCGATGTAGAGGTTCGAGTTGGTGGCGATGCCCGGCTCCGACTGGGCCCAGGCCAGGTAGCGGACGCCGCCCGCCTCGAACGTCGTGGCGTCCAGGGCGAAGGTGTCCCACGCCGTGGTGATCCGCGTCGGGGCCGACCAGGTGCCGGTCAGCGGGTTGGCCGACGACGACTCCATGACGTACATGCGGATGCGGAACGGCTCGTCGGCGCGTCCGGCGGCGAAGTAGGCGTACCACTTGCCGCCGATGGAGTGGAGTTCCGGCGCCCAGACGTTGGCGCTCAGCTCACCGCTGGAGTTCTTGCGCCAGATCACCGTCTCCGGCGCGGTCGTGAGCCCCTGGAGGGTGGTCGCCCGGCGCAGGACGACCCGGTCGTACTCCGGGACGGACGCGGTGAAGTAGTAGTAGCCGTCGGTGTGCCGCGAGATGTGCGCGTCGGCCCGCTTCTCGACGAGCGGGTTCGTGTAGCGCGCGGGCGACGCGGTGGCGGCGGACGGGGTCAGCGACAGGGTGAGTGCGGCGACGGCGAGCGTGGTGGCCAGCCGTCGCAGGATCGGCCTTCGTGGTGTGGGGAGCAAGGTGCCCCTTCCCGAGGAGTCCGCAGGGCGACCACGTCAGTGTTAGCGTTAACATGTTCGCCGTCAATACGTCATCTCGCCGTATCGCCGATTCCTCCGCGGGACCGATCGGTCGGGACCCGCGTGCGCCGCGGGTCCCGACACGGAATTCCTACCTCAGCGCGCAGGGCGCGAATCGTTCCAGGCCCTCGGGCTTCGCGGCGAGGCGGCCGATGGCCGTTTCGATGCGGTTGAGGGCTGCGACGCGCTTGTCCTCCAGCGGTCCGAGGATGGCGTTGTCGACGAAGTTCGCGCCGCCCTGTCCGGCGGTGTCGATCAACCGCTGGTTGGCCTCGGCGATCTGCTTGTCGAGGTTCTCCAGCTCCCTGGTCACCTCGGCCTGGGCACCCGCGGGCACCGCCGGGATGGCGTCCACCGGGCTCGGGCAGGCGATGGCCCCACCCGCGGCGGGCGCGCTCGACGTCGGCTGGGCGCCCGCGCTCGTCTCGGGGGCCTCCCCGCCCGCGTCGCCCAGCTCGCAGCGGGCGAACCGCTCCAGGCCCTCCGGCTTCGCGGCGAGGCGGCCGATGGCCGTTTCGATGCGGTTCAGCGCGGCGACGCGCTTGTCCTCCAGCGGTCCGAGGATGGCGTTGTCGACGAAGTTCGCGCCGCCCTGTCCGGCGGTGTCGACCAGTCGCTGGTTGGCCTCGGCGATCTGCTTGTCGAGGTTCTCCAACTCCTTGGTGACCTCGGCCTGGGCGCCCGCGGGGACGTCCGGGATGGCGTCGACCGGGCTGGGGCAGGCGATGGCCTGGTCACCGGCCTCGGGCGCGTCCGCCGCGCTGGTCGTGGTCGTGTTCGGCGGCGGTGCGGCCTGGCCCGGAGCGCCCAGCGCGCACGGGGCGAACCGCTCCAGGCCCTCGGGCTTGGCGGCCTGGCGGCCGATGGCGGTCTCGATGCGGTTGAGGGCGGCGACGCGCTTGTCCTCCAGCGGTCCGAGGATGGCGTTGTCGACGAAGTTCGCGCCGCCCTGTCCGGCGGTGTCGATCAACCGCTGGTTGGCCTCGGCGATCTGCTTGTCGAGGTTTCCCAGCTCCCGCGTGACCTCCGCCTGAGCGGCCGCGGGCACCGCCGGGATGGCGTCGACCGGACTCGGGCAGGAGATGACCTGCGCCGACCCGGTCCCGTCGCCGCCGCTGGCGAGCGCGGCGGCGGTGAGCGCCGTCGTGAGCGCGGCGATGCCGACGAGTCCTACCAGCGCGACACGACGTTTCTTGTGCTCGGGGAAGACGTGGGACATCGCAACACCTCACAGGGATCGGGGGGCCGCGCCGGTGCGAAACTTCCGGGGGTGGCGCAGATCGTTCTCGGTTCGTTGTGGAGTACGGACCGAAAATGCGACCGGTTCACCGTTGCCGAAACGTATCCGGGGAATCCCGTCTCCCACCGCCGTCGAATGCCGTCGAACAGCGGCCGTGAATCGTCGAAGGTCCCAGCTCAGAGCATGCGGGCGACCTGCTGGTACCGGACATTGTGAGCGTGCTACAACTGGGGGCGGGTGTGGGGACCGCCGCCGCGCAGTGGCCCCCACACCCTCCTCCGATCAGATCTTCCCGGTGCCCGCACCGCTGGTGACGCTCGACTTGACGCTGCTCGCCGCGTCCAGCGTGTAGGAGTACGGGATGGACTTCACGCTGCCACCGGCGTCACCCGAACCCGAGTTGACGAAGTGGTTGTTCCTGGCGACCAGGTTCGCCGCGGGAGAGCTGCCCTCGCCGCGGTGGAACGGGTCGTCGGTGTTCTCGAAGAAGTTGCCCTCGACCAGGACACCCGCTTCCTTCGTGGAGGCCACGCCGTAGGACGTCACGCCGCCGTAGAAGTTGTTGTACACGTGCACGGGGTTGCCGAAGCGCACCCGCGGGTGGCGCTGGTTGGTGCCGTCGAACCAGTTGTGGTGGTAGGTGACGCGCAGCTTGCCCGAGTC
Source organism: Umezawaea sp. (assembly GCF_036375055.1). Lineage (GTDB taxonomy): Bacteria > Actinomycetota > Actinomycetes > Mycobacteriales > Pseudonocardiaceae > Umezawaea. The sequence goes on from NZ_DASUSQ010000017.1 coordinate 40,781, forward strand.
CTCGGACGCGTTGTCGTCGCTGTGGCCCAGCAGCATCGTCTTGTCGTGGCTGGAGAACTTGTTCCACGACACCGTGACGTAGTCCGAGGCGCGCTTGATGTCGAGAGCGCCGTCGTAGCCGTTGGAGAAGGAGTTGTGGTCCAGCCACACGCGCGTCGAGTACTGCACGTTGATCGCGTCGTCGTTCCAGTTCCGGAAGTTCACGTTGCGGACGATGACGTTCGAGGCGTTGGCGATGTTCAGACCGCTGCCCGTGATCGTCGCGCCGGAGCCGACACCGATGATCGTCTTGTTGGACGCCACCTTCGTCATGGACGACAGGGTGATCGTCCCCGAGACGCGGATGACGGCGGGGCTCGTCGACTTGGCCGCGTTGGTGAACGCCGTCGCGTCGCTCACGGTGACCGGCGGAGTGCTGCCGCCGCCGGTCGTGCCGCCGCCCTGGGTCGCCCAGCCCGCTAGATCGAACGGTGCGGCGTTCGCGGGCAGGGCCGCGGTCGCCGTGCCCACGAGGACGGCCGCGGCGAGCAGCGCCGCGCGCCACGGCTTCCTGGTGATGTTGGGGAACATTCGGTACCTCTCCTGGATTTCGGTGACCGTCGTCGTCGACGGTCGATCCCGCTTTCGGACAAGTGCTGGCGGCAGTTGTCGGCGGTCCAGTACTGGTATTTCTTTCCTCAGGATGGAAATCGTTCCCGGCAGGGACGATCCGCGATCACCACGAATCGACGACGTGGGTGGCGATGTGGTCGAGGTTCCAGTCGTCGCCCAGCCCCGGCAGGGTGGGCAGGGCGACGAGACCGTCCTCGTCCAACTCGTCCACGATCGAGTGCAGGTGCGGTGGGACCAGGTCGAAGTCGACGTGCGGGTGCAGCAGGCCCCGCTCGTACCACCGGCTCGCGTCGGAGGCGCCGAGCAGCGCCAGGCTCGCCGAGCCGTTGCCGTGGACCTCGCAGTCCACCCCGAACGACTCGGCCAGGTGCAGGACCTTGAGCACGGGCGTGATCCCCCCGCACCCGTTGGCGCCCGCCCGGAGGATGTCGCAGGCCCCGGAGGAGACCCACTCCGCGCGGGTCATGTGCTTGCCCCACGCCACCTCCGGGCCGATCACCGGGATGTCGAGCTGCTCGGCCAGCCAGCGGTACGACCCGACCGACGCCTCCTCCATGGGCTCCTCGAACCAGGAGAAGCCCAGCCGCTGCACGGCCCGGCCCAGCTCCAGCGCCTCGGTCCTGCGGTACCAGTGGTTCGCGTCCAGCATCAGCTCGACGTCGGGGCCGACGGCGTCGCGCACCGCCTCGCACGCCTCGACGTCCATCCGCACGCTGGGCGCGCCCGGCACCGGCGGCATCCAGGTGTGCAGCTTGATCGCCCGGTACCCCAGCCCCACCAGGCGCTTCGCGAACGCCGCGTAGTCCTGCGGCGTGGCGAGCCCGCCCGGCGTGGTGTCGCCGCACATCGTGCTGGCGTAGGCCGGAACCCGGTCGCGGGCACCGCCCAGCAGCTTCCACACCGGCAGGTCGACCCGGCGTCCGACGAGGTCCCAGAGCGCCTGGTCCACGTAGCCGAGCGCCCGGTCGGTGAACCCGCCGTGCGCGCCCCGCTGGCGGTGCGCCATCTCGCGCCAGAGCCGCTCCCGGTCCCACGGGTCCTGGTCGAGCAGCACCGGGCGGACGTGCTTGTCCAGCACGGCGGGCCGCACCTGGTCGGGCTGCACCTGGCAGTACCCGGTCACCCCGTCGGCGTCGGTGATCTCCAGCAGCGCCTCGCGCACCTCGTGCGGCTCGCTGGGGTGGCGGTGGCCCGCCTCGTCGACGGCGGTGTGCGCGGTGGTCGTGAACACCCGGACCCGGATCGACCTGATCACTTCCGCTGCTCCCATTCCTTCTGGGCGTTGGTCAGCTTCTCCGCGAGCCCCTTGAGGAAGTCCTGCGCGGACAGCTCCCCGAGCAGCACCTTCTGGTAGGCGGGCTCGCTGTCGGTCTTGGTGATCGAGGAGTACTCGGGCAGGTAGACCGGGGCGGGGACCAGCTTGGTGGCCGGGTCCTCCAGCACGCCCAGCGCCATCCGCACCGGCTGGTTGGCCTCGATCCACTTCTCCGACCGCACGTCGGTGTTGGCCGGGATCTGCCCCACCTTCTCGTTCCAGTAGCTGTTCGACTCCTGCGACACCAGGAACTCGACGAACTTCCAGGCCGCGTCGGTGTTCTTGCTCCCCTTGAAGACCGCGAACCCGTCGGTGGGGTTCGGCACGACGGTCTTCTTGCCCGACGGCCCCACCGGCAGGCTGATCGCGCCGACCTTGTCGGTGCCCAGCGCCTTGGTGACGTCGGAGTACGAGCCGAGGTTGTGGTGCATCATCGCGACCGAGCCACCGGTGAACTGGGCGACCATCTGCGTGTAGTTGTTGTTCACGTCCGCCTCGGGCGTGGCCTTCTTGTACAGCGAGGCGACCTTGCCCAGCAGTTCGGCGTTCGCGGGGTCGTCGACCGTGCTGGTCGTGCCCTCGAAGAACGACTCCACGCCGGAGTAGGCGTAGGTCTCGGTGAGGAGCTGGAACACCGAGCCCGCGCCGCCGCGGATCGTGTACCCGTAGCGGTTGGCGCCGAGGTCGGTCAGCTTCGTCGCCCGGTCGACCAGCTCGTCCCACGTGGTCGGCGGCGCCAGCCCCGCGGCCTCGAACCAGTCCTTGCGGAACCAGATCACGTCCAGGTTGCCCGACGAGGGGGCCGAGTACAGCTTGCCGTCCGGCGCGGTCTGCCGCACGGTCTCGACCAGGCTCGGCAGCAGCTTCCCCTTCAGCGGACCGGAGTCGACGCGCTCGTCGAGCGGTTCGAGCGCGTCCTGCCCGACCAGGTTCGCCAGGTACGACGTGGTCACACCACCGACGTCCGGCACCGACCCGCCCGCTATGGCGGTGTCGTACTTCTGCTGCACGGACGCGCTGGGGATGCCGACGTACTCGACCTCGATGGTCGGGTTCTTCGCCTCGAACCGCTTGATGAGCTCCTCGTAGATCGGCGTCCGTCCGGGTCCGCCGTTGTTGTCCCAGAACGTGATCGTGGCGTTGCCACCACCGCTGCCCCCGCCCGCGTCCGAACAGCCCGCGAGCGCGAGGCCGAGGGACAGGACGACCGCTGCCGCGCGACGGATTCTCATCGAAACCCCAATCGGTGGATACCCCGGTCTTCAAGCCGAGGAGGAGTCGATCTGCGGATGGTGCAGCTGGGTCCCGGGTCCGGAGTGGACGGGCGACACCGGTCGCCGCCGATGGGCCGGGTGGTCCGCGGGGCGTGTCGGGGGCGGTGGTGGAGCGTGCGCACCGCGACCGCCTCTACCCCGACCAGGAGCGAGCGGTGGGGTCGTCGCGGACGTTCGGCTGCGTCCGGCTGGTCTGCAACCGGGCGTTGGAGGTCCGCACCACCGCGTGGAGCCAGGAGCGGCGGCGGGTCGGTTGCGGCGACACGTCGGCGTCGATCACCGCGGGGAAGCGGACCGACGAACTCGGTGTTCCGAACGAGGTGTCCCCGCTGCCGTCGCAGCAGTGCCCGCGGCACCAGCAGGTGGCCGTGTCGCGGGACCCGGCCGGTCGGTGGCACGCGTCGATGCTGGTCGAGACCAGCATCGGCCACCTCGCACCGCTGACGACCGCGATCGGCGTCGACGCCGGGCTCACGCCCCTGCTGACCCCGTCCACCGGGGAGGCGATCGCCAACCCGAGGCAGGAGCGCCGCGAGCGGGTGGCGTCGGCCCGTGCGCGACGGGACCCGGCTCGCGAGGCCAAGGGCTCCGACAACCGGGACGAGGCTCGCACCGCGGTGGCCCGCGTGCACGCCCGGATCGCCGGCAGGCGGCGGGATCCGCCGCGCAGGCCGACCGCTCGACTCGTTCGTGGGAACCCGGCGATCGTGGTCGAGGACCTCGCGGTCCGCAACACGGTCCGCAACCGCTCCTCGGCCCGCGCCATCAGCGACGCGTCCTGGTCGGGGGTCCGGTCCGTGCTGACCCGCGAAGCCGCCTGGTGCGGCCGCACGGTGATCGCGGTGGACCGGTGGCACCCCTCCGGCAAGACCTGCTCGCGATGCCGGCGCGTGCTCGACACGCCGCCTTCGGGCGTGCGGGAGTGGACCTGTCCCGGTCGCGGTGAGGTCCACGACCGGGACGTCACCGCCGCACGGGACATCCCGGCCGCCGGACGGGCGGTCGCTGCCCGCGGGGACGGAGTCGGACCGAACCGGTGCCAGTGGTCGGTGGGGCATCTGTCGGAACCTCCCTTCCGGGGGAGAGGAAACAGGAACCGTTCGCTGTGAGGGGATGGGAATCCCCGCCTTTCCGGGGGAGGACGTCAACCCTTGACCGCCCCTGCGCTCAGTCCCTGCACCAGGAACCGCTGGACGACGGCGAACACGAGCACGACCGGCACCGCGGCGACCACGCCGCCCGCCGCCAGCGCCCCGAAGTCGGTGTTGAACTCGCCGAGCGCGTAGCTGAGCCCGACCGGCAGGGTGAACTTGTCCTGCCTGCTCGCGAACATCAGCGCGAACAGGAAGTTGTTCCACGCCCCGATGAACGCGAACGACCCGACGGCGACCAGCGCGGGCCGCAGCAGGGGCAGGGTGATCGCGAAGAACGCGCGCGGCCTGGAGCAGCCGTCGACCATCGCGGCCTCCTCCAGCTCCACCGGGATGTTGCGCACGAACCCGCTCATCAGGATCAGCGCCAGCGGGAGCTGGAAGGCGGTGTCGGCGATGATCAGGCCGGTGAGGCTGTTGAGCAGACCCGCGTTCTTGAAGATCACGAACAGCGGGATGAGCATCATCGCGCCGGGGACGAACTGGGTGCACAGCAGCGCGAGCAGGAACACCCGCTGGCCGCGGAACCGGAAGCGCGCCAGCGCGTAGCCGCCCATCAGCGCCAGCACGCTCACCACGCCGAGCGTGCCGACGGCCACGACGAGGCTGTTGGCGAAGAACACCCCGAACCCGAGGCCGTTCCACACCGTGTCGAAGTGCTCGAACGTGATCGGCCACGGCACCAGCGCCGTCGACCCGGTGGGGCGGAAGGCGAAGACGAGCATCCAGTAGAACGGCACCAGCGTGAACAGCAGGTACAGGCCCAGCGGCAGGTACAGCCGCCAGCTCCGGCCCGGCTCGCCGCGGCGCTTCGGGCGCGGCGGGGTGTTCCGGCTGGGCGGGTCGACCTCGACCCGCCTGATGAGGGTCTCGGTCATCGTCGGCTCCCGAACTTGGACACCCGCAGGTAGAGGATCGAGAAGAACAGCAGGATCACGAAGCCCACGACCGTCAGCGCCGAGCCGTAGCCGAAGTCGTGGGAGTCCACGGCCTTGCGCGCGACGTACAGCGGCAGCGTGGTCGTCTGGTTGGCGGGACCGCCGCCGGTGAGGGTGTAGATCAGGTCGACGTTGTTGAACTCCCACACCGCGCGCAGCAGCGTGGACAGCACGATCGCGTCGCGCAGGTGGGGGAGCGTGACGCTGAGGAACCGCTGCCACCGGTTCGCGCCGTCCACGGACGCCGCCTCGTAGAGGTCCTTCGGGATCGTCTGGAGGTCGGCGAGCAGCAGGATGGCGAAGAACGGCACACCGCGCCACAGCTCGGCGACCACCGTGGCGGCGAAGACCGTGTCCGGGTTGCCCAGCACCGACGTGCCGTGGTCGCCGATCCCGAGGTTCGCCAGCTCCTGGAACACCCCGGTGGACGGGTTGTACAGCAGGATCCAGATGCCGGTGGTCAGCACGCCGGACACCGCCCACGGGGAGAACACCAGCGACCGCGCCACGGCCCGGCCGATGAAGGTCTCGTTGACGATCAGCGCGAGCGCGAGGCCCAGCAGGAGTTGCAGCCCGACCTGCACGACGACCCACTTGGCGCTGAACAGCAGGCTCTGCCAGAACAGCGGGTCGTCGGTGAGCATCCGGTGGAAGTTGTCCAGCCCGGCGAAGCCGTTCTTCCACGGCTGCGTCACGTTGTAGCGCTGGAGGCTGTAGTAGACGACGCTGCCGATCGGGTAGACCAGGAACGCCGCGAGCACGGCCACCGTCGGCAGGATCAGCGCGTACGGCGCCCACTCGCGCCGCTTGCGGCGGCGCGGCGGTGTCGGCAGCGGCCGGGTCGCCAGTGCCGTCACGAGGGGTTCCACCCGTCGGTGCCCGCGAGGTAGGTCCGCACGGTGTGGCGGGCGGCGTCGGCCTCGGAGAGCTGCGGCCGGTCGGTGCCGGTGCCCGCGCCGGGTCCGGTGTTGCGGAACTCGGCGAAGCGGGCGTCGCGCCAGGAGAAGCCGGACATGTCGGTCCACGGCGCGGTCTTGACCGCGGCGGGCAGCACGGTGTCGCGGACGACGACCTGGGCGACGGCGTCGACGTCGCCGCCGGGGTGCCACGGCCTGCCCAGGTAGTAGGTGCGGGACTTCGCGGTGCTCACCACCGTGCTGTCGACGATGAGGAAGCCGAACGGGTTGTCGCGGCGGGTGCTGGCGGCGGTGAGGTAGCCGTTCGGGTCGCCGCCCCGGTCCAGCGCGGTGATGGTGGCGCGGTCGAAGACGGCGGTCGCGCGGCCGAACAGGAAGTCCACGTCGCCGCTGATCGAGCAGTTCCGGTAGTACTGCCGCGCCCGCGTGCCGACGGCCGGGGTGTCGGCGTAGAGGGTGTCCTGGTGGCCGAGGAAGGTCACGCGGTCGAACAGCATCCGGTCGCCGGTGGCCTTCACCGCGACGGCCTGCGTGGCGGTGATCTCCGGGTGCTTCGCGCGGTCGAACGAGTTGCGGAACGTCAGGTCGCGGGCGGTGAAGTCGGTGGCCGCCAGCGTCGCCGTGGCGCTGCCGGTCGTGCCGTAGGTGCTGCCGTCCGGCTTCCTGGTGCCGCTCGCGTTGTCGTAGTCGATGACCACGTCGGACGCCCGGCCGGTGGAGCCGCGCAGCACGAGGCCCTTCTTGCTCGCGGGCACGGTGATCACCTCGCGGTAGACGCCCGGCTGGAGGGTGATCACCGCCCCGGCGGGGGCGGCGTCGATCGCCGACTGCACGGTCGCGAAGGAGCCGACGCCCTCGACCGAGACACCGGGGGGCCGGGCACCCGCCCGGAGGTGGGCGATCCGGTGCGCGGGTTCCAGCCCCCGGTCCAGCGCGGGCGTCCAGCCCGCGTCGGTGCCCAGCGCGGCGGTCGGGTTCGCGGCGTTGAACGCGGCCAGGAGGCTGGTCGGCCTGCCGTCGACGAGCGTCCCGCGCTCGGTCATCGCGGTGCCGCCCCAGTTGTGCACGGCCCGCTCGGGCCTCGCCCCGCCGCGGAACCGGAAGTGGTTGTTCTGCGCGTACAGCGCGGAGTTCACGCCGACGCCCCAGCTGTAGACGTGGTGCTCGCGCGGCTCGTAGAGGTTGTTGTAGACGTGGACCTGGCCGAACCGCACCCTGGGCGCGCGTTCGCCGACGTCGCGGAAGACGTTGTGGTGCACCGACACGCGCAGCTTGCCGGGGTCGGTGGTCGAGGTGTTCGAGGACCCGATGAGCATCGTCTTGGCGTGGTCGGTGAAGAGGTTGCGCGACGCGGTGACCAGGTCGGAGCCGGTGGTGATGTCGAGCTGGCCGTCGTGGACCTGGTAGGGGCGTCCGAAGTGGACCGGTGCCGCGCTGTCCGGGTTCGGCTGGTCGGTGAAGGTGTTGCCGTCGACCCACACGTGCGTGGCCCGTTGCAGCGACACCGAGTCGTACAGCGAGTTCCAGTTGCCGGGGGCCTCGCCGGGGGAGTTGTCGTTCGGGTCCCACCGGGGGAAGCAGTCGGCGGTGTCGCGGAAGGTCAGGTTGCGGATGATCACGTTGTCCGCGCCGTGGACGCGCAGGCTGCCGCCGGTGATCCCGGCGCCCCCGCCCAGTCCGACGATCGTGGTGTTCGAGGTGACGGTCAGGCCGATCGTGGCGCCCTGCTTGGCCGCCGACGCGGCGCGGGCGTCCTCCAGCGGCCCGGACGGGTCCTGGTCGCGACCCCAGACGGCCGGGTCGTACGCCGCCAGGTAGGCCTCCCGCGTGTAGCCGTCGACCGCGTGGTCCTCGCAGGTCAGGGGAGTGCCGTCGGCGGCGGTGTCGGCGTCGACCACCCCGGCGACGTAGACGATCTTCGGCTCGGTGTCGGCCAGCGCGGCGACGAGTTCGGCCCGGTTCCGGACGGTGTGCACGTGCTCCGCCGTCGCCGCCGAGCCGCCGGTGGTGCCCGTCCCGCTGGACGCCCAGCCGTCCCCGGCGGGCAGCACCTGCCTGCCGAGGTCGGGTCCCGACGCGTTCGCGGCGGGCACGGCCACCGCTAACGCGCTCATCGTGGACAACACGAGCGCACATCTCCTCAACCGCATGGCGGTGTGCCTTTCCTGGTCGTGACAGAGGTCTGGACAACTCATTCCTGAGTTGTTCGGACCGGGGTTGATTCATGGATATGAACGCCGTCCAGACTGGTGAAACGAATATTACGAATGCGTGTGCTTTGCGTCAATGAATTGAGTCTCGATTCAGAGGTATTCGATTTTTCGACAATTCATTCGACGCCATTCGAATCGAAGTCCGTCGAACGCGTTCAGCGGGTCGGTTCCGCCCGCGGGGCCGGGCGTCCGTCAGGGTGAAACCGTCTCGTGGGCGTGCCGCCGCTTCCCAATGGGGGCTTACGGTCGTGCCGGGTCGAGCCGTAGCCTTCGGTAGACCAATCACTGGGTACTCACCGGTAGCGAGGGGCGCGCGTGGTCACGATCGCCGATGTGGCGCGACATGCCGGCGTCGCGCCGAGCACCGTGTCCTACGTCCTCACGGGCAGGCGGTCGATCTCGGCCGCGACCAAGGAACGGGTGCGCGCCAGCGTCCGGCTGCTCGGGTACCGCTCCTCGACGCCCACCCGCACCCCGACCGGTGCGGCGGCGGGCGTGCTGGCGATGGTCCTCCCGCTGCGGGACGGCATGAACATGCCCGTGGTGACGCAGTTCGTCATCGCGGTCGCCAGCGCCGCGCGGCGGCACGGGCAGGACGTGCTGCTGCTGACGGCCGACGAGGGCGCCGACGGGGTGCGGCGGATCGCCGACAGCGGCCGGGTCGACGGGCTGATCGTGATGGACGTCGAGATGCACGACGACCGCGTGCCGGTGCTGCTCGAACTCGCCAGGCCCACCGTCCTCATCGGCGTGCCCGCCGACGCCACCGGACTCACCTGCGTGGACCTGGACTTCGCGGCGGCGGGCGCGCTGGGCGTCGACCACCTCGCTGACCTCGGCCACCGCAACCTCGCGCTGCTGGGCGCGCCCAGATCGGTCTACCGCAGGGACACCGGGTTCGCCCACCGCACGACGGCGGGCTTCAGCGCGGCGGCCATGCGGCGCGGCATCGCGATCACCACGTCACCGGTCGAGCACGACGCCCCGTCCGTGCGGCGGTTCGTCACCGAGCTGCTCCGCGACCACCCGTCGGTCACGGGTCTGGTGGTGCACAACGAGACCGCGCTGCCTCTGGTGGTCGAGTCCCTGCGCTCGCTCGGCCGCCGCATCCCCGAGGACGTCGCCGTGGTCGCGCTGTGCCCGGACGACGTCGCCGAGCGGACCAGCCCTCCGCTGACGTCGGTCAACATCCCGGCGGACGAACTCGGGCACGAGGCGGTGGCGCTGCTGCGCCGCAAGCTCGACGGGGAACCGGTGCCCGCGCTCACCCTGCTGCCGCCGAGGCTGACCGACCGGGCCAGCGCCGAACGCGGACCGCTCGCCCCGTAGCGCCCTCGGACCGATCGGTCCGACGTCACACGCCGATCGCGAGCACCGCCACGTCGTCGTCGGCCTGGCCGGGCGGCACGAGTTCGGCGATGACGGTGTCCACGACGGCGCGCGGAGGTTTGCCCGCGAGGGTCGCGAGCAGGGCGCACAGGTCCGCGACCGAGTCGTCGTAGTCGAGGTCGCGCCGTTCCACGAGCCCGTCGGTGTGCAGCAGGACGGTGCTGCCCGGCTCCAGCACCACCCGGTGGTCCGCGCGCGGCCCCGACCGGAAGTCGGGGAAGCCGAACAGCATGTCGTGGCCGCGCAGCAGGTCCACGGTGCCGTCCGGGCGGACCAGGACCGGCTCCGGGTGGCCCGCGTTGCTGTAGTCCATCGTCCACCGGCCGGAGCCGTCGGCGTGCGGGGTGAGGTGGACGTGCACCAGGGTGCCGTGGGCGGGCACCGGGATGCCCGCGAGCGCCGACTCCAGCGCCTCCACCGCCTTGGCGGGACCGGCGACGGGCAGGCACCACGCCGCCTGGCGGAGCATGCTGCGCACCTGGCCCATCAACGTCGACGCGTGCACGTCGTGGCCGGTGATGTCGCCGACCGTGACCGCGACCGTCCTGCCGCCGGGCAGCGGGATCGCGTCGTACCAGTCGCCGCCGACGGCTTCGTCCACATCGGACGGCAGGTAGGCCGCGGCCGTCGTCAGCCCCGGCACCTCGGGCAGCGGCGAGAGCATCGCCTCCTGGAGTTCGCGGGCCACGCCGACGCGGCGCTCGATGAGGCGCACGCGTTCGAGCGCCTGGCCCGTGTAGGCGGCGATCGTCGTGATCACCTCGCGCTCGCCCGCGTCGAGCGGGTGCGGTCCGTCCCAGCCGAACACCAGCGCGCCCACCACCTCGCGCATCCCCACCAGCGGGGCGCAGGCCGTGGCGTGCAGGCCCATCCTGCGGTAGAGGTCGACGGTCTCGGGCGGGAAGTCCTCCGCGAGCGCGTCCGGGTCGGAGTAGCAGACGAGCCTGCGCTCCCGCACCGCCTTGGCCGTGACCAGCGGGGCGTCCAGCCCGTAGCTCTCGTACTCGCCGACGGCGAGGTCGAGGGGCAGCCGGGGGTCGGCGACCCGCCGCAGCCCGCCGTGCCGCTCGGTGATCACCAGGCCGACGTAGGTCGGGGCGCTGTCACCGGACACGAGGTCGCTGACCTGGTGCCGGATCTGCTCCAGCGTCCGCGCGCTGGCCAGCGACTGCGCGGCGGTGAGCAGGATCTGGTTGCGGTCGTGCGCGACGTCGAGCATGGCCGACAGTTCGAGGGTGCGGTCGCGCTCCCGCGTGTGGTGGCGGGTCGCGAGCCGCAGCCGCAGCTCGGTCGTGCACATCGCGGCGAGGTCCGCGAGCGTGGCCAGCTCGTCGTCGGTCCACTCCCTGGGCTCGGTGTCGATCGCGCACAGCGAGCCGAGCACGTCGCCGTCGAGCGAGGTCAGCGGCATCCCCGCGTAGGCGACGACTCCCAGGTCCTGCACGGCGGGGTTGTCGCGCACCCGCTCCGACGCGCGCGCGTCGGCTATCACGAGCGGTTGTCCGTCGGCGACGACGTGCCTGCAGAACGAGTGCGACAGCGGGGTCTCGCGCGCCGTGGCCCACGGCTCGGCCAGACCCGCGAGGCCGGGGAGGACCTGCCGGTCCCGCTCGACCAGCGACACGAGCGCCACCGGCACCCGGAGCTGCACCCGGACCATGGCGGCGAACCGCTCCATCACCGAGTCCGAGGTCGTCGACAGACCGGTGTCGTGCAACGCCCTGAGGCGCTCCGGGTCCCGCAGCGCGGCCGTCGCGGCGTCCGGTGGCGGCTGGCCGGACCGATCCCCCACGTGACCCTCCTGCTCACCCGGCGCCGGCGCGCCCGGTGCGGGTTCCACGATAGTTCGGTGGGGGAGCCCGCACTCCCGGTGCCCATCGCTGGCCCGGACCGGCGGTGAGTCCCGCCACGCGCGGTGGCGCACGGCGTGCGAGCGGGCCAGACCGGTACTAGGTTCGGGGAATGGGGACCGAACAGGCTGGAACGGCCGAGAACGAGACGATCACCGGCAGCCAGGAGGTCCGCGACGAGGCCGTGCTGGTGACCGTGAAGGGTGAGGTGGACGTCGCCACCGCGCCCAGGCTGCGCGGCTGGCTGGAGCAGGCGTTCGCCGCGAAGAAGGCCTCGGTCGTGCTCGACCTCACCGGGGTGGAGTTCTTCGGCTCCGTCGGGCTCGCCATCCTGGTCGAGTTCCACGGCCGCGGTGAGCTGGAGGGCGTCGAGCTGCGCACGGTGGCTCCCGCCCGCGCCGTGGCGGGTCCGCTCTACCTCACGACGCTGGACAAGGTGCTCAAGCTCTACCCCGACACCGCTGGGGCGCTCACCGCGAGCTGAGTCACCGCAGGAACTCCAGGAGCGCGTCGAGCAGCGCGTCGGGAGCCTCCTCCGGCACGTAGTGCCCCGCGCCGGGCAGCACCACCCCGGTCACGTCGTCGGCCACGGCCCGCATGGTCCGCTCGACCTCCTCCGCGGACGCGTGTTCACCGCCGATCGCGAGCACCGGCACCGCGAGCCTCGCCCGCCGGGTCCTCTCGACGACCTGGGGGCCGCTCCGCTCGCTGCGGTAGAACTCGAAGCTCGCGCGCAGCGCGGCCGGGTCGCGCAGCACGTCCACGTAGACGTCCACGGCCTCCTGGGGGATCGCCTCCGGTGAGGCCGCCTTGGACGCGAACTGGTGTCCGAAGTAGACCTCCTCGCGGCCCGCGACCATCCGCTCGTTGACCTCCGCGAGCCGGTTGAACGCGAAGTGCCAGAGGTGCTCGTTGGTCGCCGGGTCCATCAGCAGCGGCGGTGACGGAGTGACGCCGGGCAGGATCGCCTCGGCGACGGCCAGCGACGTGACCCGCTCGGGGTGGTCGGCGGCCAGCACGTAGCCGATCATCATGCCCACGTCGTACCCGACGACCGCGAACCGCTCGTGCCCCAGCGCGGTCATCAGCGCCGCCGCGTCCGAGGCCAGCGTGGCGGCGTCGTACCCGGTCGCGGGCTTGTCCGAGGCGCCGGTGCCGCGCGGGTCGGCGGCGATCACCGTGAAGCGGTCGGCCAGCGCGGGCATGACCAGCCGGAAGCCGTACCAGAACTGGGGCCAGCCCGGCAGCAGGAGCAGCGGCGGGCCGTCGCCGCCGACGACCGCGTGCAGGGTGGTGCCGTCGACCGCGACGAACTCGCTGCGGAACCGCTCGGTGAAGCCCTCGGGGAGGTGGGGCACGCCGGTCACGTCGTGGGGCACGGGGTCTCCTGTCCGGTTCGAGCGGATACTTCATCCGCTGCTGGGCCGAACCGTAGCACGGAAACGGATAGTTCATCCTTTAGGTTGAGGTATCCGCTCCCGGTAGCGTGGGCGCGTGACGTCCGGTCGAGTGTCCGAACCGCCGCGCAGGGCGGACTCGCTGCGCATCCGCGCCCGCCTGCTCGACGAGGCCAGGCTGATGCTCGTCGAGAACGGGGTCCCGTTGCAGCTCAACGACCTCGCCCGCCGGGCGGGCGTCGGCGTGGGCACCGTGTACCGCCACTTCGCCACCAGCCAGGCCCTCGTCGAGGCCCTGGCGGTCCTGCGGTTCCAGGGCCTGCTCGACGCGGCTCGGCTCGCCACCACCGAGCCCGACCCGTGGACCGCCATCGAATCGGTGCTGCGCGAGCAGGTGCGGCTGGAGGTCGAGCACGCCGAGGTCCGAGAGGTCCTCGCGGCCACCTTCGACACCCACCCGGAGATCGCGGCGGCCAAGGCCGAGCTGGAGTCGATCACCACGGCCCTGCTGGTGGCGGCGCGCGCGGCGGGCGTGGTGCGCGCCGACCTCGACGCCTGCGACCTGCGCAGGCTGATGTGCGGGGTCGGGTACGCGGCGACCATCGGCGACGATGACCCGTCCACGTCGGCGGAGCTGTACCTGCGGGTGGTGTGCGCGGGGATCCGGACCGGCTGACCGGGGCCGCGGGGTGGTCGGGCCACCCCGCGGCCACCCGGCTAGTTCACGCAGCCGTCGGACGGCGGGCCGGGCTGGTCCGGCGCGTGGGGTGCGTCGGACAGGAACCCGGCGACGAACGCGCGCACCGCTGCCGGGTCCAGGGGGAGCGCGACAACGTTCCCGACGTCGGTAGCGGGCCCGTGCGGCACGGTGGCCGTGGTGATGCCCGCGTTCGGGGTCAGGGTCGACACGAACGCGAGCAGGTTCCAGGCCGGGTCGGTGCGGACGCCGGTCCCGAGCGCGTCGAGCACCGCGGCGACCCTGTCCGGGTCGCGCAGGACGGCCGGGTCGAGGAGCTTGGCGGTCAGCGACCGCAGGAACACCTGCTGCCGGACCACCCGGTCCAGGTCGCCGTTCGGCAGGCCGTGGCGCTGGCGCAGGAACGCGAGCGCCTGGTCACCGGACACGGTCGACCGGCCCGCGGGCAGGTTCGCCCCGGAGAGGTCGTCCGACGCGGCGGCCGTGAGGCAGACCTCGACGCCACCCACGACCGTGCTGACCGCGGCCACGGCCGCCAGGTCGACGGTCGCGTAGTGGTCCACGTGCGCGCCCGTCACGGCCTCGACCGTCCGCACGAGGTCCTGGGGCTCGCCCACCTCACCCGCGACGTAGGCGGAGTTCAGCTTGCCCGCGCCCCGGCCGGGGATGTCGACCCACGAGTCGCGGGGGAGCGAGACCGCGTCGACCGACCCGTCCAGGCCGACGCGGGCGAGCACCACCGAGTCGGTGCGGCCGGTGTCGTCCAGGCCCGCCAGCAGCACGGTCCTGGGCTCGATGGGCGCCGCGGCCTCCAGCTTCTCGGTGCGGGTGGGGGAGGACGGCGCCAGGACCACCGCCGTGGCGACGGCGGCGGCCGTGAGCACGGTCGCGGACAGCAGGGCCAGCGGGCGGCGGCGGGACTGCCTGGCGCTCAGCGCGGCCCGCACGGCCCGCGAATCGACCGCCTCGGCGGCCTCGGCGGCGATGGCCTCGCGGATGAGGGCTTCCTGCTCGGTCATCGCAGCACCTCCGACGGGCTGGTCTCGTTGACGCGCAGCGTGTGCAGGGCGCGGGAGAGGTGGCTGCGCACGGTGCCCTCGGTGCAGCCGAGGACCTGGCCGATCTCGGTGGTCGTGGCGTCCTCGTAGTAGCGCAGGACGAGCGCCGCCCGCTGCTTGTGCGGGAGGACGGCGATCCGCGCGCGCATGGCGTCCCGCTCGGCGTGCCGCACAGCCGGATCGGGCACGGCGGGCGACAGCTCGTCGAGGGTGGCGTGCGTGGTGGACACGTCGCGGCGCGCGCGGCGGCGGCGCCAGGACAGGTACTCGTTGGTCACCATCCGCCGCACGTAGAGGTACGGCGCGTCCAGCACGCCGATGCGGCCCCACCGGGACCGGGCGCGCACCAGCACGTCCTGCACGATGTCCTGCGCGAGGTGCTTGTCGCAGGTGAGGGCGGTGGCGTAGCGCAAGAGCCGATCTAGACGATCGGCGACGAACTGGTCGTAGCCGTCCCGCACGTCGTCCCCTTCTGTCGAGGTGGTTGCGTTGCGGTCGGGAAACTCCTCGACCGGGTCGCAACGTTGAACCACCTCGCGGTGACGTGCGTCACCAGGCTGGGTGAGGGGGCCGGTGGCCCGACCCCCTCATCCTGTCAGCCGCGGTGCCACTTCTGGTTGGCGCCGCCGACGCAGTCCCAGATGTGCAGGACGGCGTCGTTGTTCGGGTTCCACTCGGCGATGTCGAGGCACTTGTTCGACTGCGGGTTCACCAGGTCGCCCGCTCCGCTGAGCACCCACTGCTGGGCGGCGTTGCCGCTGCACGTGGCGATCTGCACGGCGGCGCCGTTGGTGACCGCGCCCCACGCCACGTCCATGCACTTGTTGTTCTCCGTGCGCACGGTGCCGTCGACGAACTGCCACCTCTGGTTCGTGCCACCCGTGCAGTCCCACACGATGAGGCGCTGGCCGTCGTTGAAGTTCCAGTTCGGCACGTCGACGCACTTGCCGTGCCAGTTGCTGACGATGCTGTTGCCGGTCGGCTGCGGACCCCCGCCGCCCGCGCCGAACGGGGTGAGCACGATGCCCGCCGCGCGCGGGTCGCCGTCGTGGACCAGGGACTCCTGGGCCTGCACGTCGTCGAACGCGAACCCGTAGGCCTTGCCGTCCACCATGTTCTGGTGGATGATCCGCGAGTAGTGGTCGGTCAGCGAACCCTGGTAGAAGTCGCCGGGGCCGCCGCCGGGCTGGGTGTCGATCCGGCCCAGGGTGGAGCGGTGCAGCGCCGCGCACAGGGTGCGGGCGATCGGGCCGACCACCTGGTCGTTGGGCGCGTGCAGGTTGCCGTCGCAGCCCCACACGTGGGCCGTGGTGGGCTTCTGGAACGACGCCACCTGCTGGCCCGAGGTGTTGGTGAAGTTCATCGTGGTGCCGGACGTGCGGCCGAAGAACTTGATGTTCGGCTGGTCGCCGAACGGCACGACGGTGAGCGTCTTGCCCGAGTACGCGCCCCAGGCCTGGTCGATGTAGGGCTGGAGGTAGTTGGCGTCCATCAGCCCGGCGCCCGCCGCCTTGCTCGGGGCGAGCACGCGCAGCACGGTCCCGTCGGACCTCGTCACGACCGAGTTGCCGAAGCCCGCCTGGTTGCGGACGGCGTTGATCACGGTGTCGCGGCCGTTGCCGACCAGGTCGCCGGTCCGCTTGGTGGCACCGTTGGCACCGGTCACCGTGACCGCGTGCGGCACGGCGAACTGGTCGACCTGCGAGCTGTTGAGCCAGAGGCCGGCGTCGTTGTAGGTGAACTCGCTCCAGTCGAACAGGATGTTCTTGTTGGCGTCGCCCGCCCAGGGCGCGGGCTGGACGAAGCCGTCCGGGGTGAGCGAGAGCTTCAGCTTCTCGCCGAAGGACATGTAGACGCGGCCGGAGATGAACCGCGGCACGCGCACGGTCACGTTGCCGCCGTTGCCGGGGCCCGCGATGGACACGTCCGGGGCGGGCGTCGGGGGGAGACCGCCCGCGGGCCACGGCGTGAAGCCGCCGCCCTGGTTGACGTAGCCGAGCCGCCCGTTGCGGATGTCGGTGCCCAGGACGTACAGGTACACCGCGTCGGAACGGCCGCTGTTGTTGGTGACGGTGAGGGGGAGCAGGTCGGGGCCGATGGCCGCCGCCGGTCTGGCGACGAGGGCGACGGAGGCCGCCACGGCGAGCGCGGTGAGCGCGCTCAACCACTTCGTTGTGGTGCGCAAGGAATCTCCTCGGTGACGCGGGCAGGGACCGCTTCCCGGTGAGGTGGGGGGACCGCCGCCGGGAGGCGAGGAAGGACGGTGCGCCACCGCCGACCACCGTCGGTGGAAGCGCTCTCACAGCGTCCGGCCCAGCCTGGATCCGTGTCAAGTGGACGTGAGCCCACTAGGGGTTACGAAACTGTTGCGTCTCGGTGCCAGCTCGCCAGCAGCGGCAGCACCTTGGCCGTGGGCGAGTCGGGCTGCACGGTGTAGACGATCAGCTGCTGGTCCGGCTCCTGCGGCGCGGACACGATCTCGATGTCGAACGCCAGGTCGCCGCCGACCGGGTGGCGGATCAGCTTCGCCACCGACGCGTGGTCGCGCACCTGGTGGTCGGCCCACCAGCGGGCCGCGTCCGGTTCGGCGGCCCGCAGCTCGTCGATCAGCGCGGTGAGCCTTCCGTCCTGCGGCCTGCGCGCGACCTCGCGGCGCAGCGTGGCCACCGTGTTCGAGGCGAAGTACGGCCAGTTGACGATCCGCTCCCGCGCCAGCGGGTCCAGGAAGAGGAAGCGGGCCAGCGACGAGCCCGGCGCCAGGTCGTAGAGCACGGCGCTGAACAGGGCGTTGGTGGCCAGCACGTCGGTGCGCTGGCCCAGCAGCAGCACCGGGAGGTGGTCGAGGGCCGACATGATCCGCAGCAGGCCCGGATCGGCCCGCTGCACCGGTACGACCGTGGTCGCCCGCCGCCGCGCCGTCGGCTCGGCCAGGTCGACCAGGTGGGCGCGCTCGACGTCGGACAACCGCAGCGCCCTGGCCAGCCCGTCGAGCACGGCGGTCGAGATGTTCGCCTGCCGCCCCTGTTCGAGCCTGCTGTAGTAGTCCGGGCTCAGGCCCGCGAGCACCGCCAACTCCTCCTTGCGCAGGCCGGGGACCCGCCGCGGGCCGGGGAACGGCTCGATCCCCGCCTGCGCGGGCGTCAGCCGGTCGCGCCGCGAGCGGAGGAACGCGCCCAGCTCGGCTCTGTCCTGTGCCACGCCACCCACTCTACGAACCCGGTCCCGGTCCTGCCTGGTCATGCCGTGCCCGGGTTGGACGGGAGCTGGTGGGCCGTCGAGCACGGGCGCAGGGTGGGACCCATGCAGACACGAACTCTCGGTGCGCAGGGCCTGACCGTTTCCGCGTTGGGACTGGGCACGATGGGCATGACCATGGCCTACGGTCCCGGCGGTGACCGCGCCGACGGCATCGCCACGATCCGCCGCGCGCACGAGCTCGGCATCACCTTCATCGACACCGCCGAGCTGTACGGCATGGGCGAGGGCACCAGCGAGGCGCTCGTCGGCGAGGCCGTCGAGGGCTTCCGCGACGAGGTGGTGCTGGCGACCAAGTTCGGCTTCGACCTCAGCGACCCCGCCACCGTCGGCGCCGCGCTGAACAGCAGGCCCGAGCACATCCGCGAGGTGGCCGAGGAGAGCCTGCGGCTCCTGCGCACCGACCACATCGACGTGTTCTACCAGCACCGCGTCGACCCGGCCGTGCCGATCGAGGACGTCGCCGGAGCCGTCGGCGAGCTGGTGGCGGCGGGCAAGGTCCTCTACTTCGGGCTCTCCGAGGCCGGGCCGGAGACCATCCGCCGCGCGCACGCCACGCACCCCGTCTCGGTGCTCCAGACCGAGTACTCCGTCTTCGAGCGCGAGGTGGAGGACGAGGTCCTGCCGCTGGTGCGCGACCTCGGCATCGGCTTTGTGCCGTACTCGCCGCTCGGCCGCGGCTTCCTCACGTCGGCCGTGAAGCCGGGAGCGGAGTACCCCGAGGGCGACATGCGCCGCTTCGACGCCCGCTGGCAGGGCGACAACTACACGGCGAACGTCGCGGCCACGGCCCGCCTGACCGAACTCGCCGCGGCCAAGGGCGCCACGGTGACCCAGCTGGCGCTGGCGTGGCTGCTCGCCCAGGACGAGCACCTCGTGCCCATCCCCGGCACCCGCAGCACGACCAGGCTGGCCGAGAACGCCGCCGCCGTCGACCTGGTGCTCACGCCCGCCGACCTCGACCTGGTCCGCGAGATCCTGCCGCACGGCGCGTACGGCGACCGCTACCCGGCCTTCCTGCGCGACGCGTGGGCGAGCGCGTGAGCTTCGGCGCGACCACCGCGGCGGCCGGGGGAGTGGCGGGTGGCGACCTGTGTCCGGGACCCGTGGTCGACCGGGCAGGCGCGGAGACCGCCCGCGTCGCGGTCGACGTCACCGCCACCACGGGTCGCCGCGGTGCGCGGGTGGCGGCGCTCGACCTCGCCCCGGTCGACGCGTTCACGGCCGCGCGCTGAGGGTCAGTCCCGCGCCAGCTCGCGGAACACGCCGACCACGCGCCGGGCGACGGCCTCGACGTACGGGACGAACACGGCGGGGTCCGCGTAGTCGGTCATCGGGATCTCGACGTCGTCCGCCTCGAAGTGGTACCGCTGCCGGTAGGTCACGATGTCCGGGAACAGCATGTCGGCGAACTCCTCCACGCTCCACATCAGCCACGAGTGGCGGCGGGCCATGCCGTTGGCGATCTCGCTGCTCGTGGCGGTCGCGAACCGGTAGTCGCCCCGCCAGCCCGGCGTGAGCACCAGGCGGTCGTAGAGGTAGAGGTCGTACCACCAGTCGCCCTGCCACAGGTGGTCCACGGGGATGTCCGGCGGCCTGCTCAGCCGCTGGACGCCCGGCAGGCCCTTCCAGGAGAACTCGACCCACCAGCCGTCCAGGTGCACCGGGGGCTGGTCCTCGATCCGCTGGATGCCCGGCCTGCCCGCCTTGTCGAGCGCGGCGGTGGTCGCGTCGACCGCGTCGACCACCGTGCGCACGGCGGCCTCGCGGGCGCGCCGGTTGACGACCGACTCCCGCAGCCCCGCCCACCACTCGTCGACGTCGCCGACCAGCGCGACCACCTCCCCCGGCCACTCGGCGGGCGCTCCGCCGTCGGCCGCGAGCTGCCTCGGCGTCCGCCCGCCGGGCAGCACCTGGTCGGCGACGGCGTGCCTGCGCTGCCACGCCTGGAACCGGCCCTCGGCCAGCCGCCACGCCCGTGCGCGCCGCTCCCGCTCCTCCTCGGCCTCGCGGCGCCGGGTCTCCTCCTGCTCGGCGAGCCGGTCCTCGACGGCCTTCCGCACCGGCTGGTAGCGCGCGGTCGCCGCCGAGACCCTGTCCTCGAAGGACGTTCGGGCCTCCGCGAGCCGCGCCGCGGCCCACCGGCTCACCAGCGGCGTGCGCCGCCACCTCGCCGTCCGCGCGGCGACCCGGTCCAGCTCGGCCGCCGCCGCGGCGACCTCCTCGACGTACGCGGTCGCCGCGGCGGACCACCCGTCGGTCTCGGCCTCGGTCGCCTGCGGGTCGACCGGGTGC
This sequence comes from Umezawaea sp., assembly GCF_036375055.1. Classification (GTDB taxonomy): domain Bacteria; phylum Actinomycetota; class Actinomycetes; order Mycobacteriales; family Pseudonocardiaceae; genus Umezawaea. The sequence goes on from NZ_DASUSQ010000017.1 coordinate 61,142, forward strand.
CCGGACGCGCCGTCGCCCAGGGCTTTCCGCACGGCGCCCGTGCGCCAGTCGTCCTCTTCGGGGAACCAGTAGACGGTGACCGGGACGGTGTGGGCGAGGTGGTGGCGCCACGACATCTTCGAGGCCATGCCTCGATGATGTCGGAAACTCAGCCGGGGAAGTAGTGGTCGACCACCTCGTTGCGGAACTTCCCCCCTGGGTCGAGGCCGTCGCGCAGCGCGGCGAACCGGGACCAGTGCTCGTACCGGTCGGCGGGAGCGGTCTCGTGCAGCTTCCCCCAGTGCGGCCGGACGGAGTACGGCGCCAGCGCCCGCTCGATCAGCGTCAGCACCGGGCGCACCGCGTGCGCGTCCGGCACCCAGGTGAAGTGGAACGCCGTGCTCGCCCTGCCCTGGAACGGGCTCAGCCAGTACGGGTCCGCGTCGACGGTGCGGATCTCCGACACCAGCAGCACCGGCGAGATCACCGGGCCCAGCTCCTTGAGCGCCCGCAGCGCTCCCTCCGTGTGCTCCCGCGCCACGGCGTACTCCGACTGGAGCTCGTCGCCCGCGCTCGGGGTGAACTCGGCGCGGAAGTGCGGCAGCCGCGCGTGCCACGGCCCCGGCTCGCCGTGCTGCCGGGTGCAGAACTCGGGCGAGGCACCGGGGATCGGGTGCCGCCCGCCGGTCGCCTCGCGCGCGCCCGTCCAGCCGAGGTCGGCAGGGGCGTCCGAGGTGCGGCGCTTCACCCACGGGGAGAACGACTCCCGCCAGTCGGTGAACACGCTGATGCTGTACGCCTGCGCGAACAGCTCCGCCGACCGCTCGGCGAGCACCTCGAACGGCAGGCCCTCGTGCACGCGCTGCTCCACCTCGAACGCGGGCACCACGTCGAGGTCGACGCTCGTGACGACCCCGAGCGACCCGAACGACACGACCGCCCCGTCGAAGCGGTCGTCGCCGCGCGCCAGCGTGGTGGTGCCCCCGTCCGCCGTGATCAGGTCCAGCGACCGGACCGCGCTCGCCAGCGACCCGTTGCGGTCGCCGGACCCGTGGGTCGCGGTGGCGACGGCGCCCGCGACGGTGATGTGCGGCAGCGACGGGAGGTTGTGCAGCGCCAGGCCCTCCGCGTCCAGCAGGGTCGCCACCTCGGCGAGCCGCAGGCCCGCCCCGACCCGCGCCGACCTCCGGTCCGCCGACACCTCCACCGAGGCGGGCAGGTCCCGCAGGGTGATCAGCGTCCCGGTGGTGTCCGCGATCCGGCTGAACGAGTGCCCCGCGCCCAGCACGTGCGCCTTCCCGGCGGTCGCCACGACCTCGCGCAACCGCTCGGCGGTCGTCGGCGCCTCCACGTGCTCGGCGGAGAAGACGACGTTGCCCGCCCAGTTCCTCGCCCCGGTCGTCATCACTGCCCTCCGGTCAGGTCGAGCACGAGCGCGGCCCACGGCTGGAGGGTCGCGCGGCCCGCGGTCAGCGAGTGCCCCGCGGTGTTGGTCAGGACGACGGCCGCGTCCGCCCACTCGGGGGCCAGGTCCACGGTCTGCTCGGTGCCGTGCAGGTTCGCCAGGACCAGGAGCCGGGTGTCGTCCAGCCGCCGTTCGTAGGCGTAGACGTGCGGGTGGTCGGCCAGCAGCATGGTGAAGTCGCCCAGCGCGACCACGGCGCGGGTGTGGCGCAGCTCGACGAGCCGCCGGTAGTGGTGGAACACCGAGTCGGGGTCGTCGTACTGCGCCGCCGCGTTGAGCCAGGTGTGGTTCGGGTTGACGGCGATCCACGGGGTGCCGCTGGTGAACCCGGCCGCGTGGCCCGCGGTCCACTGCACCGGGGTGCGGGCGTTGTCGCGGCCCATCGCGCGCAGCGCCGCCAGGACCGCCTCCGGGTCCTGGCCCGCCTCCACGGCGCGCTGGTGGTGGTTGAGCGACTCCACGTCGCGCAGGTCGTCCACGCCCGCGAACGGGGCGTTGGTCATCCCCAGCTCCTCGCCCTGGTAGACGTACGGCGTGCCCCGGTGCAGGTGCAGCACGGTGGCCAGCGCCGTCGCCGAGACGGGCGAGCCGTCGCCGAAGCGCGACACCACCCTGGGCTGGTCGTGGTTGTTCCAGTACAGGCTGTTCCACCCGGTCTCGCCGAGCGCGGTCTGCCAGCGGCCCAGCGACGCCTTGAGGTCGCGCAGGTCCAGCGGCTTGGGGTCGAACTTGCCGCCCGGCCCGTGGTCGAGCGAGACGTGCTCGAACTGGAACACCATGTCCACCTCGCCCCGCTCGGGATCGGTGAACAGGCGCGCGTCCTGCCACGTGACGCCGGGCATCTCGCCCACGGTCAGGAAGTCGCCGGTCCGGCCCGCGAACACCTCGCGGCGCATCTCCTGGAGGAACTCGTGCACGCGGGGGCCGGTCGCGAAGTGCGCGAAGCCGTTGCCGAGCCCGCCGGTGCCGGTCGTGGGCCCGTCGGGCAGCGCGGGGTCCTTGGAGATGAAGTTGATGACGTCCATCCGGAAGCCGTCGACGCCCCGGTCGAGCCACCACCGCATCATCTCGTGCACGGCCGCGCGCACCTCGGGGTTCTCCCAGTTGAGGTCCGGCTGCTTGCGGTCGAACAGGTGCAGGTAGTACTCGCCGGTGGTCTCGTCGAGCGTCCACGTCGGCCCGGAGAAGAACGACTCCCAGTTCGTCGGCTCGGCACCCGGCTCGCCCGCCGTGAAGCCCTCGCGCGCGGGCCGCCACCAGTACCAGTCGCGCTTCGGGTTGTCGGTGCTGGAGCGCGACTCCACGAACCACGGGTGCTCGTCGGAGGTGTGGTTGACGACCAGGTCCATGACCAGCCGCATCCCGCGCTCGTGGACCTCCGCCAGCAGCCGGTCGAAGTCCTCCAGCGTGCCGAAGACCGGGTCGACGGCCTGGTAGTCCGAGATGTCGTAGCCGTTGTCGGCCTGCGGCGAGAGGTAGATCGGCGACAGCCAGACCACGTCGACGCCGAGCCGCTGGAGGTGGTCCAACCGGGACGTGATGCCGACGAGGTCGCCGACCCCGTCACCCGTCGAGTCCGCGAAGCTGCGCGGGTAGACCTGGTAGACGACGGCGGACGTCCACCACGGGGCGGTTGGCCGGTCGGTCATCGGGCTCCTCTCGTCGGCCGCGCGGGTCGGCTCCCGCGCTCGGCCTCCATCCTGGCTTCCCGGTGGACCGTACGGGGTGGGGTGGATCAGCACCGGCCGCCCTCGCCCTATGTCGACTGACTCGACATGTCGAGTCCGTCGACATAGGGTGGCGGCATGGACGACGACCTCGAACCAGCACGCGTCGCGGCACTGGCCGCGCTCATCGGGTGGGCCGACCGGCGGGAACGCCTGTCGGCCGACCGCGCCGACCTCGTGGCGGCGGCGTGGCGCACCGGCACCCGGAACGTCGCCGAACTCGCCCGGCTGGCCCGCGTCTCCCGCGACACCGTCTACGCCGACCTCGCCGCCCGCGACGTCGCCGTCGGCGACCGCGCCGCGGACCGGGCCGGCCCGCTCGCGGGCCGGGGGTCGCCGCTGCGGGCCGACTCCGTGCGGGCGGTCGGGCAGGTGGCCGACGCCGTCACGCGGCCCGCGTTCGGCCACGACCCCGCCGACCCCGTCACCCGTGCCGCCCACGTGGCCTCGGGCGTGCTGGAGCTGGTCGCGGACGTGCTGGACCCGCCGACCGACCAGGGGCCGGGCTGGACCCGGCCGGAACTGCTGCGCGACCTGGCCGACCGGGGCGGCGACCTGACCCACCACGCCCTGCGCGCGCTGGCTGGCGCGGGGGAGCGGGAGCGGCTCGTGGCGGACGCCGACCTGCGCCGCCGCTCGGTCCTGCACTCGGGGCGGCACGCCGTCGCGGTCGGCGCCGTCGTGACCCTGACGACGCCGACCGGCGCGACGACCACCCTGGAGGTCGGTGCCGACGGCACCGGCTGGACCACCCTGGGCGGTCCGCTGCTGTCGGGTGACGTGGACGCGCTGGACCACCTGGAGGTCCGCGCCGCGCTGGACGTCCTGGCGCGGGTCGCCACCCGTCACCTCGCGGAGTCCGCGAAGACCGAGCGGCGCCGGGACGCCCTGCCGGGCGGTCCGCCGCCGCGGCAGCGCGTCACGCCGAGCAACGAGGACGACGCGCGGTAGGGCCCAGGGTGTGATGACGAACATGTTCGCTCCGTACTTGTTCGGAACGAACATGTTCGTTAGCTTCGTGGCAGGACGCCGGTCCACTCGGAGCCGCCTCACGGCACCGGGCGGCGATCGTGGACGGAGAACACGCCATGCACCACCGCACCACCATCGTCGGAGCGGGACTGAGCGGCCTCGTGCTGGCCCGGATCCTGCACGTGAACGGCGTCGAGGCGACCGTGCTCGACGCCGACGCCTCGCCCACCGCCCGCTCGCAGGGCGGGATGCTCGACGTGCACGAGGACTCCGGCCAGGTCGCCCTGCGCGCCGCGGGCCTGCACGAGGAGTTCCGCGCGGCCGTCCACCAGGGCGGCCAGGCGCTGCGCGTGCTGGACCGGCACGCCGTCGTGCACGTCGAGCACCCCGACGACGGCGACGGCGACCGCCCGGAGGTCCACCGCCGGACCCTGCGCGACATCCTGCTGGCCTCGGTCCCCGAGGTCCGCTGGGGCGCGAAGGTCACCGGCGCTGTCCCGCTGGGCGACGGCCGCCACGAGGTCGTGCTCGCCGACGGCACCACCCTCACCACCGACCTGCTCGTCGGCGCGGACGGCGCGTGGTCCAGGGTCCGCCCGCTCGTCTCCTCGGCCGTCCCCGCCTACACCGGCCTGTCGTTCGTGGAGGCCCGGCTGCACGACGCCGACGTCCGCCACCCCGCGAGCGCGGCCGTGGTCGGCGGCGGCTTCCTGTTCGCGCTGGGAGGGGGCAGGGGCGTGCTGGCCCACCGCGAACCGGACGGCGGCCTGCACGTCTACGGCGCGCTGAGGGTCCCGGCCGACTGGCTCGACCGGATCGACCCGCTCACGCTCACCCCCGACGTCCTGGCGGGCTTCGCCGACTGGGACGACAGCCTCCGCGCCCTGATCGCCGACACCGACGAACCCCTCGTGCCGCGCCAGGTGCACGCCCTCCCGATCGGCCACCGCTGGGACCGCGTCCCCGGCGTGACCCTCCTGGGCGACGCGGCCCACCTCATGTCCCCGTTCGCGGGCGAGGGGGCCAACCTGGCGATGGTCGACGGCGCCGACCTCGCCGCCGCGCTGCTCGCGCACCCCGACGACGTGGAGAAGGCGCTGGCGGTCTACGAGGACGCCCTGTTCCCGCGCGCCGAGGCGTCCGCGGCGATGTCCGCCGAGAGCCTGGAGGTGTGCTTCCGCTCGGACGCGCCGCAGGGGCTGGTGGACCGGTTCGCGGCGTTCGCCGGGCAGTAGCCACCGCCCGATCCCCGCCGCGGCAACGGGTTCCGCCCCCGCGCGGCACGCCATGGGCTCTGCGGCTGTGATCACCCCGGCGACGGGATTCGAGCTGCGGGTCGCGTTCAACGAGGCACTGGCCGAACAGGACTCGGGGCTGCGCCTCAGGTCGCCGGAGTCCGTCGTGGTCAGGGCCGGCGCCGCCGACGCACCGCGGATGACGTACCTGGCCCGCCGCGCGCTCGCCGACGCCAACCGGCTGCGCGGCCGGTGGGACGTCACCCACCGCCTGTTCCAGCACGACCGGCGTCCGCACCGGTTCACCTCGGGCGACGTGTCGGACCCGCTCCGCTGGTACGCCTGGCTGGTGGAGTGCGCGGTCGACTTCCCCGACACCGGCCTGCACGAGATCCGCGCGGCGCTGGACGACGTGGAACGCCGGTTCGCCGCCGTCGGGCAGAACCCGCACGAGGTCCACTCCGCGCGCCGGGTCGCCGCCGACCGCGGAGATGGTGTCCCGCACCCACTCCAGCGCGGCGACCCGGTCCAGCAGACCGGGGTTCGCGATCCCGTCGTCGAGGAACAGGAACCCCTCCGCGGCCGGTAGTTCACGGTCACGCGCACGACGCCGTCGCGGGCGAACGCCCCGACCGGTCCGCTCGTCCGCTGCTCCGTCGCCTCGTCGGGGTGGTCAGCTCCGCAGCGCCGCGAGCGCCGCGCGCAGCGTGGTGCGGAGGCGGGCCGTGGAGCCGGTCGCGGCCATGTGCATCGTGCTGCCCACGACGCCCGCGACGACCACCTGGGCCGTGGTGTCGGCGTCGAGGCCGGGCCGGACCTTGCCCGCGGCCTGCATGGCGCGGATCCCGTCGGCCAGCACGCGCTCCCAGCGGTCGAACACGTCGACCAGGACCGCCTGGACGCCGGGGTTGTCCGGGTCGAGCTGGCTGAGCAGCGTGGTGAGGTCGCAGCGGGAGCCCTGGGACTCGTAGTGCGCGCACATCGCCTCCGCCCACTCCTCCCACGCCCGCCAGGTCTTCGCCCCGCTGAGCCTGGCCTCCTGGTCGGCCAGGATCGTGTCGGCCTCGTACCGGGCGACGGCGAGCATCAGCGCCGACCTGCCCTCGGGGAAGTAGTGGAACAGCTGGCTGTTGCTCACCTTCGCGGACGCGCGGACGCACTCCAGGCTCGTCTGCGCCACGCCGCGGTCGCGCGCGACCGCGGCGGCGTGCTCGACGATGCGGCTCCGGGTGGCGAGGCCCTTGGTGGTCAGTTCGCGGGGCATGGGCGGAGCCTATCAAGATTTCTGGATTGCACGAGCCAGAAATTCATGGATAGTGGACCGTGTGAGCCAGAAACGGCGCACACCACGAGGAGTGAGGGAACAGCGATGTCGACGGTGGGACTGATCGGTGCGGGCAAAATCGGCACGACCGTGGCGAGGTTGGCGGTGGCGGCGGGGCACGACGTGGTGCTGAGCAACTCGCGCGGACCGGAGACGCTCGCCGACCTGGTCGCCGAACTGGGGCCGAGGGCGCGCGCGGCCACGCCCGCCGAGGCGGCGGACGCCGGTGACGTGGTGGTGGTGACGGTGCCGCTGAAAGCCTACCGGGACGTGCCGGTGGAGCCGTTGGCGGGCAAGGTCGTGATCGACACGAACAACTACTACCCCGAGCGGGACGGGGTGATCGCGGAGCTGGAGGACGGGTCGGCCACCACGAGCGGGCTGCTCCAGGCCCACCTGCCGGGCTCGAAGGTCGTCAAGGTGTTCAACAGCATCTACTACCGCCACCTCGCCGACCTGCCCCGGCCGTCGGGCGCGCCCGACCGCAGCACCCTGCCGATCGCGGGCGACGACGCGGACGCCAAGGCGCGGGTCGCGGCGCTGCTGGACGACCTGGGCTACGACGCGCACGACGCGGGCACCCTCGCGGAGAGCTGGCGGTTCGAGAACGGGGCGCCCGCGTACTGCGTGATCTACTCCGCGCCCGGCACGGAGGTCGACGAACTGGGCGTGCCGGGCGCCCAGCCCGCCGACGCCGAGGCCGTCACGGCCGCGCTGGCCAAGGCGCACCGCTAGCGGGCAGGCCGGACGCGCGGCTGGGGCCGGGTCGGGCAAGGCCCGGCGCTGGGCGTGCGGACGGTCCGGCCGGGCCCGGCGCTGGACGTGTGGATCGTCGGGCCGGGCCGGGCCGGGCCTGGCGCTGGCCTTGCGGACTGCCGGGCTGGGCCTGGCGGGACCCGGCGCTAGTCCGTGGTCGACCGCGCCGGGACGGGGAGCAGGTCGAGCGGTTCCCAGCCCTCGCCCGGCACCGTCGTCCTGATCACCACCGGGGTGTCGACGAGCGCCCGCGGCCACTCCCGCTGGATCTTCGGGATCAGCGGCGACCGCAGGTGCTCCTCGACGCCGCTCTCCCGGTGCCCCTCCATCAGGTAGAACACGGTCGGGTCGTCCACGTCGCGGGACCAGCGGAACCACGCGTTGCCGTCCTCGGCCCTGGTGGCACTGGTGAACTCCGCCACCAGGGCCGGCCAGCGGTCCGTCCACTCCGGACGGACGGTGAAGCGGATCGTGATGACGAGCACGAGGAGCCCTCCCCTGGTCAGGTGGTCCAGCGGTCGAGCGCGGCGCGCCAGCCGTCGGTGCGGGTGTCGCCCGCCCAGGCGACGTAGCCGTCGGGCCTGACGAGCAGGCCGGGGCCGCCGTCGACGCGGCGCTCGACGCGGACGGGACCGTCGGCCGCCGGGGCGTCGTTCTCCAGCACCAGCACGAACCCGCCGCCGCGCAACGCCTCGAACAGCCGGCAGGCGGCCAGCGGCACGTCCGGCGCGCGCGTGCCGACGAGCCTGTGGTCGCCGGGCCCGCGACCGTAGGCGATGCCGACACCGGAGAACATCCCGGCGGCCTTGCGGGCGACCTTGTCCCGACCGAGCAGGAACGGCAGCACGTAGCGGCGCAGGGTGCGGCCGAGCCGGGAGCGCACGGTCATCAGCCGGATCGTGGCGCCGCTGCTGCGCAGCACCAGCTTCCCGACCGGGTGCCGCTCGTCGTGGTAGGTGTCGAGGATCGCGGGGTCGGCGCCGCCGAGGACGGCCGCGAGCTTCCAGCCGAGGTTGAACGCGTCCTGGATGCCGGTGTTCATGCCCTGCCCGCCCGCGGGGGAGTGCACGTGGGCGGCGTCGCCCGCCAGGAACACGCGGCCCGTGCGGTAGGCCTCGACCTGGCGCTCGTCGCTCTGGAACTGCGAGAGCCACCGGACCTCGCCCATGCCGTGGTCGGTGCCCATGGCGCGCCGCAGCACGTCGCGCACCATCGCCTCGTCCCCCCGGAACGCGTCGTCGTCCTCGTTGCGGCGGTCCCAGACGATGACGCGGAACCAGCCGTCGCCGAACGGCGCGAGGAACGCGAAGCAGTCCTCGGCGGCGTTCACCGCGACGGTGGTGTCCGGCGGCTCGGCCAGGTGCACGTCGGCGAGCACGATCGACGTCAGCAGCACCTCACCGGGGAACGGCTGCCCGACCAGGTGGCGGACCGTGCTGCGCACGCCGTCGGCGCCGACGACGTAGGACGCCTTCCACTCGCGCTCGCCGTCGGGCGTGGTGGCCCGCACGACCACGCCGTCGTCCTGCTGCGTCAGCCGGGTGGCCGTCGCGCCGCGCACGACGTTCGCGCCGAGGCCGACCGCCCGCTCCTCCAGCAGGGTGTCCACGTTCACCTGCGGTGTGACCAGCAGGAACGGGAACGGCGAGGCCAACGTGGTCAGGTTGACCTCGGCGCCGCGCCACAGCGCGAGGCCGGGCGAGGCGGTGCCGGTGCTCCGCAGTTCGCCCGCGAGCCCCCTGGTGTCCATGACCTCCAACGTCCGCGCGTGCACGCCGAACGCGCGGCTCAGCGGGGACGGTGCCCCGTGCTTGTCGAGCACCAGCACCGAGCGGCCTGCCATCGCGACTTCGCCCGCGACCGTGCAGCCCGTGGGACCCGCCCCGACGACCAGGACATCGACGGTGTCCATCACCCCTCCTTCAAGTCAACGGCTGTTGACTTCCACGGTGGCAGGGTCGGCGAGTTAAGTCAATGACTGTTGACTTATCCTGGGCTCATGCCCGAACCCCGCCGCCTGCCCGAACCCCGCCGCCGCTCCGCCCCCGCGACCCGTGCCGCGATCCTCGACGCGGCGCGCGCCCGGTTCGGCGCCGACGGGTTCGACCGCGTGACCGTTCGCGAGATCGCGGCCGACGTCGGTGTCGACCCGGCGATGGTGATCCGCTACTTCGGCTCGAAGGACGCGCTGTTCACCGAGGCCGCGGAGTTCGACCTGGAACTGCCCGACCTGACCGGCGTCGCGCCGGAGGACCTCGCGGACGCGCTGGTGCCGCGGTTCTTCGCCGTGTGGGAGGACAGCGCCGGGTTCCTCTCGCTGCTGCGCGCGGCGACGACGAGCAAGGTCGCGGCCGACAAGATGCTGGAGCTGTTCACCCGCCAGGTGTCCCCGGCGCTGGCCGCCGCCGCGGTCGACCGCCCCGCGGAACGGGCGGCGCTCGTCGGCACCCAGATCCTGGGACTGGCCCTGTCGCGCTACGTCCTGCGGGTGCCCCCGCTGGTGGCGATGAGCCACGACGAGCTGCGGGCGTGGATCGCTCCGGTGCTCACCCGCTACCTCACGGGCCCGGCGGCGGGCTGAGCGGACCGCGGTCCGGTCTGGACACCCCTATATGTGGCTGTGCGCCCCTGTAAACGGTCCCCGAACTGGATTGTCAACCCCTGTGGTCCATGTGTTCGCTATCCAATTTTTCCCACCGTGGAACGATTTTCCGGAAAGTCATCTCGGGCGCGCAACATTCCGCGATCTCCGATTGACCGTGCTCGACCCACGGCGCTAGATTCGCCCGCGATGCCTGAGCCGGCCGCATCCCTGACCAGCGCCGAGGGAAGTGCGTGAAACCGATGATCAACGAAGATCAGCCCGCGAAGAGGCCGACCAGGATCACCGTGCAGCGGCTCGGGGGTCACCTGGCGAGCATCGTCATGCCGAACATCGGCGCATTCATCGCGTGGGGACTCATCACCGCGTTGTTCATTCCGGGCGGGTGGCTGCCGAACCCGACCTTCGCGCAGTTGGTCGACCCGATGGTGAAGGTCCTGCTGCCCGTCCTGATCGGCTACACCGGCGGCAAGCTGGTGCACGGGCAGCGCGGCGGCGTGGTCGGCTCGATCGCCACCATGGGCGTGGTCGTCGGCACCGAGAACCCGATGTTCTTCGGCGCCATGATCATGGGACCGCTGGCCGCGCTGTGCATCAAGGTGTTCGACCGGTACGTCGGCGGCCGGGTGTCCTCCGGCTTCAAGATGCTCGTCGACAACTTCAGCGCGGGCATCATCGGCGGCGCTCTCGCCCTCGTCAGCATGCTCAGCATCGGTCCCGCGGTCGAGGTCGCGACGAAGGCGCTGGGCAACGGCGTGCAGGTCGTGGTCGACGCCCACCTGCTGCCGCTGGTGGCGATCCTGATCGAGCCCGCGAAGGTCCTGTTCCTCAACAACGCCGTCAACCACGGCGTCCTCGCCCCGCTGGGCGTGCAGGACGCCGCCGCGCACGGCAAGGCGATCCACTTCCTGCTGGAGACCAACCCCGGCCCCGGCCTGGGCATCCTGCTGGCCTGCGCGCTCTTCGGCGACCGGATGGTGCGCGCCACGGCTCCCGGCGCGATGATCATCCACTTCATCGGCGGCATCCACGAGATCTACTTCCCGTACGTGCTGGCCGCTCCGCGCCTCGTGCTGGCCGCCATCGCGGGCGGCGCGGCGGGCGTGTTCGTGTTCACCCTGACCGGTGCGGGCCTGATCGCGACGCCGTCGCCCGGCAGCATCATCTCGCTCATGGCGGTCACGCCGAAGGGCGGTCACCTGAGCGTGGTCGCCGGTGTCGCCGCCGCGACCGTCGTCTCGTTCGTCGTGGCGGCGGTGCTGCTCAAGTTCGGCAGGGGCCGGGACGACCAGGTCGAGACCGGGGGCCTGGTCTCCACACCGGTTCCGCGCGCGGCGGCCACCCGGTGACGCCCCGAGCACCGAGCGGATCGGTCCGGCGATGAGCACGCACGGGCGGAAGAAGCGCGCCAGGGAACCGAAGTTCCACCCCCTCGCGTTCGGGGGCTGGCCGGACTACCAGCAGTGGGCGGACAACGACTTCCGCCCCTGCCCGGAACCGCCGTCCCAGCCCGAACCCGAGCCGGAACCGACCCCGCAGCCGCGGACCGAGCGGATCGCGACCACGATGTGGGCGGGCGTGCCCGTGGTCGAGCCCGCCGCACCCGAACCCGAGCCGGAACCGCTGTCACCACCGGGCTGGCAGGCGTTCGCGGAGGTGGAACCGGAACCCGACCCCGCGGTGTGGGAGGCGTTCACCGCCGTCGACATGCAGCCCGTGACACCCCGCCCGGTACCCGTCACGACCCGGCAGCAGGAGGGCGCGGACACCGCCGCGCAGTGGGCGGACGACGACCTGGTCGTGCGCCCGTACATCCGCACCCACGGCAGGGTCTCGCAGGGTTACGACCTGCGCCTGGAAACCCTGGTGTCGGTCACCGGGCTGCACGAGCGCGACCCGGTGAACCCCGCGTTCACCCAGGACATGCTCTCCATCTGCGACCTGTGCCGCGCGGCGCCGCAGTCGGTGGCCGAGGTGTCGTCCTACCTGGACGCGCCGGTGGGCGTCACGAGGGTCCTCATCGCCGACGCCGTCGAGGCGGGCCTGGTCACGGTCGAGCACGGCGCGGCCCTGGTCGACGCGCGGCCGAGCCGCGAGCTGCTGGAGCGGATCCGGGACGGCCTGCGCGACCTGGTCTGACCGCGACCCGCTCCGACCGCCACCCGCTCCGACCGCGCGGGCCGCCCCTACCGGCGGCAGAGCAGCGCGTCGGGCGTGCGCGCCGACCCGATGCGCCCGGTGTAGGCGACCCCGGCCACGTACTCCTCCGCCGAGCACTGCCCCTTGTACGCCCGGAGCGCGAACTCCCCGCCGGGCCCGCCCGAGGGCCGGTTGTCCCCGCGGTCGAACCACACCGTGCGCCCGGTGCGCCCCAGCGGGCCCGCCGCCCGCGCGCACAGCCCGGCGGAGAACGCGGCGCCGGTCACGCTGTACCCCACCAGGTAGTGGTCCGCGGGGCACTGCACCTTCGTGTACCCGGACGCCCAGTCGACGTCCACGAAGGACTCGTCCCGCACGGTCACGAGCGACGTGGGCGCCGCCCAGTCCCCGGTGCACAGCCCGCGGTTGCCGGTGTGCGCCAACCCGATCACCCGCTGGCCGTCCGGGCAGGCGCCCTTGCGCGCCCCGGGGTTCCAGTCGGGCCGCGCCCTGACCGCCCGCGACGGCTGGAAGTCGCCGTGGTCCAGGTTCAGCATCGACCACCGGGGGACCTGCGCGACCTGCCCGGTCCTCCCCGCCGCGCCGACCAGCCGGGACCACGCCGGGGCCCGCCAGTCGTCGCCGTCGAACACGCCCACCCGGTTGCCCGCGGCGTCCCAGTGCAGCAGCGCCCACCCGTTCCCGGTCCGGTTGGTGTGGAACCCGACCGCCGGCCAGTAGGCGAAGTCCGCGTCGGCCCGCACCAGCTCGTCGACGAAGTTCGAGAACCAGACCTTGGACCTGGCGTCGGTGTTCTCCCGCCCGCCGACGCCGAACTCGCTGATCCACACCGGCGCGGTGAAGTGCGCCCCCGTCTCCGCCGACACGTAGAACGCCTGGCGCCGCAGCACCTCCCGCAGCTCGTCGAGGGAGAGGTCCTGGTACCTCGGGTCGGTCGTCTCGCCGATCCCGGTGGCCCCGGAGTGGTTCGGCCCCGTGTAGCCGTAGAAGTGGGCGGAGTACACCAGCTTCCCGGAGTCGACCAGCGTGTGCGACAGCGTCCGCACCGGTTCCAGCGTCGGCCGCCCGTGCGGCAGGCCGTCGACCGGGATGCCGGTCCAGTTGATGCCCTCCACGATGATCAGCAGGTTCCGGTTGGCCTCCAGCTGGATCCGGTCGGCCACCTCCTGGCTGGCCCGCTGCCAGTCGCGGTCGTCCCCGGAACCCCAGTTCGGGTCGTCCCAGACGGAGCGCCGCACCTCGTTGTAGAGGTCCGCGCCGACCACCCGCTCGTTCCCCGCGTACCGGCGGGCCATGAACAGCCAGTCGTCCTGCCACTGCCGCGTGCTCTGCGCGGTGTTCCACCGCTCGTTGCCGTCGACGCCGCAGCACCACCGCGAGGTGGTCGTGTGGTTGTTGAGGATCACCGCGAAGCCGCGCGCGGTCAGCCGTTCCACGACGAAGTCGTAGACCTGCAACGGGGTCCTGCCGCGCAGGCCGGGGTTGGCCGCGACCGAGGCGTCCGGCAGCACGGCCGTGTCGTGGACCATCTGGTTCGAGAACGGCAGCCGGACGCTGTTGAGCCCCAGTTCGGCGAACCCGTCGATGATCGTGTCCACCGGCGCGCGGTCCAGCCCGAGCGGCACCTGGTCGGCCTTCTCGCCCGCGTGGTGGTTCGCCGGGTCGGCGATGTCGCCGGACCCGTTCCACGTCCCGCTCGCGCCGTGCCAGTTGCCCGACCTCAGCTTGAACCGGTCACCGCGGGCGTCGACCACGTACCGCCCGCGGGTGCTCAGCGGCCCGACCCAGTCCGGCTCCGCGGGCGCGGCGCTCGCGGACGGCACCAGCACCGTTCCGGCCACCACCACGACCGCCAGCGATACGCGAACAAGCTTCATGTCTGGACGGTAGCGGGGGAGGCCGCCCGGCGGCAGGGGCCGATCGGCGGATGCTCACACCGCGGCTCCCACGTCGGGAGGTTGGTGCCACTGCTGGGCGCGGTTCGGGAAGCGGCCCCGACGACGGGTGTGCGCGTGGGCGTCGGCGCAGGCGACGATGACGGCGCCCGCGATCACGGGGAGGGCCAGGGCCCCCTGGGCGGCGTCGACGCAGAGGACGGTGGTCCAGAAGAGGATTCTCATAGCGGCAGATTAGGATTTTCCGCGCCGTTCCGATCCCCTTTTGAGAAAGGCTTGAGGATTCTCGTGACCGGACACCACATTCGTGCGGGATTCGGCGGCTGAACACCGTTATCGCTTGCGCTCCAACGCTTCCCGTGCGGCGGCCGCCCAGTGGGGTGCTCCCGCTCGTTCGGCGACGAGGAGCGCGTGCCGGTAGTGGGTGGTGGCTTCCGCGTTCCGGCCGAGCGCCGTCGCGAGGTCGCCGAGGTGGTGGGCGACGGGCCCGAACGCGACGAGTCCGCTGCCCGCGCCTGCGATCTCGTCGGCGGCGGGGAGCAGGTCGGCGTGCACGCGCTCCAGCGTCGGCCGGTCCCCGGAGCGGAGGGCGGCCTGTGCGCGCAGGCACGTGCGGGCTTCGAGGAGCAGGTCGCGCGGTGAGTCCGGGACGTCCTGGTCGCCGGTCCACGGCCGGTACGGTCCCCAGTCCGCGTCCGCGGTCCGCACCCCGAGCCCGAGCAGCGCGAACGGCAGCAGACCGTCCTCAAGACCGGGCATCCCCGTGCCGGTCAGGCGGGAGGCGGCGGCGCGGTAGGCGGTGACGGCCTCGGCGGTCCGGCCGGTCACCGCCAGCCGGAGCGCGGCGTACCAGGCCGTGAACACCCCGACGACCGGGAGTTCGTGCCGGGCCGCGAGGTCGTCCGCCGCCGCCGCGTGCCGGTCGGCGGTCGCGAGGTCGCCCACGGCGGCGCTCGACTGGATCCCGATCAGGTGCGCCAGCACCTCGAACACGACCAGGCGGTGGGCGCGGGCCACCTCCAGGAGCTCCGCGCCGATCCGACCCCGCTCGGGGGCCAGCCCGGCGCGGTGGAACGTCTGGAGGAACCGCCCGTTGAGGGCGAACGCCAGCAGCGTCGGGTCGCCGAGGTCGCGGGCGAGGGCCTCGGCCTCCCGCGCCGCCCGGTCGCCCACGGGACCGGGGTCGGCGCGCCGCTCCACGGCGATGGTGACCAGCAGCCGGGCGCGGTCGCCGGTGCGGTCGGCGGGCAGCGCCGCCAGGGTCCGCTCCGCGGTCGCCACCAGGCGGGCCGACAGGGCCTCGTCGTCGTTGGCGGTCCAGATCGCGGGCACGTCGAACGAGCCGATCACCCCCGCGGTCAGCACCGGGTCGCCGAACGCCTCCGCCGCGCCGGTCGCCTCCGCGCGCAGCCCCCGCGCCTCCCGCAGGTCGCCGGTCACCGCCAGCGCCCGCACCAGACCCATCACGGCCTCCAGCCGCGCCCGGCCCGCCCCGGTGCGGGCCACGACCTCCCGCCACAGCCGGGCCGCCTCGTGCGGAGCGGACCGCTGTTCCGCCCGCTCGGCCGCGGCACGCGCGAAACCCGCGGTGCGGTCCGCGTCGGCCCGGCCCCCGGCGTGCAGCAGGTGGTGGGCGATCGTCTCCACGTCGTCCGGCCGCGTCCGCTCCACGACGTCGGCGACGGCCGCGTGCCACCGCGTCCGCCGGGCGCGGGTGCCGTCCTCGTACAGGGTCTCCCTGACGAGGGCGTGGGCGAACCGGGGGTGGTCGGAGCGCTCCACCAGGAACCCGGCGCGCACGGCGGACTCCACCGAGTCGAGCACCGCGTCCTCGTCGCCCGCGAGCGCGACCAGCACGTCCAGGTCCACCTCGTCGCCGAGGACGGCGGCCTGCCGCAGGTGCGTCCTGGTGGTCTCGGACAGCCCCGCGAGCCGGTGCCGGATGACGTCGCGGACCCCCGCGGGCACGGCGAGCAGCCCCGGATCGCCCTCGGCCTCCCACAGCCGCGTCAGCTCGCGGACGAAGAACGGGTTGCCCGCGCTCCTGGCGTGCACCAGCCGCACCCCGTCCGGTGACATCTCGCGCCGGGTGGTCGCCCTGACCACCTCGGCGACCTGCGGCCTGCTCAGACCGCCCAGGTAGACCCTGGTCGGCTCGACGCGGGCGGCGCGGCCCAGCGCGTCGGCGAGCGCCGGGGTGATGTCGGTCGAGCGGTAGGTGCCGACGACCAGCACCGGCCCGGTACCGGGGTCGGCGACCAGCGACGTCACCACCGCCAGGGTGTCCTCGTCGGCCCAGTGCAGGTCGTCGAACACCAGCAGCACCGGCTCGCGCGCCTCGAACGCGCCGCCGTCGGGCACGCCGAGCGCCGCGCGCATCCCGGTCCACGGCGCCGTCCCGCCGCGCAGTTCGGGGCACGTGCCCCACGCGGTGGTCCACCCGCGAACGGCCAGCCGGTCGGCCAGGGTCCTGACCAGCGCGGTCTTGCCCGCACCCGCCATGCCGGACACCAGCGCCAGCCGGGGCCGGGACGTGGTCGCGGCGGCGTCCTCCAGGTCGGCCAGCTCGGCCTCCCGGCCGACGAACGGGTGCTCGACCCGCGCTCGGGGCGTGAGGTGCGGGGCCTGGGCGAGGATGTCCGCCTCCAGCCGCCGCAGGCCCTCGCCGGGGTCGACGCCCAGTTCGGTGAGCAGCGCCTCGCGGGCCCGGCGCACCGTCGCCAGCGCGTCGCCCTGCCGTCCCGTCCGGTACAGCGCGAGCGCCAGCAGCCGTCGGCCGTCCTCGTGCAGCGGGTGCGCGGCGACGTGGGCCTCCAGGTCGGGCACCGACTCCGCGGCCAGGCCCAGCGCGAGCGCGGCCTCCGCCCTGCGGGCCACGGCCAGCAGCCGCACCTCGTCCAGCCGGGCGGCCTCGCCCCGTGCCCACGCCCGGTCGGCGAACTCCGCGTAGGCGGGCCCGCGCCACAGCCCCAGCGCGTCGTCCAGCAGCGCGAGCGCGGCTTCGGGCCGGGAGGCGGCGGCCTCGGTGACGGCGGCCTCGAACCGCAGGGCGTCCACCGCGTCCGGCTCGGCCCGCAGCGCGTAGCCGGGGGGAGCGGTGACCAGCAGGCGCGACGGCGTCCGGGGTGGACGGTCGGGCTCCAGCGCCTTGCGCAGCGCGCCGACGAACGTCTGCACCGCGCCGAGCGCCCCGTCCGGGGGCTCGTCCCACAGGTCGTCCACGAGCACCGCGGCGGGCACGGTCCGCCCCCTGGCGACCAGGAGCCGGGCCAGCACGGCCCGGTGCCTGGCCCCCCTGAGGTTCACCGGTCCCCGCTCGTCGGAGGCCTCCACCGGGCCCAGCACACCGAACCTCACCACCGGCACAACCTAGCGGCCGGGCCGCGGGGGCGCCGGGCCGAGCCGGTGCCGAGCCGGTGCTGATCCGGTGCTGATCCGGTGCTGATCGGCGTCCCGCAGAGTCGGTCCGGTACGCACCGAGCACAGGGAGAAGCACCACGTGGCACCGCAGATCACCGGGTTCGCCCAGCACCGCGTCACCGTCGCCGACGGCGTCTCGCTCACGGCCGCCGTCGGCGGCTCCGGCAGTCCCGTCGTGCTGCTGCACGGCTTCCCGCAGACCCACCTGATGTGGCGGCACGTCGCCGCCGACCTGGCCGCCGACCACACCGTCATCTGCCCCGACCTGCGCGGCTACGGCGCCAGCGACAAGCCCGCCGACCTGGACGGGCAGACCTACTCCAAGCGGACGATGGCCGCCGACGTCGTCGCGCTCGCCCGCGCGCTGGGCCACGACCGGTTCGCGCTCGCGGGCCACGACCGGGGCGCGCTGGTCGCCGTCCGCGCGGGCCTCGACCACCCGGACGCCATCACCCACCTGGCTTCCCTCGACGTCCTGCCCACCCTGGACACGTGGGACGTCCTGCACGGCACCTCGGCCGCCGTCGCCTTCCACCTGTACCTGATGGCCCAGCCGCCCGGCCTGCCGGAGGCGCTGATCGCGGGTGCCCCCGACGAGTTCTTCGGCTACTTCCTCGACCTCTGGGCCAACGACCCCGACGCGATCCCCGCCGACGTCCGCGCGGCCTACCTGGCGGCGTGCCGGGGGGCGATCCCGTCGATCGTCGCCGACTACCGCGCGTCCGCCGCCGTCGACGTCGAGCACGACGAGGCCGACCGCGCGGCAGGCAACCACCTGCGGATGCCCGTGGCGGTGCTCCAGCAGGACTGGGGCTCGGCGCTCGGCTTCGACGCCGCCGCCCGCTGGCGGCCGTGGGCTCCCGACCTGGACCACCGGACCGTGACGTGCGGGCACTTCATGGCCGAGGAAGCCCCCGGCGAGGTCGTGAAGGCGCTGCGCGACCTGCTCGCCAGGTAGGGGCTCAGTCCTCGTCGGACAGCAGGAAGTCGGGCCGCTCCGCCCGCCACGCCGGCAGGTCCATGCCGTTGAGCACGGTGATCAGCTTCTTCTCCTCGTAGGTGAAGTGCGTCTCCATGATCGCCGAGAGCCCGTCCAGCTCCGCCACCACCCGCGCCCTGTCGGCCGGGTCGGGTTCGTCCGGCAGGCCGGTCAGCAGCTTGTCCAGCGCGCCGAGGATCCAGTCGATCCGGTTGTGGTCGGTCCTGAGCTGGGTGATCACCGGGCGCAGCTCGGGGAACTCCTCGGCGATCTCCGGGAACGCGATCCGGTCCTCGCCGGTGTGGTGGCGGGTCAGGGCGGAGCAGAACGACAGGCAGTGGGCCCGCAGGTCGCGGGGGAGCAGCCCGTCGCCCGCGAAGTAGGCGTCGACGTCGTCGCGGAGGTCCTCCAGCTGTCCGCGCAGCCAGACGTGGACCTCGATCAGCTGGTTGCCGAACGCGGTGAGGCGGGTGTGCACGCGGAGTCCTCCGGGTCGTCGGGCGCGGCCTACTGGTCGAGCCGCTGGACCGCGCTGCCGCGCAGCTGCTCCCCGCACCCCGAGCACGAGTAGCGCGGGTGGAACGGGGCGCCGCACGCGGTGTGCCGGTAGGCCAGCGCGGGACCCTCCGGGGAGCGGAACCACCGCTGCGCCCACTCCATCGTGTGCACGGCGACGGGGAAGAACGCCAGCCCCTTCGGCGTGAGCCGGTAGCCGCCGTTCGCGGAGGCCGTCACGACGTCCAGCTCCGCGAACGTCCTCAGCCGGTCGGCGACCACCACGGGCGGCGCGGACAGGTGCCGCTCGAAGTCGCCGAACCGGCGCGCCCCCTGGAAGGCGGCGCCCAGCATCGCACACGACCACCGGTTCCCGACCAGCGCCGTGGTCTGGGGGAAGAAGCCGTCCTGGTGGCCGGGCGCGGCGGCGGAGCGGCGCCGGGTCGTGGCCGACGGCATCGACCGCGCCCACGTGCCGCTCGGCCCGAACCCGCCGACGAGGTCGCGCGGTCGGACCGGGGCCGCGCACCCGCCGCACACCAGCACCGGCTCGAAGGCGTGGCCGCGGTGGCCCATCCTCGGCAGCTCCTCCGCGTGCCGCTCCACGTGGGTCAGCTCCCACGACCAGATGCCGAGCAGGATCGGCCACACCCCCCGGCCGCGGCGGGTCAGCCGGTACTCGAAGCGCTCCGGCCGCTGGGAGTAGACGACCCGCTCCAGCAGCCCGAACTGCGTGAGCCGCCCCAGCCTGCCCGCGAGGACGGCGTGCGAGATCGGCATCGCGCGCATCCAGTCGCCGTAGAGACGCGTGCCCGACAGCGCGTGGCGCAGCACCAGCAGCGTCCACTCGTCGCCGAGGAGCCCGAGCGCCACGCCGATCGCGTTCTGCCCGCCGCGGGGCAGGGCGGTGACGTCGTCAGAGACCGAGGGCCGCAACGGCATCGTCCGCCTCCCGCCGGTTCGGCGGCCCCGCGCCCGCCGCCCACGTCGTGCGCGTCCCGCCGGACACCCGCTCGGGCGGGCGCCCCCGCCACGTTCCCGTCCGGTGGGGGCCGTCGTCGGCGGGCAGCGCGCCGAGCACGCGTCCGCGCGCTTCCCCGTCCACGGCAGCTCCTGGAGGTCGAGTCCTCCTGTACTACAACAGGCAGAGTGACGGGTCAACGGCGTCGGGTGGTCGGGCGCCCGCCATCACCCGTACGGTGCTCGCCTGCGAGGAGGAGGTCCCGAGGTGGTCAGGGAGCAAGCCGGTCAGGTGCTCGCGGCGAACCTGCGCGCGCTGCGCGACCGCGGCGGTCTGTCGCTGTCGGAACTGGCGCGCCGGTCGGGCATCGCCAAGGGCACGCTGTCCCAGCTCGAATCGGGGTCGGGCAATCCCACCATCGACACGGTGTTCAGTTTGTCGAACGCACTGGGGGTGCCGGTGTCCGACCTGCTGACCGCGCCCGCCGACTCGGAGGTCGTGCTGGTGCGCGCCGCCGACCTCGACGTGCTCTCCAGCAACGCCGTCGACCTCCGCATGGTCCGCAGGCTGACGCTCGGCGACACGGTCGTCGAGGTCTACGACCAGCGCGTCCGCCCCGGCCAGACCCAGTACTCGGCAGGCCACCCCGGTCGGGAGCACGTGCTGGTCACGTCGGGCTCGCTCCGGGTCGGCCCGGCGCACGCGCCCCACGAGCTGGGGCCGGGCGACTACGTGTGCTTCCCCGCGCGGGCGGCGCACACCTACGAGACCGTCGGAGGGCCGGTGGAGTCCGTGCTGCTGCTGGAGTACCCGGACGGCGTGCACGCCTCGCACGGGGATTGACCCCGGTCCTGCCCCGAGCCTAGGCTCGGATCGTTCACTTCAATGAACGATTGGAGTGCGAGTGCGGAACCCGGACGTGGTCGTGGTCGGCGCGGGCGTCATCGGCGCGGCGTGCGCCGAGGCGCTGAGCGCGGCCGGACTGCGGGTCACCGTCCTCGACCGCGGCCCGCTCGGCGCGGGCACGTCCGCCGCGGGCGAGGGCAACGTCCTGGTCTCCGACAAGGGGCCCGGCCCCGAACTCGACCTCGCGCTGGCGTCGCTGCGCCGCTGGCCCGACCTGCTCGCCGACCTCGGCGCGGACGTGGAGTGGGACGCCAAGGGCGGCCTGGTCGTCGCCACCGGGGCGGTCGAGCCGCTGCTGGACCTCGCCGCCGCCCAGCGGAGCGCGGGCGTGGACGCGCGGCCCCTCACCCCCGCCGAGGCGTTCGACCTCGAACCGCACCTCACCCGCGCCGTGGTCGCGGCCGTCCACTACCCGCAGGACGCGCAGGTCCAGCCCGTGCTCGTGACGAAGGCCCTGCTCGCGGCCGTCCGCCGCCGGGGAGGGGTGCTGCGGCCCGGCGTGCGGGCGCTCGGGGTCAGGCTGGCGCACGGCGCGGTCGCGGCCGTGCGGACCGCCGACGGCGACGTGCCGTGCGGCGCCGCGGTGATCGCCTGCGGACCGTGGTCCGGCGAGGTGTCGGCCGCGTTCGGCGCGCCGGTCAGCGTGCTGCCGCGCCGGGGCGTCGTCCTCGTGACGGCCGCGCTGCCGCCGGGCACCGTGCGGCACAAGGTGTACGACGCCGACTACGTGGGCGCGGTCGCGAGCGGCGACGCCGACCTCCAGGTCTCGACGGTGGTCGAGGCGACGGCGGGCGGCACCGTCCTGATCGGGTCGAGCCGCGAGCGGGTCGGCTTCGACGCGTCGCCGCGGGTCGAGGTGCCGCGCGCGCTCGCCCGCCGCGCGGTCGGGCTGTTCCCGGTGCTGCGGGACGTCCCCGTCCTGCGCTCCTACGGCGGGTTCCGCCCGTACGCGCCCGACCACCTGCCCGTCATCGGCGCCGACCCGCGCCGTCCCGGACTCTGGCACGCGACCGGCCACGAGGGCGCGGGCATCGGGCTCGCGGCGGCGACCGGGCGGCTGCTCGCCGAGCTGGTCACCGGCGCGGACCCGCACGTCGACCCACGACCGTTCCGAGTGGACAGACCGGGGGTGTGCGCATGAGGATCACCGTCGACGGCGAGCCGCACGACGTGCCGGAGGGGCGGACGATCGCCGCCGTCCTGATCGCCGCCGGGCGGTCGTCCTGGCGCACCACCAGGAACGGCGGCAGGCCGCGCGGGGTGTTCTGCGGCATCGGTGTGTGCTTCGACTGCCTGGTGGTGGTGAACGGCGTGCCGGACGTGCGGGCGTGCCAGCGGGTGCCCTCCGACGGCGACGCCGTGCGCACCCAGCACGGGGCGGAGCTGCCCGGATGAGGGTCGTCGTGGTGGGCGGCGGCCCCGCCGGGCTCGCCGCGGCCGGTGCCGCCGCGCGGGCGGGCGCTGCCGTCGTGCTGGTGGACGCCGAGCGGCACGCGGGCGGCCAGTACCACCGGGGCACCCCGCAGGCCGTCGACCAGGGGGTGCGCCACCTGGCCGAGAGCACCGCGTGGGCCGCGGAAGGCCTGCGGCTGCACGTGCGCCGCGGTCCGGCCGACAGTCCACACCGGACCGGCCGCGTGCTCGACGCCGACGCCGTCGTGCTGGCCACCGGCGCGCACGACCGCGTGGTCCCGTTCCCCGGCTGGGACCTGCCCGGCGTGTACACGGCGGGCGCGGCGCAGGCGCTGGCCAAGGAGCACGGCGTGGCGGTCGGCAGGCGGGTCGTCGTGTCGGGCACCGGGCCGTTCCTGCTGCCCGTGGCGGCCTCGCTGCTGCGGGTCGGCTCGGAGGTCACCGTGCTGGAGGCCAACGGGCCCGGCGGCTGGCTGCGGCACCCCCTGGCGGCGGCGGGCAAGCTGGGGGAGCTGGCCGGGTACGCGGCGCTGCTGCGCCGGGTGCGCACCAGGACCGCCGTGGTGGCCGCGCACGGCACCGACCGGGTCACCGGGGTGACCGTCGCCCGGCTCCGCCCGGACTGGTCCGTCCGCGACAGCACCAGGGTCGCCGTGGACGCGGTGTGCGTCGGCCACGGCTTCACCCCGCGCCTCGACCTCGCCGTCAGCCTGGGCTGCGCCCTGCGCGACGGGTTCGTGCGGGTCGACGCCGTCGGCGCGACGACCGTCCCCGGCGTGTACGCGGCGGGGGAGATCACCGGCATCGGTGGCGCCGCCCTCGCCGCCGCCGAGGGCGCCGTGGCGGGCGCGGCGGCGGCCGGTGCGCCGGAGCCGCCACCGGGCGCGCTGCGGGCCGTCCGGCGGGGGAGGGCGTTCGCCGCCGCGCTGGCCGCCGCGCACCCCCTCCCGTCCGGCCGCCACGGCTGGCTCACCCCGGACACGCTGGTGTGCCGGTGCGAGGAGGTCACCGCGCGCGCCCTGGACGCCGCGCTCGACCTCGGTGCCGCCGACGGCCGCACCCTCAAGCTCGTCAGCCGCGCCGGGCTCGGCTCCTGCCAGGGCCGGGTGTGCGGCCGGGAGGTCGCCGACCTGGCCGCCGCCCGGCTCGGGCACCCGCTGCCCGACGCCGACGCGTTCCACCGCAGACCCTTCGCCACGCCGCTGCGGCTGGGCGAACTGGCCCAGGACCCCGAGGAGGACCCGTGACCGAACGTCTCGACGGCGTGATCGTGGCGACCGCGCTGCCCTACGCCGAGGACCCGAGCGCGCCCGCGGGCCTGCGTCCGGACCTGGACCGCTACGCGGAGCACTGCCGGTGGGTGGTCGACAACGGCTGCCGCGGCGTCGGCCCGAACGGGTCGCTCGGCGAGTACTCCTCGCTCACCGACGCCGAGCGCCGGGAGGTCGTGCGCACCGCCGTGGCCGCGGTGGGAGCGGACGCGGTGGTCGTGGTCGGCGTGCACGGACCGGGGTCGCACCAGGCCCGCCACTGGGCGGAACTGGCCGCCGAGGACGGCGCGGACGGTGTGCTGTGCCTGCCACCGACGATGTACCGGGCCAACCCGCGCGAGGTCGTCGCCCACTTCACCGAGGTGGCCGCGGTCGGCCTGCCGGTGATGGTCTACAACAACCCGTTCGACACCAAGGTCGACCTCACCCCCGACCTGCTCGCCGAGATCGCCGCGATCGACGGCGTGGTGGCGGTCAAGGAGTTCTCCGGCGACGTGCGGCGGGTGCTGGAGATCCGCGAGCGCGCGCCGGGCCTGACCGTGGTCGCGGGCGCGGACGACGTGGTGCTGGAGTCGCTGCTGATGGGCGCGACGGGGTGGTTCGCCGGGTTCCCCAACGTCTTCCCGGCCGAGTCGGCGCGGCTCTACGAGCTGGCGCGCGCCGGGAGGGTCGAGGAGGCGCGGGCGCTGTACGAACCGCTGGTCGCGGCGTTCCGCTGGGACTCCCGCACGGAGTTCGTGCAGGCCATCAAGCGCGGGATGGACGCGGCCGGGCGCTTCGGCGGCCCGTGCAGGCCGCCGCGCGGACCGCTGTCCCAGGCCCAGCTGGACGTGCTCGACGCGGACCTGCGCCGGGCGTTCGACCACCTGCGGGAGGCGTGACGTGCGCTCGACCCGCTGCCTGACCGCCGTCGACTCGCACACCGAGGGGATGCCCACCAGGGTGATCACCGGTGGCGTCGGCGTGATCCCCGGCGACACGATGGCGCTGCGGCGGCTGCACTTCGTCGAGCACCTCGACCACCTGCGCCGGTTCCTGGTCAACGAGCCGCGCGGCCACTCGGCGATGAGCGGCGCGATCCTCCAGCCGCCGACCCGCCCCGACGCCGACTGGGGCGTCCTGTACATCGAGGTGTCCGGGTGCCTGCCGATGTGCGGGCACGGCACGATCGGCGTGGCGACGGTCCTGGTGGAGACCGGCATGGTGCCCGTGACCGAGCCGGAGACCGTGGTCCGCCTGGACACCCCGGCCGGTCTCGTCGAGGCGAGCGTGGCCGTGCGCGACGGCCGCGCCGAGTCGGTGACGATCGAGAACGTGCCGTCGTTCGCGACCAGGCTGGACGCGACCGTGGCCGTGCCCGGCCTGGGGACCGTCCGCTACGACATGGCCTACGGCGGCAACTTCTACGCGATCCTGCCGCTGGCCGACCTCGGCATCCCGTTCGACCGCGCGGAGAAGGACCGCATCCTCGCCGCGGGACTGGACGTGATGGCCGCGATCGACGCCGTCGACCGGCCCGTGCACCCGGTCGACCCGGCGATCTCGGGCTGCAAGCACGTCCAGTTCACCGCGCCCGGTGTGGACGGCGGCGACTCGCGCAACGCGATGGCCATCCACCCCGGCTGGTTCGACCGCTCCCCGTGCGGCACCGGCACGTCGGCCCGCCTCGCCCAGCTCCACGCGCGCGGCGAACTGGCCCTCGGAGTGGACTACGTGAACGAATCCCTGCTGGGCACCAGGTTCACCGGCAGGCTCGTGCGCGCCGAGCGGGTCGGACCGGTCGACGCCGTGGTCCCGACCATCACCGGTCGGGCGTGGATCACCGGCACCGCCCAGTACCTCCTCGACCCGACCGACCCGTTCCCCGAGGGGTTCGTGCTCTGACCGCGGAGCGGACTGGAACGGGGGTGGAACGCCGGGAGGGGTGAGCCGGGAGAGGGGAACCCCACGGCGTCGGACGAACCGGCGCCGCGGGCGGTGCGGCTGGTCTTCGAGCACGGGGGCCGCGAGGTGCGGGTGTGGTCGCGGGAGGCGGTCGAGGTGCTCGTGCCCCCGACCGACCAGCTCGACGGCCACCTCGGGGTCTGGGCGGAGGGTGCGACGGAGCCTGCCCGCTTCCCGCTCGGAGGTGGCTCGTGACCACCGAGGACGGCGGGGTCGTCGGGACCACGAGGATCGTGGACGCGGGCGACCCCGGACCCGCTACAACCCGGTGGTGTTCGGCGACGGGTACCGCGAGGCCGAGCCGGCGGACTCCGCACCGCCAGCCTCGCCGCGGCGGGCGATCGACGTGGTCCGGGTGGGTGTCGCGTCGACCGACAGCGGCGCCGACGTCCCGGCGAAGTGCGGCGGTTCCGGCGGGGGAGCGGCGGTCCGCTCGCAGGTCTCCGCGACGCCTTCGCGAACACCTGCCCGTGTCGGTCGACCACAACCCCGACGCGGCAGGCAGAACGGCGTGGCGATCCGGGTCGAGGTGGTTCTTCGACGATGACCTCCACGGAGTCAGGGGTGGGCCCGGACGGTCGGGCCCACCGCTGACCTCACGCCTGGTGCGCGAGCACCCGGCCGACGCTGATCGGCAGTTCGCGGTGGCGGACCCCGGTGGCGTGCCACACGGCGTTCGCGACCGCCGCCGCGGTGCCCACGATGGCGACCTCGCCGACCCCCTTGATGCCGCTGGGGTGGCTCGGGTCGTGGTCGTCGACCCAGTCGGCCTCGATGTCCGGCACGTCGGCGTGCGCGGCGACGTGGTAACCGGCGAAGTCGCCGTTCACCTGGCGGCCCTGCCGCCCGTCGCGGACGCCCTCCTCGTGCAGCGCCATCGACAGACCCATGACCATGCCGCCCACGAGCTGGCTGCGCGCGGTCAGCGGGTTGACGATCCGGCCCGCGGCGAAGATCCCGAGCATCCGCCTGACCCGCACCTCACCGGTCAGCGGGTCGACGGCCACCTCGGCGAACTGGGCGCCGTGCGCGTACCGCTCCTGCTGCTCCAGGGCGGCGATCTGCGCGGCGGTGTCGGCGCGGCCGGTGATCCCCTCGGCGGGGATCCGGTCGACGCCGACCAGCCGGTCGCGCAGGTCGGCCGCGGCGGCCGTGATGGCCCACGACCAGGACGAGGTGCCCCTGGAGCCGCCCGCGAACCAGGCCTGGCCCAGGTCGCTGTCGGCGATCTCCATGCGCACCGCCGACGGGTGCACGTCCAGCGCCTCCGCCGCCACGAGCGCGAGCGCCGTCCGCGCCCCGGTGCCGATGTCGGCGGCGGCGATGGACACCGTGTACCCGCCGTCGGCGTCGGCCCTGATCGCCGCGGTGGACGGCAGCGAGCCCGCGCCGTAGATCCCGGCGGCCATGCCGGTGCCGAGCAGCCACCGGCCGTCGCGGCGGACGCCCGGCCGGGGGTCGCGGTCGGCCCAGCCGAAGCGGCGGGCGCCCTCGGTCAGGCAGCCCACGAGGTTGCGGCTGCTGAACGGCAGACCGGTCATCGGCCCGACCCGCGGCTCGTTGCGCAGCCGCAGCTCCACCGGGTCGATCCCGGTCGCCTCGGCCAGCTCGTCCATCGCCGACTCCAGCGCGAACGAGCCGGGCGCGCAGCCCGGAGCGCGCATCCACGTGGGCGTCGGCAGGTTCACCGGCACCAGCTTGGTGCTGATGCGGATGGCGTCCGCGGCGTACAGCGCGTGCGTGGCCTCGCCGCCGCGCTCCACGTACTCGTGGATCGTGGACGTGTGGGTGGCCGTCTCGTGGTCGACGGCCCGCAGCCGTCCGGCGGAGTCCGCGCCCAGCCGGATGTGCTGCCGCGTCGCGGGCCTCATGCCGGTCAGGGTGAACACCTGGCGGCGGGTCAGCGCGACCCGGACCGGGCGGTCGAACGTGGTCGCGGCCATCACCGCGGTGATGAGCTGCGGTCCGACCGCCTTGGAGCCGAACCCGCCGCCCACGTGCTCGGCGCGCACCCGCACGACGCCCTCGTCCAGGTGGAACAGCATGGCGAGCACGGACGACACGAGGTACGAGCCCTGGTTGGAGTCGACCACCTCCAGGCGGCCGTTCTCCCAGCGGGCCATCGAGGCGTGCGGCTCCATCGACCCGTGGTGCTCCTCGGGCGTGGCGTACCACTGGTCCACCACCACCGGGGAGGCGGCGATCTCGGCGTCCACGTCGCCCTTGGCCTCGACCGGCGCCGACGCGGGGGAGCGGAGACCGGGGTGGTCGGCGGAGAAGGCGATGTCGTGCGGTTCCTCGTCGTAGGTGACGACCAGCGCGTCCGCGCCCGCCCTCGCCTGCTCCAGGGTCTCCGCGACGACCAGGGCCACCGGCCTGCCGACGTGCGGCACCCGGTCGTCCTGGAGGAGCTGGAGCGTCCCGTCGGGCATCCCGAAGATGCCTGCGTCGGGGTTGAGGCGCGGGGCGTTGCCGTGGTGCAGCACGCCGATCACGCCGGGCATGGCGAGCACGGGGGCGACCTCGACCGAGCGGACCCGGCCGTGCGCCACCGTCGCGAGCACCAGCGACCCGTGCGCGAGGCCCTCGAACGGGACGTCGGCCGCGTAGCGTGCCGCGCCGGTGACCTTCTCCCTGCCCTCCAGCCGCACGGTCGACGTGCCGATCGATCCGGGTGACGTGCGGGTGGGGCTGTCCGTCAGGTCGGTCATCGGGACGCCTCCTCGGCGAGTTCGGTGAGCACGGAGACCACGAGGTTGCGCACGAGCGGCACCTTGTAGCCGTTGTGCGCCAGCGGTGCGGCGGCGGCCAGCTCGGCGTCGGCCGCGGCGCCGAACGCCTGGGCCGTCGCGGGACCACCGGTCAGCGCCCGCTCGGCCGTGTGGGCGCGCCACGGGCGCGACGCCACGGCGCCGAAGGCGATCCGGACGTCGCGCACCACGCCGTCCTCGACGTGCAGCGCCGCGGCGATCGAGCCGTTGGCGAACGCGTAGGACGCCCGCTCGCGGACCTTGCGGTACCGCGACCGCTCCGCGACCGGGGCCGCGGGCAGCGTGACGGCGGTGATCAGCGCGCCCGCGGGCAGCGCCGTCTCCACGTGCGGGGTGTCGCCGACCGGCGGGTAGAAGCCGGTCAGCGGCAGCTCGCCGGGGCCGTCGACGGTCTCGTAGGACACGACCGCGTCGAACGCCGCGAGCGCCACGCCCATGTCGGACGGGTTCGTGGCGACGCAGTGGTCGGACGCGCCGAGGATCGCGTGGTTGTGGTGCTCCCCGGTGATGGCCGGGCAGCCGCTGCCGGGCTCGCGCTTGTTGCACGCGAACGCGGTGTCGGTGAAGTAGCCGCAGCGGGTGCGCTGGAGCAGGTTGCCGCCGACCGTGGCCACGTTGCGGAGCTGGCCGGACGCACCCGCCAGCACGGCCTCGGCCAGCGCCGGGAAGCGCCGCCGCACCTCGGGGTGCGCGGCGAGGTCGCTGTTGGTGACCGTCGCGCCGATGGTGAGGGCACCGTCGGCGCGCACCTCGATCCGGCCGAGCGGCAGGCCGCGGACGTCGACCAGCAGGTCGGGCGTCTCCACGCCCGCCTTCATCAGGTCGACGAGGTTGGTGCCGCCGCCGAGGAACCGGGCCTCGGGCTCGTGCGCGAGCAGGGCGACCGCGTCCCGCACCCCCGTCGCGCGGCTGTAGCCGAACTCCTTCACGCCGTCACCTTCGATCCGTCGGCGGCGCGGGCGACCGCGCGCACGATGGCCGGGTACGCACCGCACCGGCACAGGTTCCCGCTCATGCGCTCGCGGATCTCCGCCTCGTCCAGCGGGGCGGGTTCCGCGTCGGGCCGCACGTCGGCGGTGGCCGCGCTCGGCCAGCCCGCCGCGTGCTCCCGGATGACGGCGACGGCCGAGCAGATCTGGCCGGAGGTGCAGTACCCGCACTGGTAGCCGTCGAGTTCGAGGAACGCCTCCTGGACCGGGTGCAGGTCCTCGCCCTCGGCGATTCCCTCGATCGTGGTGATGTCGGAGCCTTCGGCCGCGACGGCGAGCTGGAGGCACGAGACGGCCCGCCTGCCGTCGGCCAGCACGGTGCACGCGCCGCACTGGCCCTGGTCGCAGCCCTTCTTCGTACCTGTCAGCCCGAGGTTCTCCCTCAGCGCGTCCAGGAGGGTGGTGCGGTTGTCGACGGTGAGCGCGTGAGTCTCCCCGTTGACCCGCAACGAGATGTCACTGCGCGTGGTGGGTGGCACAGCATGTCCTCTCAGGGGTCGGGCGATCCCCTTTTCCCATCGTGCGTGTTCAGAGGGCGCACGCCGACTAAAGTGGAGATCGCTCTCACTTGAGAGGCTAAGTGATAGCAGTCTCCACTTGCAAGTGGGGCAGGAGAGGACGGTCGGCATGGGCAGGATCGAGGGCCGCCCGCTGCGCGCCGACGCCCAGCGCAACCGCGACAAGATCCTCTGCACGGCCGTCAGCATGTTCGCCAGGGACGGCCTCGACGCCACGCTCGACCGCATCGCCAAGGAGGCGGGCGTCGGCCCGGCCACCCTGTACCGCAACTTCCCGACCCGCGAGGCGCTGATCGAGGCCGCCTACCGCAGCGAGCTGGCCAAGCTCTGCGAGGCCGCCGGTGAACTCCTCGCCGCGCTCCCGCCGCGCGAGGCGCTGCGGGCGTGGATGGGCCGGTTCATGGACTACGTGAACGCCAAGATCGGCATGGCCGACGCCCTCCGCTCGCTCGTCGACTCCGGCGTCAACCCGTACGACCACACCGGCGAGATGCTGCGCGACTCCGTCACGACCCTGCTGGAGGCCGGGGTCGCCGACGGCGCCCTCCGGGCCGACGTCGCGGCCTCCGACGTCGTCGCGAGCCTCATGGGCATCGCCGTCACGTGCGGCAAACCACCCCAGCCGGACCTGGCGGGACGCCTGCTGGACCTGCTGATGGACGGCCTCGTCGCCAGCCGCTAGCGCGGTCGCCGCCGACCCCGTTCCGCGCCGCCCGGCGCGAGGAGTCCACCTGGGACGCGCGGGACCCGGTGCGGATCGCGGTCACCGCACCGGGTCGCCCCGGCGGCGGGCGGGTGGTCGCGCGGGGGAGGATGCCGGATACTTCGGGGCGGCGGCCGTCGGCTTCCTCCGGCGACCGCCCCTCCTCCCCGCCCGCCCCTGGTCGGAACGGACCACTCGGTTGCGGTGGCGCTAGCCTGAGCGGACCCAATGTCGTTCGGGGCGACGAGGTTTACCGAGATGTTCTTGCCGGGGTCCGGTCGTTTGGATACGTTCCGCCCAGTGGCCAAGTCTGTGCGCATCCAGGTGCTGGGTTCGTCGCGGGCGTGGAACGACGGTGTCGAGGTCGACCTCGGTCCACCCGCCCGGCGAGCCGTGCTGGGACTGCTGGTGCTCGCCGAGGGCGAGGCGATGACCAAGCTCGAACTGGTCGACGCGCTGTGGGGCGACCGCCCGCCGCGGAGCGCGGTCAACGTGCTCCAGACGCACATCAAGCACCTGCGCAGGCTGCTGGAGCCCGACCGGCCGCGGCGGACCAGCAGCGAGGTCCTCCCGCACCTCGGCGGTGGCTACGCGGTGAACCAGGACGCGGTGGACATCGACCTGGTGGAGTTCCGCGGGCTCGTCGCCGAGGCGGGCATCGCGCAGCGCAAGGACGACGCGGTCGGCGTGGCGGCGCTGCTCGGCGAGGCGCTGCGGCTGTGGCAGGGGCGCCCGCTGGCGGACGTCCCGTTCCTGTCCACGTACCCGAAGGTCGTGGCGCTGGTCGCCAAGCGGTGGGAGGTCCTCGCCCGCTACGGCGACGCGATGATCGAGATCGGATCGGCGGCCGACATCCTCCCCGAGGTCGCCGAGGCCGCGGCCGAGCAACCGCTGGACGAACCCGCCCAGGCCCGCCTCATCCGCGCCTACCACGCCGTGGGCCAGCGGGCGAAGGCCTTCCAGATCTACCACGACGTCCGCGACCGGCTCGTCGACGAGCTCGGCATCGACCCCGGACCGGAGCTGCGCGACGCCCACACGGCGCTGCTGCACGACAACGGCGCCCCGACCGCGAGCGCGACGGGCACCGCCGAACCCCGGTCGGTGCTGCGGATCCCGAAGCAGCTCCCCGCGGAACCCGCCGGGTTCACCGGCCGGACCGCACAGCTGTCCACGTTGGACGACCTGCTGCTGGACCGCGAGCGGACGGGCGGCGCGGTGACGATCGCCGCGATCTCCGGGACCGCGGGCGTCGGCAAGACGGCGCTCGCCGTGCACTGGGCCCACCGCGTCCGCGACCGGTTCCCCGACGGGCAGCTCTACGCCAACCTGCGCGGCCACACGCCGGGCCCGGCGGCCACGCCGGTCGAGGTGCTCGCGCAGTTCCTGTCCGCGCTGGGCGTGCCGGCGGAGCGCGTGCCGTTCGACCTGGAGACCGCGTCGGCGATGTACCGGACGCTGATGACGGACCGCCGGACGCTCGTGCTGCTGGACAACGTTGTCGGGCCGGACCAGATCCGGCCGCTGCTGCCCGCCGGTCCCGGTTCCCTGGTGCTGGTCACCGGGCGCGACCGGATGACGGGCCTGGTCGCCACGCACGGAGCCCGCCAGCTCACGCTCGACGTGCTCAGCCCCGGCGACGCGCTGGAGCTGCTGGCGTCGGTGCTCGGCACCGACCACGCGGCGGCCGCCGAACTGGCCGAGCTGTGCGCCTACCTCCCGCTCGCGCTGCGGATCGCGGCGGCCAACCTCGCCGACCACCCCGGCCACGGGGTCGAGGACTACGTCGCGCGGCTGCGGGAGGGCAACCTGCTGGCGGCCCTGTCGGTGCGGGGCGACGAGCACGCCGCGGTGCGCACCGCCTTCGACCTGTCCTGCGCCGCGCTGCCCGCTGGCGTGCGGCGGCTGTTCCGCCTGCTGAGCCTGGTGCCGGGCACCGACTTCAGCACCGAGGCGGTCGCCGCCCTCGTCGGCGCGGACCCGGAGCACGCCGGTCGGCTGCTGGACCGGCTCGCCTCGGCGCACCTCGTCGAGCGCAACGGACCCGACCGCCACCGCTTCCACGACCTCCTCCGCCGCTACGCGGCCGAACAGCTGGACGCCAGGGAGCCGGAGGAGGACCGCGACGCCGCCCTGCACCGCCTCTACGACTGGTACCTGCACGCGGTGGACAGCGCCGCCCGCAGGCTCTACCCGCACATGCTGCGGCTGCCCGCGCCCGACAGCGGCGCGCGGACGCCCTCCGCCGTCACGGACCTGGTCTCGGCGTCGAACTGGCTGGACTCCGAGCGCGGCAACCTCGTCGCGGCCGTCCGGGAGGCGGCGCGCAGCGGACCCCGGCCCATGGCGTGGCGGCTCGCCGACGCCCTGCGCGGCTACTTCTGGATGAGCATGCGGCGGGTGGACTGGCTGGCCACCGCGGAGGCGGGGCTCGCCGCCGCCGAGGACGCGGGCGAGGAGGCGGGCGAGCACCGCGCGGGGGCGGCGGCCCGGCTCAGCCTCGCCGACGTGCACTTCCGCCAGGGCCGGTACCGGCAGGCCGTCCGGCACTACACCCACGGGCTGCTGCTCGCGCGCCGAGCCGGGTGGGTGGAGGCCGAGGCGGCCGTGCTCGGCAACCTCGGGTGCGTGTACTGGCAGTCCGGGAAGCTGGGCGTCGCCGCCGCCCGGTTCGAGCGCGCGCTGGCGCTCAGCCGCGGGATCGGCCAGGTCGCGGGCGAGGCCGTCGCGCTCGGCAACCTCGGGCTCGTCCACTGGGAGATGGGCAGGCTCTCCCTGGCGGCGGAGCACTACGGCCAGGCGCTGAGCCGGTACCGGCGGATCGGGTCGCAGTACGGCGAGGCGATCAACCTGTGCAACCTCGGGCAGGCGCAGCGGGCCCGAGGGCTGCCCGAGGAAGCGGCCGACCTGCTCACCAGGGCGCTCACCCTGCACCGCGAGGGCGGTGACCGCAGCGGTGAGGCCGAGGCGAACAGCAGGCTGGCGGCCGCCCTGTTCGACCTCGGCCGCCGCTCCGAGGCGCTGGACCACGCTCGCGCGGGTCTCACGCTCGCCCAGGAGACCGGTGACCCCAGGACCGAGGCGGAGGCGCTGGCCACCCTCGCGTCCCTGCACCACCACCTCGGCCACCGGAAGGACGCCGTCGACCGCTACCAGCAGGCGCTCGACCTCATCGGCGAGACCGGCGACCGGTACCCCGAGGTCGACATCATCATCGGTCTGGCGACGGTCACCGGGGACGCGGGTCGGGCCCGGCACGCCCTCGCGCTGGCCGAGGAGGCGGGCTTCCAGGCGTTGCGGGGCCAGGCGATGACCGCCCTCGCGGGCATCTTCCTGGCGTCGGGTGAACGGCGAGCCGCGCTCCGGCACGCCAGTCGCGCGCTCGCCGTCCACCGCCGGACCGGTGACCGCCGCGGCGCGGCCCGCACCCTGGCCCTGCTCCAACGGGCACGGGGGCGGTCCCCGGTCTGACCCGGTGCCGGGCACCGGCTACCGCGCCGACCGCTCGACGCCGTCGGCGGGGTCGAAGTGGCCGTTCGGGTAGAAGGTCACGTCGACCCACGGGTTCACGCCCTCGGTCTTGCCGTCACCGTCCACGCACCGGAACTCGCTCATGTCGAAGGCGGTCCACGCCGCGACGCCCGGCTCGATCTTCTCCTCCTTCCGCCCGACCCACGCGCAGCTCGCCGTGTGCAGGACGTGGCTCACCTCCTGCACCGCGTCGACGATCCTCCCGCCCTCCACGCACCACGTCAGCGTGTAGACGTAGGTCCACGACGCGTCCTCGATCGGCAGCGGTCCGGTGGTCTTGACGTCCCCGGAGCACGTCAGGGCCGCACCCCCGGGCGCGCTGCCCGCGGCGGGCGACACCGCTGCCGCCAGGACCGCGGCGCACCCCGCGAGCACCGCCACCCCTCGCCTGATCCTCATCGCACGTCCCCCTCCTGGTTCGTGACTCCACTGTGGTGCCGGCTCAGGACGGGGACAAGGGGCTGATCCGAGTAGCCGCGCCGGCGTCCAACGGATGTCCAGTCGCGCCGAATAGCGTCGGGCGGCGAACGGTCCGAGAAGGGGAGAGGGACATGCACGCACGGATCAAGAAGGGGCTCACGGCAGCGGCCGTGGCGGTGTCGGTGGTGGCGGCGGTGGTCGTGGGGAGCCCCGGCAGCAGCTCCGCCGCGGTGCCCAGCCTGAGAGCGTACGGAATCTCGCCCGACGGCAGGGTGATGGCCACCTACACCACCGACCGGCCGGACAGGCTCGACTGGGTCAAGGAGATCGTCGGTTTCGTCGGCGACGACGCCGCGATCGGGCTCGACTACCGGGTGCAGGACGGCCTGCTGTACGTCGTGGGCAACAAGGGCGGTGTGTACACGGTCAAGTTCACCCCGGAACCGGTCCTCACGAAGGTGTCGCAGCTGTCGGTCGCGCTGTACGGCACGACCTTCGGCGTCGACTTCAACCCGGCGGCCGACCGCCTGCGGGTGATCAGCGACAACGGCCAGAACCTGCGCCACAACCTGGCCACCCACACCACGGACGAGGACGGCAACCTGAACACCCCGCCGTCACCCGCGACGACCAAGGGCGTCACCGCCGCCGCGTACACCAACAACGACCTGAACCCCGACAGCGCCACCACGCTGTTCGACATCGGCACGATCCTGGACCAGGTCGTGATCCAGTCGCCGCCCAACCTGGGGAGCCTGGTCCCGACCGGGTCGCTCACCGTGGACGCGGGCCTCAAGGCCGGCTTCGACATCTTCAGCGTCCTGAACGGCGGCAAGGCCGCCTCGGTGCTCGGGTTCGCCAGCCTCACGGCGCCCAACGGCTCGACGAGCCTGTACAGCGTCAACCTGCTCAACGGTGAGGCCACCGCCATCGGGAGGCACCCGTTCGCGTTCCCCGACCTGGCCATCTCGCTGACCGGCAGCTGAGACGACCGGGTCCCCGACGCCTGGTGGGCGCGTTCCCGACCGCGCCCACCAGGTTTTCCCGTGTCCGGACACCGTGCCGCGCCACCGGTCCCGGATAGCATCGGCCTCCGAACGACGCGGAGGTGCGGATGCCGGAATCCAAGCACGCCTGGACGGAGCAGGGGACCTACGAGGTGGCGCCGGGCGTGCACCGGATACCGCTTCCCCTGCCGATGGACGGTCTGCGCGCGGTGAACGTGTACGCCGTCGAGGACGGCGACGGGCTCGTGCTGATCGACTCCGGGTGGGCGTTGGACGAGGCCCGCGCGCGGTTGGAGGAGTCGCTCGACGCCATCGGGTACGGGCTGGAGCAGGTGCACCGGTTCCTGGTCACGCACCTGCACCGCGACCACTACACGATGGCGGTCACGCTCCGGAAGCTGTTCGGGGCCAAGGTCGCGCTGGGGATCGGCGAGCAGCCGTCGCTGGCGAAGATCCTCAGCGGTCAGGCGGACGGCCAGTTGGCCGAGCTGGCCCGCTGGGGCGCGGAGGGCGTGGCCGAGGAACTGCGGGTGGCGTACCGGAACTTCGACCGGGACGAGGCGCGGCGGGGGTACGAGGAGCCGGACGAGTGGCTCGACGGCACGGTGGACGTGGCGCTGCGGAGCCGGGTGCTGCGGGCGGTGCCGACCCCCGGCCACACCAACGGCCACGTGGTCTACGTCGACGCCGGGTCGTCGCTGCTCTTCGCCGGTGACCACGTGCTGCCGCACATCACCCCGTCCATCGGGTTCGAGCCCGCGCGGTCGGCGCTCCCGCTCGGCGACTACCTGGACTCGCTGCGGCTGGTGCGGTCCTATCCGGACATGCGGCTGCTGCCCGCGCACGGGCCCGTCGCGCCCAGCGTGCACGCCCGCGTCGACGAGCTGGTGGCGCACCACGAGGACCGCCTGGGGGCGACGCTGGAGGCGGTGCTCTCCGGCGCGGTCACGACGTACGAGGCCGCGCGCAAGCTCGGCTGGACCAGCAGGCAGCGCCGGTTCGAGGACCTGGGCCTGTTCGACCGGATCCTGGCGACCGGCGAGACCGGGGCGCACCTGGACGTGCTGGTGGTCCGCGGCGAGCTGGAGTCGTCCGTGGTGGACGGTGTGGTCGAGTACGCGCCGGTCAGGCGAGCAGCAGCCGAACGGTGAGTTCGAGGCGGGTGGCGACGTCCGTGGCCGTCGCCCGCCTCGTCACCCACGCGACCAGGTTCGACAGCCAGACGTCACCGATCACCCTGGCGATGGCCTTGTGCTCCTCGGTCGGCTCCTCGTCGCTCATCGCGCCGGTGAACATGCGCTCCATGAGCAGCGCGACGGTGTCGACCTCCGCGCTCGCCGAGGCGTCGGCGAAGGTGAACGCGCGGGTCATCGCCTCGGTGAGGTGCGGGTTGCGCTGGAGGCCGCGGGTGATCCGGCCGAGGACGAAGAGCACGCGCTCGTAGGGGTTCTCGCCGGGGATCGTGGTGCGGTCCATCTTCTCCTGGGCGCGCTCGAACTCCGCGGCGAGGCTGGACACCAGCAGGTGGACCTTGGACGGGAAGTACCGGTACAGGGTGCCCAGGGCGACGTCGGCCCGATCGGCGACCGCGCGCATCTGCACGGCGTCGTACCCGCCCTTGGACGCCAGCGCGATGGTCGCGTCGATGATCCGCTTGCGCCGGTCGCGCTGGGCGGCCGACCCGAGCTCTTCGCCCGCCAGCGTGCCGAGCGCGACCGTGCCGGTCGCGCGTGGTTTCGATGCGGCTGCCACCGAGGTGATCCCCCTGCACGGTCTGATAGGAACCTGTTCCAGTAGTGCGAATATGATACCTGACCGCATCGCGCCCGCGAGCCGGGCGGTGGCCTGTGTCACCCTCTCTGCCGCGAACTATTCGAGACGATCTCGTTCCACTTTCTACCGTTCTGGGGCTGTCGGCAAAACTGGAACACGTTCTATAGTCGACCTCGGGTACCGGAGGAGGTCGCATGCCCATCGCGATGACCGACGAGCAGCGCGCGGCGCAGGCGGGCGTGCGCGAGTGGGCCGCCAAGGCCGAGCGCCCCGTGCACTGGCCCGACCTCGCGCGCCTCGGGGTCTTCTCCCTCACGCGGCCCGAGGAGGGCGGCGGCGTGGTCGACCTGGCGGCCGTCCTCGAACAGGCGGCGGACTCCCTGGTGCCCGGCCCGGTCCTGCCCACCGCGCTGGCGGGCGTGCTGTGCCGGGAGGCCGAGCTGTCCCGGCGCCTCGCGGACGGGACCGCGACGGTCGGGCTGGCGCTCTCCGGCGGCGCGGTGGACGCGGTGCGGCGCGCCGACGGCGGACTCGTGGTGAGCGGCGCGGTGGAGCACGTCCTCGGCGCGGGCGCGACCACGCACCTGCTGCTCACCGACGGGGACGTCTGGTTCGTCGTGCCCGCCGAGGCCGTGACCACCGCCGAGCGCGCGGCCGTCGACCTCTCCCGACCGCTGGGCGGCGTGACCCTGGACGGGGTCGAGGTGCCGCCGGACCACGTCCTGGTCGACCCGCCCGACCCGCTCGACCTCGCCGTCACGCTGTTCGCCGCGGAGGCGAGCGGGATCGCCGGGTGGTGCCTGCGCACCGCCGTCGAGCACGCCCGCCACCGCGAGCAGTTCGGCAGGCCGATCGGGTCGTTCCAGGCGGTCAAGCACCTGTGCGTCGAGATGCTGTGCCGGGTGGAACGGGCGAGCGCCGTCGCGTGGGACGCGGCGCGCGCGGCCGACGAGGCCCCCGCGGAGCACCCGCTGGCCGCGGCGGTCGCCGCCGCCGTCGCGCTGGACGCCGCGGTCGACAACGCGAAGGACTGCGTCCAGGTGCTCGGCGGCATCGGGTTCACCTGGGAGCACGACGCCCACCGGTACCTGCGCCGCGCCCTGGCCCTGCGGCAGCTCGCCGGTGGCTCCGCCAGGTGGCGCAGGCGGGCCGCGGACCTGGTGCTCGGCGGCGCGCGCCGGTCGTTGCGCATCGACCTCGACGACGACTCCGCCGAGGACCGCGCCGCCGCCCGCGCGGTGGCCGAGCAGGTCGCGGCGCTGCCGCCCGAGCGGCGGCGCGCCCGGCTGGTCGACACCGGCTACCTCGTGCCCCACTGGCCGGAGCCGTACGGGCTCGACGCGTCACCCGCGCGGCTCCTGGTGATCGACGAGGAGCTGGACCGCGTCGGCGTGCGGCGGCCGGACCTGGTCATCGGCGGCTGGGCGGCGCCGACGATCCTGCGCCACGGGACGCAAGAGCAGCGCGAGCGGTTCGTGCGGCCGACGCTGCTCGGCGAGATCACCTGGTGCCAGATGTTCAGCGAGCCGGAGGCCGGGTCGGACCTGGCGTCGTTGCGCACCAGGGCCGTGCGGACCGACGGCGGGTGGCTGCTGACCGGCCAGAAGGTGTGGACGTCGCTGGCGAGGGAGGCGGACTGGGCGATCTGCCTGGCCCGCACCGATCCCGAGGCCCCGAAGCACCGCGGCATCACCTACTTCCTGGTGGACATGCGCACGCCGGGCCTCGACGTGCGGCCGCTGCGGGAGATCACCGGCGAGTCGGTGTTCAACGAGGTGTTCCTGGACGCCGTGTTCGTGCCGGACGACCGCGTGGTGGGCGAGGTGGACGGCGGCTGGAAGCTCGCCCGCTCGACGCTGGCCGACGAGCGCGTGGCGATGGGGCGCGGGTCGTCGCTGGGGGAGTCGCTGGAACGGCTCCTCGCCGGGGACGCCGCCCACGACCCGGACGTGCGGGAACGCGTGGGAGCGCTGGTCGGCGAAGGGCTCGCGGTGTCGCTGCTCGACCTGCGGGCGAGCCTGCGGCGGCTGGGCGGCGAGGACCCCGGCGCGGGGTCCAGCGTGCGCAAGCTGGTCGGCGTGCGGCACCGGCAGACCGTGGCGGAGTTCGCCGTCGACCTGCTCGGACCGGACGGCGCGACCACCGAGGGCCCGGCGCGGGAGGCCGTGCACGAGTTCCTGCTCAGCCGGTGCCTCAGCATCGCGGGCGGCACCACGCAGGTCCTGCTGAACCTGGCGGGCGAACGGATCCTCGGCCTGCCGAGGGACAACGCGCACTGACGAGGAGTCGACGTGGACTTTGCCCCCGACGAGACCCAGGACGAGGTGCGGGGCCTGTGCGCGCGGGTGCTGGACCGGGAGACCGGCGAGCGCGGCGACCCCGGTTACGACGACGCGGCGTGGAAGGCGATGGGCGAGGCAGGGCTGACCGCGCTCGCGGTGCCGGAACGGCTCGGCGGTGACGGGCTGGGCCTCCTGGAGGTCGCCGCGGTGCTGACCGAGGTCGGCCGCCGGGCCGCGGCCGTGCCCGCGTTCGCCGCGCTGGCGCTGGGCGTGCTGCCGGTCGTCCGCTACGGCACCCCCGACCAGCAGGACGAACTCCTGCCGGTGGTGGCGGCGCACGGCGGTGTGCTCACCGCGGCGCAGAGCGAGCCCTCCGACCCGCTGCCCTCCGAGCCCCGCACCGCGGCCCGGCTCGACGGCGCGGAGTACGTGCTGTCCGGCACGAAGGTGGGCGTGCCGTTCGCGGGGACCGCGCACCGCGTCCTGGTGACGGCCACGCTCCGGGACGGACCCGGCGTGCTGGTCGTGGACCCGACGGCGGACGGCGTGTCGCTGGTGCCGACCCGCTCCTCCGGCGGCGCGCCGGAGGCCACCGTGCGGCTGCACGACGTCCGGGTGCCCGCCGCGGCCCTGCTGGGCGACGGCGCGGTGACCGGACTGCGCCGGTTCGCGCTCGCGGGCGCCTGCGCGCTCGGCGACGGCGTCCTGGCGGGCGCGCTCGACCTGACCGTGGCGCACGTGGGGACGCGGCACCAGTTCGGCAAGCCGCTGTCGGCGTTCCAGGCCGTCGCGGGCCAGGTCGCCGACGTCTACGTCGCCGCCCGCACGCTGCACCTGGCCGCGCTGGCCGCGTGCTGGCGCCTGTCGACCGGCCGCGACGCCGACCTCGACCTGGACACCGCCGCGCACTGGCTCGCGGGCGAGGCGCTCGTGGCCGTGCACACGTGCCACCACCTGCACGGCGGGCTGGGCGTGGACATCACCCACCCGATGCACCGGTTCTACGGGCTGGCCAAGGACCTCACCCGGTTCGTCGGCGGCGCGGAGCACCGGCTGGACCTGCTCGCCCGGCACGAGGAGGAGCCCGGTGTTCGTTGACCTCACGGACGGCCAGCGCGCGCTGCGCGACGAGCTGCGCGCCTACTTCGCCGGGCTGCTGTCCCCGGACGACCGCGCGGCGATGCTCACCGAGCGCCACGGCGAGGTCTACCGCGCGCTGGTGCGCCGGATGGGCCGCGACGGGTGGCTCGGCGTCGGCTGGCCCGAGGAGTACGGCGGACGCGGGTTCGGCGAGGTCGAGCAGCAGGTCTTCGTCAACGAGGCCGCGCGAGCGGACGTGCCGCTGCCCTACGTGACCCTCCAGACCGTCGGGCCCACGTTGCAGGCGCACGGGACGCGGGAGCAGAAGGACTTCTTCCTGCCGCGCATCCTGTCCGGCGAGGTGCACTTCGCGATCGGCTACACCGAGCCGGAGGCGGGCACGGACCTGGCGTCGCTGCGCACCAGGGCCGTTCGCGACGGCGACCACTACGTGGTGAACGGCCAGAAGACGTTCACCACGGGCGGGCACGACGCCGACTTCGTGTGGCTGGCGTGCCGGACCGGCGCGGAGGGCTCCCGGCACCGCGGGATCTCGATCCTGATCGTCGACACCACCGACCCCGGCTACTCGTGGACGCCGATCATCACCTGCGACGGCGCCCACCACGTCAACGCGACCTACTACACCGACGTGCGGGTGCCGGTCGGGATGCGGGTCGGCGAGGAGGACGCGGGCTGGCGGCTCATCACCACCCAGCTCAACCACGAGCGGGTCATGCTCGGACCGGCGGGCCGGATCGCCGCGCAGCTCGACCGGGTACGCCGGTGGGCGTCGACCAGGACGGGCCCGGACGGCGGGCCGCTGCTCGCGCGACCCGACGTGCGACGGGCGTTCGCGGAGGTGCGGGCCGTGGTGCGGGTCAACGAGCTGCTGAACTGGCAGGTGGCCTCGTCCCCCGGCGGGGAGGTCGCCGACGCCTCGGCGACCAAGGTGTTCTCCTCCGAGAGGACCCAGCGGGTCGGGCGGGTGCTGGAGGAGGTCGTCGGCAGGCACGGCGACCCGGCCGACCCCGAGACCGCCGAGCTGGCGCTCTGGCTGGACGTGCAGGCGAAGCGGAACCTCGTGCTCACCTTCGGCGGCGGCGTCAACGAGGTCCAGCGCGAGCTGGTGGCGTCCATCGGGCTGGGACTGCCGAGGGTGCCGCGATGAGCGCCGTGGAGCGGGAGGCCGCCCGGATCGCCGCGGCGGGCGAGAGCGAACGCCGGTTCGCCCGCGACCCGGTGAACCTGCCGATGGTGCTCAACTGGGTGGAGGCCCTCGGCGACGCGAACCCGGTCTACACCGACCGGGGGGCGGCCGTGGCGGCCGGGCACGGAGGGCTGGTCGCGCCGCCCGCGATGATCCAGGTGTGGACGATGGGCGGCCTGCACGGGCGGCGCGCCCCGGACGACCCGCTCGGCGCGATGATCGCCGTGCTCGACGAGGCCGGGTTCACCTCCGTCGTGGCGACCAACAGCGACCAGACCTACCACCGCTACCTGCGGCACGGCGAGCACGTCGCGGTGACGACGCGGCTGGAGGACGTGGTGGGGCCCAAGCGGACGGCGCTGGGCGAGGGCTGGTTCGTGACGACCGGGAACACCTGGTACGTCGGGGACGAGGTGGTCGCGGAGATGCGGTTCCGGGTGCTGAAGTTCCGCCCGGCCGCCGAACCCGCCGAGACGGCGCGGGTCGCGCCCGCGCCGGTGATCCGGCCCGCGACCACCCTCGACACCGAGTACTTCTGGGAGGGCACGGCGCTGGGGGAGCTGCGGATCCAGCGGTGCGGGGGGTGCGGGCTGCTGCGGCACCCGCCGGGGCCGATGTGCCCGGAGTGCGGCGCCACCAAGCCGACCCACCTCGTCTCCGACGGCGTCGGCGAGGTCTACAGCTACGTCGTGCACCACCACCCCCGCGTGCCCGGCCGGGAGACGCCGTTCGTCGTCGCGCTGGTCGAGCTGGACGAGGGCGTGCGGATGCTGGGCGAGCTGACCGGGATCGCGCCGGACGACGTCCGCGTGGGCCTGCCCGTCGAGGTCGTGTTCACGCG
Source organism: Umezawaea sp. (assembly GCF_036375055.1). Lineage (GTDB taxonomy): Bacteria > Actinomycetota > Actinomycetes > Mycobacteriales > Pseudonocardiaceae > Umezawaea. The sequence continues at coordinate 103,771 of NZ_DASUSQ010000017.1, forward strand.
GGTCGACGACGACCTGACCATGCCGAGTTGGCGACCACGCGCGGGAGGCCGCTCATGACCGGGACACCGACCCTCGGGGACTCGCTGCCGGAGGTGCACGTCGAGGCCACCCCGACGTTCGTCGTCAGCACCGCCCTCGCGACGCGGGACTTCCAGGACGTGCACCACGACCGCGACCTCGCCGTGGCGCGCGGCTCGAAGGACATCTTCGTCAACATCCTCACCACGACCGGTCTGGTGCAGCGCTACGTCACCGACTGGGCGGGTCCGGCGGCGCTGGTGCGCGCGGTCGACGTCCGGCTCGGCGCTCCCTGCTACGCCCACGACACGCTGAAGTTCTTCGGCCAGGTCGTCGACCGCTTCGGCGACGACGGCTACGTGGTCGAGGTGGTGGGCCGCACCGCCCACGGCGACCACGTCGTCGCCACCGTCCGGATCGAGGTGCCCGCATGAGCCTGTCCGGGGCCGCCGCGGTCGTCGGGATCGGGGCCACCGACTTCTCCAAGGACTCCGGCCGCAGCGAGCTGGGGCTGGCCGCCGAGGCCGTGCGCGACGCGCTCGCCGACGCCGGGCTCGAACCGTCCGACGTGGACGGACTGGTGAGCTTCACCATGGACACCAACGCCGAGATCGCCGTGGCGCGGGAACTGGGGATACCGGAGCTGCGGTTCTTCAGCCGGGTCCACTACGGCGGCGGCGCCGCGTGCGCGACGGTGCAGCAGGCGGCGATGGCCGTCGCGACCGGGGTGGCCGAGGTGGTCGTCTGCTACCGCGCGTTCAACGAGCGGTCCGGGCACCGGTTCGGCCAGGTGCGGACGGCGGCGGCCGGTTCGGTCGACAACAGCTGGTCCTACCCGATGGGTCTGGGCACGCCCGCCGCGATGGTCGCCATGTTCGCCCGCCGGTACATGCACGTCCACGGCGCCACCAGCGAGGACTTCGGCCGCGTCGCCGTCGTCGACCGCAAGCACGCGGCCACCAACCCGAAGGCGTGGTTCCACGAGCGCCCGATCACCCTGGAGGACCACCAGTCGTCCCGGTGGATCGCCGAACCGCTGCGGCTGCTCGACTGCTGCCAGGAGAGCGACGGCGGCGTGGCGATCGTCGTGACCAGCGCGGAACGGGCGCGCGACCTGCGCAGGCCGCCCGCGGTGATCAGGGCCGCCGCGCAGGGCAGCGGCGCCGACCAGTTCACCATGACCAGCTACTACCGCGACGACCTCACCGGACTGCCGGAGATGGGGGTCGTCGCGACGGCGCTGTGGCGCCAGTCGGGCCTCGGTCCGTCCGATGTGGACGTCGCCGTGCTCTACGACCACTTCACGCCGTTCGTCCTGGTGCAGCTGGAGGAGCTGGGGTTCTGCGAGCGCGGCGAGGCCAGGCACTTCATCGCGGACGGGATGCTGGAGCTGGACGGCGGACTGCCGCTCAACCCGCACGGCGGCCAGCTCGGGGAGGCGTACGTGCACGGGATGAACGGGATCGCCGAGGCGGTGCGGCAGGTGCGGGGCACGGCGGTGAACCAGGTGCGCGGCGTGGGGCACGTGCTGGTGACGGCGGGCACCGGCGTGCCGACCAGCGGGCTGGTGCTGGGGGTGGCGTAGCTCAGTCCGGCCGGTCCACCAGGGCGACCAGCTTCTTCGGCGCCAGCACGCAGTAGCTGTCGGTCAGCAGCTCACCGACCTCCTCCCAGTCGACGTCGTCGGTGATCACCAGACCGACGACGTCGGTTCCCCACCCGGCCTTGAAGAACGGGTGGCCGGTGCCGACCAGCGCGTCGAGTTCGGAACCGGGCGCCCGGAACGTCATGACGACGATCGGCTCCGTCGCTCCCGAGGCCCTCGCGTACGCCGCCGGGTGCTCGGGTTCGACCGTGAGGACGTGGGCGAAGGTCCGCTTGCGCACCATCCACCGCGTGCCCCGCCAGGCCTGTTCCTCGTAGGCGTCGGGCAGCCCGAGGCACAGCGACCGCAGCCGGGCCAGGACGGGCGCGGGCACGTCTCCGCAGTCGACCACCCGGCCGACCCTACCGGTGCGGGCCGTCGCCGAACGCGTGATCGAGGTAGTCCTTGAACTGCACGCTGATCGTGTGCAGGTCCGACGGCCAGTTCGGCACGGCGAGGGTCCGCGACCGGCCGTCGCTTCCGCGCGCGGTCTGGGTGAGGCGGACGGTGCCGCTGGGCTGGGCCGGCAGGTAGGTGTCCACGCCGGTCAGGAACGGCAGTGAGCCGAACGGGGCGGGCGGGGTCCCCGGCACGGACACGCCGTCGCAGCCGTCGTCGAACACGAAGCCCGCGAGCACCTGCCGGGCGCGCGGCGCGACGGCGGGTGCCAGCACGTCGACCCCGTCGAACTCCAGGCGGTCGTTGTCGGTCGGCTGGTCGGCCCACCACTCCCGGTTGCGCAGCACGGTGAACGCCGAACTGCCGGGGCACTGGTCGATCAGGTCGCCGATGCCGCCCGGACCGGAGACCTGGAGGCGCAGGAACAGGTCGCTGCGCTCGAACGGCTCGAAGTAGTAGTGGTACGTGCGCTCGCCCTCGCGTTCGAGCACCAGCTCGTAGTGCTCGCGGCCGTTCACCCGCAGCGGCCCGAACGCGCCGTCCGCCCCGACCTCCACGCTCTGCCGGACGGCGCGGCGCGCCCCGGTCCGGCCGTCGAGCGCCCAGACCCGCAGCCGGCCCGCGACCCCCTGGTTCTGCGGGAAGTACGCCGCCCGGCCCGCGATCCGGACGAGCGCGGGCGGTTCGGGCCGCACGTCGGTGGTGGCCGCGTCCCGGCCGGTGAGGAAGCGGTGGACGTGGGCGAAGCTCTCCGCCGACGTCGCGGTCTCCGTGTGCCCCAGGTGGGTCAGGTACACGTTGGTCGCGCCGCCGATGGAGCCGGTCGGTTGCAGGCTTCCCCACAGCGCGAGCGTCGGCACGCCACCCGGCGGGGCGGCGCTGGACCTGCCGTCGACGTTGACGTACCGGCGCACCAGCGCCGCCCGTTCGGGCGTGCCCAGGAAGGCGTGCAGGACGGTCGTGCCGCGGGAGTGCGCCACGACGTCCACCGACCGCGCTCCGGTGCGGGCCAGCACGTCCGCGAGGAACCCGTCGAGGCCGGCGACCGCGGCGTCGTTGGTGGCCACGCTGGTGTCGTACTCGTAGGCGTGCAGCAGCCGGTCGGGGTACCCGTTGGTGGACAACCGCTTCGCGGTCGACTGCCACTGCTGCGCCGACCCCTGCTGGCCGTGCACGAAGACCACCGGCGTGCGCCCGGCGGGCGAGGCGTTCACCGCGGGCGCGGTCACCACCGCCGTCACGAACGCGAGGAGCGCCACGAGCAGCGGCGGACGGGCGACGATCGGCACGGTGGCCCCCACGACGTCGGGAACGGGCCACCGCACCGTAAC
>NZ_DASUSQ010000018.1:0-136342 GCF_036375055.1 Umezawaea sp.
CGCTGGACTACCTGGGCCGGACCGACGACCAGGTCAAGATCCGCGGCTTCCGCATCGAGCCGGGTGAGGTGGAGGCGACCCTGCTCCGCCACCCCGACGTCCGCGAAGCCGTGGTCGTCGCCCGGCAGGACGACGGCCACCGGCGGCTGGTCGCCTACGTCGTGCCCGCCGCGACGACGGACCTGCGGTCGTGGCTGGCCGAGCGGCTGCCGGACTACCTGGTGCCGTCGGCGTTCGTCGGACTGGACGCCCTTCCGGTCACCTCCAACGGGAAGGTCGACCGCAGGGCCCTGCCCGCACCCGACCTGGCGGCCGACGCCGCGACCTACCGCGCTCCGCGCACACCGGTCGAGCACCGGGTCTGCCGCATCTGGGCGGACGTGCTCGGGGTGCCGCGCGTCGGGCTCGACGACAACTTCTTCGAGCTGGGCGGCGACTCCATCCTCAGCATCCGGGTCGTGTCCCGGCTGCGCGCCGAACTGGACGCCCCCGTGTCGCCGCGGGTGCTGTTCAGCTCGCCCACGGTCGCCCGGCTGGTCGAGGCCGTCGCCGCCGAGACCGGCGCGGGCGAGGACGTGATCCCGCGCGTTCCCCGTGGCGGTGTCCTGCCGCTGTCGTTCGCCCAGCAGCGGCTGTGGTTCCTCGACCAGTTCGAGCCGGGGAGCACCGACTACCTGTCGCCGTCGCTGCTGCGGCTGCGCGGCGCCCTCGACGTCGAGGCGCTGCGCACGGCCCTGACCCTTCTGGTGGCGCGGCACGAGTCGCTGCGCACCACGTTCGACGCCGTGGAGGGGCACGGGGTCCAGGTCGTCAACCCGCCGCACGACGTCGAGCTGCCGGTGCTGGACGTGGCGGGGGGCGAGGACGGGCTGGCGGAGGCGCTGGAACGGGAGAGCACCCGGCCGTTCGACCTCGGCCGCGGTCCGCTGCTGCGCCCGCTGCTGCTGCGCGTCGCCGCCGACGACCACGTGCTCCTCCTGCTGGCGCACCACATCATCACCGACGGCTGGTCCAACGGCGTGCTGACCAGCGAGCTGAACGCGCTGTACCGCGCGCTGCGGGCGGGCGAGGACCCGACGCTGCCCGAACTGCCGGTGCAGTACGCGGACTTCGCCGTGTGGCAGCGGGAACGGCTGACCGGACCGCTGCTCGACGAGCAGCTCTCGTACTGGCGGGACCGCCTCACCGGCGTTCCGCCGCTGGAGCTGCCGACCGACCGGCCCCGGCCCGCGGAGCGCACCAACCACGGCGCGATCCACGTGTTCACCGTTCCCGCCGAGGTCGCGCGCGGGCTCAAGACCCTGGCCCGGCAGCAGGACGGCACCCTGTTCATGGCGCTGGTCGCCGCGTGCCAGGTGTTGTTCGCCCGCTGGTCGCGGCAGGACGACGTCGCGGTGGGCACCGTGGCCTCCGGCCGGGAACGCGCCGACCTGGCCGGTCTGGTCGGGTTCTTCGTCAACACCCTGGTCCTGCGGTCCACCGTGGACGGCGACCGCACGTTCCGCGAGTTCCTCGCCGACGTGCGGGCCACCGCCCTGGACGCGTTCGCGCACCAGGACGTGCCGTTCGAGCGCGTGGTGGACGAGCTGCGACCCGAGCGCGACACCAGCCGCACCCCGCTGTTCCAGGCGATGGTGGTCCTCCAGAACACCCCGGAACCCGCACCGGACCTGCCCGGCCTGAGCGTCGAGGACCTGCCGCTGCCGGTGGTGGCGTCCAACTTCGACCTCACCGTGGAGTTCCAGGAGACCGAGGACGCCCTGCACGGAGCGGTCAACTACAACACCGACCTGTTCGACGCCGCGACGGTCGAGCGGATGGCCGGACACCTCGGCGTCCTGCTCGGCGGCGTGGTCGCCGATCCCGACCGGCCGCTCGCCGACCTGCCGCTGATGGACGCCGACGAGCGGCGGCACGTGCTGCACGCGTGGAACGACAGCGCCCACGCCGTGCCGGACGCCACCCTGCCGGCGTTGGTCGAGGCACAGGTGGCGCGGACGCCGGACGCCGTCGCGCTGGTGGACGGCGACGAATCCCTGACCTACGCGGACCTCAACGCCCGCGCCAACCACGCGGCGCACGCGCTGATCGCGCGCGGCGTCGGCCCCGGCCGCTACGTCGCCATCTCCCTCCCGCGCTCCGCCGACCTGGTCGTTGCGGTGCTCGCGGTCCTCAAGTCGGGCGCCGCGTACGTGCCGGTCGAGCCGGACCAGCCCGAGGACCGGGTCGCGTTCGTGCTCGACGACGCCCGCCCGGTCCTGGTGCTGGACGACCCGGAACCGCTGCGCGCCACCGACGGCCGCTCGGCCGAGAACCCCGGTGACCACGACCGGACCGGACCGCTGACCCCGCACGACCCGGCGTACGTGATCTACACCTCCGGGTCCACCGGCCGCCCCAAGGGCGTGGTGGTCGAACACCGGTCGGTGGTCAACTACCTCGCGTGGGCCTGCGAGGTCTACCCCGGTCTGCGGGGCTCGGCGGTCCTGCACTCGCCGGTCTCGTTCGACCTCACCGTCACCACCCTGCTGGGTCCGCTGCTGGTCGGCGGCCGGATCGCGGTCGACGACCTGGACGAGGACGCCGCACCGGCGGAGCGGGCCGCGTTCCTCAAGGCCACCCCCAGCCACCTGACCCTGCTGGGCACCGTCTCCCCGGACCTCTCGCCGACCTCCGACCTGGTCGTCGGCGGGGAGCAGCTGCTCGGCGCGGCGGTGGACGAGTGGCGGCGGGCCAACCCCACCGCCACGGTGATCAACGAGTACGGCCCCACCGAGACGACCGTGGGCTGCATGGAGCAGCGGATCGAACCCGGAGCGCCGCTGGACCCCGGACCCGTGCCGATCGGCCACCCGGCCTGGAACACCCGCCTCTACGTCGTGGACGCCCAGCTGCGCCCGGTGCCCGTCGGGGTGCCCGGCGAACTGTGCATCGCCGGGAGCGGGCTGGCCAGGGGGTACCTCAACCGGCCCGGCCTGACGGCGGCGCTGTTCGTCGCCTGCCCGTTCGGTGCGCCGGGGGAGCGGATGTACCGCTCCGGCGACCTGGTCCGCAGGCTCGGCGACGGCCGGATCGAGTACCTCGGCCGGATCGACGACCAGGTCAAGATCCGCGGGCACCGCGTCGAACCGGGCGAGGTCGAGTCCGCGCTGCTCCGGCACCCCTCGGTGACCGAGGCCGCCGTGGTGGCCAGGGACACCGGCCAGGGCCACGCCCGCCTGGTCGCCTACGTCGTCACCGACGAGCACCAGCGGGCCGCCGACCTGCGCGCGTTCCTCGGCGAGCACCTGCCCGCGTACATGGTGCCCTCGGCGTTCGTGCCGCTGCCCGCGCTGCCGGTGACGGCCAACGGCAAGCTCGACCGGGCAGCGCTGCCCGCTCCCGAGCCGACCGCGGAGGACGGGGCGGGCCACGTGCCGCCGCGAACCCCCGTGGAGGAGGCGCTCGCGGAGATCTGGGCGAGCGTGCTGGGCGCCGACCGCGTGGGCGTCCGGGACAACTTCTTCGAGCTGGGCGGCGACTCCATCCTCGTCATCCAGGTCGTCTCCCGCGCCCGGAAGGCGGGCCTCGCCCTGACCACCAAGAACCTGTTCCGCAACCAGACCATCGAGGCGCTCGCGCCGGTCGTGACCGAGGTCGAGACCGGACCCGCCGACACTGCGGAGGTCGTCGGCGACGTTCCGCTCACCCCGATCCAGCGGTGGTTCTTCGAGACCCGCGCGGTCGCCCCGCACCACTTCAACCAGTCGATGCTGCTGGAGCTGACCACCGACCTGGACGAGGGTGCGCTCGACCGCGCGCTGACCGCCGTGCTCGCCCACCACGACGCGCTGCGGCTGCGCTTCGCACACGTCGACGGCGAGTGGCGCCAGCACAACGCCCCGGTCGAGCCGGGTGGCGTGCTGGAGCGGCACGACCTCACCCCGATCGCGGAACCGGAGCGGCAGGCGCACCTGGTGAAGATCGCCGACGAGGTGCACGCGGGCTTCGACCTCGCCACCGGTCCGCTGCTGCGGGCCGTGCTGTTCCACGCCGACGACAGGCCGTCGCCGCTGCTGTTCCTCGCCGCCCACCACCTCGTCGTGGACGGCGTGTCGTGGCGGATCCTGCTCGACGACCTCGACACCGCGTACCGGCAGGCCGCTCGCGGCGAGGACGTGGAGCTGGGCGCCAAGTCGACGTCGTTCCGCGAGTGGGCGGAGAAGCTCGACCGGCACGCCGCCGGGGGAGCGCTGGACCACGAGCTGGACCACTGGGCGGCGGCGCTCGACGCGGCGCCCCTGCCCGTGGACCACGAGCGGCCGACACCGGGAACGCCCGCGGCGACGGTGCACGTGGTGCTGGGGGCGGAGGACACCGACGCCCTCCTGCACGACGCCCCCACCGCCTACCGCACGCGGGTCAACGACGTCCTGCTCGCCGCGCTGGCCCGTGCCCTGTCCCGGTTCACCGGGCGGCCGACCGTGTCGCTCGACATGGAGGGCCACGGCCGCGAGGACGTCCTCGGCGCCGACCTGTCCCGCACGGTCGGCTGGTTCACCACCCTCTACCCGGTCGGGCTCACCGTGCCCGACCAGGAGCGGCCCGCGTGGCGCGACCTGGTCAAGGCGGTCCGGAGGCAGCTGCGCACCGTTCCCGGCAACGGGTTCGGGTTCGGGGCGCTGCGCCACCTCGGACCGCCGGAGGCGCGGCGGCGACTGGCCGGACCGGGACCGCAGGTGGTGTTCAACTACCTCGGCCAGTCGGGCAGCACCGCGGAGCACGCCGACGGCGGGCTGTACCGGGACGTGCTCGACCCCGTCGGGCAGGACGGCGACCCGACGGACCGGGGACCGCACCTCCTGGAGGTCGTCGGCGGTGTCGCCGCCGGGGAACTCCGCTTCACCTGGTACTACCAGCCGGACCGGCACGAGGAGGCCACCGTGCGGCGGGTCGCGGAGGACTTCCTCGACGCGCTGCGCGGCATCGCCGCGGACTGCCGGGGCGACCGGTGACCGGGTCGCTGTCGCGCAACCGCGACTACCGGCTGCTGTGGGTCGGGCAGGCGCTGTCCGAGGCGGGCGCCAGCGCGTCCATGATCGCGCTCCCGCTGCTGGTGCTCACGCTGACCGACTCCGCGGCGGCGTCCGGCCTCGTGCTGGGCGTCGCCGCGGCGGCCCAGCTCGTCGTCGGTCTGCCCGCCGGAGCGCTGGTCGACCGGTGGAACCGCAGGACGGTGATGCTGGTCTGCGAAGCGGTGCAGGCGGTGGCCGTGGGCTGCCTCGTGGCGGGCCTGTGGTGGGGCGTCGCGGGCGTGGAGCACGTCGTGGCGGTCGTCGTCGTGCTCGGTGTCTGCCGCGCGCTGTCCGAGCCCGCGGAGGAGGCCGCGCTGCCCGCCATCGTGCCCGAGCGGCAGCTCTCGGACGCGGTGGCCATGAACGCGGCGCGCGGCTACCTCGGCCAGCTCTCGGGCACCGCGCTCGGCGGGCTGCTGTTCGGGTTCGGCCGCTGGCTGCCGTTCGCGGTGGAGGCGGTGACGCACGTGGCGACGTTCGTGTCGCTGCTGTTCATCCGGATCCCCGCCCGCGAGCGGGAACCCGCGCCGGTGAGCCGTTTCCACCGAGAGGTCGGCGAGGGGCTGCGGTGGGTGTGGACGCAGCCCGTCGTGCGGGTGGTGGCGTTCTGCGCGGTGGGCCTCAACCTGTTCTTCCAGGCGTTCTACCTGCTGATGATCGCCATCGCCCACCAGCGGGGCGTGTCCGCGGGCGAGATCGGCGTCATGGGCGCCATGCTCGGCGCGGGCGGCATCCTGGGCGCGCTCGTGGCGCCCCGCCTGCACCGCGCGCTCCGGCCGCACCTGTCGATCGTCGTGGTCTTCTGGGTGATCACCGCTCTCATCCCGCTGGCTCTGGTCGTGGACCCCGGCATCCCGACGGGCGTGCTGTTCGCGGCGGCGGCGTTCCTGGCCCCGACGGCGAACACCACCATCACGACCTACCAGCTGCTGCTCACGCCGGACGAGCTGCGCGGCAGGCTGAGCAGCGTCATGGGCGTGGCGCTCGGCGTCGCCGCCATCGCGGGACCCGCGGTGGGCGGTGCGCTGGTGGAGTGGCTGACGCCGACGCAGGCGATCCTGACGTGCGCGGCGGGCACGGCGGTGTTGACGGTGTTCGCCACCCTGAACCCGACGTTGCGCAGGTTCTCGCGCGAGGAGCCCGCGGCCGCCGTTGCGGAGTCGGAGGTGTAGCGGCGATCGGGTGACATCGTCGTGCGGGGGTTGGCCGGACCGTCGGGAGGGTAGCCGGACTCGTGGCCGTGACCGAGGACGCAGGCCCACGCGGGTGCTGGAACCGGCGAGGTGGTCCGGTCCGACGGTGCCCGGTGGGGCGAACTGGTGCGCGAGGAGTGCCCGCGCCACCGCTGTCGGACGCCGAGGACCGCGGAGAAGGTGGTCGGTCACCCGGTCGCCGGGTGTTCGGCAGCTCGCACCTGACCGGTGGTTTCGCGGGCAGGCGCGGTACGCGCGGGTCCGGTCGGAGACCGGACGTCCGCACGCGCCGCGCCAGGCGATCACGTCGCGCCGCGGCGGCGTGGCCTCGGTGATCGGCGGCCTGCTCGACGAGGCGGAGCGCGGTTTCGAGATGGTCGAGAACAAGCAGGAGGACCGCGAGAGGGTCGTCCTCACACCCTGACGGCCCGGCGACCGCACGCGACGTCGCCGGGCGGCCGCTGACGAGCGAGGTGGACCCCGTGCACGAACCAGACCTGATAGCCGTAGGAGTGCTGTCCGACGAAGGACTGCCGGAGCAGGTGATCACGATGATCGCCGACGAGCTGCCCGGCATCCTCGCCACCGGGGTGGACGGGCGGACGCGGTGGCGGGTGGAGCACGAGGTGGTCCAGCTCCCGCTGGACGAAGACGGTGACATCCCGATGCGCGCGCTGTCGCGGCAGCGGCGGCAGGACCGGGGCTGGGACCTGCTGGTCCTGGTCACCGATCTGCCCCGCCGCGCGGGAACGCGACCGGTCGCCGCCAGCGTCGACGTCGACCACGGTGTCGCGATGATCTCGCTGCCCGCGCTCGGGGCCGTCCTGGTGCGGCGGCGGGCGCGGGCGTTGCTGGTCCGAGTGGTGCGGCAGCTGGTGTCGCGACGGCTCGGGATCGACGGAGACCACGACGGACGGGGGGCGGCGGCGAGGTTGCGCGAGGCGCTGGCCCCCACGGAGCGGCTGCCCGATGACCGCGAGTCGTCGGCGACGCACGTCGCCCTGGTCGGACTGCGCGGCAGGCTGCGGCTGCTGGCCGGGATGGTGCGGGACAACCGACCGTGGCGGCTGGTCCCGCACCTGGCGGGCGCCACGGCGGCCGCGGCCGGGACCGCCGCCTACGGCATCATCACCAGTTCGTTCTGGAAGCTGGCGGACGCGCTGCCCCCGCTGCGGCTGGCCGCGATCACGGTGGTCACCATCCTGATCATGACGGTCTGGCTGACGGTGTACAACCACCTCTGGGACCGGCCTTCCGAGGCTGGCGAGCGACGCAAGGCGCTGCTGTACAACGTCTCCACGGCGACCACGCTGGCGATCGGCGTGGCGTTCATGTACGCGATCCTGTTCGTGCTGGCGCTGCTCGCCGCGGGCGTCCTGATCGACAGCGGCTACTTCGCCCAAACCCTGGGCCACCCGGTCGGTGTCGGTTCGTACCTGAACCTGGTGTGGCTGTGCAGTTCGGTCGGCATCGTCGCCGGTGCGCTCGGGTCGAGCCTGGAGGACGAGGAAACCGTCCGCAACGCGACCTACGGCCGCCGCGAGCGGGAACGCCGGGAACGACACCGGCGCCAGCGGGGACACCGGAGGTCCGAGGACGGCAACCAGGGCAGCTGACGGTCGTCACCCAGCCGCGTCGGACGTGGCGGCGGGTCCCCTCACCGTCGGGTCGGGTCCTCGGTGGACAGTGCGCGGCGCCAGTGGTCCGCGACGGTGCGGCGCAGTCGTTCGGTGTTCACGGCGTCGCCGTCGAGCAGGCGTTGCAGACCGATGCCCCGCAGCTGTCCGACGATCGCGACGGCGACGTCGTCCGGGTCGGCCTCGGGGCGGACCGTGCCCGCCGCGATCCCGGCGGCGACGTCGGCGCGGAGGTCGCTCCGGAAGGCCTCGTCGCGCCGGCGGAAGGTCTCGGTGAGTTCCGGCGCGGTGGACGCCTCGGCCCACAGCACCAGGAACGCCCTGTTGGTCACGCCCACCTCGGCGAGCTTGCCCACGTAGCCGTCGACCAGCGCCAGCAGGCGGTCCAGACCCGGCTCGCGGCCGTCCATGCCCGGCACGAAGCCGCTCTGCGTGGCTAGGGCGAGCGCCTCGACCAGGGCCTGCTTCGACCCGAAGTGGTGGTTGACGATCCCGCGGCTGTACCCGGCGCGTTCGCCGACCCCGGCGAGGGTGAGCGAGCGCAGGCCGGACTCGACCACGAGTTCCGCGGCGGCGGTGATCAGCGCGGACTCGGTCCGCTCGCGGCGTTCCCGCTGGGTCAGCCTTCCGGTGCTGCTGTCGACGGTCATGGCACCAGTGTAGGGCACTAACTTGCGTGTTGGTTGACAAGTATGTGAGGCTGGCGCTCCCTGGAGACCCGAGGAGAACCCGTGAACGACCTGACCGACCACGCCCTGGACGTCCTGCTCGCCGAGGACCCCGGCGGCCCCGTGGTGATGCTCAACCTGCTGCGCTTCCAGCCCGACGGCGGGCGCGAGACCTACCAGCGCTACATCGAGGCGGTGGCCGCGGGCATGGGCGCGAAGTACGGCCTGTCGGTGGACTACCTGGGCGAGTGCGGCCCGGCCCTGGTGGCCGAGGAGGGCCAGGCGTGGGACGCGGTGGCCCTGGTGCGCTACCCGAGCAGGCGGGCGTTCGTCGAGATGGCGCGCGACCCCGAGTACCTCGCGGTCGCCCACCTGCGCGACGAGGCGCTGGTGGAGTCCGTGCTCCAGGCGACGGTTCCGCGGGAGGGGTGAGCGTGGCGCACGCGGTGTTCGTGCACGGCAACCCCGAGACGGCCGCGGTGTGGGGGCCGCTGCTGGCGGAACTCGGCCGGGACGACGTGACGTGCCTGTCGCCACCGGGGTTCGGCGCACCGCTGCCGGACGGGTTCGGCGCGACGGCGGGGGAGTACCACCGCTGGCTGGTCGGTGAACTGGAGGCGTTCGCGGGTCCGGTCGACCTCGTCGGGCACGACCTGGGCGGCGGTCACGTGGTCCGGGTCGCCATGAGCCGTCCGGACCTGCTGCGCAGCTGGGCCAGCGACGCGATCGGGCTGTTCCACCCCGACTACACCTGGCACTACCTGGCCCGGCTCTGGCAGACGGCCGGGGTGGGCGAGGTGGACGTGGCGCGGCGGTTCGGCGCGTCCGCGGCCGACCGGGTGGCGACGCTCGTCGGCCGGGGCATCAGCCGCGCCGTGGCGGAGCGGATCGCGCCCGAGCAGGACGCGGCGATGGGACGCGCCGTCCTGGCGCACCACCGCTCCTCCGCCCAGCCCGCGATGGCCGACCTCGGCCGGACCCTGCCCGCCGCGGCGGCACGGCCGGGGCTCGCCGTGCTGGCCGGTGCCGACACCCTGGGCGGCACGGACGGCCAGCGCCGCGCGGCGGCGGCGCTGGCCGGGGCCGAGGTGGGGGTCCTCGACGGGCTAGGGCACTGGTGGATGGTCCAGGACCCGGCCCGCGCCGCCGAGGTGCTGACCTCGTTCTGGGCGTCGGTGCCGGACCGGCGGTCGACCGCCGACGGCTCGACTACCGGCCGCGCAGCCTCGGCGACACCAGGCCCGCGGTGCCGAGGGCGATCACCAGCACACCCAGTACGAGGGAGATGACGGGCAGCACGGCCGCCTCACCCGCCGAGACCATCCGCACGGTCGTGCTGACGGTCACGATGACCCCCACGAGCAGGCTGAGCCAGCAGGCGCGGGCGCTGGTGGGGACGACGTGCCACCGGGAACCGCCGTTCACGAGTACCTCCCTGGAGCGATGACCACTGCTCCCGGCGAGTTGCCGCCCGCGCCGCCGCCGAAACCCGACTCGTCTCGAATGGACCGACTACCGGGTCGTGACCACGATCTTCCCGGTCGCCTCGCCCGCCTCCATCCTGGTGTGGGCCTCCACGATCCGGTCGAACGGGTACACCCGGTCGACCGGGACGACGGCGCTGCCGTCGGCGACGGCGTCCAGGAACTCCTGGAGGACCTCGGCAGGCAGGTCGCTCGCGTCGCCGCCGTACGCGCTGAGCCGCACACCCCGCGGCAGGTAGCCGATGGGGTAGAAGTCCGGCACCGTCCACTCGTTCGACAGCATCCCGGCGAAGCACACGACCCCGCCCACCCGCGTCGCGCGCAGCGTGTCCGGGAGGGTGGGCGTGCCGACGAGTTCCAGGGCGGTGTCGACGCCCTCCGGCAGCACCGCGCGGACCTGCGCGGCGACGTCGCCGTCGTCGAGGAGCACGTGGTCCACGCCGAGGTCGGTCAGCGCCCGAGCCTTGGCGGGGTTCCTGGTCGTGGCGAACACGGTCATGGCGCGCCGCTGGGCGAGCACTGCCACGGCCATGCCGACCGACGACGTGCCGCCCCTGACCAGGATGGACTGTCCATCCCGGACGCCGAGGCCGACGGTCATCGAGCCGTGGGCTGTCTGGAGCATCTCCGGCACCGCCCCGAGCGTCGACCACGGCAGGTCGCTGCGGAACCGGAGCACCTGCGTCGCGGGCACGCACGTGTACTCGGCGTACCCGCCGTCGAACGTGCGGCCCATGCCGCCCATCATCGCGAACACCTGCGCGCCCACCGGGAACTCGCCGCCGGGGCAGCGCTCCACCACGCCCGCCGCCTCGATGCCGAGCACGCGGGGGAACGTGACGCCCTCCGCGAGACCGAGCCTGGTGTGCAGTTCGGACCGGTTGAGGCCGAACGCCTCGACCCTGATGAGGACCTGACCGGGTTCCGGTTCGGGGACCGGGAGTTCCCGGACGGCCAGCGCCTCCGGCGGGCCGGGGGCGTCGAGCACGATCGCGCGCATGGTGCGGTGTCCGTTCATCGTGGGGACGTGGACATGCCCAGTGCGATGTCCACGATCATGTCCTCCTGGCCGCCGACCAGGCCGCGCCTGCCGACCTCCACCAGGAGTGCGCGGGTGTCGACGCCGTGGAGCAGCGCCGCCGCCTCCGCGTGCCGCAGGAACGAGCCGTAGACGCCGGCGTACCCGAGGGTGAGGGTCTCGCGGTCGACCCGCACCGGGCGGTCCTGGAGCGGGCGCACCAGGTCGTCCGCCGCGTCCTGCAACGCGAACAGGTCGCAGCCGTGCCGCCAGCCGTGCAGGTCGGCGACCGCGACGAACGCCTCGACCGGGCAGTTGCCCGCGCCTGCCCCCTGCCCGGCCAGCGAGGCGTCCACGCGGAACGCGCCCTCCCGCACCGCCACCACGGAGTTCGCCACCGACAGCGACAGGTTCTCGTGCGCGTGGATGCCGATCTCCGTCTCGGGGCGCAGCACCTCGCGGTAGGCGCGCACCCGGTCGCGGACCCCGTCCATCGTCAGGCGGCCACCGGAGTCCGTGACGTACACGCAGTGCGCGCCGTAGGACTCCATCAGCCTCGCCTGCTCCGCGAGCTCCGGCGCGGAGGTCAGGTGGCTCATCATCAGGAACCCCGCCACGTCCATGCCGAGTTCGCGCGCGGTCGCGATGTGCTGCGCGGAGATGTCGGCCTCCGTGCAGTGCGTCGCCACCCTCACCGACCGGACGCCGAGCGCGTGCGCCTCCCGCAGGTGCGCCACCGTGCCGATCCCCGGCAGCAGCAGCGTGGTCAGCCTGGCGCGCCGGACGTTCGCCGCCGCGGCCTCGATCCACTCCAGGTCGCCGTGGCTGCCCGGCCCGTAGGTGAGGCTGCTCCCGCCGAGGCCGTCGCCGTGCGACACCTCGATGCCGTCGACCCCGGCGGCGTCCAGCGCCGCCGCGACCCGCCCGACCACGTCCGGGTCCATCCGGTGCCGCACGGCGTGCATCCCGTCCCGCAGCGTCACGTCCTGCACGAAGACCCCGGTCACGACGCCGCCATCCGCTCGGCCACCCGCAGCGCCGCCGACGTCATGATGTCGAGGTTGCCCGCGTAGGCGGGGAGGTGGTGGGCGGCACCCTCGACCTCCAGGAACACCGTCACCTGGTGGGTCGCCCGCGCCCCGCCGGTCAGCGTGCGCACGGGCTGCCCGTCCGGGACCGGGGTGATCTGCACCGGCCGCGTGAGCCGGTACCCCGGCACGTACGCGGCGACCCGCTCGACCATGGCGCCGACCGCGGCGCGCACCACGTCGTGCGCGCTCGGGTCGGGGGCGTCCACCAGGCACAGCACCGTGTCCCGCATCATCGGCGGCGGCTGCGCGGGTGTGAGGACGATGATCGCCTTGCCGCGCGCGGCCCCGCCGACGGCCTCGATCGCGCGCGCGGTGGTCTCGGTGAACTCGTCGATGTTCGCGCGGGTGCCGGGTCCGGCCGACCGCGACGCGATCGAGGCGACGATCTCCGCGTACGGCACGGGGACCACCCCGGACACGGCGGCGACCACCGGGATGGTGGCCTGGCCCCCGCACGTCACCATGTTCACGTCGACCGCGTCGAGGTGCTGCTCCAGGTTGACCGACGGGACCACGAACGGGCCGAGGGCGGCGGGCGTGAGGTCCACCATCCTCTTGCCGTGCGGTGCGAGCAGCCGGGCGTTGGTGCGGTGCGCCTCGGCGGAGGTCGCGTCGAACACGATCCCGATGTCGGCGAACCCGTCCACGGCCAGCAGCCCCTCGACGCCGCGGTGGGTGGTCGCGACCCCCATCCGCGCGGCGCGGGCGAGACCCTCCGACGCGGCGTCGATGCCGACCACCACCCCCACGTCGAGGGTCTTCGACAGCCGGGTCACCTTCACCACGAGGTCGGTGCCGATGTTGCCCGAGCCGATGACGGCCACCTTCATGCCCGGTCCTCCCGCGTCGTGAACGAGGCGCTGACGTCGCCGAGACCGGTCAGGTGCGCCCGGAAGGCGTCGCCGCCGCGGACGGCGACCATCGGACCCAGCGCTCCCGACAGCACCACCTGCCCGCCGAGCAGCGGCGACCCGGTCTCGCAGGCCGTCACCGCCAGCCACCGCAGCGCCGCCAGCGGATCGCCGAGGCAGTCGGCACCGGTGCCCCGCGAGACCACCTCGCCGCCCCGCGTCATGACCATGCGCGTGGCGACCGGGTCGAACTCGGCGAGCGGGACCTTGGCGCGACCGAGGACGAAGAGCCCGCTGGACGCGTTGTCCGCGATCGTGTCGCCGAGCGTGATGTCCCACCCGGCGATCCGGCTGTCCACGACCTCCAGCGCGGGCGAGGCGTAGGCGACGACCCCGGCGAGGTCCACGTCCGGGTCGTCCACGTCGTCCGACAGCACGAACGCGACCTCGGCCTCGATCCGGGGTTGCAGCAGCAGGTCCAGGGGGATCGGCCAGTCCTCGGTCATCGCCATGTCGTCGAGGAGGACCCCGAAGTCGGGGCTGTCCACGCCGAGCTGCGTCCGCACGGCCTCGGACGTCAGACCGATCTTGCGGCCCACCACCGCCGCCCCCGCTGAGCACCGGGCGGCGGTCACCAGGCGCTGCACCTCGTAGGCGGTGACGACGTCGGCCGCGCCGATCAGGTCGCGCACCGGGGCGCACGGCACCCGGTCGCGGTGCGCGCCGAGGAGCAGGTCGGCCGCCAGCCGCTCCATCACGTCACGACCTCCAGGAACGCCTGGTCGATCTCGCGGTGGGTGTGGTTGATGCCGCGCGCCGCCTGGTCCATCGTCCAGGTGATCGGCCGGAAGTCCGGCCCGGTGCGGTAACCGCCGGAGAAGACCTCGTTGCGGTTGCCGGACGGGTCGAAGAAGTAGATCGTCCCGCCGCGGGTGATGCCGTGCCGGGTGGGCCCGAAGTCGATCGGCACGTCGTCCATCGACATCACGTCGCCCGCCCGCAGCAGCGCGCTCCAGTCGTCTACCTCGTAGGCGAAGTGGTGCAGCTTCCCGTTGGCGCCCTTGACGAACGCGATGTCGTGCGGCTGGTCGCCGCAGTACATCCACGACCCGACCAGGTCGGAGTCCTCGTCGCCCGCCACCAGCCGCTCGGCGGGCCGGAACCCCAGCGCCTCCTGGAAGAACCGCTCCAGCAGCGCCGGGTCCTCGGTGGTGATGAGCGCGTGGTTGATCCGCGGCACCCCGATCCCGCGCAGCCCCCGCGGCCACGGGTCGGGGTTGAGCTTGCCGACCTTCGTGCCCAGGTGCTCGACCTCGGAGTAGAGCTCCAGCACGTGGTCGGACGGCAGCGTGACGCGCAGCCCGTCGCCCACGCCCGCGTTGTCCCCCTCGGACATCCGCTCGCAGGTGGCGCCGAACGCGCGCACCCGGTCCTCGACCGCGTCGAGCGTGCCGTCGCCGGTGACCTTGTAGCCGAACTTGACCAGGCCGACACCGCCCTCCTCCAGGACGACCGAGTGGTGGTCGTCCTCGTCCCACGACTTGAGGTAGACCCGGCCGCCCTCCTCGTGCACGACGTCCATCCCGAGCGTCTCCCGGTAGTGCCGCCGCGCCTGCGCCAGATCCGTGACGCGCACGTGCACGTACCCCAACCTGATGACCGCCATGGTCACCGTCCTTCCTCGTCCGCGAGCGCTGTGCTGACCAGAACCGCGCGCAGCGGTGCGGGACCGAGGTCGACCACGACGTCGGTGACGGGCTCGGCGCGGCAGGGCAGGCACAGCCCCGCCGCCCGCTCGGCCGCGTCGAGGACCGAGTCGGCGACCGGGTGCGCGTAGCGCACGCGCCCCTCGACCAGCCGGGCCTTGCACGCCCCGCAGCCCCCGCGCCGACACCGGTACGGGCTCCGCCAGCCCGCCCGGCGCAGCGCGTCGACCACCGACTCACCGGTCCGCGCCTCGGCGCGGACGTCGTGCGGCACCACGGTGACGCTGGGCATCGCGTTGGCCTCCCGACCGCTTGTTGCGCAAAGTTCCACTAGTTCGGCAAGTGTATGACCAGCTCTGCCGATTGTTCAAGTCTGAACTTCCTAGAATCTTCCAGATTCTTGTGGAACTATCGAGCGATGGGTGAGAACAACGACGAGATCGGCCGGACCGTCGCCGTCGGCGGCGTGGCGACCAACTACCACGACCTCGGTGGAGGGCCGCCGGTCCTGCTGGTCCACGGGTCCGGTCCAGGGGTCTCGGCGTGGGCGAACTGGCGCACCGTGCTGCCCGAGCTGTCCCGGCACCACCGCGTCGTCGCGCCCGACGTCCTCGGATTCGGCTACACGCAACGACCTCCGGACGTCGCCTACGGCCCCGACGTCTGGCTCGACCACCTGCTCGGCTTCCTCGACGCGCTGGACCTGCCCGTGGTCTCCGTGGTGGGCAACAGCTTCGGCGGCGCGCTGGCGCTGCGCCTGGCGGCCAGGGCCCCGGAGCGGGTCGACCGGCTCGTCCTCATGGGCAGCGTCGGCGTCCCGTTCGACCTCACGCCCGGTCTCGACGCCGTCTGGGGGTTCGAGCCGTCGCTCGACGCGATGCGCGACCTCATGCGGGTGTTCACCCACGACGGGGCCGCGGTGGGCGACGACCTCGCGCGCCTGCGCCTCGACGCGGCCACCCGCCCCGGCGTGCACGAGGCCTACTCCCGCATGTTCCCCGCTCCCCGGCAGGACGGCGTCGACGCGATGGCGCTCGACGAGGAGGTGATCGCGGCCCTGCCGCACGAGACGCTCATCGTCCACGGCCGCGACGACCGGGTGATCCCGATGGCCACCTCGTTGCGGCTGCTCGACCTCATCGACCGCTCGCAGCTGCACGTGTTCGCGCGGTGCGGCCACTGGGTGCAGATCGAGCACGGCGCGCGGTTCGCCGCGCTCGTGGAGGGCTTCCTGGCGGAGGGGTCAGGCGCTGCGGCCCGGTGACCGCGACGGCTCGGAGATCCGGACCAGGTCGGCCCGGTGCTCCACCAGCGCCTTGGCGAGCGCGCCGTGGTCGCGGGTCGTGATCGCCCTCGCCAGGCGCGCGTGCACCTCGACGTTGCGGTCGATCACCTCGCACACGTCCGGGCCGGAGAACTCGGCCCGGACCAGCGTGCCGCGCACCAGGGTCACGATCGACTCGTACATGCCCGCCAGCACCGGCACGCGCGCCGCCCTCGCGACGGCGCTGTGGAAGCGCATGTTCGCCTCCAGGTAGGCCCTCGCGTCCTCCCGCGCGTTCCGCAGCTCCTCCAGCGCCCACGCGAGGTCGCGCGCGTCCTCCGGCGTCGCCCGTTCCGCCGCCGTGCTCGCGAAGCCGTCCTCCATCAGCGACCTGGCCTCGAAGAGGTCGACGGCGTCCACGAGCAGACCGCGGAACCACAGGTCGATCACGCCCAGCCGCACCTGCGGGGGCGGCTGGGAGATGAACACCCCGCCCTGCGCGCCCGGTTTGACGTGCACCACGTCCCGCTCCCGCAGGATCCGCAGCGCCTCGTTCATCGCGTTGGCGCTGACGCCGAAGCGCTCGATCAGCTCCGTCCTGAGGGCGAAGCGCGCGCCCGAGTCCAACCGCCGCTCCAGGATCTCCTGTTCGAGGTCGGCGGCGATCCGTTCGGGGATGGACGACATGGCCGGAGTCTCCCACAACCGCGGGTCCGGGCGGTCGAGGTCGTCCGTGTCGTGGGGCGTCGGGAGCCGCGGATCGGCCGTGCGGTGGGATGGCGGTCGGCATCGCGGTGCGAGGGGGAGGAACACATGACTGACGCGTCGGCCGAGGGGCACGGGGTGCGCGGCGCTGTGGTCGGGTGCGCGGTCTACGTCGACGGTGAGCGGCTGCCGGGGGAGTGGACCTACCGGGGCGCGGCGGCCGAGGTGCGCCGGCGGGGGACCGGGTTCGTGTGGCTCGGGCTGCTGGAGCCCACGGCCGAGCAGGTGCGGTCGGTCGCCGAGGTGTTCGGGCTGCCCGCGCGGTCGGTGCGCGACGCCGTGGCCGGGTACGTGCGGCCGAAGGCGGCGCGGTACGGGGACGTCACGTTCCTGGTGCTCAAGACGGCGCGGCACGTCGCCCACCCCGCACCCGGCGGTGGCGGGGAGATCGTGGAGACCGGCGAGGTGATGGCGTTCCTCGGGAACGACTTCGTCATCACCGTCCGGCACGGGGCCCATTCGAGCCTGCACGGGTTGCGGGAGGAGCTGGAGGCCTCGCCCGAGCGGTTGGCGCTGGGGCCGTCGGCCGTGCTGCACGCCGTCGCGGGGCACGTGGTGGACAGCCACGTCGAGGTCGTGTCGGCGTTCGAGGGGGACATCGACGCGATCGAGGCGCTGGTGTTCGCGCCCGGCGTGCTGGTGGGGGCCGAGCAGATGTACCTGATGAAGCGCGAGGTCGTGGAGCTGAACCGGTCGGTCACGCCGCTGGCCGTCGTGCTGCGGGAAGCGGTGGAGAGCCCGGAGGTGGTGGGGGAGGTGCGGGAGGGGTTCCGGGACCTGCTCGACCGGCTGGCCGTGGTGTCGGAGCGGATCGAGTCGTTCGACCAGCTGCTGACGAGCCTGCTGTACGCGACGCTGGCGAGGATCACGCTGCGGCAGAACGACGACGTCCGGAAGATCACGTCGTGGGCCGCCATCGTCGCGCTGCCCACGATGGTGTTCGGGTTGTACGGGATGAACTTCGAGCACATGCCAGAGCTGGGGTGGGAGTACGGGTACCACGGGGTGCTGGGGTTCGTGGCGGTGGGGTGCCTGGTGCTGCACCGGACGTTCAAGCGGAACCGGTGGTTGTGACCGCGCGGAGGATCAGGTCCGTCAGGTCGTCCAGGTAGGTCGGTTCCACCGGGAAGCCCCGGACGCTCAGGCGCCAGTAGACCGGCGCGGCCAGGAGGTCCTGGAGCAGTTCCAGGTCCACGTCCGCGCGCAGTTCGCCGCGCTCCACCGCCCGGTGCAGCATCACGGCCGAGCGCTCGCGCCTCGGTGTGCCGATCATGTTCTTCATGAACGCGCACAGCTCCGGGTTGCGGGTCGCCTCCGCCGCGAGGTCGGGCATGATCCTGGAGAAGCTGGGGTCGGTCAGCCAGGTGAGCACGCTGTCCAGCGCCTCGCGCAGGTCTCCCCGCAGTGAGCCGGTGTCCGGGGTCGCGGCCAGCGCCACGCTGAAGTCGGCCAGCACCGCCATCGCCATCTCCTGCTTGGAGGGCCAGCGGCGGTAGAGCGCGCTCTTGCCCACGCCCGCCCGCTTGGCGACCGACTCCATCGACAGCCTCGCGTAGCCCTGCTCGGCCCACTCGGCCAGCACGGCGTCGGTGATGGCCTTGGTGACACCGGGTTGCAGCAGGGCCGCCCCGGTGGGCGCGCGACGGGTCATGCGAAGAGTGTAGCGACGAGACGGTGCCGTCCCGTCCTGTGCTACGTTGGTCGGGACGCTACCGTCTCGTCCTATTTAGGAGATCGTCAGATGACACCCCAGGAACTCGTCGCCCACGCCACGGAGCTGCTGCTGAAGGGCGACACGGCCGCCTTCGCGGACCTGTGGGCCGAGGACGGCGTGCTGGAGTTCCCGTTCGCCCAACCCGGTGCCCCTCGGCGGCTGGACGGTCGCGCGGCCGTGCGGGAGTACCTGAAGGGGTACCCGGACGTGCTCGACATCCGCGAGATCCCCGAGCCGGTCGTGCACGTGACCACCGACCCGGAGGTGGTGGTCGCGGAGTTCACGGCCAACGGGGTCGTGGTGCCGACCGGCAAGGCCTACTCGATGTCGTACATCGCGGTGATCACCGTGCGGGACGGCGAGATCCGGCACTACCGCGACTACTGGAGCCCGGCCGCCGCCGCCGACGTCCTGAGCGGCGCCGGGGAGACCGCGGGCGCGTTCGCCGGGAACGCCGATGTCTGAGGTCCTGGTGCTCGGGGCGACCGGCACGACCGGCTCGCGGGTCGTCGAGTTCCTCCAGCGCCGAGGTACCCCGGTCCGGCGGGCCACGCGCACGCCCCGGGAGGCCGGGCAGGTCCGCTTCGACTGGGCCGACCGGTCCACCCACGCGGCGGCGCTGTCCGGGGCGTCGGCCGTCTACCTGGTCGCGCCCATCGGGGTGGTCGACCCCGTGCCGGTGGTGGAGCCGTTCCTCGCCGACGCGCTGGCGGCGGGGGTGCGGCGCGTGGTGCTGCTCAGCTCGTCGGCGATGGAGGAGGGCGACCGGCCGCTCGGCGCGCTGCACTCCCTCGTCCGCGCCGAGGTTCCGGAGTGGACGGTGCTGCGGCCGTCCTGGTTCATGCAGAACTTCACCGGTGCCCACCAGGTGGGAGCGGGTGTGCGGACGGGGGAGATCGTCAGCGCGACGGGCGGTGCCAGGGTCGCGTTCGTCGACGCGGGCGACATCGCCGCCGTCGCCGGGCACGCGCTGACCGACGCCGTGCCGCACAACACCGACCACGTGCTGACGGGGCCGGAGGCGGTGAGCTACGCGGAGGCCGCCGAGATCATCGGGAAGTGGACCGGCACCCCCGTGCGGCACCGGTCGCTCAGCACGGAGGAGCTCACCCGGCACCTCGCGGCGTCGGGGCTGCCCGCCGAGTTCGCCGCGTTCCTCGCCGCGCTGGACGAGGACGTCCGGGGCGGGTCGGAGGACCGGGTCACCGACGCCGTCGACCGCGTGACCGGGCGGCCCGCCCGCGCGTTCCGCGAGTTCGTGGAGGCGGAGGTCCCCCGACCCGGCCGTGCCTAGCCCCCGCGGGGTGTGGATAACGCCGCTCCGGAACCTCAGGATTCGTTGTGGGACAACGAAATCCGGAGGCTGATGTGGACGAGATCACGGTGGGCGACGTCGTGGTGGCGCGCGTGGAGGAGATGCACGGGCCGGTGGGCATGACACCGGACCAGTTCTTCCCCGGCTCGCCCGAGAAGGCGTGGCGGGACCGGCACGACCTGCTCGTGCCGGACCACCTGAACCCCGCCGACAACGTCGTGCAGGTCGCGATGCAGACGTGGCTGCTGCGCAGCGGGGGCCGCACGATCCTGGTGGACACGGGCGTCGGCAACGACAAGTCGCGGCCCGCCGTCGCCTGGTGGGACCACCTGGACCTCGACTACCTCGGGAACCTCGACCGGGCGGGCGTGCGGCCGGAGGACGTGGACGTCGTGGTGAACACGCACCTGCACGTCGACCACGTCGGCTGGAACACCCGGCTGCGCGACGGCGAGTGGGAGCCGACGTTCCCGAACGCCACGTACCTGGTGCCGAAGGCGGACTTCGAGTTCTGGAACCCCGCGAACAACCCCGCGGTCGCGGGCGGGGTCAACGAGAACGTGTTCGAGGACAGCGTCGCGCCCGTGCACGCGAACGGGCAGGTGGTGCTGTGGGAGGACGAGCACCGGATCGACGCGAACCTGACCCTGGAGGCCGCACCCGGCCACACGCCGGGGTCGAGCGTGCTCAAGCTCCGCTCCGGCGGCGAGCAGGCGCTGTTCGCGGGCGACCTGGTGCACACGCCGTGGCAGGTGGCCGAACCCGACCACAACAGCTGCTTCTGCGAGGACGCCGCGGGGTCGCGCCGGACGCGGCGGCACCTGCTCGCCTGGGCGGCCGACCAGCGCGCGCTGGTGCTGCCCGCGCACATCAGCGGCCACAGCGCGTTCACCGTCGAGCACCGGGGTTCCTCGTTCGCCATCTCCGGGTGGGCCCCGTTCCCGCGGTACGGCGCGTGATGGGCACCCCGGTGGTGCGCACGACCTCGGGGCCGGTGCGCCGCCGGAGAGCCGCGCACGGCACGGAGTTCCTCGGTGTGCCGTACGCGGCACCCCCGGTCAGCGCGCTGCGGTTCGCCCCGCCCCGGCCGCACGAGCCGTGGACGGAGGTCCGGGACGCAGGCACCACGCCGTTCAGCCTGGTGCTGGACCAGCAGCCCGCCGACGCCGTGCGCGGCGGGATCGACCTGCTCATCGGCACCAACCTCCACGAGGGGAGCCTGTACCTGCGGCCCGCCGAGGACGTGCCGACCCTCGCGGCCCGCTTCCACGAGCGACCGGACGACGTGGTGCGGCGGCACCGGGCCGAGCGGCCGAACGCCGCGGAGTGGGAGCCGCGGACCGCCGTCCTGGGCGAGGGCCTGCTCGGCGCGGGAACGCGGCGCCTGGCCGACGCGCACGCCGCGACCGGCTCGCCGACGTTCGTCCGCGAGTTCACCTGGCGGTCCGACGCCCTAGACGGCCGGTTCGGCGCGGGCCACGTGGTGGAGCTGCCGTTCGTCTTCGACCGCGTCGACCTGCCGTCGCCGCACGGGCCGAACGCCCTGCTCGGCACGACCGCCCCACCCGCCGACCTCGCCACCCGGACGCACCGGGCGCGGGTGGACTTCGCCACGACCGGCGATCCGGGCTGGCCCCGGTCCGAACCGGGCAGGCGGGTGGTGCGGCGGATCGGCTCGACCTGGGACCTGGTCGGCCAGCCGCACCACCGCCCGGTGGCTCGACGACGACCGCTCGACGTTCCCCACGGGGACGCGGGCACACCGACGATCGCGGCGGCCGAGGTCGTCGGGCCGGTGACCTCCGGGGGTGTGCCCGCCCTGGTGGACCCCTGCGCCGCGCGTGGCCTCGGTGTCCAGGTGCGGACCCGGCCCGGCACCACCGTCGAGGAGCCGGGTGAGGACCGAGAGCCTCGTCGGTGGTCGTGGTCCGGACGAACCGGTGGCCGATTCCCGTGCCGGGAGTCGGTCCCGCGCACCGACGTCGGTGCGCTCCTAGCGCTGGGCCAGGTCGGGTACCTCGGCGATGAGCGACTCGGGCGCGGACAGCCGCCACGCCTCGAACACGAGTTCCGTGAGTTCGTCCACCTCGATCCCGTCGAGGTGGACGACCACCCAGCCGAACCCGCCCGAGGTGAACTGCGGCTCGAACACGTCCGGGCGTTCGGCCACGAGGGCGAGTTGTTCGGACACGGTCTGCTTCAGGCCGACCGTGCGCGTGCGCGGCCAGTGGTAGCCGAACCGCTTGCCGCTCACGCTGAACGAGCTGTACTGCTCGCCCTCCGCGCGCGTCACGTCGACGAGCCCGCCGACGACCTCGAAGAACTCGTCACTGTCCACAGCCACCGCGACCCCCAAAGTACTGGGAGCGCAGTATAGGCCGCCGCGTCAGGGACGCTGGAAGCGCTGGAAGAACTGCCACATCAGGGAGTTCGCCGAGATCTCCCGCGTGGTGGAGCCGTTGCCCGCCGACCCGGTCGGCGAACCGGGCCACGTGTGCCCGCCGTCGGAGACCGAGTAGAGGACGACCTCCACGCCCGCCCCGCAGCCGGTGTAGGCGGACCGGCCCACGTGCGCGGAGACCTGCGTGGTGGTCGGGCTCGCGCCGCAGCCGCCGAGCACCGCCCACCGCTGCTGCGCCGCGGGCACGGAGTACCGCCACACGTCGCCGCCGCCGCCCGCGTACGGGTTGGTGGCGTCCTGCTGACCGTGGAACGCGATCACGGGCACACCGCGCCCCGGTTGGCAGGAACCGGCTTCCGGCCGGGAGGCGTCCTGCGGGTCGGGACGGCCCGCGCGCAGCCCGGCCACCGGCGCGACGGCGGCGATCCGGTCGGGACGGGCGCAGGCGTAGGCCGAGATCATCCGGCCGCCGCCGGAGTACCCGGTGCCGTGGACGCGGGTCGTGTCGGCGCACAGGGGACCGGCCAGGGTGGCGACGACCTGGTCCAGGAAGGCCACGTCGTCCCGAGCGCCCGCGGGAGGGGAGCCGACACCGGGCACGTTCCACACGTACCCGCCGCCGCTGGGGATCGCGCCGCTCGGCGCGACCACGAGGTACCGGTCTCGGTCCGCCGCGGCCTTCATGTCGCTGTAGGCGAGCTGGCCCGCGCCCGTTCCGGTGCTGCCGTGCAGGTTCAGCACCAGGGGGAGGGTGCCGTCGGCGCCCGCGGGCACGTACGCGGTGACCTGGTAGGTGGTCCCGGCGAACGTGACCGGCAGGATCCGTTCGCCGGGACCGACGGCGCGCGTGCACCGCGCCGAACTCCCCGGCAGCACCCAGTTCTGGTTGGTCTGCCCGTTGCAGGTCCAGATCTGCAACGGGGTCCGGTCGGCGCTCGACTGCCCGGTGGCGTCGAGGCACTTCCCGGTCTCGGGGTTCACCAGGGTGCTCCCGTTCGCCGTCCACCGCTGGTGCTCGTTGCCCGCCAGGCAGGTCCAGAGCTGCACCCCCGTGCCGTCGGCGTTGATGCCGCCGTTGACGTCCAGGCACCCGCCCAGCGCCCGGACCGTGCCGTCCGCGCCGACGGTCCACTGCTGCGCGCTGCCGCCGTCGCACGGGTAGAGCTGCACCCTGGTGCCGTTCGCCGGGTTGGCGCCCGCGACGTCGACGCACTTGCCCCCGAGACCGGTGATCGGGCCGACCCGCGCGCCACCGCCCCCGCCGCCCGCCGGAACGGTGAACTCGCCGCGGTTGAGCACGCGGGGGGAGAAGTACGACGCCTGCACGGCGGCGTTGTTGTTGTACGCCGGGTCGGTGAGCCACTCCGCCCACACCATCCACCACGCCCAGCGCGGCTGCGCGTCCATCAGCGCCGGGCTCGGCACGCGGCCGACCTCGGCCAGTGCGATCGGCTTCCCGCCCGCCACGGCGAGCATCGCCTGGTAGTCCGACGCGCTCGGGTCGTACTTGGCCCACACGTCGAGGCTGGCGACGTCCACGTAGGACGCTCCCGGCCAGTACTCCCCGATCGAGCCCATGTTCACGTCCTTGACGTTCCACACCCACACCAGGTTCGTGAGGCCCTGGGTCCTGGTGTAGAAGTCGTGGGCGATCTGGTAGAGCTTGCGGCTGCCCGCCGCGCCGGGCTTGCCGCCCCACCACGACCAGCCGTCGTTCATCTCGTGGATCGGCCGCCACAGCACGGGAACGCCCGCGTTCTGGAGCTGGCGCAGGTAGGGGACGGCCTCGTTCAGCCGGTTCTTGTACGCCGTGTTGAGCGCGCTGCCGTCGGTGACGATCTGGCTCCACTGGCCCGCGTCGAGGCTGGAGTTGATGTCGTTGGCCCAGTCGCAGGTGGACCCCTTGGTGGGCGGGCAGAGGTGCCACGTCAGCGCGACCACGGAGCCGCCGCGCCACTGCCGGATCGCCTCGTCGACCATCGACTGGCGGTGGTTCACGTCGTCCGGCAGGAACAGGAAGTCACCGCCCCACAGCCCCGGCGTCTGGCCGGTGATGCCCTGGGCGACGCGGGTGTACTTCGTCGGGTCGGAGTTGGGTTCGCGGTTGTGCTGGCCGGACAGCGTGTACCGGCCGGAGATGCCGGACAGGTAGTCGATCAGGGCCGCGCGGGTGGAGGCGGGGAACGCCCGCGCCGACAGGGGGGTGAGCAGGGACGTGACCAGCAGGAGCACGGCGACGGTCGCGAACCGCCGCCGGACCGGTGGTCCTCGGTGTTCTCCGGGGTTTCGCTGGGTGGAGCGCATGGGACGGCCTCCTTGGTTCACAGGGGGTGGTGACCGTGTTGCTTAACCGGATAAGCATCTGGACCATAGGAGCATTCTCGCTGTCTGTCAACGTTTCATGACTCAGGGTTGATGTCACGAAGAGTCCTGTTGCTTAACCGTGAAAGTGACGTATCGGCCAGCGGCCGCTGGGCCGAACGGCGTCGTCCTGGTCGGCGGGGATCTCCGGGGCTGGTCGACCTGGCGGTTGACGGCTGTGACGCCGATCACTTAACTTCGTCGTGCCAGCGGAATTGAAACGTTTTAATCGATCGGGTCCCTGCCCTCGACATCCCGCGGAGCCCAGCATGCGACGCGCACCAACCGCACGGCGAGGACGTCTCCACGTCCTCGTGGCGAGCCTCGTCCTCCTCCTGATCTCCACCACCCTGGCCGGGCCGACCGCCTCGGCCGCCGCCATCCCCGTCAGCCTCGGCGGAGCCCACTGGGTCTGGTTCCCGGAGGGCAACCCCGCCGTGTCCGCCCCGGCGGGCGACCGGTACTTCCGCCGGACGTTCACCGTTCCGACCGGCGCGGTCGCGGAGGCCCAGTTCGTCGTCACCGGCGACGACACGGTCGACGTCTGGCTCAACGGCACGCCACTGGCCTCCTCCGCCCGCGAGGTCGACTCGTGGACGAAGGCCCTGCACGTCGACCTGCGGTCCGCGCTGACCACCGGCGCGAACACGCTCGCCGTCGTGTCGCGCAACTCCTCCGCAGGGCCTGCCGGCCTGCTCGGACGGGTGCGCGTCGTCACGGCGGGCGGCACGGTCGACCTCACCACCGACGGCGCCTGGAAGGTCTCGCGCACCCCGGAGGACGGCTGGGAGATGCCCGGCTTCGGCGACGGCCCCTGGTCGGCGGCGGCCGACCTCGGGGCCAACGGCACCGGACCGTGGGGCAACCGGGTCACCGCACCCGACCCGAACGCCCCGTCACCGCTCGGCGTCGGCGCCACGACCACGGAACGCCGGGTCGACCCGCTCGGGATCGACACGCCCCGGCCCCGGTTCGGCTGGAAGCTGACCGGTGGCGCGGGCCAGGCGCAGGGCGCCTACCAGGTGCTCGTCAGCACCGGTCCGAGCGCCGCGACCGGCGACGTGTGGGACAGCGGGCCCGTCGCGAGCGGCCGGTCGGTCGACGTCGTCCACGCGGGCGGCGCGCTGGCGTCGCACACCCGCTACTTCTGGCGCGTCCGGATCTGGGACACCCAGGGACGGGCGAGCGGCTGGAGCGCCGTGCGGTCGTTCGAAACCGGCCTGCTGGCCCCGGCGACGGAGTGGCGGGGGGCGTTCATCGGGCAGCCCGGCACCCCGCAGGGCCTGGGCGGGGCGAACTGGATCTGGTACTCCGAGGGCGATCCGGCCGCGGGCGTGCCCGCCGCGACCCGCTACTTCCGCACCACCGCCACCCTCACCTCGGCGCCGCGGGTCGCGAGCCTGGTCGTCACCGGCGACGACACCGTGGACGTGTGGATCAACGGCACGCAGGTCAGCACCTCGCCGCGGGTCGTGGACTCGTGGAGGACGGCGGCCGTCGTCGACGTCGCGAGCAGGCTGCGCGCGGGCGCCAACACCATCGCGCTGTCCGGCCAGAACACCAGCCAGTCGCCCGCGGGCGTCATCGCCCGGCTCGTGGTGGCCGGCACCGCCGTCGCGGACACCGACGCGAGCTGGAAGTCCTCCCGGTCCGCGCCACCCGGCTGGGAGCAGCCCGGCTTCGACGACTCGGCCTGGCCCGCGGCCAAGGTCGCCGCGGCCTACGGCACGGGGCCGTGGGGGAGCGGGGTCAGCGTTCCGCAGACCACCCCGTCCCCGTTGCTGCGCAAGGCCTTCACCGTCGGCAAGCCGATCGCCGAGGCCCGGCTGTTCACCACCGCGCTCGGCCTGCACGAGACGAGGCTGAACGGCGCCAAGGTGGGTGACGACGTGCTCGCGCCGGGCTGGACCGACTACCGGAAGCGCTTGCAGTACAAGGAGTACGACGTCACCGACCGGATCGTCCAGGGGACGAACGCGCTCGGCGCGTGGCTGGGCAACGGCTGGTACGCGGGCACCGTCGCCTGGTACGGCGGCGGCAACTACGGCCCCAAGCCGTGGTACTCGGCCCAGCTCCGGCTGACCCACACCGACGGCACCACCTCCGTCGTCGCGACCGACGGCAGCTGGAAGTACACCGCGGGCCCGATCACCGCCGACGACATGCAGATGGGCGAGCGCTACGACGCCCGCAAGCTCCCCGGCGGCTGGGACGGGGCGGCGTTCGACGACAGCTCCTGGGGCGCGGTCGGCGTGCGCGCCGAGGCGCCGCCGAATCTGGTGGCCCAGGTCGACGAGGGCGTGCGGGTGCGGCACGACCGGACCCCGGTCGCGATCACCCAGCCCAGGCCCGGTGTGTGGATCTTCGACCTCGGGCAGAACGCCACCGGCTGGAACCGGCTGCGCGTCGCGGGCCCGGCGGGCACCGTGGTGACCATGCGGCACGGCGAGATCCTCAACGCCGACGGCACGCTGTACACCGAGAACCTGAGGATCGACGGCCTCGGCACGGACACCTACACGCTGTCCGGCAACGGGACGGAGACCTACGAGCCCCGGTTCACCGTGCACGGCTACCGCTACGTCGAGGTGACCGGCTTCCCCGGCACGCCCACCGCGTCCGCCGTCACCGGCCGCACCGCGTGGACGGCCGCGCCGGAGGCGGGCACGCTGAGCACGTCCAACCCGATGCTCAACAGGGTGCAGCAGGCGATCGTGTGGGGCCAGCGCTCCAACATGCTGTCCCTGCCGACGGACTGCCCGCAGCGCGACGAACGGCTGGGCTGGACCGGTGACATCGCGGCGTTCGCGGCCACGTCGACGTTCAACATGGACATGTCGACGTTCCTCGACAAGTTCACCGACGACCTCACCGACGCCCAGCACGCCGACGGCGCCTTCACCAACACCGCCCCGGACCTCGGTGCGGGACAGGGGATCGCGGGCTGGGGCGACGCCGGGGTGATCGTGCCCCACACGCTCTGGCAGCGCTCCGGCGACGTGCGCGTGGTCGACGAGAACTTCTCGGCGATGACCCGGTGGGTCGAGTACCTGCGCTCCACCGCGGACGCGAACCTGATCCGCGACGACGGCGGCTTCGGGGACTGGCTCAACGTCCAGGACGACACGGCCCGCAACATCATCTCCACGGCGTTCTTCAGCTGGTCGGCGCGGCTCGTGTCGCGGATGGCCGAGGCGACCGGGCGGACCGCCGACGCCGCGCGGTACGGCGCGCTCGCCGACCAGGTCGCGGCGGCGTTCACCTCGCGGTTCGTGGCGGCCGACGGCACGGTGTCCGGGAACACGCAGACCGGGTACGTGCTGGCGCTCGCGTTCGGGCTCGTGCCGCAGAACCGCGTGCAGTCGTTGGTGGACAAGCTGGTCGCGAGGATCGGCGCGTCCGGCGGACACCTGACGGTCGGGTTCCTCGGTGTGGAGAACCTCCTGCCGGTGCTGGCCGACCACGGTCGCGCCGACGTCGCCTACCAGGTGCTGCTCCAGCCCGACTACCCCGGCTGGGGCTACATGGTGAACAGGGGAGCGACGACGATCTGGGAGCGCTGGGACGGCATCCGGCCGGACGGGAGCCTCCAGGACAAGGGGATGAACTCCTTCAACCACTACGGGTTCGGCTCGGTCGGCGACTTCCTCTACCGCCAGGTCGGCGGCCTCGGCCCGGCGTCGCCGGGGTACCGGTCGCAGCTGGTCGCGCCCAAGCCCGGTGGTGGGCTGACGTCCGCCAGGTCCGCCTACGAGACGCCGTACGGGAAGGCGGTCAGCGACTGGTCCGTCTCCGGTGGCGTGCTGACCCTGCGGGTCACGGTGCCCGCCGGGACGTCGGCGACCGTTCGGGTCCCCGCGGCGTCGGCCGCGGCCGTGACGGCTCCGGCCCAGGCCGTGCCGTTCGGTTACGGCGGCGGCTCGGCCGCCTACCGCCTGCCCGCCGGTAACCACACCTTCACCGCTCCGGCGTAGCCGGCGGAGGGGAGGGCGCCACCGGTGCCCTCCCCTCGGGCAGGTCGCCGAACGCGGCCCGGACGGCGCTCGCGGTGGCGAGCAGCCGGGCGTCGTCGAAGGGGCGGCCCTCCAGGCGCATCCCCGCGGGCGGTCCGGCACCGGTCGTCCCGGCGGGCAGCGACACCATCGGCAGGCCCGCGACGGTGCCCGACCCGGTGCCGCGGGTGGCGGTCGCGAAGACCGGCACGGCGCGGCCGTTCAGCACCACGGTCTCGCTCTCGCCCAGGAGGGGAGGCGGGATCGGCGCGGTGGGCCCGATCAGGACGTCGACCTCGGCCCGCGCGAACGCCGCGCCTCAGCCGCCGGCGCGCCTGCCGTGCGGCCCGGCAGCGCTCGGGCGTGACGGGGAGGACGCCATCAGCTCCACGAGCGCGCGGACGTCCGGCGACCCGACCAGCTCCGCCCGCTCCCGCACGGGCGCGGTCGCCAGCGGTGCCGCGAGTCCAGGGCGGATCAGCCCCGCCGCCTCGAACAGCACCAGGTCGACACCCGGCCCCGCGCCCACCGCGAGGTCGTCGTGGACGTCCGGGTCGACGAGCCGGGCACCCGCGTCCGCCGGCGCGGCACGCGCGACCTCGGGGCGACGCTGATCCACTCGCCGCGGGTCGGCGACCTCGCCCGCTCCAGGCACTCGTCCAGTCGCTCCACCCCACCGACGCCAAGGACACCCGCGGTGGAGTCAGTTGCGCGGTCGGCGAGTTCTGGTTCACCGGCGCGCACCGCCCGGTCCGCCGAGGACGGCCCTACCCCCGCCACTCGGGCGCGAGGACGGACCAGACCTCGATGTCGTGCCGCTCGCCCCGGTGCGGGTAGCTCTGCCGCAGCACGCCCTCCCTGGTGAACCCGAGCCGCTCGGCCACGGCGGTGCTGGCCGTGTTCCCCGTCGCCGCCCGCCACTCCACCCGGTGCACGCCCCGCTCGTGGACCGCCCAGTCGATGATCACCCGCGCCGCCCTGGTCACGAGTCCCCTCCCGGTCGCCGACGGCTCCAGCCAGCACCCCGCCTCGGCGAGGCCGAGCGACAGGTCCATCGTCCGGAACAGCACGCCGCCCACCAGGACGTCGTCCACCCAGATGCCGTCGATCCGGCCGGTGCCTGCCGCCGCCCTCTCCGCGTACGACCGGAGGTAGGCCCGGCTCGACGCCAGGTCGGTGACGGCGTCCGGCAGGCCGACGTACCGCCCGACGTACTCGCGCCCGCGGTCCACGTGGGTGAGGAACTCCTCGGCGTGCCAGGGGGTGAGCGGCCGCAGTTCCGCGCCGTCGTCGCCGAGGGACTTCGCGTACACAGGCAACCTCCGCGGTCGAACCCGATCAGCCGGGCGCGATCTTCGCACGCGCCAGGGCCTCCAGGCGTCGAACGACGTCGTGCGGGGCCGCGGAGGCGTCGACCTCCGCGGTGGCGGTCGCACGCGGCAGCGGTTCCGCGGCGGCGAGGTCGGCCGGTGCCTTCGCCCTCTCCTCCGGCCGCTTGCCGCAGGGGTTGTCGGTGCGGGCCGCGATGCGGGCAGGCAGCACGTCGGCGGGGCGCTCAGCAGGACGACGTGGTCGAACAGCGGGGAGGAGGCGCCCTGGTCGGTCCGGCACCCGGCGACGAAGAGGTGATCGCCGTCGTGGCCGGTGAGCAGGTCGGTCATCGCCTCCTCGCGCCACACCCGGTCCGGCGAACCGTCCGGCCCGGTGGTCCCGCGGCTCCACCGGTCGGTGTCGGTGTCGACCGTCCGGTGACCGCGCGGGACTGGCAGCCGCGGGGCCGTCGACCCGCCGGTGCCCGACGCGCCCGTGATGAGGATCTTCGCCATCCCGAGGACCCCGAACGGACCGACCAGTCCTGGGAGCGGTCCCAGTTCCGCGCCGTCGTGTCTCCACTGGTCTGGACCGCGCTCGTGCCACGGTGGATTTCGTGGCCGTCGGCCGAATCCTGGGTAATACTGGGGTCGGTCGGGGTCCGAGTCCCCAGCGGGCACAGCGCGGAGGTGGCTGACGAGTGGCGTTGCGCGATCAGGAGATACGGCAACTCGCCGAGATCGAACGGGGGTTGACCGAAGGCGATCCCCGGTTCGCCGCCACGGTGCGCAAGCTGAACGGGCGCACGTCGCGGGTTCCCCGTGCGGTCCGGGGCGTCCTCGTGCTGCTGGCGACCTACCTGGTCGGACTGGCCGTGATCGTCCTCGGCACGTGGTGGTCCTCGGTCGTCCTCGTGGCGGTGGGCGCGGTCGTGACCGCGAGCATGCCCGCGCTGGTGGCCTACCGGGCCTACCGCGCGTGGCGGCGGGAGCGGGCGGGCTGACGCCCGGCCCGTGACGCGGGCGGCCGTCGACCGCGGTCGACGGCCCGCGCGCACCCCGGGCCGACCATCGTCGAGACGGCATCGACGATGGCGCGGCGCGGAGACGTGCGCTGACCCGGCCCTCACCCGGCCCCGGTCAGCTCCGCCACCGCCGCGAGCAGGCGGTCGACGTCCTCGCGGTTGTTGTAGTGCGCCAGCCCCGCCCGCACCGCGCCCCCGGAGTCCCGCAGGCCGAGCGCGCCGGTCAGCTCCCACGCGTAGCTGTGCCCGTGCCACACGTTCACGCCGCTGACCGCCAGGTGCTCCGCCACCTCGGCGGGCGTGCGGCCCGCGACGCGGAAGTACGCGATGGCGGTCCGCCGGGCGGGCTTGCCGTACAGCGTCACGTCGGGCAGGCCGCCGAGTCCGCCCAGCAGCACCTCGAAGAGTTCGCCCTCGTGCGCCGCGACGGCGTCCATCGACACCCGCAGCCGCTCGCGGCGGGACAGCGACGGCAGCGGGAGCGCCAGCCCGGCCAGGTGCTCGACGGCGGCCGTGACCCCGGCCAGGTCGGCGAACGGCGAGGTGCCCGTCTCGAACCGCTCCGGCACCCGGTCCGGCGACGGCACCAGCTTCTCCGGGTGCAGGGTCTCCAGCAGCGCCGGGTCCGCGACGAGGGCGCCGATGTGCGGGCCCGCCCACTTGTAGGCGCTGGTGATGAAGAAGTCGGCGCCCAGTTCGCGGACGTCGGGCAGGTCGTGCGGGGTCGAGTGGACACCGTCGACGAACGTCAGGGCGCCCGCGGCACGGGCCTTGGCGGTGATCGCGGCGACGTCCGGCCGGGTGCCGAGGATGTTGCTCGCCGCCGTCACGGCCACCAGCCTGGTGCGGTCGCCGAGCAGCGCGTCGTACTGGTCAGCGGGCAGCTCGCCGGTGTCGACGTCGACCTCCGCCCACCGGACCACGGCTCCCGCGCGGGCCGCCGCCTGCACCCACGGGCGGACGTTGGCGTCGTGGTCGAGCCGCGACAGGACGATCTCGTCGCCCTCGCGCCAGTCCGCGGACAGGGTGTGGGCGAACCGGTAGACCAGCGTCGTGCTGTTCGGCCCGAGCACGACCCCGGACGCCTCCCCGCCCACCAGGTCGGCCACCGCCTGCCGCGCGTCGGCGACGATCGCCGTCGACCGGCCGCTCGCGGGGAACGGGCCCCCGACGTTGCCGATGCCCACCCGGTAGGCGGAGGAGATGGCGTCGATCACGGAGGTCGGCGTCTGCGTGCCCGCCGCGCCGTCGAGGTAGCTGTACCCGTCGCTCAGCGCGGGGAACCGGGAACGGACGGCGGCGATGTCGAAGGTCATGACGGCCAGCCTCGTCCAGTCGAGGCTCGCGCGGAAGTGGCGATCCGGGCGAAGGGATGTCACAGGACGTGAAGTTAGGTTAGCCTTCGCTGTCTTTCCGGTGGTCAACGGTGTGAAGGAACAGCTCATGGGTGATGACCCGTTCACAGTCCGTGTTCTCACGGTCGACGACGTGGTGCCGCTGCGCCGCGTCCTCGCCGGTGCCTTCCTCACCGACCTGGACGAGGACCGGCCCGAGCGGGTGGAGCACGTGATCGAGTTCGACCGCGCCCGCGGCGTCTTCCACGGCGACGAGATGGTCGGCGTCGGAGCGGTGCTCACCCGCGAGATCACCCTGCCCGGAGGCGTCGTGGCGCCCGCCGCGGCGCTGACGGCGGCCGGGGTGCGGCCCGGCTACCAGCGGAGGGGAGCGCTCAACCGGCTGGTGGCGAGCCTGGTGGACGGCGTGCCCGAGGCCTTCGCGGTCCTGTGGGCCTCCGACGGGGCGATCTACGGCCGCTTCGGCTGCGGTTCGCTGGCGTCGGACCTGGTGCACGTCGCCCTCCCGCACGGCGCGGCGTTCCACGCGGGCGTCGACGTCGGCGACGCGGTGGTCCGCGAGGTCACCCGCGAACAGGCGCTCCCGGTGCTGAAGGAGGTCTACGAGCGGGTGCGGACCTCGCGCGTCGGGTGGCTCGGCCGGACGGACGGCTCGTGGGAGTTCCACCTCGCCGACGAGGACCGGTACCGCGACGGGCTCTCGGCGTTCCGCTACGCCCTGCACCCGCGGGGGTACGTCGTCTACCGGGTGAAGACCGCGTGGGACGAGCGCGGGCCGCGCGACGAGCTCCACGTGCACGAGCTGGTCGCGGAGACCGACGTCGCGCACGCCGCGCTCTACCGCCACCTGCTCGACCTGGGCCTCGGCGGCGAGGTCACGCACCACACGGCGGCCGACGACCCGATCCCGCACCTGCTCGCCAACCCGCGCGCCGCGGTCCGGCGGCGCCACGACGCGCTGTGGGTGCGGCTCGTCCACCTCGACCGCGCGCTGGAGCAGCGGCGCTACCTGTCCGACGTGGACGTGGTGATCGAGGTGGACGACCCGCTCCTCCCGCGCAACGCGGGCCGGTGGCGGTTCACCGTCGAGAAGGGCCGCGCCTCGGTGCGCAGGACGGACGACGAGCCGGACGTCAGCGCGGACGTGGCCGCGCTCGGGTCGGCCTTCCTCGGCGGCACCCGCCTGAGCGTGCTCGCCCGAGCGGGCCGGGTGCGCGAGCACACCTCCGGGTCGGTCGGCGCGCTGTCGGTCGCGTTCCTCGCCGAGCACGCCCCGCACTGCCCCGAGCTGTTCTGACGGGCACCACCCCGGTGGGCTGGTGGCACGCCCGCGGTCACCGCTCGGCGCTGGCTCCGCCGCGGCGGGTGCGCGTCGTCTTCCGGTAGGCGCCGACCACCTCGGTCGCGATGCGGCTCCACCCGTAGCGCGTCCGAGCGCGGTCGGTACCCGTGAGCGCGCAGACGTCCCGCTTGATGGGGTCCTCCAGCAGCCTGCGCACCGCCCTGGCGACCGCCACCGGGTCGCGGGGCGGGACCAGCACACCGGTGAGGTCGTCGATGACGATGTCGGTCAGGGCGCCGACGGCGGAGGCGACGACCGGGACGCCGCACGCCATGGCCTGCATCGCGCCCGCGCCGCACGGGTCGTGCCACGGCACGCACGTGACGACGTCCGCCGAGCGCACGAGCGCGGGCAGGTCGTCGGGAGCCACCAGGCTGGTGAAGCGCACCCGGTCGGCGACGCCGAGCTTGCGCGCGTGGCCCACGAGCCGCGCGACCTCCGGGTCCTCGCGGGGCGTGGCGGACCGGATCGGGCCCGCGATCACCAGTTCGGCCCTGGGCACGGTCGCCAACGCGGTGATCGCGGTGTGGAAGCCGTTGTGCGGCAGCACTTCCCCCAGTGCGAGCACCCGGCGCAGGTCACCGCGCGGCGCGACGGGGCCGTCCGGGCTGAACCGCTCCGCGTCGACACCCCACGGCACCAGCGACATCTTCCTCCTGGGCACGCCGAGGCGCACCAGCCCGAACAGCTCCTCGCTGCTGGTCGCCACGACCCGGTCGGCGGCCAGGGCCACCAGCCGCTCCAGGTCGGTCCGCCCCCGCACGACCAGCCGGTGGAGGCGGTGCTCGACGAACTTGAGGCCGTGGAACGACTGCACCAGCGGGGCGGGCGACTCGCGCACCGCGAGCCCGGACATCCAGGAGTGCAGGTGCACCACGTCGGGCGCGTTCCTCGCCCAGTCGCGGTCGAGGAAGGTCGCGAACTCGTCGAGGTGGTGGAGCAGTTCCACCCTCGACAGCGGGACGGGCGGCCCCGCGGGCACCCGCACCAGGTCGTAGCCGCGCCGGGTGCGCTCGACGTCGGGGAGGTCGGGGGTGTGCCTTCGGACGTGGAGCGTGACCTCGTGGCCCTGCCTGCTCAGCGCCGCCGCGAGGTCCTCGACGTACGCCGCGTGCTCGGCGGGCTCGGCCTCCCACGCCGCCGCCACCATGTCGACCCGCATCCCCGCCGCCGTCACGCGTGCCGGGCTCTGCTGTTCGGGTGCCCGGTGCCGGGCGCGGGGGAGCGGTCCACGACGCGCAGCACCGACAGCGCGTCGCAGGCGGTCAGCGTGCGGAGGACGGAGCGGTGGGACACCACCACCCAGAGCGGTACGCCGCGGCGGAGCGACCGGTGGTGCGCGGCCACGAGGACGCCCACGCCCGCGGCCGAGAGGAACGTGACCCCGCTCAGGTCGACCACGACGGAGCGGGGCGGGACGACCAGCTCGTCGGCTTCGACGACGCGGTCGTCGAGCAGGCCCGCCGTGCTGAAGTCCACCTCGCCCCTCGCGACGACCGCCACGCCCCCGGTGGGGGTTGGCGCGTTCTCCACGCTCAGCAGGATTTCCATGACCGCTTCCCTGTCGTTCCGAGGTGTGTCCTTGGCGACCACGACCGATCGGGCGACGGCTGGCTGCTCGACCGCATTGTGGTTGTCGTACCACCGCCGGTAGGGGAGCTGCACTGACGTGGACAGGGATTTCACTCAGAAGAGTGACAAGGTATTTGCCGCATCAACCAGAAATGAGTGTTATGAGGACCTCGGCGGTGCCACGGGTACCGCCGGCCGGGGCACGGTCGTGCGCATCGGGTGACTCGGAAGACGGTGCGGGGAAAGGGATCGAAGCATCGGTGGCCGATGCTTCGGTGTGGGGCGGTGACGTGCGGGCGGACCTCGGAGCCGGGCCTCCTCGGCACCGTCGTGGCGCGCCGAGTCCGCCACGACGACGTGCGGGGCCCGTTGCGGAGCGGGGCTGCTCGGCGTGGCTGCCGCCGGCCACCGGGAGGGGGCGGCACCCCTTCCCGGTGGCCGACGGCTCAGCCTCGCGCGCTCACCGCTTGAGCCCGTGCGCGCGGGCGGTCAGCCGGTGCGCGAACGACCGGGGCGTGAGGCGGCGGACGGCGAAGACCAGCGGGGCGCGGCTGCCCACCGCGTACAGCGGTCGCGGCGACGCGGCCCGCACCGCGCGGACGATGGTCTCGGCGACCTTCTCCGGCGGGATGCCGGACTCCTCGTTCGCGTCCAAAGTGGACAGCATCGTGCGGTAGTCGTCCCCGTAGGGCGAGTCGTCCGCGATGTACTTCGTGCGCCTGCCGCTGATGCCCGTGTTGATCGAGCCGGGTTCCACGGTCGTGATGCCGACGCCGAACGGCGACACCTCCAGCCGCGCCGCGTCGGCGAACCCCTTGATCGCCGCCTTGGTCGCCACGTAGGAAGACCGGTAGGCGAGCGGGAAGCTCGCCAGCATGGACCCGACCATGACGATCCGGCCGCGGCGGCGGGCGCGCATCCCCGGCAGGACGAGCTGGGTCAGGCGCACCGGCGCGAGCACGTTGAGCCGGAACACCTCCTCGATCGCCGAGGTGGGCAGTTCCTCCAGCGGTCCGACCTGGCTCTCGCCCGCGTTGTTGACGAGCACGTCCACGTCGGCCAGCACCGGCGCGAACTCCTCGACGGCCCGCGCGTCCATCAGGTCGAGCGCGCGGTACTCCACGCCCTCGACCCGCTCGGCGGGCGCGATGGCGTCGGGGTTGCGGCTGGTGCCGATCACCCGGTAGCCGAGCGCGACGAGGGCGGCGGCGGTCGCGCGGCCGATGCCGGACGAGGCGCCGGTGACCAGCGCGGTACCCGTCACGACAGCGTCCTGGCGAGCGCGCGGCCCGCGGCGCGGCCGGAGAAGATGCAGCCGCCGAGGAACGTGCCCTCCAGCGCGTTGTACCCGTGCACGCCGCCGCCGCCGAACCCGGCGACCTCGCCCGCCGCGTACAGGCCGGGGAACGGCTCGCCGTCGGGCCGCACCACCTGCGAGTCGAGGTTGGTCTGGATGCCGCCGAGGGTCTTGCGGGTGAGGACGTTCAGCCGCACGGCGATCAGCGGGCCGTGCGCCGGGTCGAGGAAGCGGTGGGGCTTGACGGCGCGCGCGAGCTTGTCGCCGATGTAGCGGCGGGCGTTGCCGATCGCCATCAGCTGGAGGTCCTTGGAGTACGGGTTCGCGACCTCGCCGTCACGGGCCTCGATCTGGCGCCGCAGCTCGGCCTCGTCGACCTGCGGGCCGCGCGACAGCTTGTTCATGCCCTGCACCAGTTCCGGCAGCGTCCGCGCGACCACGAAGTCCACGCCGTGCTGCTTGAACGCGTCCACCGGGCCCGGAGCGCCCTTGCTCACCCGGTTCCCGATGGTCTTCTTGAGGTCCTTGTCGGTGAAGTCGGGGTTCTGCTCCGACCCCGACAGCATGAACTCCTTCTCCAGGATCGTCTGGGTCAGCACGAACCAGGAGTAGTCGTGGCCGGTGGCCAGGATCGCCTTCATCGTCGTGTTGGTGTCGAAGCCGGGGAAGTTCGGCGCGGGCAGCCGCTGCCCGGTCGCGTCGAACCACATCGACGACGGGCCGGGGATGATCCGGATGGCGTGGTCGGGCCAGATGGGGTCCCAGTTGTGGATCCCCTCGGTGTAGTGCCACATCCGGTCGGCGTTGACGACGTTCGCGCCCGCGCCCTGCGAGATGGCGATCATCCGGCCGTCGACGTGCGCCGGGACGCCGGAGATCATCGTCGTCGGGCACGCGCCGAGCCGCTCGGTCGGCCAGTTGCGGCGGATCAGCTCGTGGTTGTGGCCGATGCCGCCCGACGTGACCACGACGGCCTTCGCCCGCAGCTCGAACTCGCCCGCCTTCTCCCGCGAGGACGCCTTGCCGCGCTCCTCGTCGCTGGGCACGAGGACCGTGCCGCGCACGCCCACCGCCGCGCCGTCCTCCACGACCAGGTCGTCGACCTGGTGCCGGAACGCGAACCGGACGAGGCCGCGCTCCTCGCCCGCCAGCACGGGTTCGGCGAACACGCGGACGACCTCGGGCCCGGTGCCCCACGTGAGGTGGAAGCGGGGGACCGAGTTGCCGTGGCCCGACGCGCTGCCGCCGCGCTCGGCCCACCCGACCAGCGGCGTGATCCGCAGGCCGAGGTCGTGCAGGTACTTGCGCTTCTCGGTGGCCGCGAACCGCACGTAGGCCTCGGCCCACTGCCGCGCCCAGTGGTCCTCGTCGTCGCGGTCGAAGCCCGCCGACGCCGTCCAGTCCCGCATCGCCAGCTCGTAGGAGTCCTTGATCCCCAGCCTGCGCTGCTCGGGGCTGTTCACGAACATCAGCCCGCCCAGCGACCAGAACGCCTGCGCGCCCAGGTTCGCCCGGTTCTCCTGCTCGACCACCAGCACGCGGCGGCCGCTCTTGACCAGCTCGTGGGTCGCGACGAGGCCGGCCAGGCCCGCGCCGACGACGATGACGTCGGGTTCGAAAGTCATGACCGTCCCTTGGTCTCGGTGCTGTAAGCCGTGATGACGTGCGTCGCCAGATCGGCGCGGCGCTGCCGCACGGCGGGGTTGTCCGGTTCCATCAGGCACTGCACGGCAGTGCCGTCGTGCACGGCTATCAGGGCCTGGCCGAGCGCGGCCCGGTCCGGGACCTCGCGGCCGATCCGCGCGAGGAGGTCCTCCACGAACGGCGCGGCGGCCTCCACGATCGCGTCCTCGCGGGCGGTCATGACCCGGCGCAGACCGGGGTTGCGCAGGGCGTGCGCGGTGAACTCGGCGCTGACGCGGAACCAGACGTCGTCCACCGGGATCGCGGGCAGCAGGTGCTCCACGACCGACCGCACGTCGCTGACGTCCGCGCTCCCGGCGTTCTCGAACGCCGTCCGCATCGCCTCCACCAGGTCGTGCGACCGCTGCTCCCACATGGCCAGGAACAGCTCGTCCAGCGACGCGAAGTTCGAGTAGAACGCCCCGCGCGTGAACCCCGCCCTGCCGCACACCTGCTCGACCGTCGACCGGCCGAAGCCCTCCTCGGCGAACACCTCGGCGGCGGCGTCCAGCAGCCGCCTCCTGGTCTCGGTGCGCCGCCTGGACGGGCGCGAACCCGTCTCGGCAGCCGACTTCGTCACGGGCGCACCTCCGGTGTCGGGGGGAAGGTAGCAGATACACCGGCGTATCGGATGCAGAAATGTATCGAACGGGCGACACTGGTCGGATGAGAGTGGTCGTCCTGTCCGACACGCACGCGCCCCGCTACTGGAAGTCGTGCCCGCCCGCGGTCGCCGAGCACCTGCGCGGCGCCGACCTCGTGCTGCACGCGGGTGACGTCTGCGTCGCACCGGTGCTGGCGGAACTGGCGGAGTACGCCCCGGTGCGCGCGGTGCTCGGCAACAACGACGGGCCGGACGTGGCCGACTGGGGAGCGCCCGAGACGCAGGAGCTGGAGGTCGAGGGCCTGCGGGTGGCGATGGTCCA
The DNA here is from genome assembly GCF_036375055.1 of Umezawaea sp. Lineage (GTDB taxonomy): Bacteria > Actinomycetota > Actinomycetes > Mycobacteriales > Pseudonocardiaceae > Umezawaea. The sequence goes on from NZ_DASUSQ010000018.1 coordinate 39,025, forward strand.
CGACAGCGGCCAGGCCACCGGCAGGACCGCGCGGATGCGCCGGAGGTTCCCCGACGCGGACGTGGTCGTGTTCGGGCACTCGCACATCCCGATGGACGTGACCGGTGACGGCGTGCGGATCTTCAACCCCGGCTCGCCGACCGACCGGCGGCGGCAGCCGCACGGCACCGTCGGCCTCTGGCGGGTCGAGGACGGCGAACTGGTGGAGGCCCGGATCGTGCCCGTCACGTGACCCGGCGGAGGACGTCGCCGACCGGCCGGTGGTCGGTCTCGGTCGCGGCGTGTCGGTGAGGACGCGGTACGGCTCGTCCCACGGGTCCTCGGGCCCGAAGCCCCGCCGCGGGTCCTCCACGCGGCCGAGCCGGTGCCACCACGGCCCCACGACTGGCTCCCCGACCCTCGTCGCGTGGCCGCGCTCGCGTTCGGCCTGGTCACGGGCCCGGTGCGGGCCGGGTACCAGCCCGTTGGCGGTCCACCGCCGCCGCGACCCGCCGTGGCACGGGCGCGGTCGCCGCGCGGGTGGACGGCGAGGTCCGCCCCGACGTGGCCGCGAACACCGCGCTGGACCTCGTCTTCGCGCCCCCGCGCCACCGGCTGCCCGTGCCGCGGGCACCGGTCGACGCCCGGTGCGTCGACGCGGCCGTCGACCTCCGCCTGGCGGGACCGGTTCCGCGACCGCCGGACGCGTCACCCCGTCGGTGACGCCCCCAGCGCGATGGTCAGCTCCAGCACGGTCGTCGGGTCCTCCAGCCGGTCGCCGTACAGCTCGCGCAGCTGGCTCATGCGGTAGCGCACGGTCTGCGGGTGCACGAACAGGTCGGCCGCGATCTCGTCGCGCCGCCCGTGGTGCAGCAGCCACGACCGCAGCGTCTCGACGAGCTTGGCCCTCGGTCCGGGGCGCAGTCCGCCGAGCGGGGCGAGGACCTGGGCGCGCAGGTCCTCAAGCGCCTCGACGTCGGAGCGCAGCACGAGGTCGGCCAGCCGCTGCTCGGTGTCCAGCGGCGCGTCGTCCGGCGTCGTCAGTCCCAGCCGCACGGCCCGCCGGGCGCGCAGGTAGGACGACCTGACCAGCGTCCACGGCCGCGCCGGGCCGACCACGGCGTCCACACCCCGCAGGGCGCCGGTGAGCGACGGGCGGGAGCGGCCCTCGGCGTCGGGGACGAGGAGCACGGTCATCCGCCCCTCCGGCTCGTCCTCGACCGCCTCCAATGTGCGCGGGTGGAGCCGCACGAGCGCGCCGCGGGCCCTCGCCTCCGGGACGACCACGGCGGTCAGCGAGCGCGGCGGTTCCCACGTCGCGCGCTCCGCCGCCGCCACGAGGTCGTCCGGCTTCCCGCCGGTCAGCAGGCCCTGCGCCAGCCGTTCCAGGTAGTGCTGCCGGACCCGGCCCGTCGTGGCCAGCTCGTCGGCGTGCCCGGCCACGCTGAGCGCGGACAGCTGGTCGATGTAGGCGAACAGCAGCTCGGCGAACCGGGCCATCTCACCCGCCGACAGGTCGCCGGGCGCGGCGATGGCGCTCAGCTCTCGCCACGCGATCCGCGCGCCCACCCGGTACGCGGCCAGCAGCGCGTCCATCGACCGCCCGCTGCGGGCCTCACCCCGACCGAGCGCGTAGGCGCCGTCGAGCGCCGGGCCCAGGGGGGTGCCCGCGTCCGTGCCGCCGGTGCCCGCCGTCAGCTCCAGGAAACCCGCCAGCGCCAGCTCCACGGCCCGCTCGATCGTCCTGCCCGTCCCGCCGGTGAACACCTCGGCGTAGGCGGGCACCTCCTGGACGACGGCGGCCACCGTGTGCTCGGCGACCGACGCCAGACCCGCCCGCATCGCCGCCGCCACCGACTTGGGCAGGCGAAACTCACCCAAGTTCGACGAATTGTTCGCGGAAGACAAAGAAGTGGTCTCGATTCACGTCAGGGGCACAGGAATTTACCTCCTGATGTTGACACGCTGGAGGCATGGCGACAACACGGACACCGGCTCGGAGCTCGTTGCGCTCCCGCGCGCGCCGGTTCGTCGAGCTGGCCACCACGCCGCTGGTGCCCAGCGACTTCTGGGAGGTCCTCGACCCGCTCCGGGGCGGGGCGAACCCGCGCGGGCGGATCGTGGCCGTGCGGCCCGAGACGCGGGACGCCGCCACCCTGGTCATCCGGCCGGGACGCGGCTGGGCCGGTCACACCGCGGGCCAGTACGTGCGGCTCGGCGTCGACGTGGACGGCGTCCGGCAGTGGCGCTCGTACTCGCTGACCTCGCCGCCGCGCCCCGACGGCACCATCACCGTCACGGTGAAGGCCGTGCCGGACGGCGTCGTGTCGAGCTTCCTGGTCCGCCGGGCCGCGGTCGGCACCCTCGTGCACCTCGACCAGGCGCAGGGCGACTTCACCCTGCCGCTGGTCCGGCCCGCGAAGGCGCTGTTCGTCACCGCGGGCAGCGGGATCACCCCGGTGGTGGGGATGCTCCGCGACGGCGCGGGCGGGCTCGACGACGTCGTGCTGGTCCACTCCGCGCCCCGCCGGGAGGACGTCATCTTCGGCGCCGAGCTGCGCGGCCTCGCCGAGCGCGGCGGCCTGCGCCTGGTCGAGCGCCACACCGCCACCGAGGGGCGGATCACCCCCGAGCAGCTCGCCGAGCTGGTGCCGGACATGACGTCGAGGCAGACGTGGGCGTGCGGCCCGAACGACCTGCTCGACGCCCTGCGGGAGACCTACGACGCCGCCGGGCGCGGCGACCGGCTGCGCACCGAGCGGTTCCGCCCCGCCGTGGTCGCCGTGGGCGAGGGCGGCACGGTCACGTTCGCCGACTCCGCGGTGACCGCCGACGCCGACGGCGCCACCTCGCTGCTCGACACCGGCGAGGCCAACGGCGTGCTCATGCCGTCCGGCTGCCGCATGGGCATCTGCTTCGGCTGCGTCATCCCGCTGCGCGAGGGCTCCGTGCGGGACCTGCGCAACGGCGCGGTGACCACCGCCGTCGCGGGCGACGACATCCCGGTGCAGACGTGCGTCTCCGCCGCCGCGGGTCCCTGCCGACTCGGCATCTGACCCCACCCGACTTCTTCGAGGACACCATGACGACGATCCAGAAGCAGGACCACAACCCGATCGCGCACCTGACGGCCGAGGACATCGCGAACCTCGGTCGCGAGCTGGACGCGTTGCGGGAGAAGGTGATCGCGAGCCGCGGCGCGAGCGACGCCGCCTACATCCGCAGGGTCATCAAGACGCAGCGGGTGCTGGAGATGGGCGGCAGGGCCGTGCTGCTCGCCTCCCGCTACAAGCCGGCGTGGTTCGTCGGCACCGCCGCGCTGTCGGTCGCCAAGATCCTGGAGAACATGGAGATCGGCCACAACGTCATGCACGGCCAGTGGGACTGGATGCGCGACCCGAAGATCCACTCCACGACCTGGGAGTGGGACCACGCCTCGCCCGCCGAGCAGTGGAAGCACTCGCACAACGAGCTGCACCACACCTACACCAACGTCCTGGGCAAGGACAACGACCTCGGCTACGGCATCATGCGCGTCGACGAGGGCCAGCGCTGGCACCCCGCGCACCTCGGCCAGCCGCTGTGGAACCTGATCAACGCCATCTTCTTCCAGTACGGCATCGCCGCCTACGACCTGGAACTGGGCAAGAACCTCGCCACCAGGAAGCGCCGCCAGAACCCCGCGTTCAAGGCGCGCCTGTCCGCGACGCTGCGCAAGGTCCGCCGCCAGGCCACGAAGGACTACGTGGTCCACCCGCTGCTGTCCGGCCCGTCGGCACCCACGACGCTGGCCGCGAACCTGACCGCGAACCTCATCCGCAACCTGTGGACGCACTCGGTGATCATGTGCGGCCACTTCCCCGAGGGCGTCGAGACCTTCGAGCGCACGTCCATCGAGGGCGAGACGCGCGGCGAGTGGTACCTGAGGCAGATGCTGGGGTCGGCCAACATCAGCGGCGGTCCGCTGATGCACCTCATGACCGGGAACCTGTCGTTCCAGGTGGAGCACCACCTGTTCCCCGACCTGCCCAGCAACCGGTACCAGGAGATCGCGCCGCACGTGCGGGACCTGTTCGAGCGGTACGGGCTGACCTACACGACCGGGTCGCTGCCCAAGCAGGTGGTGTCGGCGTGGCGGAAGGTGATCCGGTTGGCGTTGCCGAACGACTTCCTGGCCAAGGCGCCCGCGTCGGCGCCGCCCGCGCGCCCGGCCGCCCGTCGTGAGGTGGCCGAGCCCGCGCGGGTGGCGGTCGCCGGGTCCTGACCGGGGGTCTCCGCGGTCAGCTCCCCGTGCAGGTCGGTGTCGGGGTGGCGGGTGTGCCCGCGGTCGACCCGAGGAACCCGAACGTGGTGGCGGCGCCCGCCGCGACCGACCCGTTGTGGGCGGCGTTGCGGGCGGTGGCCGTCGTGCCCTGGGTCGTGACGGTCGCGTTCCAGGACTGGGTGATGGCCTCGCCGCTCGCGAGCGGCCAGGACACGGACCAGGAGCCGATGGCCGACGAGCCCGCCGTGACCTTGACCTCGCCCTGGAAACCGCCCTGCCACCTGCTGGTCACCGTGTAGGTCGCGGTGCACCGCGACCCGCTCGGCGGCGGGGTGGTGGTGGTCGTGGTCGGGGGAGTGGTCGTCCCGCCGCCCCAGCCGGAGGTCGAGTCCAGCCACGCCGTGCGCCGCGTCATCCAGTCCTTCAGGTACTGGACCTGGCCCTGCCAGGTGGACGCGGTCGGCGTGATGAACGGGCCGATGTACTGCGTCGAGAGGTTCGGCCAGCGCTGGAAGTTGCGCTGCGCGGCGTTGGTCAGCGGCCGGGCCAGCGCGTCGGCCCTGCCCAGCAGGGCGGAGTCGGCGAGCAGGCCGCGGCGCAGCGTCTGCCAGCGGGTCTTGAGCTGGTTGACGAACGCGGGGTCGCGCAGGAGCTGGGCGTACCAGTCGTTGGCCGTCGGCTGGCGGGTCTGCTGGTGCTGCCAGCCCGACGTCTGCTCGTTCTGGAAGTACCCGCCCACGCCGAACGTGAGGTCGAAGTCCCACAGCGGACCGGCGAAGATCTTCGAGTCCCGGTCCTTGTAGAAGTGGGCGCTGCGCACGTAGGCGTCCATCCCGCGCCCCAGCTCGTTGATGATCATGTGGTCCACGAACGACCCGACGTCGATGTACTTCTGGTAGCCCGTCACGGGATCGGCGTGGTTCGGGGCGCGCAGGACGTCGTGGAACTCCTGGACGTGTCCGCGCAACCAGTCCCGCTGCGCGGAGTTCAGCGGTGACGGGTCGGCCACCTCCAGGTAGTTCCAGCAGGTGTTCGACGGGCCGGTGCACGGCAGGGTGGGCTCCTCCGCCGCCATCCACTCGAACTTCCAGATGTACCCGCCGCTGATCTTCGGCAGGGTGGTGTCGGCCTCGTCCAGCTTCTTCAGGTCGAGGCGGTTCTCGGTGTTCTTGATCGTCTCGACGATCATGTAGACGCCCATGTAGTCGCTCGCCGCCACCGGGCTCGCGTCGGTGTTGAGGTAGAACTCGGCGAACGAGTACCGCGGCGCCTGGAGTCCCATCTCGCGGCCGAGGTCGTAGAGCAGCGCCTCCCGGATCAGCGCCTTGTCGGTGAACGGTCCGCGCAGCACCCAGTCGGAGTCGGCGGGCATCCCCAGCACCGGGTGGTCGGCGTCGTCGTCGGTGTTGTCGCGGAACTCCAGCCGGTACGGCGTCTTCTCGAACGTGGCCGACGACTGGCCCCGCAGCTTGAACCCGGCCCGGGTCGCCACCGCGGGCGTCGCGGCGAGCGACGTCGTCCCCCCGGCGGGTGGCTGGAAGATCATGGTGGTGGCGTCGACGTACTCCCGGCCCGGTTTGCCCGCGCCGTAGGAGTCGATCAGGACCACCGGCAGGTCGTGGGCGGTGGAGGTGGCGCGGGCGGTGTACATCGCCGTCCCCGGCGCGCCGGACGCGGTCTGGTCGACGAACGCCTGCGCCCGAAGCTGCGTCGTGCGGGTGAACTGGAGCGGCGCGTCCTGGTAGAGCGGGGACGACGCGGTGGGTGGCGTCCCGTCGGTGGTGTAGCGGATCCGGGCCCCGGCGACCGCGGTGCTCAGCGACACCGACACCTGGCCCTGGAACGTGCCGCTGGGCACGGAGAAGACGATGTCGCCCACCAGGTCGGCCGCGGAGGCCGCCGCGGTGGCGGCGTCGGCCGCCGTGGTGCCGGCGGGCGCGGCGTGGGACACCGGCGCGGTGCCCGCGACCAGCGTGAGCGGGACGAGGAGTCCGGCGAGGAGCACGGCGACCACCGCGACCCCGGTGGTGCGGCGGGTCGACGCGGCGCCGTCGCCGCGAGAGGTCAGACGCACGATGGCTCCTGTTCGGGTCGGTGGGAGGCGGCCGCCGTGGCCGCCCGTGCGACGGTGTCGCGGAAGTGGCGGCGCAGCGTCCGCCGCCACGGCACGTCCGGCAGGGTCAGGCGCAGGGCCGCCAGACCGGTGGCGTACTTGGAGATGCGCGTCGGCCGCACGCCCGCCTGCCACAGCATCCGGTCGACCGGTGTGGCCGCCGAGGTGCTCTTGGTCTCGACCACGGCCAGACCGGGCAGGCGCAGCACGGAGTCCGCGTCCCGCCAGGTGAGCCCGGTGTCGACGGTGACCCGGCTCGCGGTGTCCGGCAGCAGCAGGGTGGTGCGGTCGTACGCGGTGACCAGGACCTCGTCGAAGCGCTCGCCCGCGGTGCCGAACGACTCGCGGGCGAGCGCCTCGTCGACGAAGTCGCGGCCGGGGCGCACGGTGCGGCGGTCGCTCGGGTGGTGGGGCAGGCGGTGCTTGGTGACGCTGTCGCGCGCACCGCTGATCTTGACCTCCAGCCAGCACTGGTCGGAGTCGAGGTAGGTGCGGGTGCGCACCTTGAACCGCCTGCGCCTGCGGTGCGCCGCGCCGTGGTAGCTGGCGAGCCCCGGCGTGTCGAAGTACACCGACTCGTAGCGGAAGGTCCGCACACCGCCGATGTCCAGCACGCGGGCGCACGGCACGAGCTGGTCCAGCAGGCGCGGCAGCGCGGAGGTCGGGACGAGGTACTTGCGGTCGACCCTCGTCTGGAGGGCCGCGCGCTCGACCAGTTCGGCCAGGCCGACGGGGGCCAGGCGCGACACCGGGTCCGCGCTCATCGACGGGCTCCGGCGTGCGCGGGCGTGCCGGGTTCGACGGCCGCGCGGCGGTCGGTCAGCGCGTACCGGACGTCGACCACGGTCGTCTCGTTGGCCAGGTCGATCCGCTGGACGGTCACCACGTGCACCCTGGCGTCGAGCAGCCGTTCCAGGTGCGCGAGGAGCGCGGTGTGGTCCGTGACGGCCGAGTCGAGCACCAGCACCTGGTGCCGGTACTGCCGGAACAGCCGCCGGTGGTCGCCGAGGTACATCACGGTGATGATGAGCGCCATCAGCCCGCCGCTGAGCCACACCGAGGTGGTGCTCAGCGCGCCGAGGATCCCGAGCGCCAGCGCGGAGAAGTAGTACGCGACCTCGTGCTGGTCGAGTTCCGTCGAGCGCAGGCGGATGATCGACAGCACGCCGAACAGCGCGAGTCCCAACCCGAGTCCGGCGCCGACGTTGCTGGAGCTGAGCGCGCTCGCCACCGCGAGGACGCCGACGTTGACCCCCAGGTAGGCGACGACCAGGTCGCGCCGCCGGTGCCGGGGGAAGTAGAGCCCGAAGACGAGCAGCACCACCGCGCAGATGTCGATGGCGAACAGGATGATCCGTTGCATTCGTGCGTTCCTCCTGAGCCGCTACAGGGTCGGCCGAGCGCCGTCACTCCCCGGCAGGAGGTCCGAAATGCGGTTCCCGAAACTTTCGGCATATCAGGTAAACTTTCGGGAACCCAGGGAAAACAATAGGGGCTGTCGCGGTGTCGCGTCAATGAATTCCACGGCGTGGTCGCGTATCACTTGGCGGGGAGTTTCCTGCCTGGAGGCGAATTCCTGTGGCCTTCGTCGTGGAGAGGGGGCGGAGGCGTGGGATGGTCTTTTCCAGGACAAATTATCGAAACTTTCGGCCAGTCGGCGATCAGTGGCCTGACGCTGGGTCACGACTCGTCCTGCGGAACCCGGTTCAGGTGCTCCCGGGACGCCCGCCAGGTCACCGGCCCCTCCCCGCCGGGCTTCACCGCGCCTCCGGCACGGCGGGCCGCGCCGTCGGCCCGGTCGCCCGTGCCGGATCCCCGAAGGGCTGCTTCTCCGTGGTCGCCGTGCCGGGGGCGCTACGACCCGACGTGGCGCCAGGAGCTCGCGGACACCGTGCCTCAGCGCGGGTCCCGGCCGCCCAGCGACTGCTCCAGGAGGGGGAGCAGTCGGTCCCAGTGGCGGCGCAGCGCGGCGGCGTCGAACGCGTCGGTGTCGGACATCGTGAAGCCGTGGACCGCGTCGGGGTAGACCTCGCACGCGTGCTGGACCCCCGCGGCGTCCAGGGCCCTCTCCAGCACGCCGAGCGCCTCGGGCGACAGGTCGTTCTCGGCCAGGCCGAGGTGGACGCGGGCGGTGAGGTCGCCGACGCGCAGGTGCGGGCTGTCCGGCTCGTCGGTCACCAGCGCGCCGGGGTGGAACCCGGCCAGGGCGGCCACCCGGTCCGGGTGGGCCGTCGCGGTGCGCATCGCGAGGACGGCCCCCATGCAGTAGCCGACCGCGGCGACCGGTCCGGCGGCGACCTCGGGCCTGCTGGAGAGGAAGGACAGGTAGGCGTCGGCGTCGCGCAGGGCGTGCTCGGTGGTGTGCGCCCGCATCAGCGGCACCAGCCGGGCGAACAGCTCGGGCCTGACCTCGGCGGTGATGTGCTCGGGGAGGTCCACCACGGGCGTCGGGCCGTGCCGGTAGTACACGTTCGGGACGAGCACGTAGTACCCGTGCCCGGCCAGTTCGCGGGCCAGGTCCAGCAGCACGGGCCGCACGCCGAACGCGTCCATGTGCAGCAGCACCCCCGGGTGCCGCTCGCCGTCGTCGGGGAACGCGGCGAACGCGTCGGCCCGGCCGTCCTCGGTGGGGATCAGCAGCGTCGTCTCGGTGGGCATGGCAGGTCCTCCCTGGCGTTCCCCCGCACCCGCGCACGACCTCCACCGGGTCGGGTCCGCCGAGGACGGGGGCTGGAGCCACCAGCGTATTCGATCTTCCGCGGCACCACCGGGCGCCGGGTCACGAGAAGTACCGCAGCCAGACGTACACCCACGCCATCGCCGTGCTCAGCGCCGTGACGACGATGCCGTACCTGGTGAACTGCCAGAAGCTGATCGGGTGACCGGTGCGGGCGGCGATGCCCACCGCCACGACGTTCGCGCTCGCCGCCACGGCCGTGCCGTTCCCGCCGAAGTCGGCCCCCAGCGCGAAGGACCACCACAGCGCCTCGCCCGTGGCCGCGTCCGGGACGCCCGCGACCATCCCCTCGACCACGGGTGCCATCGTCGCCACGTAGGGGATGTTGTCGAAGAACGCGCCGAGGACGCTCGACCCGAACAGCAGGGCCGTGGCGGCGAGGAAGTGGTCGTCGCCGAAGGCCCCGGCGGTCCAGCCGCCGATGGTGCCGATGACGCCGGTGTGCACGAGCCCGGCCACCATCACGAACAGACCCATGAAGAAGACGAGCGTCGGCCACTCGACCTCGGCCAGCACGTCCGCCACGTCCACGCGGGTGACGAGCAGCATGACGCCCGCGCCGACGAGGGCGACGACCGCGGGGTCGACGTGGACCACGGCGTGCAGGCCGAAACCGAGTACGACGCCCGCGAACACCACCAGGCAGCGGCGCAGCATGACCGGGTCGGTGATGGCGCGCCGCTCCTGCAACGCCATCACCGAGGCCACGTGCTCCTCGTTGTGCTGGAAGGACTTCCGGAACAGGAACTTGGTCAGCAGCACGAACGCCACGAAGACGACCACGACCACCGGTGTCATGTGGACGAGGAAGTCGACGAAGGTCAACCCGGCCCGGCTGCCGATGATGATGTTCGGGGGATCGCCGATCAGCGTGGCCGCGCCGCCGATGTTGGACGCCAGCACCTCGGCGATCAGGTACGGCTGGGCGGGGATGCGCAGCCGGTCGCACACCACGACCGTCACCGGGGCCACCAGCATGATCGTGGTGACGTTGTCCAGGAACGGCGACGCGACGGCGGTGATGCCCATCAGCATCACCATGAGCCGGTACGGCCGCCCCCTGGCCCTCTTGGCCGCCCAGATGGCGAGGAAGTCGAACACGCCGGTCTGCTTGACGATCCCGACGATCACCATCATCCCGAACAGCAGGAAGATGACGTTCCAGTCGATCCCCTCGTGCTCGGAGAAGAACACCTCGGAGCCGGGGACGAGGCCGAGCACGGCCATCAGCCCCGCGGCGACGAGGACGACCTTGACCTTGTCCGCCTTCTCGGTGGCGATGAAGAAGAACGCGACCAGGAAGATCGCGAGCGCGAGCAGGGCGGTCACGGCGGGCCGGGGGTGGCGGCGGAGCGCACGGGCGGGACCTCCGAACGAGGGGTGTCACCGCCCGCGGCACGGCAGCGGGCGGCGACGTCGACAGGTGGTCGGGAGGGTCAGTCGTCGGAGTTGAACACCGCGAGGCTGGTGATCAGCCGGTCGAGGGTGATGGCGCCGACGAGCACGCCGGAGTCGTCGACGACGGCGACGAGCGGGCTGTGCTGGCGGGCCATGAGCGCGGCGACCTCCAGCAGCGTGGCGTCGGCGCGGACGGTGACCGGTTTGGTCAGCCTCCGGGACGCGCAGTCGCCGACGGTGCGGTCGGCCAGCTCCTGCCAGAACACGTCGGCGTGGTCCTCGTCGACCGTCCTCACGAGAGCCGGGTCCTCCTGGTAGGCGCCGGGCACGGCCAGGCGCAGCACCTGCGTGCCCGGCAGCACGGCCCACGGCCGGGACAGCTCGTCCACGACGACCAGGCCGGGGAGCCTGCTCACGGCCATCACGCGCACGGCCTTCGCCACCGGGTCGTCGACCGTGACGGTCGGGACGTTCACGGCGATGTCGCGTGCCTGCATCTCATCAGCCCGTTCGGTGCGCCTGGCCAGTCGTCCCGGTGAGGTCATGGTGTCGGGTCCTCCGTTCCGAGCCGGCGTTGCGTGGTCACCACGAGCCTCGCCCGTCGGGGGCCGTCCGGACCATCGGTGGCGACACCAAGGAGGGGTGGGAGCACCATGCAGTCAGCGGCTGCCGCCGAGGCCGGTGGAACCCGCCAGGATCAGGCCTGCGGCGATGAGCAGCGCGTGCGGGACGACGACGCCCGCGATCAGCAGCGCCACCGCGACCGCGACGAGGGTCCACGTCGTCCTGGGCTTGCGTCGGATCGGCTGCGGGTGATCGTGTCGGACCACGTGGCTCCTCCTGGTCTCGGGGGTGTGGTTCCACGATGTCCCTCGGGAGGGGGTCCGGACCATCGGGCGGCACGCCCATTCCCGGCGGGTGCCGCCGTCCACCCGCCGCGTGGCGGGAGGGGCGGATCGCGACGAACATGGGTGTTGCCACGGATGGACACGGCGCGGATTTCGGGCGACCCTCGCAGGCGTGGCGGGAAGTGATCACCAGGAGGCAATGCGCGTGTCCTTGTTCGGCAGGATCTTCCTGCTCAACGCCGTGGCGCTGGTCGCCGCCGCCGCGCTGCTGGTCCTGGGCCCGCTCACGGTGTCCACGCCCGCCCTGTTCACCGAGATCCTGATCCTCACCGCCGGGCTGGCGGTCCTGCTGGTGGCGAACGCCGCCCTGATCAGGCTCGGGCTGGCACCGCTGGAGCGGCTGACGAGGGCGATGACGACGATCGACCTCCTCAAGCCCGGCCCGCGGCTCAACGCGACCGGCCACGGCGAGATCGCCGACCTGATCACGACCTTCAACGGGATGCTCGACCGGCTGGAGACCGAGCGCGGGTTCAGCTCGGCCCGCGCGCTGTCCGCGCAGGAGGCCGAGCGGCGTCGCGTCGCCCAGGAGCTGCACGACGAGGTGGGCCAGTCGCTGACGGCCGTGCTCCTGGAGCTGAAGCGGGTCGCCGACCACGCGCCCGCCCCGGTGCGCGACGAGCTGCCGCAGGTGCAGGAGACGGTGCGCAGCACGCTGGACGAGGTGCGGCGGATCGCGCGCCGCCTGCGACCCGGCGTCCTGGAGGAGTTGGGCCTGGTCAGCGCGTTGAAGGCGCTCGTGTCGGAGATCTCCGAGCACGCCGACGTCGTGGTGCGGCGCACCTTCGACCGGCACCTCCCGGACCTGGACAAGGAGACCGAGCTGGTCGTGTACCGCGTCGCGCAGGAGGGGCTGACCAACACCGTGCGGCACTCCGGCGCCCACCAGGTCGAGCTGCTGCTGCGGTCGACGTCGGCCGGGGTCGAGCTGTGCGTCCGCGACGACGGGCGGGGGATGGGCGACTCGGCGGAGGGCTCGGGGATCCGGGGGATGCGCGAACGGGCGCTCCTGGTCGGAGCCGATCTGACCGTCGGGCCCGCGCCGCGGCGGGGCACCGAGGTCAGGCTCGTCGTGCGGCCCGCGGGGGAGAGCCGGTGACACCCGTGCGCATCCTGCTCGCGGACGACCACGCGCTGGTCCGGCGCGGGGTCCGGCTGATCCTCGACAACGAGCCGGACCTGACCGTGGTCGCCGAGGCGGGCGACGGCGCCGAGGCGATCTCGATGGCCCGCGCCGAGCGGCCCGACCTGGCCATCCTCGACATCGCCATGCCCCGCCTGACCGGCCTGCAAGCCGCGCGCGAGCTGTCGCGCCTGCAACCGGACCTGCGCATCCTCATCCTCACGATGTACGACAACGAGCAGTACTTCTTCGAGGCGCTCAAGGCGGGCGCCTCCGGGTACGTGCTCAAGTCGGTCGCCGACCGCGACCTGGTGGAGGCCTGCCGCGCCGCGATCCGGGGCGAGCCGTTCCTGTACCCCGGCGCGGTGGCCTCGCTGATCCGCAACTACCTGGACCGCGTGCGCGACGGCGAGAGCATCCCCGCCAAGGCGATCACCGACCGCGAGGAGGAGATCCTCAAGCTCGTGGCCGAGGGCAACTCCTCGAAGGAGATCGCCGACCTGCTGTTCATCAGCGTGAAGACGGTCGAGCGGCACCGCGCCAACCTGTTGCAGAAGCTCGGGCTGAAGGACCGGCTCGAACTCACCCGGTACGCCATCCGCGCCGGACTCATCGAACCGTAGACCCCGCGTGCAAGTCCCTGTGCGAAAAGAGGAACGACCAACCGTGAACGTCGAAGTGACGCCGCTGCCCGGCATCGGGGTCCGTGAGGACTTCGTCATCCGCGCGGGCCGCCGCGTCGGAGTGATCTCCTACCGGGACGGCAAGTTCGAGCTGATGGTGTCCAAACAGGACGACCCGGACGCGGCGGGCGTGTCCATACCGCTCACCCCGGAGGAGGCGGGCACCCTCGCCGGTCTGCTCGGCTCCCCGCAGCTGGTCGCCCGGCTGAGCGAGCAGCACCGCGACATCAGCGGGATCAGCACCCGCCAGCTGCCGGTCACCGCGTTCGCGCACCGCACGCTGGGCGACACGGCCCTGCGCACCCGCACGAGCGCGTCGGTCGTCGCCGTGATCCGCGTGGGTGTCGCGCACCCGTCGCCGGGGCCGGAGTTCCTGTTCGAGAACGGCGACCTCGCCGTCGTGGTCGGCACGGTGGAGGGCCTCGACGCCGCCGCCGACATCCTGACAGGCGGCTGAGCGCGTGCCGGAGACCACAATCGCGCTGATCCAACTGGGTGCGGTCTTCTTCGGGCTCGGCCTGCTCGGCAGGGTCGCCTGGAAGTTCGGGATCTCGCCCATCCCGCTCTACCTCGTCGGGGGCCTCGCCTTCGGCTCCGGCGGGCTGGTCCCGCTGCACGGCATCGAGGAGTTCGCGCACCTCGCCAGCGAGATCGGCGTGGTGCTGCTGCTGTTGCTGCTCGGGCTGGAGTACTCGGCGTCCGAGCTCACGACCGGCCTGCGCAAGTCGTGGATGGCGGGCGTGCTGGACATCGTCCTCAACGCCGCGCCGGGCGCCGTCGCGGCGCTCCTGCTCGGCTGGGGGCCGGTCGGCGCCCTGGCGATGGCGGGCGTCACCTACATCTCGTCCTCGGGCATCATCGCCAAGGTCCTGGGGGACCTCGGCCGCCTCGGCAACCGGGAGACACCGGTCATCCTCTCGGTGCTCGTGTTCGAGGACCTCGCGATGGCGGTGTACCTGCCGGTGCTGACGGCGGTGCTCGCGGGCGCGAGCTTCCTCGGCGGCCTGACGTCGGTGGGCATCTCGCTGCTCGCGGTCACCATCGTGCTGGTGGTGGCCCTGCGGTACGGCCGGTTCATCTCGGCCATCGTGGACAGTCCCGACCACGAGGTGTTCCTGCTCAAGCTGCTCGGCTCGGCGCTGCTGGTCGCGGGCATCGCCTCGCAGCTCCAGGTGTCCGCGGCCGTCGGGGCGTTCCTGCTGGGCATCGCGATCTCCGGTTCGACGGCGGAGAACGCGACCCGGATGCTGGAGCCGCTGCGCGACCTGTTCGCCGCGATGTTCTTCGTCGTGTTCGGCCTGAACACCGACCCGAAGACCATCCCGCCCGTGCTGGGCGTCGCCGCCGCGCTCGCGGTCGTCACCACGGTCACGAAGATCGCGACCGGCTGGTGGGCGGCGAAGCGCCAGGGCATCGCCGCGATGGGCCGCGCCCGGACCGGTGCCGCGCTGGTCGCGCGCGGCGAGTTCTCCATCGTGATCGCCGGGCTCGCCGTCGCGTCCGGGCACGTGAGCGGTGAACTCGCGGCGCTGGCCACCGCGTACGTGCTGCTGATGGCGATCATCGGTCCGATCGTCGCGAAGTACGTGGAGCCGCTCAGCGAGTTCCTGCTGCGGAAGCGGACGGCGACCGCCACGCCGTGACGGTCGGCCCGCGCCGCCGCCGCAGCGGGGCCCGGACCCCCCTGGGCACCCCCCCGGACACCGGCACCGGGGGGTGCCCAGGGGGGTCACCCCGGGGCGAACCGCCCTGCTCCGGTCGCATGCTGTGGTCACCGGGAACCGAACGGGACCCGGTGGGCGGAGGAGCTGATGATGGTGGACTACAAGGTCGAGATCGTTGTCCTGCCGGTGTCGGACGTGGACAGGTCGAAGGAGTTCTACAGCAGGCTCGGCTTCCGCGAGGACGTCGACCTCACCGGTGCCGACGGCCTCCGGGTCGTGCACTTCACCCCGCCCGGCTCGTCGGCGTCGATCATCGTCGGCGACGGCGTCACCGACGCGGCGCCCGGCTCGGTGCGCGGTGTGCACCTGGTCGTGGACGACATCGTCGCGGCGCGGGCCGACCTCGCCGCCAAGGGCGTGAAGACCAGCGAGGTCTTCCACGACCGCGGCGGCGTGTTCCACCACGCGGGTGAGCTGGCCCGCGTCGAGGGGCCGCACCCGACGCGGCAGTCCTACGGCTCGTTCCTGTCCTTCGAGGACCCGGACGGCAACGAGTTCGTGCTCCAGGAGGTCACCGAGAGGCGGCCCGGCCGGATCAGCCACGTCGTCCACGGCTCGGTGGCCGAGCTGGAGCAGGCCCTGCGCGACGCCGCGGCGGCGCACGGCGAGCACGAGGCGGAGCTCGGGCACGAGGACGAGGACTGGCCCGCGTGGTACGCCGCGCACATGGCCGAGGCGGCCGGGCTCCTGCCCTGAGGCGGCGGTTCTCCCGCCCGGCGGAGATCCAGCTCCGGTGTAGCCTCCGCTGGGAGGAAAAGGTGCGGAGCGACAGCGGGAACCCGGTGCTGCGCGGCAGGCGGCGCGAGCGCGAGGCGCTCGACGGCCTGCTGCGCGACGTCCGGTCCGGCCGGAGCCGGGTGCTGGTGCTGCGCGGCGAGGCCGGCGCGGGCAAGACCGCGCTGCTGGACCACCTGGCCGAGCACGTGCGGACCGGGCGGGTGGTCAGGGCGGCTGGCGTCGAGCCGGAGACCGAGATCGCCTACTCCGCGCTCCAGCAGCTGTGCGCACCGCTGCTGGGGCACCTGGACCGGCTGCCCGAACCGCAGCGGGCCGCGCTCTCCACCGGGTTCGGCCTGAGCCCCGGCAACCCGCCGGAGGCCCTCCTCGTCGGCCTCGCGGTGCTGGGCCTGCTCGCCGAGGCCGCATCGGAGCAGCCCCTGGTCTGCGTCGTGGACGACGTGCAGTGGCTGGACCGGATGTCCGAGGTGATCCTCACCTTCGTCGCCCGCAGGCTGGACGCCGAGTCGGTCGCGCTGGTCTGCGCCGCCCGCAGCCCCGGTGACGAGGCGATCCTCGCCGGGCTTCCGGAACTGCGCGTCGACGGGCTGCCCGCGGCGGACGCGCGGGTGCTGCTCGACTCGGTGCTGCCCGGACCGGTCGACGACCGCGTGCGCGACCGCATCGTCGCCGAGACGCGGGGCAACCCGCTCGCCCTGCTCGAACTGCCGCACGGCCTCACGGCCGCGGAGCTGGCGTTCGGGTTCGGCTCGCCCGGCGCGACGCCCGTGGTCGGTCGGGTGGAGCAGGAGTTCGGGCGGCGCGTCACCGCCCTGCCCGAGGACACCCGCCTGCTGCTGCTCACCGCCGCCGTCGAGCCGACCGGCGACGTGACGCTGCTGTGGCGCGCGCTCGACCGGCTGGGTGTCGGACCGGAGGCGGCCGAGGCCGCGGAGACCGCCGGACTGGTCGAGTTCGGCGCCGCGGTCCGCTTCCGCCACCCGCTCGCGCGCTCGGCGAGCCGCCGCGCGGCCGGGCCCGCGGACCTGCGCCGCGCGCACCGCGCGCTGGCTGACGTGACCGACCCCGACCAGGACCCCGACCGCCGCGCCTGGCACCGGGCGCACGCCGCGCTCGGCCCGGACGAGGAGGTCGCCGCCGAACTGGAGTCGTCGGCCGACCGGGCGTTCGCCCGCGGTGGCCGCGCCGCGGCGGCGTCGTTCCTGGAGCGCGCGGCCGAACTCACGCTCGACCCGAAGACCCGCGCCGCGCGTGCGCTGGCCGCCGCGCGGGCCCGGTTCGACACCGGAGCCCTCGACCAGGCGACCGGCCTGCTCGCCGCCGCCGAACTCGGTCCGCTCGACCCGCTGGGGCGCGCCGGGGCGGAACGGCTGCGCGCCCAGATCGCGTTCGCGCTCAACCGGGGCGCGGCGGCCGGTCCGCCGCTGCTCGCGGCCGCGCGCCAGCTCGAAGAGCTGGACCTGGCCGCGGCGCGGGAGACCTACCTCTCGGCGCTCGGCGCCGCCGTGCACGCGGGTCGGCTCGGCGGCGACCCGCGCGAGGCCGCCCGCGCCGCCCGCGGCGTGCCCGAGGGCGAGGAACCCGCGGGCGCGCTGCTGACCGGCCTCACGGCGTGGACCCTGGACGGGTACGCGCCCGCCGTCCCGCTCCTGCGCCGCGCGCTGGCCGGGGACGACGACCCGCACCTGCTGTGGCTGGCCGCGCCCGCCGCGGTCGAGGTGTGGGACGACGCCGCCTGGCACCGCCTGACCGAGCGGGCCGTCGCCGTCGCCCGCCGCACGGGCGCGCTGTCGCTGCTGCCCCCGGCACTGGCCTTCCGCGCCGGGGCCCTGGTGTTCGCGGGTGGGTTCACCGCCGCGTCGGACCTGGTGGACGAGGCCACCGCGCTCGGCCAGGCCACGGGACTGCCCCTCGACCCGTTCGCCCCGCTCGTCCTGGCCGCCCACCGGGGCCGGGAACTGCCCGCGATGGCGGTGATCGACACGACGGTGGGGGACGCCGAGGCGCTCGGCGAGGGGTGGCAGCTCGGCGTGGCCGGGTACGCCAGGGCGGTGCTGGCCACCGGCCTCGGCCACTACCCGGCCGCCGTGCGGGCCGCCCGCACGGCCGTCGAGCACGCGGACCTGGCCGTCGCCGGGTGGGCGTGGGGCGAACTGGTCGAGGCCGCCGCGCGCACCGGTGAGACCGCGCTGGCCGCCGAGGCGCGCGACCGGCTCGCGGAGCGGACCCGTGCCGCGGGCACCGACTGGGCGCTGGGCGCCCAGGCCGTGGCCGACGCGCTCGCGGGTCCTGCCGACCGGGCCGAGGACCACTACCGCGAGGCGGTCGAGCGGCTGGACGGCGAACGGCTCGGCCTGCCGCTGGCGCGGGCCCGGCTGCTCTACGGCGAGTGGCTGCGCCGGGAGAACCGGCGCGCGGACGCGCGGGCCCAGCTCCGCGCCGCGCACGAGGCGTTCGCCGCGATGGGCGCGGAGGGCTTCGCCGAGCGGGCGAGCCGGGAACTGGCCGCCACCGGGGAGACGGTGCGCAAGCGGACCGTCGACGAGAGCGACGAGTTCACCCCGCAGGAGGCGCAGATCGCCCGCCTGGCCGCGGCGGGCCGGACCAACCCCGAGATCGGCGCCGCGCTGTTCCTCAGCCCGCGCACCGTCGAGTGGCACCTGGGCAAGGTGTTCTCGAAGCTCGGCATCACCTCGCGGCGGGAGCTGGCCGCCGCGCTGCGAGACCGGTGAGCACCGCCCCGGCGACCATTCCTGACACCAGCGACACGCCGTGCAGGTCGGACGCCACCGCCAGCACCGCGGCGGCGGCGACCGCGCCGAGGAGCGCGATGCGGTGCGCGACCGCGAGCACGGCGGCGGCGACCACGACGGCGACGGCCGTACCGGGAACGCCCGCGAAGCCCCACCCCGTCAGCGCGGCGACGTAGCCCACCACGACCCACTCGGCCCAGCGGTTCCCGCCCGCGCGGTCGTGCGGCAGCCACGCCACCAGCCCGCCCGCGAGCCCGCAGACGGCGATGGACGCCCCGCCCCCGTGCTCGTGCCAGGCGTACGCGGCGACCTGCCCGCCGACCGTCCCCACGATGAACAGCACCACCCACCGCCACCGGCCGAGCAGCGGTTCGGCGACCGCCCCGACGACCGCGAGCGTGACCAGGTTCATCACGACCTGGTACCAGCCCAGGGTTTGCACCAGCAGCGGCGTCACCACCCGCCACCACTGGCCGGTGTCCAGCGGGCCGCGCTCCAGCACCGGCACGACGGAGGGCACGGCGTACTGCACGACCGCCGCCACCGCGGCGACACCGACCGCCACCGCGGTCAGCACGGGCCCGCGCCGAGGCGTCCCCACGTCAGGCGAGGCTGAACTTCTCGGCGTGGACCTGCCGGTTGGGCACCTTCAGCGCGCGCAGACCGGCCAGCACCGCCGACGTCATGGCGGGCGGGCCGCAGACGTACACGTCGCGCTGGGTGATGTCCGGGACGAGGTGGCGCAGGGCGTCCGGTTCGAAGGGTCGCGCTCCCCGGCCGGTGAGCAGGTGCAGCCTGCCGCGGCGCGCGGCGATGAGCTGCCGCAGCTCGGTGAGCAGCACGGCGTCGCGCTCGTCGCGGACCCGGTAGAGCACGACGAAGTCGCCCGGCGTGTGCTCCTCCAGCAGCGCCCGGACGGGCGTGACGCCCACGCCGCCCGCGATCAGCACGACCCCCGGCCGCGAGCGGTGCAGCGACGTGAAGGCCCCGTACGGGCCCTCCAGGAACGCGCGGGTGCCGACGGGCAGGGTCCGCAGCCCGGCGCTGGCGGTGCCGACCGCCTTGGCGGTCAGCCGCAGCGAGCGGCCGTTGGGCGCGGCGGACAGCGAGAACGGGTTGGCCTGCCACCAGTGGTGGTGGCCGGGGAAGCGCCAGACGAAGAACTGGCCCGCCAGCGCGGGCAGGCGCTCCAGGTGACGGCCGGTGACGTACACCGACACCACGTCGTGAGACTCCGGCACGACCGCCGCGACCCGGAACTGGTGGCGGGCGTTGCGCAGCAGCGGCACGACGACCCGGCCCGCGACCAGCGAGCCGAAGGCGAACAGCCACAGCGCCCACCAGTAGGCGAACGCGACCGCCGAGGACTTGAAGGTCGTGGTCTCGATCAGCTGGTGCGCGAAGGCGAGGCCGAGGGCCAGGTACAGCAGCAGGTGCAGGCCGTGCCACGTCTCGTACCGCAGCCGCCGCCGGACGCCCCTGGTGGAGACGACGCCGATGACCACGACGACGGTGGCGGCCAGCATCCCCATCAGCGAGGCGGGCACACCGGCCAGCGCGAGGAAGGTCGTGCCCATCGGGGCGTCGTCCAGCACCGCGTACCCGAGCACGACGAGGGTGGCGTGCACGAGGATCGTCCACAGCAGACCGAAGCCGACCCACCGGTGCCACGACGTCAGCCGGTCCATGCCGATCCTGCGGTCCAGCCAGGGCAGCCTGGCGACCAGCAGCAGTTGGCAGATCAGGACCAGGGCGGCGTGCAGGCCGAAGAACTTGGCGACCGTGAGGACGTCGTTCTTGCCCGTGCCCCCGGTGAGGAACAGGACCTCGACGATCGCGGCGTTGACCACGACGAACGTCCACAGCGCCCAGCGCGCCCGCACGACCGGCGCGGCACCGCTCCGCTGACCTCGTGCGCTCGTGGCCACCATCGCCGCTCCCCTCCTCCTCGCCCGCGACGCCGTGCGGGCCGCGACAGTATGTCGTGGCGGGCGGGTTCCGGACGAGGGACCGCCGCCCGCCGTTACCGCATTGGTGATTCCGGGTGAAAAGTCGAGTCGCGCCGACACGGCGGTGGCGTTTCCGACGATGGGTGGAGTAGGTCGCCGACTTGGTCGGAGGTTGCGTTGGACGATGATGGATGACTGGGCGCGCAGTCGGTTCATGGCGCCCGTCCACGCGCTGGTGGTCTCGTTCGCCGTGTCGCTCCTGCTCGGCGCGGTGGTGGACGCGTCGCAGGTCGAACCGCCTCCGCGGACGAGTCCGACGACCGGGGCCGGTGAGGGCGCCGGGCGGACGGCGGTGTTCGTGCGGCGCGGTGAGGACGGTCGGGAACGTGCCGTGCCGGAATTGGGGAACCTGCGCGTGCGGGTCGAGCGGAGGTCCACCGATGACGTCGAGGTCGACCGGAACGGATCGTTTCCGCTCGGCGGGACCACGGGGTGGCCGGTGACCGTCTGCGCTGTGCTGCCCGCCCCGTGGAGGGCGGTGTCACCGCGGGTCTCCGTGACCGCGGACGGGCGTTCCTGCTGGGAGCTGGGCGAGCCGGACGACGAGCGCCCGGTCGAGCTGGTCGTCACCGGGGGGAGCTGACCCGTGGCCGCGCCGAGGTCGACCCGCGTGCTCTGGTTCGCGACCGCGGTGGCGGCCGGGGTCGGCGGGCTGCTCGGAGGCCGCTTCTGGACGCTGGGGCGGCTGTCGTTGCTGCTCGTCGTGGCGGTCGGCGGGGCGGTCGGCGTGCTGGTCGCCCTCCGCTGGACGGCGCGGGGTCCACGGCCGTCGCCCGTCGTCCCGCAGAGGGCCGCGGAGCAGCCGCAGGCGGTCGAGCGGAGCGGCCCCGCGCAGGCGGCCCCGTGGTGGCAGCGGGACTCCCCGCCCGCCCCCGCCGTCCGGGAGGCGCCGCGGCGGCAGGAGTTCGACGCGACGCGGGCGCACGTCGCGCAGTGCCCGCGGTGCGGGGGTTTCGAGCTGGACGTGCACCGCGCCGACCGCGGCTACGCGTTCCGCTGCCGGGCCCCGAACTGCGGCACCGCGTGGCAGTGGGCGGTGGGCGCGGCGTGGCCCGCGGTGGTGGTCCGGCGGAACCTCGGCGGACCACCACCGGGCTGAGGCCGGCGGCACGGGGGTCGAGTGCGAGAGGGAGCGGGTGGAACGTGGACTCAAGCAGGTACCGGCAATCGGTGTCGCGGGCGACCCCTGGGTGCGTCGTCATCCTGTTGGACCGGTCGGACTCGATGAAGCTGCCCTGGGGCCGGACGGGGGACTCACTCGCCGTCGGCGCCGCGCTGGCGGTCAACAACATCCTGCTGGACATGTGCGTCAAGGCGACCACCGAGGTCAACGCGCCCGTCCGGCACTACTTCGACGTCGGTGTGTTCAGCTACGGCGCCCGGCTCACCGGACCCGGCGGCGAGGGCGTGGAGTCCGCGTTCGGCGGCCCGCTCGCGGGGCGCGGGCTGGTGCCGCTGCCGGAGCTGGCGGCCAACCCGATGGCGGTCCGCCAGGAGCCGTCGATCGACGCGATGCCGGTGAGCGTGAGGATGCCGGTCTGGGTCGACCCGGCGCACGGCTACCGCACGCCGATGTGCCAGGCCGTCGCGGTGGCGGGCGGGTACGTCTTCGACTGGGCCGCGGCGCACCCGGACTCGTTCCCGCCGATCGTCATCAACATCACCGACGGGATGGTCACCGACAACCCGTACGACGGCGCCACCATCCAGGAGTGGGTCCAGCGGCTCACGGCGATCGAGACCCGTGACGGGCGGACGCTGTTCTTCAACGTCTTCCTGTCCCCGGTCGAGGTCCCGGAGGTCGTCTTCCCGTCCGACCCCGGTGGCCTCCCGCTGCCGGGGCCCGACCTGTTCGCGCTGAGCAGCGTGCTGCCGGGGCCGATGGCGGAGAACGCCAGGGTCGACGGCCACGACGTGCGGGAGGGCGCGAAGGGCCTGGCGTTCAACGTCGGCCGGTCCACGCTGCTGCGCGTCCTCCAGGTGGGGACCCGCGTTCCGGACCGGTCGGCCTAGGGGGCGCCGTGCACGCCTGGCAGGTCGTCTTCTCCGCGCCCAAGCACGGCAACTCCGAGCAGGAGTGGGAGGACGGTGCGGCAGCCGCTCCCGGCGACGCGGCCACCGGTCGCGGTCCCCGGTTCGCGGTGGCGGACGGCGCCACCCAGGGCTTCGGCTCGGCGCGGTGGGCGCTGCGGCTGGTCGAGGGGTTCGTCGGGCAGGGGGCCGGGGGCGTGGACGAGGCCCCGGAGCTGGCGGACGAACCCCTGTACCGCTGGCTGTGCCGCACCCAGGACCGCTGGCGCCACGACCCGGTGCTGGCGCACGCGACCGACCTCCAGCTCTACAAGCTGGAGACGGTCGGTTCGTTCGCCACCTTCCTCGGCTGCGAGTTCGCCGACCTGTCCGGTCCGCGCCCGCGCTGGTCGGCCGTGGCGCTCGGCGACACGGTGCTCTTCCACGTGCGCGGCGACGGGCTCGTGGCGCGGTTCCCGCCGATCCCGGTGCGCGGCTTCGGGTTCAACCCCGACGGCCTGCCCACCGGCCGGGGAGCGCTGGAGGACGTGGTCGGCCGGATGCTGTTCGCCGAGGGCGACCTGCGCGACGGCGACGTGGTGTACCTGGCCACGGACGCGGTCGCCGACTGGGTGCTCCGGGCCGACGAGCGGGACGGGGCAGCGCTGTGGGCGCTGCTCGCGGGGCTGGACCACCCCGAGGCGTTCCGCGTCCTCGTGGACGACCTCAGACGCTCGGAGGAGATGGTCAACGACGACGTCACCCTGATGCGGGTGTCGGTCGGCGTCTCCGGTCCCGAGCACCTGGTGGTGTGCCTCTAGTGCGCTACCCGGGGTTCGACGACTACATGAAGGCCGTCCAGCAGCCCGACGTGTTCACCGCGGACGAGCTGCGGCGGCTGGAACTCGTCGTGCACCCGGTGTTCGGGATCCCCTCGCCCGCGTCCGGCACCAGCGCGGTCGTGTTCAAGGCGACGGAGGCGGGCGAGGCCGGGGCGCTGCGGTTCTTCACCCGCGCCGACGCCGGGAACGGCCGCCGCTACACCGCGCTGCACGACCACTTCGTCACCAGGGACCTGCTCGGCGTCGTGGCTCTGCCCCGGTGGATCGACGACGGCATCCGGGTCAACGGCCGCACGTGGCCGGTGGTGCGGATGCAGTGGGTGGAGGGGCACACCCTCACCCGGCACGTGGACGACCTCGTGTCGCGACAGGACACCGCCGCGCTGGCCAGGCTCGCCGTGACGTGGCGGGAGCTGGTGGACCGGTTGCAGCGCGCCGACTTCGCGCACGGGGACCTCCAGCACGGCAACGTGCTCGTCGACGAGCACGGGACCATGCGCCTGGTCGACTTCGACTGCTCCTGGATCGCAGCCTTCGCCTCGTCGGCCCCGCCGAGCGAGACGGGGCACCGCAACTACCAGCTCGCGAACCGGCCGTGGGGCCGCTGGATGGACACGTTCCCCGGCCTGGTCGTCTACCTGTCCCTGGTGGCGCTCGCGCGGAACCCGGAGCGGGGAGCGCTGAGCACGGGGGAGAACCTCCTGCTGGCGCAGCAGGACTTCCGGCCGCCGTTCGACACCCCCGCGTGGAGCTTCCTGTCGAGCCTGCGCGACAGCCGCGTCGACGAGCTGGCCGACCGGCTCAAGCGGTGCTGCTCGCCGGGGTGGACCGCGACCGGTGGGCTCGACTACCTGCTGGCGCCCTCGGTCGCGCCGTGGTGGGAGCGCACGCCCACCGTGGTTCCCGGAACCGCGCCGACGGAGGTCCCCGCGCCCCGCGTTCCGCTCGTGGTCCCGGTACCGCCCCCGGCGGAGCCGCGGAACGAGGGTGCGCCGACGGCGGTGTGGTGGAAGGAGCAGACCGCTCCCGTTCCCCCGGCTCGGCGACGGCCGGGCACCCCGGCGGTGGTCGCGGTGGCGAGCCTGCTCGGCGCGGTCACCGGGCTCCTCTCGCTGGCCGTCGACTTCGACGCGCCGGGCGGCCCGATCGCCGTCGCGCTGGGGGTCGTGGTGTTCGGCGTCGTGGTGCTCGTCGGACTGCTGAAGGGGGCCTAGAAGTGGCCGGTGGTCAACACGAAGAGCACGACCCCGAGCAGCCCGACGGCCGAGACCGCGACGGCGACCTGCGACCGCTGCTCGCCCCGGCTGAGCGACACCAGGGCCACCGACAGCCCCAGGACCGACGCGATCAGCAGCACCGTCAGCCCGACCTGCGTGCCGGTGCGGTCGCGGCCGAGCAGCGCGGCGAAGCCGAGCGGGACGCCCATCGCGCCCAGGACACCGCCCGCGAACGCGAGCCTGCCGTCGTTCGGCGGCGCCTCGGCGGTGGATCCCTCGGTGGTGGACGCCTCGGTGGTGGGCTCCTCGGCCGGGGTCCGCACCGGTGGCGTCTCGGCGGCCTTCCACCAGCCGGAGGTCGTCGGTGACGACGGCGGGGGCGGGGTGGTCGGGGTGCTCTCGCCGGTGCCGCGGTCGATGATCGCGCCCAGCCAGGCGGGCGGCGTGGAGGAGCTGTCGGACTCCGCGGCCGGTGCCGGGGTAGGTGACTCCGCGGTGTGGTGTGCCGGGGTAGGTGGTGCCGGGGTGCGGTGTGCCGGGGTGGGCGGCTCCGGCGTGGGTGGTGCCGGGGTGTGGTGCGCCGGGGTGGGCGGCTCCGGCGTGGGTGGCGCCGGGGTGGAGGGCTCCGGCGTGGGTGGTGTCTGGGTGGATGGTGCCGGGTTCGGCGGTACCGGGGTAGGCGACCCTGGTGCTGGGCTGGGTGTCCCCTGGGTGCGGGGTGCCGGGTTGGGTGGTGCCTGGGTGGGTGGTGCCTGGGTGGGTGGTGTCGCGGGGCGGTGCCAGTCGTGGGCGGGCTCCCGCTTCCCGACCTTCGGCGCGGGCGGGGGCTGGCTGCGCGGGGGCTTGCGGGGCGTCGGGCGTGGGGAGGCGGTCCGGTCGGGCTTCTCGGCCGCCTTCCTGGCGCGCTCGGCCTCCGCCGCCAGGCTCTGCCGCCAGTGGTCGGTGGGCGGCAGCCGCGTGGCCCCGTCCTCCTGCGCGGCCCCGCCCGCGGCCTCCGCCCCCTCCAGCAGCTGGTCGATCTCCTCGGAGTTGCCGACGGTCAGCTCCCTGCGCCTGCGGAACTCCCGCAGCAGCTTCACGATGTCCGCGCGGGCCACCGCGTCCCTCTCCTCCCTGAGCTTGCGCCGAAGCTGGACGATCACGTCCTCCTGGCGGTCGGGCGGGATCGGCGTCGGCCCGAGGATCTCGGCGATCCGGTACAGGTACTCGAAGGGCACCCTCGGCGGCTCCGGCGGCGGCTCCGTGCGCACCACCGGGCGGCTGGTCAGCTCGGTCAGCGCGGCGACCAGCGCCAGAGCGGCGTTCGCGCTGCGCTCGCGGTAGTCGACGCCCTGCGTCTCCATGATCGGGATGCGCACGCTCTGCACCGAGCCGACCTGGACCGGCAGGACCGGGACACCCAGCTTCTGGGCGTAGTCCAGCTCCTCCCGGCACGGCTGCGACGACCACGAGTCCTGCGACAGGGCGAACACGAAGACGTCGGCCTCCTGGATCGCCCGGATGATCTCGCGCCACCACTGCTCGCCGCCGTGGATCTCGCGGTCCATCCAGACCTGCCAGCCCAGGCGCTCGAAGTCCTCGCGGAGCGCCCGGACGAGCGGTTCGTCGGCCCTGGTGTAGCTGAGGAAGATGATGGCGCCCGCCCCCTCGATCACGTCAGCCTGAGCGGCCTTCGTCGCGCGGGCTCCTGTGCGTGTCATCGTCCGCGGCCACCACTTCGTTGCAGCACGCCCGCTGGAGCACCGGATCGGGTGACACCGCGCTCGTGCGGTGCCGCGGAGTCGTCCATGAGTGACCGGATGGAATGTTGGCCTGTTCGAGTGGGAGCTGGGAACGGCTCGTAACAGCCCCTTTTCGCGCGTCGACCTCCCGGACGAGGACTCGACTCCAGGAAGGCGGGTGGCCATGACGTGGCTCGGGTGGGAAAGCCTCGGCGGGAGCTTCACGGACGATCCGGCGGTGGCGGCGTGGGGCGCGGGCAGGTTGGACGTGTTCGTGCGGGGAACGGACAACGCGCTGTGGCACAAGTGGTTCCAGAACGGCTGGTCGGGCTGGGAGAGCCTGGGCGGCGTCCTGACCAGCGATCCCGCGGTGGCGGCGTGGAGCGCGGGCAGGCTGGACGTCTTCGCCCGCGGAACCGACAACGCCCTGTGGCACAAGTGGTTCGACAACGGCTGGTCGGGCTGGGAGAGCCTGGGCGGCGTGCTCACGAGTTCGCCCGACGTGTCGTCGTGGGGCGCGGGCAGGGTGGACGTGTTCGCACGGGGCGCGGACAACGCGCTGTGGCACAAGTGGTTCGACAACGGCTGGTCGGGCTGGGAGAGCCTGGGCGGCGTCCTGACGAGCGGACCCGCGGCGGCCTCGTGGGGCGTGAACAGGATCGACACCTTCGTGCGGGGAACCGACAACGCGCTCTGGCACAAGTGGTGGGCGCTGGTGCCGACGGTCCGCGTGCACACGAAGATCCTCACCAACCCGAACGTGGCGGTGAACACCGTGGTGCAGCGGATGCGCGAGGTCTACGCGACCGTGGGCGTGGAGGTGCAGCACGCGTCCACCGAGAACCTCGCGCTGCCCGCCCTCAACGACCTCGACGTCGGTGACTGCGTGCGGGGCAGGACCACGGCCCAGCAGGACCAGCTGTTCGCCAACCGCAACAACGCGGGACCCGACGACGTCGTGGTGTACTTCGTCAGGTCGACCGTTCCGCCGTTCAACGGGTGCGCCGCGCACCCGGCGGGGCGTCCCGGCGCCGCGGTCGCGGCGGGGGCGACGCAGTGGACGTTCGGCCACGAGGTCGGCCACGTCCTCGGGCTCAACCACGTCAACGACAACAACCGCCTGATGACCGGCAACGGCACCGCGAACATCACCAACCCGCCACCGGACCTCGTCGCGAGCGAACGCGACACCATGGTGGCGAGCCCCTTCACCCAGGACCTGTGAGGAGAGCGCGATGGCTACCACGTTCGAACAGGTGCGCGCCGCGCTGATCGCGGAGGAGCCCGACTACCGGCGGGCCGCGGAACTCGGGGTGGAGGCCCTGCCCCACCTCAAGAGCATGGTCGAGGGCGGCGAGCCGATGCTCGCGGCCAAGGCCGCCTACCTCGCGGGCCTGATCGACGACGAGCGGTCCGTCGACGTCCTGCTGGCCGCCGCCGCCCACCCCGACCCGACCGTGCGGGTCGCGGCGGCGTCGAGCACCCGCAACCTCCCGCCGAGCGCGGCCGAGGTCGTCCGCGAGACCCTCGACGCCGACGACGACCCCGGTGTGCGCGCGATGAGCGCCACGGCGGCGGGCTTGGACGCGGCCGAGATCTGGCGGTCCGCCGAACCCGAGGCCGTACCGCCCGAGCCCGCACCGGAGCCCCCGCCGACCGACGGCCGGATGCCCGGCGAACGGGACTCCGCCGACGTCCCCGAGGGCCTGATGCCCGGCGAGTCGGAGGCGGTGCGCCACGAGGTGCGGGCCGAGGGCCTGATGCCGGGGGAGCGCCCGGCCGACTAGCCGGCCGGGTGTTGCACGACCAGTACACGGCGCGGGCGGGACGGGGACATCCCACCAGCAGGGTCGAGGACGTACGACCTCGACATCGCTGGTGAGGAGACCGGTCTTGGCATCGACGCGTGGAACCGCGCAAGGAGCCCTGCTCGCAGGCGCGCTCGTCACGGCGCTGGTGGGGTGCTCGCCGGAGCGGGCGGGCACCCCACCCCCGAGCCCGTCGGTCCGGCTGACGGGCGACGGCGCCATCCCGGACAACGGCAGCATCTCCCTGTCCGACACCGGTCACGACGCGCTCCGCGGCCTCGACCCCGCCCTGCTGGAGGCGGTGCGCGGGGCCGACGTCGACGCCCGCCTCGACGGCGTCGAGCTGCGGGTGACGTCGGGCTGGCGGAGCCACGAGTACCAGCAGCGCCTCCTCGACCAGGCCGCCGTCACCTACGGCAGCCTCACCGAGGCGCGGCGCTTCGTGAACACACCGGAGAGGTCGACGCACGTGTCCGGCAAGGCGATCGACATCGGCCCGACCGCGGCGGACGACTGGCTCATCAGGCACGGCGCCGCCTACGGCCTGTGCCAGGCGTACGCGAACGAGATGTGGCACTTCGAACTCCTGACCACACCCGGTGGCGAGTGCCCCCCACCGCGTGCCGACGCCACCGACTGATCCGGATCGGTGCTCCGCTGTTCGCCGGTACGGCGGGTGCTCGAGGGAAATGCCTGCCGGCACCGGCGATCGTCGTCGCGGCGAGCGGACCGCTGCGCTGGGCCCACCGACCGAACCCCGTCCGCACTACAGTGGGAGGGCGTGTCCGGTGGGGCGGACGGCTTCCCGGATCGCGCGGGTGGAGGTGGTCGGCATGGCCTTCAGCGGCCGCGGAGCCACGCGTGCGCCGGGCGGGCGGCGGATCGGGTTGGCACTGGCGGTCGTGGTGGCCGGGTGTGCGGGTACCGGGTCCGTTCCAGGGCCCAGCACCGCGTCGACGCCACCGCCCAGCGGCGTCCAGGAGAGCGTGCCGGACGTTCCCCCGATGCCGCGCGGCCTGGTCGGGCTGTGGATGTCCAGCGGCGGGGACGCGGCGATCTCCTACTCGTTCGAGGCCGACGGCTCCTACGCGCACGCGGGCTTCGTCGCCCAGGTCGGAACCGACGCCTCGGCGTTCACGTTCGTGCGGCAGGAGGTCGGCTGGGCGGTCGTGCGGGGGTCGCGGATCTCGCTGCGGCCCGCCGAGGCGATCACGCACTCGGACCCCGACGGGGACCGGTCGGGCTCCGGCTCGTTGACCGCCAGGGAGTTCACCTGGGAGGTGAGCCAGGACGTGCTGCTCCTGTCCAGCGGTGACGGCGGCGTGGTCAGGATGCTGCGCCAGTGACCCACCGGTGTGGGACGATCATCCGCTGTGACCATTCGGGTGCTCATCGCCGACGACCAGGAGATGGTGCGGCGCGGTATGCGCCGGGTGCTGGACAGCCAGTCGGACGTCGAGGTCGTCTGCGAGGCGGCTGACGGGCTCACCGCGCTGGAACTGGCCGAGCGCCACCGGCCCGACGTCGCGCTGCTCGACGTGCGGATGCCGGGGATGGACGGCCTGGAGGTCACCCGCAGGCTCGCGGGCCCGGAGCCGGTCGTGCCGGTCAAGGTCGTCGTCGTGACCACGTTCGACCTCGACGAGTACGTGTACCCGGCGCTGCGCCACGGCGCGTCCGGCTTCCTGCTCAAGCGCTCGGGCCCGGCGCTGCTGGTCGAGGCGGTGCGGGCCGCGCACAACGGCGACAGCCTGATCAGCCCGTCGATCACGGTGCGGCTGCTGCGCCAGGTCGTCGACGCCAAGCGCGAGCCGCGCGTCCTCGCCGAGCCGCTGACGGACCGGGAGGTCGAGGTCGCGGGCAAGGTGGCCGAGGGCCAGACCAACGCCGACATCGGGGCCGAGCTGTTCATCAGCGCGGGCACGGTGAAGACGCACGTGGCCGCGATCCAGCGCAAGCTGGGCGTGCGCAACCGGGTCGGGATCGCCGTGTGGGCGCACGAGATGGGCTACTCCACCCAGCCCCCGTCCTGACCGGCACCCACCCGTGGATCCAGCGGAGGGCGAGGATCCAGGGTGCGACGTGCGGCAGGCCCGCCACCACCACGGCGGCGGGCACACCGGTGACGAAGGCCGTTCTCGCCTGCTCGGCCCGCGCGGGCGCCAGGTCGGGCGACGAGGTCGCGCTGCTGCGGGCCACCGGCGACGCGCTGCGCGTCCCGGCGGACCACGTCGCCCGCGGAGCGGGACTCCGACCTACTCCGGCTCCCAGGCCACGAGCAGGTCGAACAGCCGCCGGTCGCCGTCGAGTTCCAGGGCGTCCACCGGGATCCGGCCGTACAGCGCCAGGACCAGGTCGCCCGCCGTGCCGCGCGCGGACGCGTCGGCGGCGGTGTCGGTCGCGGGCACGCGGTCGACCCGTGCGCCCGCCGCGGAGAGCCGGAGGCGCCAGGAGCGGCCCTCGGTGGCGTGGTAGTCCACCGTGGCGGGCTCGTGCGGCCACGCGGACGTCGTGGCGCAGCAGGTGGTCAGGAACTCCTCGACGCCGTCGAGCGCCACGTCGACGGGCAGCGGCTGCGGGGCGCCCGCGGTGATCTGGGCGTCGTAGGTGTGCACCGCGACCTGCTGGAGCTGGTGCCGGGCGACGGCGCCGCTGGTGGCGGGCGACTGCGAGGCGCCCCACCACGTCCAGCACCCGCGGTCCGGACCGGCCTCCCGCAGCGCGTCCCGCAGTCGCCGCGTTCCACCGGCCAGCCACGCCAGCAGGGCCTCGGGCTCCTCCGGAGCGGCCGGAACACCCTCCGGTGTGGACTTGGCCGTCGCGGGCCCCGCGGCGACCGTGGCCGCCCACGCGTAGCGCCCCTCGCCCAGGTGCCGGACGAGGTCGGCCAGCGTCCACTCCGGACACGTCGGCACCCGGACGTCGAGGTCGGGCGCGGAGGTGACCGCCGCGCTGAACGCGGCCGACCTCTCGTCGAGCAGGCGCAGCAGGTCGGGGAACTCCAGGGTCTCGTGCACCGGGGGTGTCTACCACCGCACCCCGGTCGCCGGACAGCGAATATCGCCTGCGCGGGCGGCGGGGACCGCGGTAGACGGCCGTGGCGGCCCGCACCAGCGACCGGATCAACGGGTTGGTGCCGCCCTCGTTCCACCCCACGACCACCCGGCTCGGCGCCACGTCGACCAGCGGCACCACGGCCAGGTGCGCCGCCGGGGCGCGCCCGAGCGGGGCGGTGCCGACGGAGTCGTTCCACAGCACGGCGTGCGGGCACTCCTGGACCACGCGCACCACCGGGCCCTCGCGCGGCTCGCCGCCGTTCCAGTACCCCTGCCGCAGCGGACCGGTGCCGGGCGGGAACCGGAACCAGCGGCGGTCGGCGAGGCCGGCCGGGTCCCGCTGCCCGTCACCCGAGCCGTCGGGGTGCTCGAACCGCTCGGCGCGCTCGGGCTGGTCCTGCCGCCGCTGACCGGCGTCGCGCCCCGGCCGCGGCCAGCGGGTTGGCGCTCCTCCAGCTCGGCGCGATCCCGGTCCACCTGACCGGCGGGGACCGGCGGATCGCCCTCGACGCCGTGCTCCTGCTCGTCGCGGCGGTCACCGCGTGGACGGCCACCGCCTGGCTGTGACCGATGGCCGAAATGGTGGGGTGCGCGTCGTTGTGGCCGCCGTTCGCCGGGTGCCAGCATCGGGGCGGCGGAACGGCGGACCACCTCGTTCCCCCTGCCGCGACGGGGAATCCGCGCGGCGTCCCCCGCACCCCACCGGTCGAAGGAGCCCTCACATGCAGGTCGCGATCGTCGTCTACCCCGGCTTCACGGCGCTGGACGTCCTCGGGCCCCACGAGGTCCTCGGTCGCCTCCCGGACACCGAGGTCGTCTTCGTCGCGGAGCACCCCGGCCTCGTCGTCAACGACCTGGGGAGCCTGTCGGTCCACGTCGACGCGGGCTTCGCCGACGTGCCGGAGCCGGACGTGGTGCTCGTCGGCGGCGGCCCCGGCGCGCACGACCAGCTGGCCGACGGGAGCCTGCACGACTGGCTGCGGGCGGTCGACCGGACCGCGGCGTGGACGACCTCGGTCTGCACGGGCTCCTTCGTCCTCGCCGCCGCAGGGCTCCTCGCGGGCCGGCGCGCGACGACCCACTGGTCCGGTCTCGACCAGCTCGCCGACTACGGCGTGACGCCGTCGACCGAGCGGGTCGTCGTCGACGGCCACTACGCGACCGCGGCGGGCGTGTCGGCGGGCATCGACATGGCCCTGACCCTCTCCGGCCTGATCGCGGGGGACCACGTGGCGCAGACGGTCCAGCTCATCATCGAGTACGCGCCGGAACCCCCCTACCGCGCGGGGAGCGTGGACTCCGCCCCGGCGGAGGTCTTCCGGAGCGCGGTGAAGACGTTGACCGGGAGTCTCCCGGACGAGGGCGCCGCCTGAACGCACCACTGCGAGCGGGGGACGGAGCGCCACCACGACCACCGGATCGGCTCCCTCCGGGAGGACGGCGGACGACCACCACGGCCGCACGTCCCGGTCGCGTCCGCGCGGCGCTCACGACGCCGGTGTTCCTCCTCGCCGGTCCGGCCGGGTGCGCGGCGGGCCCGACGTGGCGGCTGACCGGCGACCGCGTGGAGGACGCGGTCATCACGTCCCCCGCCGGTGACGGCCTCGCCCCCCGGTCCGCGC
Source organism: Umezawaea sp. (assembly GCF_036375055.1). Taxonomy (GTDB): domain Bacteria; phylum Actinomycetota; class Actinomycetes; order Mycobacteriales; family Pseudonocardiaceae; genus Umezawaea. The sequence goes on from NZ_DASUSQ010000018.1 coordinate 71,730, forward strand.
GCCAGGTGGATTGATGAACCGCTCCGGAGGTGCGAGCATCGCCGAGGTGCCAACCCGATCGGTGCTCGTCGTCCTGTTCGACGGGGTGCAGCCCCTCGACGTGGCCGGGCCCGTGGACGTGTTCTCGACGGCGGCGCACTACGCCGGTGGCCCGGACGCGCCTCCGTACGTCGTGCGCACCGCGTCGCTCGGCGGCGCGGCCGTGCGGTCCGCGGGGGGCCTGCGGCTGGTCCCCGACCTCGACCTGGCCGACGCCGAGACCCCCGACGTCCTGCTCGTCCCCGGTGGCCCCGGCGTGGAGGCCGCCACCGCCCGGCTCGCGGCGTGGCTGCGCGACCGCGCTCCCGGTGTGGAACGCGTGGTGTCGGTGTGCACCGGGGCGTACCTGCTGGCCGAGGCCGGACTGCTCGACGGCCGCCGCGCGACGACCCACTGGGGCTCGTGCGCCGACCTCGCGGTCCGCTACCCGCGGGTGGCGGTCGACCCGAGCCCGATCTTCGTCCGCGACGGCCCGATCTCCACGTCGGCCGGGGTCACGGCCGGGGTGGACCTCGCCATCGCCCTGGTCGAGGAGGACCACGGGCGCGCGGTGGCGCACGAGATCGCCCGGTTGCTGGTGGTCTTCCTGCGCCGACCGGGCAACCAGGCCCAGGTCAGCGCGCAGCTCTCCGCGCAGGTCGCCCGCTCGGACCCGCTCCGCGACGTCCAGTACTGGGCGGCCGCCAACCTGACGGCCGACCTCTCGGTGCCCGCGCTGGCCCGGCGGGCGGGCCTGTCGACCCGTCAGTTCTCCCGCGCTTTCACCGAGCAGGTCGGCGTGACACCGGGCCGCTACGTCGACCTCGTGCGCCTGGAGGCCGCGCGGCGGATGCTCACCGACACCCGCGACGGCGTGATCGGCATCGCGCACCGCTGCGGCTACGGGACGGCCGAGGCGATGCGCCGGGCGTTCCTGCGCGACCTCGACGTGTCGCCCACGGAGTACCGCCGCGCGTCGACACCGCCGCCGACGCTCACGCCTGCCCCCCGGTAGGTCTCCGAGCCGCCAGCTCGGCCGCGACGTGGGCCCAGTTCTCGTTGTGCATCTCCCGCGCGACCGCGTCCAGGAGCCCCGCGACCTCCACGGCGCGGTCCCAGTCCTCCCGCCGGGCGTGGAGGTCGCCCAGGTGCTCCAGCACCCACGCCTGCCGGTTCAGGTCGTCGAGCGCGCGGCCGAGGTCGAGGGAGCGCGCCAGAGCCGCCTCGGCCTCGTCCCAGCGGCCCAGGTCGGCGAGCGCGTCCGCCAGGTGGACCAGGACCCAGCCGGTGCCCAGGTCGTCGCCCGCGGCCTCGTTGAGGGCGAGGGCGTGGTGGTACAGCCGCACGGCCTCGACGACGTCGCCCGCGCCGCGGTGAGCGGTGCCCAGGTGCGTCGACACCCACGACTCGCCGACCGGTGACGTGGTGGCGCGCAGGGCTTCCCGCATCTTCTCGATCGCGTCCACCGGCCGGTCCAGCCGCAGCAGCGCCAGCCCGAAGTGCGTCAGCACCCAGCTCCGCTGCTCGTCGTCGACGGCCAGTTCCAGCGCTCGCCCGTACCGGTCCGGGGTTTCGGCGGCCCGGCCGTTCTCCCACAGCACCATGGCCAGGTGGACGATCGCGGCCAGCTCCGCGTCCCGGTCCCCGTCCCGCCTGGCCGCGTCGACCGCGCGCCGCAGCACGTGCTCGACCTCCTCGGTGAGTCCTCGGTAGCGGAAGAAGTCCCGGACCGCCCGCGCGAGCTGGTGGCACTGCCGCCACGCCTCCGCCCGGTGCACGGCCTCCAGCGCGTCCAGGACGTTGGCGGCCTCCTCGTCGAACCACTCCAGGCCCTCCGGCGACGGGCAGTCCTCGTACAGGGCCGACTCACGCCAGGCCTGCGCGCGTTCCCGGTACCAGTCCGCGCCGCGGACCAGGACCGCCCGCCGGTCCGCCGCCGGGTCCGTCGACTCGGCCATGTCCCTCGCGAACAGCCGGACGAGGTCGTGGAACCGGTACCGCCCCGAGCCGCTGTCCTCCAGCAGCTGGTGGTCGACCAGCTCCCGCAGCGAGCGCTCGGCCACGTCCTCGTCGACACCGAGGGCCGCGCCCGCGGCGGCCGGGCCGAAGTCGCGGCCCGGCGCGAGGCCCAGCAGGCGGAAGTGCCGGTCCACGGGTGCGGCCAGCCCGCTGTAGCTCAACGCCAGGCTCGCCCGCACGTCCACATCACCCGCCCTGAGCCCGCCGAGCCTGCCGCGCTCGTCGGCGAGCTCGCTCACCACGGCGTCGAGCCGCGTCAGCCGGAGCTTCACCCCGACGATCCGCAGCGCGAGCGGCAGGTAGCCGCACAGCCGCGCGAGGTCGGCCAGCGGCTCCACCTCGGCCGTCTTCCCCGTCCTGCGCAGGAGTTCCCGCGCGGACGCCGGGTCGAACATCCCGAGGCCGACGAACTCCGCGCCCGCCAGCCCGCTCAGCGGTCGCCTGCTGGTGACCAGCACCCTCGACGTCGCCGTGCCCGGCAGCAGGGGCCTCACCTGCCGCTCGTCGTGCGCGTTGTCCAGCACCACGAGCGCGGGCCGGTCCCACAGCCGGGCGCGGAACAGGTCGGCGCGCGCCTCCGGGTCGGACGGGACGTCCCTCGCCGGCACGCCGAGCACGAGCAGGAACCGGCCCAGCACCTCGGCGGGACCGACCGGTCGCGGTTCCACGCCCCGCAGGTCCGCGTACAGGTGGGCGTGGTCGAACCGCGACCGGACCTCGTGGCCGAGGTGCAGCACGAGCGTGGACTTCCCCACCCCGCCCGGCCCCCAGACGCACACGACACCGGTGCCGCCCTCGACCAGGGCGCGCAGCTCGGCGAGTTCACGGACCCGGTTGGTGAAGTCCGGCACGGTCGCCCTCAGCTGCGACCGGGAGGCGCGGACGTACTCGGGACGCGGGTGGACGTGCACGTCGCCGTGGATCTCCCCGGCCTGGACCAGGACGTGCGCGCTGCCCGTGAAGACGTTGTACGTCCGAGGGGCGTCATCGGATGCCGACATGGCTCGACGGTCGCGGACGACCACCGCGCGGCGCCACGCAGTTCGCGTACCGGCGGTCAGCCCAGTGCCGCGCTCGCCGCGCGCAGCTCGTCCAACGCCGCCAGGGCGTACCCGGCCAGTTCGTCCTTGGTGCCGCGGTCGCCCTCGGACCACCGGGCGTACCCCCGCTTGAAGGCGAGGACGCCCAGTTCGCCCGCGAGCGCCGCGGTCGGGTCGGGTACGCCGCGGGCGACCAGGGCGGTCGTCATGGCCGCCGCGAGGCTGACGCTCTTGAGGGCGTCGCGCTCCTGGAGTTCGGTGCTGGCGGCGATGGCCGCCTTGAGCCGGGGTGCCAGCTGGTGGCTCACGGGGCCCATCGCGGTCGCGGCGCGTTCCAGGCCCGCGGCGACGGCCTCCAGCGGGCGCGCGTCGGCGGGCGCCTCGGTGATCCCCTCGGCCAGCAGCCTGCCCAGCGTCTCCTGCCCGGCCACGAGCAGTTCGCGCTTGTCGGGGAAGTGCCGGAAGAAGGTGCTCTTGGTGACCCCGGCGCGCTCGGCGATCTGCGCGACCGTCGTGGCGTCGTAGCCCTGCTCGGTGAACAGGTCGACGGCGGCCACGACCAGGCGTTCGCGCGCACCCGGTTCCCATCGACCCATGCGGACATCCTAGCGACGGGACTTTTGTCCCATCACTTTGCTACCGTGATGGGACAAAAGTCCCGTCACTGGGAGGGTTCCCATGCGCGTCTTCATCACCGGCGGCACCGGTCTGATCGGGTCCGCCGTCGTCGCCGAACTGCTCGACCACGGCCACACCGTCCTCGCCCTCGCCCGTTCCGACGCGTCCGCGCGCGCCGCCGAGGCGAACGGCGCCGAGCCGCTCCGGGGCGCCCTCGCCGACCTGGACGTCCTCCGCGCGGGCGTCGCGAAGGCCGACGGCGTGGTCCACCTGGCGTTCGCCAACGACTTCAGCGGCCCCGACGCCCTGGCGGCGGCGGTCGCCGAGGAAACGGCGGCCCTGGAGACCCTGGGGCGGGAGCTCGTCGGCAGCGACCGGCCCCTCGTCACCGTCTCGGGCACGCCGTGGGTGCCGGGCCGCGTCTCCACGGAGGCCGACCCGCCCGCGACCGAGGGGCCGGTCGGCGGTCGCGGGCGCGCCGTCGCGGCGGTCCTGGACCTCGCCCCGCGCGGGGTCCGGAGCACGGCGGTGCGGTTGCCGCGCACGGTGCACCACCGCGGCGAGGGCGGGTTCGCCGGGCTGCTGACGACCACCGCACGGCGGACCGGGGTGTCCGGCTACCCCGGCGACGGCGCTCAGCGGTGGCCCGCCGTGCACGCGCTCGACGCGGCGGTGCTGTTCCGGCTCGCCCTGGAATCGGCACCGGCCGGGACGTCCTGGCACGCGGTGGCCGACGAGGGCGACGAGGTCCGCGCCATCGCGGCGGTCATCGGTCGGCGGCTGGGCCTGCCGGTCGCGTCGGTGCCCGAGGAGACCTACGGCCCGCTCGGCCCGATCTTCGCGACCGACCAGCCCTCGTCGAGCGCCCGCACCCGGCAGGCGCTCGGCTGGGAGCCGAGGCACCCGAGCCTGCTGGAGGACCTGGAGAACGTGCGGCCCTGACCCCGCCGCCCGCCCATCAGATCCGTGAATCGGCCCATCGGACTCCGCGAGGGCGTGATCACCCGGAAGCGCCACCCGGCTCCCGAGCCGGGTGGTTCGATGGGGGTTTCGCCCACCGCGGCAGGGAGCACGGATGTCGACGCAGTTCTTGGGGAACCACCCGATCCCGCCCGAGGTGTCGGTCGCGGCCTCCGAGAGGGGGCTGGGCCGGGCCAAGGCGGTGCACCGGGTGCCGCACCGGGTGGGCACCGCCGAGGAGGCCGCGAAGGAGAAGGGCGCCGATCTCCGCAACGGTCTGCTCGTCCTCGCCGGGATCTCCGCTCCGCTGGTCATCGCCCTGCTCCTGTGGTGGGTGACCGGGAGCATCGGCCTCGGCACCGGCGTGGGCCTGGTGCTGACGGTCGTGGGCTGGGGCGTGCACCACCTCATGGACCGGGACGACGACGAGGACACCGGGGAACGCGACCGCGTCTACGTGTTCGGCGAGGGTTTCGCGCTGCCCGCGCGGGACGGGGTTCCCGCCCGCGCGGTCACCTGGGCCGAGGTCGAGGCCGTCCACCGCGGCGTGACCGACACCTACGTCGACGGCAAGCACGTCATCACCGTCCACGCCTACCGGCTCGTGCTGCCCGACGGTGAGCTGGTCGTCTTCCGGGGCGTCGAGCAGCCGGGCAAGATGTCGCGCACCGACGTCGTCGCGCTGGGACCGGTGCTCCAGAAGGAGGTCTCCGAACGGCGACTGCCACCGGCGGTCGAAGCGATCAACGCGGGCCGGACCGTCGACTTCGGGCCGCTGGCCCTCTCCGCGTCGGGTGTCACCACCCCGAGCGGCCTCGTGCCGTGGAACTCGGTCCGCGAGCTGTCGACCGGGGCGGGCCAGGTGGTGCTCGCCTCGGCGGGCCGCAAGCCGGGGACCTACCCGATCTTCGACATCCCCAACTTCGAGGTGTTCTGGACGCTGGCCCAGACCCTGCGCGCACAGCGCTGACCCCGATCACCGCGCGCCGAGCGCCGGCACCAGTGCGGCGCGCAGCAGGGGCGGGTCGTCCCCGGCCAGGTTGGCACCGCTGGTGATGTGGACCCGGTGTCCTCGAACGACCGGTGGTGCCCTGGAGGCCGCCGTCGGCGTCCAGCAGGGTCTCGTGCGAGCCGTCGGGGTCCACCCGCACGAGCCTGTTCGCCTGGTTGAGCGCGGCGAGGATCTCGTTCCCGCGACCGGTGAAGTCGAAGTCGTCGACCCCCTCCAGCCCGGTGGCCCTGACCTCGGCGCGGCCCGCGGCGCCTCCGTCGGTCAGCGGGAGGCGGACGATCGTGCCGCGGTCGGAGTTGCTCGCCCGCACGGCACCGTCGTGGACCTCGGGCCGTTGGCGCCGACGAGGCCGTTCGGCGCCAGGTCCACGGGATGGCTCCCGCGCGACCGGGCGGCCAGGACCCGTCGATCCCACCCGCTCCCTGCGGGCCCGGAACTCGTGGGTGCCGGAGCCGACCAGGTTCCTGGCGCGATCGTCCTGGACCGCGGCACCGGGCGGAGCGGTGACCCGGTTCCCGTCGCGCACCCGCACGAAGACCCCGCCCGTCGCGCCGACGGGCGGGCTCACCCGCGGCGTGCGGCGGTCCCGGTCGCGGGTCCAGGACGAGCCGTGCGGGCGACCGCACCGTCCTCAGTGGACTGGAACGGGGCGGGGCTCGGCGGTGCGTAGGCTTCCCGCCATGCGCGAAACCCGCCGTCGGCTGGTCTGGCTCGTGCCCTGTGCACTCCTGCTGCTCCTCCCCTCGGCCGCCGCTCCGCCGGGGGCGTTCGTCCTCGCCCTGACCGCGACCGCCGTCCTGTTCGCGGCGCTGTGGCGCTGGCCCGCCGGACGGGTCGGGCTCGCCACCGCGGTGGTGGCGGCCTCGGTGGTGTCGCTCGTGGTGGACGTGGTCCACGGCGGCCGGGCCAGCCTCGCCCTGCTGTGGATGCCGTTCGAGTTCGCCGGTCTGCTGGTGCTGCTCGGGCGCGCCGTCCGGCTGGTCCCGGCCGGACGTGTCGTCGCCGTCGCCGCGCTCCCGGTCGTCGCCGCTCTGGCGCTGCCGCTGCGGTTCACCCTGCACGAGTCGCCGATCAGGTGGGACACGTCGGTGCTCGGGTTCGTGCTGGTGCCGTTCCCGCTGGCCGTGACGATCGGGATCGGGGTGTACCTGCGGGGCCTGGACTCCCGCCGGGTGGAGGCGGTGGCCGAGGCGACGGTGCGGCAGCGGCTGGAGATCGCCGAGCTGCTGCACGACTTCGTCGCGCACGAGGTGACCGGGATCGTCGTGGAGGTGCAGGCGGCGCAGTTCGTCGACTTCGACGAGGCCGAGGCGCGGGCGGCGTTCGCGCGGGTCGAGGAGGCGGGGCTGCGGGCGCTCGACTCCATGGACCGCGCGGTGGCGACCATGCGCGAGGGCCCGAGGGCCGAGGGGGCCGTCGGCCTGGGCGACGTGCCCGAGCTGGTCGGCCGGTTCACCGGGTCGGCCGTCCGCTGCGAGCTGGCCGACGCCGCCGTGGGCAGGCTCGACCCGGTCGCGGACGGGGTGGCGTACGCGGTGGTGCTGGAGGCGCTGACGAACGTCCGCAGGCACGCGGCGGGCGCGTCCTCGGTGCGGGTGGCGGTGGACCTCGTGCCGGGGCGGGGGATCGAGGTGTCGGTCGTCGACGACGGCGGCGCGCGGGGCACGACCCGTGCGGGCGGCGGCAGCGGGCTGGCCGGGTTGCGCGAGCGCGTCGAGGCGGTCGGGGGCGCGGTGAGCGCCGGTCCGCACGGCTCGGGGTGGCGGGTGGCCGCCGTGTTCCCCGTGCGGTGATCCGTTCGCCGATCTCTGCCGAACGGCAGATGTCCGATCCGCGGGGCCGCCGGAAGCTGGGGAAGCCGACAGATCCCCGACCTCCGGAGCGACAGTGCCACCACAGAGGACAACCGCGACAGCCCTGACCGCCCTGCTGGTGGCCGCACTGGCCGGGTGCCAGGGCGGGGGTTCCGCCACGACCGACTCCCGGTCGTTCGACTTCACCGCGGACAGGCTGGTCATCGACTCCCGCGAGGTGGGCCTCGTCGTCGACCAGGGCGCGGCGGGCTCGGTGCGGGTCGACCGCACGCTCACGGGCAAGGCCGCCGACGCGGGCGCCGCCGCGCTGGCCCTGGAGAACGGCGTGCTGCGGGTCGGGGTCGACTGCGGCGGCGTCACCCTGACCTGCGAGGCCGAGCACGTCGTGCGCGTGCCACCCGGTGTCGCCGTCGAGTTCCGCGGCTCCGGGAGCCGGGTGCGGGCCGAGGGCCTCACCGGTGACGTCACGGCGACGCTGACCGACGACGCCACGATCGCCCTGGCCGAGCCCAGCGGCACGCTGTCGTTGGACGCCACGGACAGCAGCATCACCGTCACCGCCGCGACCTCGCCGTCGGTCACCGCCGTCACCGCGGTCGACGGGGACGTGTCGCTCCAGTTCGCCTCCCCGCCCCAGCGGGTCGAGGCCCGGTCCGCGGGCGGTCACGCCGCCGTCGTGCTGCCCGCGGGACCGGAGACCTACCAGGTCGACGCGGCGGGCGCGCAGCCCGTGGCCCACGACCCGGCCAGCACCAGGACCGTGGTCGCGCACGCGGGCGACGGCCGCGCGACCGTGACGAAGGCGGGGTAGCGCCGTGCTCGAACTCCTCGACGTCACCAAGGTCTACCGCGGCGGCAAGCGGGCGGTGGACGGCGTCACGCTGACGCTCAACCCCGGCATGATCGGCCTGCTCGGCCCCAACGGCGCGGGCAAGTCCTCGCTGATGCGCGTCGCCTCCACCGTCACCCGCCCCACCTCCGGCCGGGTCCTGTTCCGGGGCACCGACGTGGTGTCCCACCCGAACGCGCTGCGCGAGGTGCTCGGCTACCTGCCGCAGGACTTCGGCGTCTACCCGAACCTGACCGCTCGGGAGTTCCTCACCTACCTGGCCGCGGCCAAGGGGCTCTCGGCCCGCTCCGCCAGGGCCCGCATCGACGAGCTGCTCCAGCTCGTGAACCTCACCGAGGCGCTGAAACGACCGCTGGGCAAGTACTCCGGCGGCATGATGCGCCGGGTCGGCATCGCCCAGGCACTGCTCGGCGATCCGCAGGTGATCATCGTCGACGAGCCGACCGCCGGTCTCGACCCGGAGGAGCGGGTGCGGTTCCGCAACCTGCTGAGCGACCTGTCCGCCGAGCGCGTGGTGCTGCTGTCCACCCACATCGTCTCCGACGTCGACTCGGTCGCCGCGGACATCGTCGTGGTCGCCCGAGGCAGGCTGCTGCGCCGCGGCGCGCCGGAGGACCTGCTGCGCGACGTCGACGGCCAGGTCTGGGAGGCCACGGTGGCCGCGGCCGAGGTCGCCGCCGTGCGGGCCGTGCACACGGTCAGCCGCGTGGTCCGCACCACGGCGGGCGTCCGGCTGCGGATGCTGTCGCCGTCGCGCCCGTCGGCCGCCGCCGAACCGGTGGCACCGGACCTGGAGGACGCGTACCTCAGCATCATCAACGGTTCCACCGCGGCGCACGGGGTGGTGCGGCGGTGATCGCGCTGGTGCTCGGCGACTTCCGCGACCGGGTGCGCAGGCCCGCCTGCGCGGCGACCCTGCTGGCGGCGGTCCTGCTCGGCTACCTGGCCGTCCCCGCGTCCGACTCGCAGTGGACGATCGTGCAGCTCGGTCCCTACCGCGGCCTGTACACCAGCGCGTACGTGGGCACGGCCACGGCGCTGGCGAGCACGCTCTGGTTGCTGCTGGGCGGTTTCTACGTCGTGCGCAACACGATCGCCCGCGACGAGCGCACCGCCGTCGGGCTGCTGCTGGCGGCCACGCCGCTGCGCACCCCCGCCTACCTCGCGGCCAAGCTGCTCAGCAACGTGCTGGTGCTGACGTCGATGCTGGTCGTGCTGGCCGGGACGGCGCTGGTGATGCAGTTCGCCCGCGGCGAGTCGACGTCGGTCGACCTCGGTGCGCTGCTGCTGCCGTTCGCCGTGATCGCCTTCCCGGCCGTGGTGCTCACCGCGTCCGCGGCCCTGTTCTGGGAGTTGACCCCGGTCCTGAAGACCGGAACGGGCAACGTCGTCTGGTTCTTCTGCTGGATGGTCGTCGCGATCGGCGGCCAGAGCCCGTCCGCGCCCCTGGGCGGACTCGGGGTGAGCGACGTCGTCGAGTCGCTGGGCGCTGACATGGCGGCCGAGGGCCTGGACGTCACCGGCGCGGAGTTCAGCCTCGGGCTCACCGCGCTGGACGCGCCGCTCATCCCGTTCGAGTGGTCCGGGTTCACGCCCGACCCCGGCTTCCTGGTCTCGCGGCTCGTCGTGATGGGCGTCGTCGTGGCGCTCGCGCTGCTGCCGGTGGTGTGGTTCGCGCGCTTCGACCCGTCGCGCGACGCCGGGTCCGAGCCGGAGCGGCCCGACACCGGTCTCGACGTGCCGATCCTGGTCGAGTCCGGCGCGTTCGACGTCCGCGGCGGGCTGACGACGGTGGTGCGGCGGGGGAGCGCGGTCGCGGCGTTCCCCCGGCTGCTGGTCGGTGAGCTCCGCGTGCTGCTCCAGGGCGTGTCGAGGTGGTGGTGGATCGGCGCCGCGCTGGTCGCCGCCGTCACGGTCGCCGTCCCGCTCGCCGGGGTGAGCAGGGTGCTGCTGCCCGTGGCGTGGCTCTGGCCGGTGCTGCTGTGGTCCCGCCTCGGCACCCAGCGGCACGAGTTCGACGTCCAGGCCATCCTCGCGCCGTACCCCTCGGTCCCGCTGCGGGCGGTCGCGGAGTGGTCGGCGGGCGTCGTGCTCACCGCGGGGACCGGTGCGGCGGCAGCGGTCCGGATGGTGCTCGCGGGTGATTCGGCAGGCGTGGCGGCGTGGGTGGCCGCGGTGCTGTTCATCCCGTCGCTGGCCCTCTTCCTCGGTTCGGTCAGCCGCACGCACCGCGTGTTCCAGGCCGTCTACGTCCCGATCTGGTACGCCGGGATCAGCGGGCTGCCGGTGCTCGACCTCATGGGTGTCCTGCGCGCCGAGGACGGGAGACCGCTCGGCCCGCCCGCGCCCCTGGTCGCCGCCCTGGGTGTCGCGCTGGTCGCGGTGGTGGTGGCGTTCGCGGGCCGCCGACCACGCTGAGTAGCGCGGTTCGGCCGGATGGTGATTCACCCGTTCAGGCCGTGCCCCGCTGCTAACGGAGGGCCCCTCCCCGCGACTCCAGGGACATCAGGCGCGCCTGGTGGTGCCGGGCGGTCGGGGCAGGAGGGCGGGTCACGATGGCCGTCGAGTTCACCGTGCGCGGCAAGGGGGTCGCGGAGCGGTCGGACCGGGACGACTTCGCCGAGCTGTACGGCGACGACGTCCGGTACGAGGTCAGGGGCGAGGTCCGGCTCACCGGCGTGAGCCGGGGCGAGGCCGAGGCGGTCGCGCTCGACGGTGAGGACTCCGACGTCGTCGAGGTCGAGGACTCCGACGGCGTGGTGACCTTCCACCGGGCCGGGGGACTGGTCGAGCGCGCGGGCGGCGGCGACCTGACCGCGTACCTCGACTCCACCACGCGCGGCGGGGGCGCGCGGCTCGCCGCCGTGCGGCGCTCGGCCGTCGCGGTGCCGCAGGACGTGCGGGAGGCGGTCCGCGTCGTCGACGCCGCCGTCGGCGCGCAGGTGAACCGCTCCGGTCTCATCAGCGCCGCGGTCGACCTGGCCGTGCGCCCGCTGTTCGACGAGGCGGCGAGGGCCGCGATGCGCAAGGTGGTCGACTGGATCGACGAACCGGTGTCGCCGGGGGACCACGTGCCCGACGCGGTCTGGCGGCGCAGGCCGAAACCCCGTGGCGTGTACCAGATCGGCGAGGACCTGCGCCTGGCCAGGACCGGTCCCCTCAAGTCCGCGCCGCCGTCCGCCGACGACCCGTTCCTGGTGCTGCTGCACGGCACGTTCTCCCACACCGAGGGCGCCTTCACGGCCCTGCGCGACACCGCGGAGTGGAGGGCCGTCGCGGCCCGCTACCGGGGCAGGATCCTCGCGGTCGAGCACGCGACCCTCGGCCTCACGCCCGCGCAGAACGCCCTGCACGCCGCCGCCCACCTGCCGGAGGGCTCCCGGCTGCACCTGATCAGCCACTCGCGCGGCGGGCTCGTCGGGGAGGCGCTGAGCTACGCGGCGAAGCACCGGCCGGTCCTGGACACCTTCCCCGACGGCCACCCCGACCGCGACGCGCTGCCGCGGCTGCGCGAGGTGCTCGTCGACCGCGGCGTCACCGTGGAGCGCTTCGTCCGGGTCGCCTGCCCGGCCAGGGGGACCACGCTCGCGTCGCACCGCGTCGACCGGTGGGCGTCGTTCCTGTTCAACGTCTTCACCCTCGTGCCGGGGCTGCGCGAGACCGGGATCGCCGCGCTGGTCAAGAAGTTCCTCCTGACGTTCCTCGAACAGCGCACGGACCCGCGGATCGTGCCGGGGCTCGAAGCCCAGATGCCGGAGTCGCCGTTCCTGCGGATGCTGCTGTCGGCGCAGTCGCTCGACGACGGGCTCGGCTCGATCGCGGGCGACGTCCAGGGCGCGGGCATCGCGCGGAGGCTGCTGACCCTGGGCGCCGACCTGTTCTACCGCGAGGACCACGACTACGTCGTGCCGACGTCCTCGATGTCCGGCGGCGCCACCCGGACCACGCCGCGCACCAGGTCCTTCCAGGGCGGGGACGTCAACCACGGCGCGTACTTCGCCAACCCGGACAGCAGGCGCGCCGTGAAGGCGTGGCTGGAGGCGAAGCCGGGGGAGGCGGTCGAGGGGTTCGAGCCGCGCGTCGCGCCCCGGTCCCAGGGGCGTCGGGGCGGTGTCGACGCCGCCGTCCAGGGCGAGGTGCTGCTGGTGCCGGACGTGTTCGGCTGCGCGCTGAGCCAGGGCGGTCTGCCGACGTGGCCGGACGTGTCGCGGTTCGTCGGCCTGCGCGCGGAGCGGGTGCTGACCGGGCAGACCAGGCCGGAGGCCCTCGTCCCGGCCTACGCGGAGCTGGAGGGCGTGCTGGGGGAGCGCCACCGGGTCGTGCCGTTCCCGTACAACCCGCGCGTGAGCTTCGAGCAGTCGGCGGCCCGGCTCGCCAAGCACCTCCGCGCACGGGTCGACGGCGGTGGGGCGCCGCACCTCGTCGCGCACGGCACGGGCGCGTTCGTCGTGCTCGGCGCGCTGGGGACCGACGGGCTGCACGCCGCCTGGCGCGCCGCCGGTGGCCGCGCGGTGCTGCTCGGGCCGCCGCTCGACGGCAGCCCGCTGGTCGAGGCGCGGCTCGCGGGCCGCGACGAGCTGACCGCGGCCATCGCCCTGCTGGACGGCGGGGCCACCACCGAGGAGGTGGGCTCGTGGCTGGGGACCTGGCCGACGCTGACGGCGCTGCTGCCGGGCGCGGCGGCCGAGAGGGCGGCCCTGCTGCCCGCCGACTGGAGCGGCATCAGCGCCGTGCACGGCACCGCGGACCAGACCGTGTCCGGCGGGACCGCGGCAGGCGGGTTCACGGTCTCCTCCGACGGCGACGGCTTCGCGCCGCACACCGGCCGCCGGGTGCGCGGACCGGCCACCTGGTACGCGCTCGTCCCGCACGCCGACCTGCCCTCGGACCCCGACGTCGCGGCGGTCGTGCTGGACCTGCTGGCCGGCCGGTCGCCCGCCAGGATGCTGACGTCGCCGCCCGCCGGGTCTCCCCGCGAGGCCCCGATGCCCGACCCGCGCGGACGGCTGCTGCTGCCCACCGACGACGAGGTGGTCCGGACGGCGTGGGGCGGCGGACGGTCGACCGCGCGGCAGGCCCTGCGCGTCTCGGTGGTGCACGGCCACCTCGGCTCGGTGCGCGGTCCCGTCCTGGTCGGCCACCAGGACGGGACCTCCATCGGCGGCGCCGAGCGGGCCGTCGACGACCACCTGAACAGGGCCCTCGAACGACGGCTCGACATGAGGCAGTACCCCGGCCCGCTGGGCACGTGCGAGGTGTTCGGGAACGCGGACGGCCCCGCGGCGGTGGTCATCGGCGTCGGCGACGCGGGCGACCTCACGCCCGGCGCGTTGACCGCGGGCGTCATCCAGGCCGTTCTGCGCCTGGCCGCCGTCCACGAGGACCGGGCGCTGCCGGACGTGCCGCCACCGCCGCTGTCGGTCTCCGCGGTGCTGATCGGCACCGCGCTGGTGCCCCCGATGCCCGTGGAGAACTCGCTCAGCGCGATCGTGACCGGTGTCCGGCAGGCGAACCGGCGGCTGCGCGACCTGCGCGCCGGGGCGTTCGTGGAGGAGCTGAGGATCGTCGAGCTGTACGAGGAGCGGGCGATCCAGGCGACCAAGGCGGCGACGCAGCTCGCGCGCTCCCTGCACGGCGAGGTCGTCGTGGAGCGCCTGATGCTGGAGAGCGGCGACGGCGAGTCCGGCCTGCCCCGGCCCGACTACCACGACGACATGTGGCGGACGGTCCGCATCGTCGCCGCCGACCCCGAGGACCGCGTCCACGTGCACGACCACCTCGTCGAGCTGTCGTTCACCAGCATCGGCAGGCACGCCCGCGCCGAGCAGCGGGTGAACACCAGCCAGCGCGGGCTGCTCGACGAGCTCGTGGCCGAGGCGGTCGCGGACGTCAACCCGGACGCGCAGCTGTTCAACACCCTCTACGAGCTGCTGGTCCCCACCGGGCTCAAGGGGCAGGGCTACGGCAGCGAGCACCTGATGGTGGTCGTCGACGAGCAGGCGGGCGTGCTGCCGCTGGAGATGCTCGCCACCCGCACGGAGGACGAGGGCGTGCTGCCGCTCGCCGTGCAGGTGGGCGTGATCCGGCGGCTGGAGAGCCGCACGTTCACCGAGCTGACGCGACCGTCGTCCGGCAACGCCGCGCTGGTCGTCGGCGACCCCGCGGGCACCGGCCTGCCCCGGCTGCCCGGCGCGCGGGCCGAGGCCCACCACGTGCGGGAGCTGTTGCAGGGCATGGGGTACGACGTCACGTCGATCATCCCCGGCGAGGACGCGGAGGAGGACGTCGTCGACATCCTCAACGCCCTGTTCCGCCGCGACTACCGCATCGTCCACATCACGGGCCACGGCCACCACGACCCGGCCGACCCCACCCGCAGCGGCGTCCGGATCGGCCACGACGCCTACCTGGGCGCGCTGGAGATCGCGAAGATGCGCACGGCGCCGGACCTCGTGTTCGTCAACTGCTGCCACACCGGCGCGATGGGGCGGTCCGGCGAGCCGGTGCGGGCGGACCGCCTCGCGTCGAGCGTGGCGCGGCAGCTCGTGGAGAACGGGGTGCGCGCGGTGATCGCCGCGGGCTGGGCGGTGGACGACGCCGCGGCCGAGGCGTTCGCCGACGCGGTGTACGGGGAGCTGCTGGGCGGTCGCGACCTGGGCATCGCCACCCTCGAAGCCCGCAAGCGCGTGTACCGGGACTTCCCGTCCACCAACACCTGGGGCGCCTACCAGGTGTACGGACCGCCCGCGTTCCGCCTCGACCCGGCGAGCAGGCGGACCCCCGCGCCGGAGCGGCCGGTGGCCCGCCGCGAGTTCGCCGACCGCCTCGACGACCTCAAGCGCCGCGCCGCGGGCTGCCGCGACGACGAGGTGGGCGTGCTGGCCGACGAACTGCGCGAGCTGCTCGCCACCGTGCCGTCGGACTGGCTGCGGGGGCAGGAGCGGTCGCGGACCGGCGACGTGTGGATGCTGCTCGCGCACTACCGCGAGGCGGTCGACTGCTACGAGACGGTCCGCCGCGAGTGGGACGCGGTCGGGTCGGTCAAGAGCCTCGAACAGCTGGTCAACGTGCAGGCGAAGTGGGCGGTGGAACGCGCCCGGCACCCCGACGGGCCTGGTCCGGACGCGGCCGTGCTGCTGGCCGAGGCCGAGAGGTCGGCGAACCTGCTCATCCAGCTCGGCGAGACGCCCGAGCGGTACTCGCTGCTGGGCGGCGTGGCCCGCAGGCGCGCGCGGTGCGTGCCGCCGGACCGGCAGGCCGACCTCACCGCCGCGCTGGTCGCCGCCCGCGACGCCTACCGCCGTGCCGTCGAGCTGCACCACGAGCGGACCGGCGAGGTCGACTTCTACCCGGCGCTCAACGAGGTCGTGCTCGGCTGGCTGGTCGGCAGGCGGTGCCCCGAGCAGCCGCTGGACGAGGACCGGGCGCGGACGCTGATCGCGCGGTCGCGGGAGGCCGCCGCGAGCGCCCGGCGGGCGGACTTCTGGGCTCAGGTGACGGAGCCGGACGCGGCTCTGGCCGAGGCGCTGCTCGGAGGCACGCTGCCCGCTGAGGTGGATGCCATCGCGAAGGCGTACGCGAGGGCGTTCGTCCGGTCGAGTCGTCGTGACCGGGCCACCGTGGGGGAGCACGTCGACGTCCTGGTTCGCGGGTTGCCGTCGTCGTGCGAGCGGGACGTGGCGGCGTTGCGGGACCTGCGGGCCAGGTTGGCCGTGCCGACCGCGTGAGCGGACGGGCGCGTTCGTCCGATGTGGAGGATTTGCCCGATCACCGGTGCCCCGCGGGTGGAACCGGTGGGCCGTCCGCGGCGTCCTGGACGTGGAGCGGTGTTGGCGTGCGTCGCCGGAATCGGCGAAGATCACGACCGCTCGACGAAAGGGGCACCGGATGACTGACCGCGGCGACCGCATCGTGGCCGTCCTCGAAGACGCGTTCGAGGACCTGATGTCCGCCGATCCGGCCGCGTTCCGGCACAAGTTCCGGAAGATGGCGGCCGAGCCGTTCGCGTTCTACCGGGGCAGCGCGTGCCTGTTCTACGCCGACATGGCCGAGGAGCCGGACGAGTGGGCAGACGAGCGGACCGGTCGGGTGTGGATCCAGGGCGACCTGCACGCGGAGAACTTCGGGACCTACATGGACGCCTCGGGGACGTTGGTGTTCGACGTCAACGACTTCGACGAGGCCTACCTCGGGTCGTTCACCTGGGACGTGCGGCGGTTCTCGGCGAGCATGGCGCTGCTCGGGTGGCGCAAGGCCCTGCCGGACAAGATCATCGAAGACCTGGTGCGGACCTACGTCACCTCCTACGTCGGGCAGGTCCGGTCGTTCGCGGAGAACCCTGGCGACGAGCTGTTCAGCCTGCGCCTGGACAGCACGGAAGGCGTGCTGCACCAGGTGCTGCTGCGGGCCAGGCTCGCGACCAGGGTCGAGCTGCTCGACGAGACGACCGTGGTCGTCGACTACGAGCGGCACTTCCGCCGCGACCGCTCGGGCGTGCGGGAGCTGGGTGAGGAGGAGCGCGCGACGGTGGAGCGGGCGTTCGCCGCGTACCTGGAGACCATCCCCACCGGCAAGAGGGCCAGCAGCAGCCTCACCTACGCCGTGAAGGACGTGGTGGGGCGCAGCGGGTTCGGCATCGGCTCGGCCGGGCTGCCCGCGTACAACGTCCTGGTGGAGGGCCGCACGCAGGCGCTGGAGAACGACGTGGTCCTGTCGATGAAGCAGGCGAACGTGGCCGCGCCCAGCCGGATCGTCCGCGACGAGCGCATCCGGGAGTACTTCACCGACCACGGCCACCGCACCGCGGTGTCGCAGCGGGCGTTGCAGGCGCACGCCGACCCGTGGCTCGGGCACACGCGGGTGGACGGCGTGGGCTACGTCGTGGCGGAGCTGTCGCCCTACGTCTCGGACCTCGACTGGTCGGACCTGACCGAGCCCGCGGACATGCTGCCGGTGCTGGGCTACCTCGGCCGCGCCACGGCCAAGATGCACTGCGTGGCCGACTCGGACTCCGAGCAGACGCTGGTCGACTTCCAGTGCGAGGAGGCCATCGCCGCCGCCATCGGCGACCGCGACGAGGAGTTCGCCGATTCGATCGTGGAGTTCGCCCTGCGGTACGCCGCGCAGACCCGTGAGGACCACCGGCTGTTCGTGGACGCGTTCCGCGACGGGCGGATCAGGGGGGTCGGGTCGACCGAGGCGTCGTGACCCGCCGAGCTACCGCGCGGAGGAGTTGACCCGGCGGATCCACAGCAGGCCGAGGACGGGCAGGACCAGCGGGATGAAGCCGTAGCCCTGCCCGAACCCGGACCAGACGGTGGCGTCCGGGAAGGCGTCGGGAACGACGAGGCTCACGGTGCCGACGACGAGCACGCCCACCAGTTCGACCGCGCAGGAGACCAGCGCGACCCGGCGGGACGTGCCGTCGCCGCGGGCCAGCGCCACGGTGGCGAGCACGTAGACGACGGCCGCGAACGCGGACAGCAGGTAGGGCAGCGGCGCGTCGGAGAAGCGGGTGCCGATCTGCACGGCCGAGCGGGCGGTCGCGGCGAGCGCGAAGATCCCGTAGACGGCGATCAGGAGCCGGCCGGGGCCCGACCGGGTCGCCTCGGCGAGGTCGGTCGTCGGCTCAGGCATGGCCCGCCCAGATCTGGGTGAGGCGCAGGATCATCGCGGGCACGCTCAGGCAGCCGACCAGCAGCACGCCGGGGCCGAACCGGGTGCGCTCGGCCAGCGCCCACACCACGGCGACGGGCACGACGACCACGGGGCCGAAGAGGTACCCGACGAAGGTCAGCTCGTCGATCTCCCGGTCCGCGCCGCTCATCCGCACCAGGCCGACGACGGCCTGGACGACCAGACCGATCTCCAGCAGCACCAGCGGGACGCCGATGGCCGTGGTCGGCGTGGAGCCGAGCGCGAGCGGCCGGTCGGCGATGACCATGGCGAGCGCGCCCGCGGCGATCAGCAGCGCGATGACCGTGAGCACGGTGGGCAGTACAGCGATCATGCGGATTCCTCGAACATCGACCGGGGACGCGGCCGTTCAGCTCCCGTCGTGCGGAACCCTACCCGGCGCGTCCCGACCGGCGTCCGGGGGCGAGATTTCAGCGGGTGTGCGGCTGTTGTTCGACCGCACGTCCACCACCTGCCGGTGGGGGCCGCCACCCTGACGTCCTCACCCGAACCCCTGGAGGAACCACCCCATGGCCGACGAACCCCGCACCGGCGACATCGGTCGGCGCACGCTGCTCCAGGCGGCGTTCGCCGTGGCCGCGACGGGCGCGCTGCCTGCCACCGCGAACGCCGGGGCGTCGGCCGGGACGTCGCCCGACGGGGACGGCTCGCGGTTCACGATCGCCGTCCTGCCCGACACCCAGTACCTGCTCGACGAGGGCGGGTCGGACCCCGAGCCGGTCCGCCACGCCCTGCGGGCGCTGCTGGAGCGGCGCGACGTCGTGTTCCTCGCGCACCTGGGCGACGTGACCGAGCACGGCACCGAGCGCGAGATGCGCACGGCCGACGCGGTGTTCCGCACGATCGACGGGCGGATGCCCTACAGCGTCCTGGCGGGCAACCACGACGTTCCCGGCGGTTCGGACGACCAGCGCGGGTCCACCCCGTACTCGCGGACCTTCCCGCCGGGCAGGTTCTCCCGGATGCCGACGTTCGGCGGCGTGGAACCCAAGGGGTACAACAGCTTCCACATCGTGAAGGCGGGCGGTCGGCAGTGGCTGGTGCTCGCGCTGGACTGGCGCGTGTCCGACCGCGGCCTCGCCTGGGCGCAGCGGGTCATCGACGACCACCGGACGCTGCCCGTCATCCTCACCACCCACGACCTCGTGTCCGCCGACGGCGGTCGGGCCGAGCTGTCCGCGCACGGGCAACGCCTGTGGGACAACCTGGTCCGGCGCAACGACCAGGTGTTCCTCACCCTCAACGGGCACTACTGGCCGCCCGGCCGCACCACCCTCACCAACGACCACGGCAACCCCGTGCACCTGCACGTCACCAACTACCAGGACCGCTACTACGGCGGCGCGGGCATGGTCCGGTTCTACACCTTCGACCTCGCCCGCGGCGTGATCGACGTGGAGACGTGCTCGCCGTGGCTGCTCACCCGCGGCGACACCGTCCCGGAGGTCGAGACCGCGCGGCTCACCGGCGACGCCGACCGGTTCTCGGTGGAGGTCGACTTCCGGACCCGCTTCGCCGGGTTCGCCCCGCCGGTCCTGCCGAAGCCCCGACCGGCGTCGGCCGTGCTGGTCGACGGCACCGTGGCGTACTGGCGGTTCGACACCGCGGGCCTGCCCGCCGCCGGGGCCGCCGGGCAGCCCGTGGCGCCCGGCAGCGTCGCCCGCGACCTGACCGGCAACGGCAACGACCTGACCGTCCAGCACCTGAACGCGAGCGGAACCGACGTGCTGACGTGGTCGGACGAGCACCACGACACCCAGCCCGCCCACGCGAGCCTGCGGTTCGGCGGGGCCCGCGACCCCGATCGCGGCGCGATCCTGCGCGCGGCCGAGTCGGCGCCGGTCAACCGGATGAGGTTCGAGTCCGGGTACACCATCGAGACCTACCTCAAGCTGCCCGAGCCGTTCGAGGGCGACCACGCGTTCATGGGCGTGCTGAGCTGGGAGGGCCGCAGCGGTGACGCGGGCAAGACCAGCGGCTGGTCGCCGGAGGAGCCGACGTGCAGCCTGAACGTGTCGGGCGAGCGCTTCCTCCAGTTCGTCGTCTACCCCGTGCCCACCGACGCCGACCCGACGTCGTGGAGCCACGCGATCCCGACCGGCCGGTGGACGCACGTGGCCGTGGTCAACGACGGGCGGCGCACCACGATGTACGTCGACGGCGCGAAGATCGCCCGGAACGCCTCGGAGGAGTCGAAGGGCATTTCGACGCTGGGGAAGCCGTTCGTGATCGGGGCGACGCAGTTCGCGTTGCGCTACGGGCACGGGTTCTACGGCTGGATCGGTGACACGCGGATCGTGGCCAGGGCTCTGCGGCCGGGGCAGTTCTTGACCGCGGTCCGGTAGCCGCGGGTGGAACTCCGGGTGAACGGACGGTCGACGGGGACCTGGAGCGGTGGTGGACCGTCGAGAATCCGGTTCTGCGGAGAGGAGTTCTCGTGGTCGTGCAGAGGGCGTTGCAGTCGGTGCTGGACTTCCTCGGGCCCGGCAACGTCGTGCTGGGCATCGTCCTGCTGATCGCGACGCCCTTCGTCGACCGCTTCCTCATCCGGCGCAAGCGGATCACCTACCGGGTGCTGTACAACTCGAAGATCGGGCTGGGGCTGGAGAAGCTGCACGACGGCACCGAGCCCGCCAAGGCCGGTCAGCGGCAGCTCTACCAGGTCTCCGAGCTGCTGGACCGGATGAGCATCGTGGTCATCCGCATCCGCAACACCGGCGGGTACGACATCGACGCCGACGACTTCGAGCGCCCGCTGTCGTTCACGTTCGGCCGCCGGGTCGTGTGGAACGCCCGCGTGTCCGAGGCGAGCACCGAGGAGATCCGCGCGCGGGTCAGGGCGGGCCTGCGGTTCTTCGGCGCAGGCACCGGGCCCGAGCCGGTGGAGCGCGACAGCCTCCGCACCGTCCGCGAACGGCTGCCGCTGTGGATGGCCAGGTGGACCGGTGCCGCGCAGAGCCCGCAGGTGGAGGTCGAGCAGCAGTGGCACGGCGTCCGCGTCGAGGACCTGGCGCTGCGGCGCAAGCAGAAGTTCAAGCTCGTCGTCATCCTGCGCGAGCCCGACGACAGCGGTGTCACCAAGGACATCGAGGCGTCGGGCAAGCTCAGGGACAGCGGGCTGCTCAAGGACGAGAAGCGCGAGCGGCTGGTCACCCTCCCCAGGGCGACCGGCGCGCTCGCCGTGCTGCTCACCGCGTTCCTGGTCCTCAGCCTGGTGTTCGTGCCCCCGCCCGCGGACTCGACGGTGGCGTGCGTCCCCGGCGTGCTGCGGGTCGAGGGCTCCAGCGTGTTCATGCCGGTCGCGCAGGCCGTGGCGCAGGACTACGAGCGCGTCTGCGGGAGCCGGGGCGCGCGGGTCGCGACCACGCCCACCGGCAGCGTCGAGGGGGTCCGCGCGGTCACGGCGCTCGGCCCCGACGACACGGGGCTGCTGGCGCTCGCGGACGGCAGGCAGGACACCGACGGCGCGACCCCGCACTCCGAGCAGGTCGGCATCGTCGTCTTCCACGTGATCGTGAACGCCTCGGTCGGACTGGACACCGTGACCACGGCCCAGCTGCGCTCGATCTACGACGGCACCACCACCGACTGGAACCAGGTGCGGGGAGGGGAGTCGCTGCCGATCCGCATCGTCGGCCGCGGCGGGGAGTCGGGCAGCCGGGAGCTGTTCGAGCAGAAGGTGCTCGGCACGGGTGAGGGCGAGCTGTCGTCCAACGGCTGCCGGACCAGGGACCGCGTCCCCGGCGCCGCGACGATCCGGTGCGAACGCGGATCCAACCCCGAGGTGGCGCGCGAGGTCGGCCGCACGGAGGGCGCGATCGGCTACGCCGACGCCCCGTCGGTGGCGCAGGCCCGCAAGGCCGATCCGCTGACCGCGCTCACGGTCGACGGCAAGGCGTTCGACCCCGCCGTGGGCGTCGAGTCCGGCTACTCGTTCTGGACCGTGGAGTACCTGTACACCAGGGCGAGGCCGCAGCCGGGGTCGCCCGCGGCGAGCTTCGTGGACTACCTGCTGCGGCACGACAGCGCCCGCGCCAGGCTGACCGACGCGGGCTACCTGCCGTGCACGACGTCCGAGGGCGCGCCGCTGGAGCTGTGCAACCACCGGTGAGGGTCAGATCCGGCCCGTTCCCGCACCCGCGGTGACCAGGGCCTTCACCTCGGCCGGCGGGTCGAGGGCGTAGGAGTAGTAGGCGCGCGGGTCCTCGACGGTGCCGCCGACCACGGGTTCGCCGCTGTCGACGTAGACGTTGTCCCGCTCGACGATGCTGCCCTTCGGGCCCGAGTAGCTGGTGGTCATCGGCTCCTCGACGTCCTCGAAGTAGTTGCCCTCGACCCAGCAGCCCGACCGGTTCTGGCACGCCACGCCCGTGTCGCTGTTGGCCACGTAGTAGTTGTTGAACACGTGCACCGGGTTGCCGAAGCGGGTGCGGGGGTTGCGCTGCGGCGTCCGGTCGAAGAAGTTGTGGTGGTAGGTGACCCTCAGGTGGCCGGTGTCCTGCGCGGCGTTGCCGTCGTCGTGGCCCAGCAGCATGTTCTTGGTGTGGTGGTGGGTGTGGTTCCACGACACGGTCACGTAGCTGGAGCCGCGCTTGACGTCGATCAGGCCGTCCTTGCCCGCCGACAGGTCGTTGTGGTCGATCCAGACGTGGTGGGAGAACATCTGCACGTTGATCGAGTCGTCGCTCGCGGCGCGGAACACCAGGTTGCGGATGATGACGTTGTGCACCGCGTTCGCCGGGGGAGTGGTCGCGTCGCCGACCGGGAGACCGATGTTCAGGCCGCCGCCGGTGATGCCGGACCCCGAGCCGACACCGATGACCGTCTTGTCCGACGACACGTCGTACATGCCCGCCGCCAGCGTGATCAGCCCCTGCACGCGCACCACCCCCGGCCCGTCGGCCTTGATCGCGGCGATGAGGTCGGCGGCCGTGGAGACCGTCACCTCCGGGCCGCCCGCGCCACCGGTCGTGCCGCTCTGGCCCAGCGCGGTCACCGAGGCGAAGCCGACCGGTCCGTCGGCCAGGGCCGTGGCGACCGGCTTGCCGACCCCGGCGCCAGCGCGGACCTTCGCGGGCACCGTGTTCGGGTCGTCCACGGTGTAGGGGTAGAACTGGCGCGGCTCGGTGACGGTGCCCGCCGCCTCCGGCGCGCCGGAGTTGACGAAGACGTTGTTCCGCTGCACCAGGCGACCGGGATCGCTCTCGAAGACCCGCACCTTCGTCGGCGAGGCCACGGTGTCGAAGTGGTTGCCCTCCACCAGCACGCCCGCGTCCATCGCGGTCGCGACGCCGTAGGAGTCGGTGCCGGTGATGCCCAGGTAGTAGTTGTTGAACACGTGCGCCGGGTCGGCGAACCGGACCCGCGGGTTGCGCTCGGCGGTGCCGTCGAAGAAGTTGTGGTGGTAGGTGACCCGCAGCTTGCCCCGGTCCTGGCCCCCGTTGCCGTCGGAGTGCCCGACCAGCGAGTTCTTCCGCTGGTCGTGGAAGTGGTTCCAGGACACGGTCACGTAGTCCGAGCCGCGCTTCACGTCGAGGGCGCCGTCGTGCGCGCCGGACAGGTCGTTGTGGTCGATCCAGACGTGGTGGGCGCCGTCGGTGATGTTGACGGCGTCGTCGCTCGCGCCGGTGAAGGTCAGGTTGCGGATGATGACGTTGCTGGTGCCGTCGACGTCCAGGCCGCCGCCGGTGATCCGCCCCGCGGTGCCGACGCCGACGATCGTCTTGTTCGACGCCACGTCCTGCATCCCGCTCAGCGCGATCGTGCGGTCCACCTGGACGACCAGCGGCTCCGCGCGCTCGACGTAGTCCCTGAACTGGCTCGCGCTGGTCGGGGTCACGACCTGGCCGCCCGCGCCGCCGGTCGTGCCGTCGCGGCCCAGCGCGTTCACCGACGCGAAACCGAGGGGGCCGGCCTCCGCGGCGATGACGGCCGCGGGCGTGGTGATCACCGACGTGACGCCCGCGACGAGCAGCGCGGCGAAGGCGAGGGTGGCTGTTCTCACGAGGTCCTCCCCTGGGTTCGGCCGACGCCCGCGCCCGCGCTGACGAGGGAGGGGACGGCGGTGGGGTCGTCCGGGGTGTAGGCGTAGTAGGTGCGCGGCTCGACGACCGTGCCGAGCGTCGCGGGCGTGCCGGAGCCGACGTAGACGTTGTTCCGCTCGACCACGCGGCCCGGTCCGCTCTCGTCGTAGCCGGAGTAGATCGGGTGGGCGACGTTCTCGAAGTAGTTGGCCTCGACCAGCACCCCGGCGTCCTCCGTGGACGCGACGCCGTAGAGGGTGTTGTTCCGGAAGTGGTTGTTGTAGACGTGGATCGGCTCGCCGAAGCGGACCCTCGGGTGCCGCTGGGCGGTGCCGTCGAAGAGGTTGTGGTGGAACGTGACCCGCAGCTTGCCGCGGTCCTGGCTCCCGTTGGCGTCGGAGTGGCCCAGCAGCGCGGTCTTGCTGTGGTCGTGGAACCGGTTCCAGGACACGGTGACGTAGTCCGCGCCGCGCACGATGTCGATCAGGCCGTCGGCGCCGCCGCTGAGGTCGTTGTGGTCGATCCAGATGTGGTGGGAGGACTGCTGGACGCTGATGGCGTCGTCGTCGGCCCCGGTGAACCGGAGGTTGCGGATGATGACGTTCTGCCTGCGGTACAGGTCCAGGCCGCCGCCGGTGATCTCGGCGTTCGAGCCGATCCCGACGATGGTCTTGTTCGACCGCACGCCCTGCTTGCTGCTGATCCGCATCACGCCGTCGACCTGGATCACGTACGGCTCGTCGCGGTCGCAGTAGTCCAGGAACGTCTCGGCGTCCCGCACCGTGACGACCGACCCGCCCGCGCCGCCCGTGGTGCCGTTCTGGCCGAGCGCGGTCACCCCGGCGAAGCCGTCGGCCGTGGCCCGGGGCGCCGCTGCCCGTGCCGTCGCCCGCGCCGGTCCCGCGCTCGCCGCCAGCGCGGTCGCCGCGGCGCCCGCGAGGAGGGTTCGTCTGCTGATGCCGTCCACGCGCTCTCCTCCTCAGACCTTGCCGACGCCCGCGCCCGCGGGCACGACCGTCGGGACCTCGGCCGCCCGGTGCGGCGTGTAGGCGTAGTAGGTGCGCGGCTCGACCACGGACCCGCGCACCTCGATCTCGTGGTTGCAGTCGACGAGCACGTTGTCCCTGGCGACCATCCGGCCGAGGTCGCCGCTGAAGTCGACCCGGCCGGGGTTGTTGACGCTGACGAAGTGGTTGCCCTCCAGCACCACGCCCGCGTTCATCGCGGAGGCGACCCCGTAGCTGTTGTCGCGGTAGAGGTTGTTGTAGACGTGCACCGGTTCGCCGAACCGGACGCGCGGGTTGCGCTGGTCGGAGCCGTCGAAGTGGTTGTGGTGGTAGGTGACCCGCAACCGGCCCACGTCCTGCGCGGCGTTGTCGTCGTCGTGGCCGAGCAGCAGCGTCTTGTCGTGGTCGTGGAACCTGTTCCACGAGACCGTGATGAAATCCGATCCGCGTTTGACGTCCACGGCCCCGTCGTCGCCGTTGGAGAAGTCGTTGTGGTCGATCCAGACGTGGTGGCTGAACATCTGCACGTTGACCAGGTCGTCGGTCGCGCCGGTGATCGTCAGGTTGCGGATGATCACGTTGTGCACGGCGTTCGCGGGCGGCGAGGTCACGTCGTCGTCCACCGGGAGGCCGATGTTCAGGCCGCCGCCGACCAGTCGTGCACCACTGCCGAGGCCGATGATCGTCTTGTCGGAGGCGACGTCGTGCATGCCGTCGCTGGAGCCGGTCGGCAGCGTGATCGTGCCGCTCACCTGCACCACCAGCGGTTCCGGGCGGGCGATGTGGTCGAGGAACTGGGCCGTGGTGGTCGCGGTGACCACGGCCCCGCCCGCTCCACCGGTCGTGCCCGCCTGGCCGAGGGCGGACACGCCCGCGAAGCCGTCGGCCGGTGCGAGTGGTGGTGGCGCCGCCGTGGCGAGCGGTGCGGCCAGCGTCGCGGCCAGCACCGCCACCACGGCGGCGACCCGCGGCAGGGCGCGGTCGATCCCGACGTGCGTTCCCATCTGGGAGGTCCTTTCGAGAAGAGCTTCCGGAGCGGTGGCGGCGTCGGGAAAGCACTTTCTGAATGTGGACCGTAATTGTTTGTTTCGGGCGTGTCAACGCCGTGTCACGTATGCGAACGGATTCACATCTGTGGATTCGTCGAATTCATTCGACGATTCACGTACGTGTTTTCGTGAATGAATCCACGTTGTTCGGAATACCGTTCTCCGGGATGGTCAGGCGTCCGGCGCGAGGGCGCGGACGCAGGTCGCGAGGTCGTGCAGGAGCCGCTCCTGCTCGGCCGCGGAGAACGGTGCCAGCATCCGCAGTTCGACGGCCCGCACGGCGGCGCTC
Organism: Umezawaea sp.; assembly: GCF_036375055.1. Classification (GTDB taxonomy): domain Bacteria; phylum Actinomycetota; class Actinomycetes; order Mycobacteriales; family Pseudonocardiaceae; genus Umezawaea. The sequence continues at coordinate 98,125 of NZ_DASUSQ010000018.1, forward strand.
GCGGCGGCCAGCAGTTCCTCGCCCGCGGGGGTGAGGCGGCTGGGCAGGGCTCGGCCGCGGGGCGCGGTCGCCGGGCGGGCGACCAGGTCGCGGTCCTGGAGGCCGCGCAGCACCAGGTTCATCGACTGGCGCGTGACGAACGCGCCGCGCGCCAGGTCGGCGTTGGACAGGCCGGGGTGCCGCGCGATCAGTTCGAGGCAGGCGTACTGCGGCACGGTCAGGTCCAGCGAGCGGAGGGCGGCGTCCATCGTGGTGCGCAGCGCCGCCGCCGCCCGCTTGAGGCCGTAGCCCACCGACTCGTCCAGCGGTCCGACCGCCTCCGCTTGCGCCATGTCAGCATCATGACATACGTTCTGCGTGTCAACACGCTGACATCCAACGGGAGGACCGCATGACCGTCACCGGACCCGACTTCCTCGCGCTCCAGGTGCGCGACCTCGACCGCGCGGCCGAGTTCTACGAGACCCACCTCGGGCTGCGCAGGGCGACCGCGTCCCCGCCCGGCGCGGTCGTCTTCGACACCGCGCCGATCCCGTTCGCGGTGCGCGAGCCGCTGCCGGGCGTCGACCTGGACGCGGCGACCCCGCGGCCCGGTCTCGGCGTCGCGCTGTGGTTGCGCTCCGACGACCCGCAGGCCCTGCACGACCGGTTGGCGGGCGAGGGCGTCCCGATCGTCGCGCCCCCGGTCCAGGGGCCGTTCGGGCGCACGTTCTCCTTCGCCGACCCGGACGGCTACGCGGTGACCGTCCACGGCGACGCCTGACGGGGACGTTCGCCCCGCTCAGGGGAAGGCGTGCAGGGCGCGGCGGATGACGGGGTCGAGCTGCCACCTCGTCGCCCCGCCCGCCGCCTGCACGGCCAGGCCCGCCGTGACGCTGACGAGGTACTTCGCCAGGTCGTCCGGGTGCTCGGTGCGGGGCAGGTCGCCGTCGACGACCGCGGTGCGGAAGCGGTGCGCCAGCCGGGTCTCGGCGGCGCGGCGGCACTCGGTCAGCAGGTCGGCGACCCGCCGCTGGTCCTCCGCGCCACCGGTCAGTCCACCCTGGACGGTCAGGCAGCCGTGGGGCTTGCCGGGGGCGGTGACGGCGGTCAGACCCGCGCACAGGTAGTGCTCGGCCACGGTGCGGGCGGTCGGCTCGGCGATGGCCGCGGCCAGGTACGCCATCTCGGTGTCGGCGTACCGCCGCAGGGCCAGGCGGAACGTCGCCTCCTTGTTGCCGAAGGCGTTGTAGAGGCTGGGTCGGTTGATCCCCATGGCGGCGGTCAGGTCGTCGAGCCGCGTGCCCTCGTACCCCAGGCGCCAGAAGACCTCGACGGCGCGGTCGAGGGCGTCCTCCAGGACGAACTCCCTCGGCCTGCCCGTCGTCGCCATCCGTCGCCGCCTTCGCGTCCACCGCACCGGCACGACGAATCGTAAGGTGATCACCCGCTCGCCGCTCGACTCGTTCGGGTGGCGCGGCGTTGATCGATCAAGGCGGGTCGGCCGTCCAGGCGTGCCGGTGAACCCCTTTGCCGGCCCTTGACTGTGCGGAGGCGGCATTTTAAGGTCCGGTTTCTCAGAAACTTTCACGTGGGGGTGCGAAAGTTTCGAAGTCAAGCCGTCGCAAGGAAGCGAGAGCCTGATGAAACCGACCCGTCTGGCCGCCGCGGCGTTCGCCGCCGTGGCGCTGTCGGTCCCGCTGACGCTCGTGGCCTCGGCCGCGCCCGTCGTCGACGACCGGTCGCCCGGTCACGCCAAGAAGGACACCCTGCGCCGGGCGGCGCCGAAGGGGTTCCACATCGGGACCGCCGTGGCGGGTGGTGGTCACCACGAGAGCCAGCCCTACCCCGACCCCTTCACCTCCGACCGCGAGTACCGCCGGGTGCTCGCCGCGGAGTTCAGCTCGGTGTCGGCCGAGAACCAGATGAAGTGGGAGTACATCCACCCGGAGCGCGACCGCTACAACTTCGGCATGGCCGACAGGATCGTGCGGTTCGCCAAGCAGAACAGGCAGGTCGTGCGCGGGCACACCCTGCTGTGGCACAGCCAGAACCCCGCGTGGCTGGAGGAGGGCGACTTCACGGCCGACGAGCTGCGCTCGATCCTGCGCGACCACATCAAGAGGGTCGTCGGCCGGTACCGGGGCGACATCCAGCAGTGGGACGTCGCCAACGAGATCTTCACCGAGACCGGCGAGCTGCGCACCTCGGAGAACATCTGGATCCGCGAGCTGGGGCCCGGCATCATCGCGGACGCGTTCCGCTGGGCGCACGAGGCCGACCCGAAGGCGAAGCTGTTCTTCAACGACTACGGGGTGGAGGGCGTCAACGCCAAGAGCGACGCCTACCTCGCGCTGATCGCGCAGCTGCGGGCCCAGCGCGTGCCCGTGCACGGCTTCTCGGCGCAGGCCCACCTGAGCACCCGCTACGGCTTCCCCGGCGACCTCCAGGCCAACCTGGAGCGCTTCGCCGCGCTGGGGCTGGAGACCGCGATCACCGAGCTGGACGTGCGGATGGACCTGCCGGAGAGCGGTGTCCCGACCGACGCGCAGCTCGCGCAGCAGGCCGACTACTACAACCGCACCCTCACCGCGTGCCTGAACGTCGACGGCTGCGACTCGTTCACGATCTGGGGCTTCACCGACAAGTACTCGTGGGTCCCGGTGTTCTTCGAAGGAGAGGGCGCGGCGACCGTGATGTGGGAGGACTTCTCCCGCAAGCCCGCGTACTCCGCCCTGCGGTCCACCCTCGCCTCGGCGTCCCGCCGCTGAGCGCCAGTCCCGAGTGGACGGTCGCGGGCGACCGCGGCCGTCCACGGACCCGGAGGTCCCCGTGCTGAAACGCTCCCTCGCCGCCGCCGCGCTGGTGCTCCTGCTGGCGCCACCGGCGACCGCCGAACCGCGCGCGGCGTGGGTCGGGGCGTGGGCGACCTCGCCCACCACCGTGCCCGCGTCGGACACGACGACGTTCGAGGACCAGACGCTGCGGCAGGTCGTGCACCTCGGCGTCGGCGGGTCGACCGTGCGCGTGCGGCTGTCCAACGAGTTCGGGACGCAGCCGCTGGTCATCGGGGAGGCGCGCGTCGCGCGCCGCGCGGGCGCGGGGTCCGCGGTCGAGCCGCGCAGCGACCGGCGGCTCACGTTCGGAGGGCGCGCCTCGGCCACCGTGCCACCGGGGGCGCCCCTGCTGAGCGACCCCGTCGCGCTGTCCGTGACCGCCGACTCCGACCTGGTCGTCAGCGTCCACCTGCCCCGCCGCACCCCGGCGACGACCGTGCACGCCTTCCCCTACCAGGACGGGTACCTGGCGGCGGGCAACGTCACCGGCCGCGCCGACATCACGCCGACCGCCGTGCTCGGCAAGTGGCACTTCCTCACCGGCGTCAGCGTCACGGGCAGGCGCGACGCCACCGTCGTCGCGTTCGGCGACTCGATCACCGACGGCGCCGAGACCACGCGCGGCGCGAACCGCCGCTGGCCGGACGTGCTGGCCAGGCGCCTCCAGGCGGTGCCCGCGCTGCGGCACCTCGGCGTCGTCAACGCGGGCATCAGCGGCAACCGCCTGCTGCACGACCCGAACCCGCCACCGGGCCACCCGGCGGAGGCGTACGCGAACTACTTCGGCCAGGCCGCCCTCCGCCGCTTCGACCGCGACGTCCTCGCCCAACCGGGCGCCGCCCACGTCGTCGTCCTGCTGGGCGTCAACGACCTCGGCCACCCCGGCACCAGCGCGCCGGAGTCGGAGAGGGTGACCGCGCGGGACGTCATCGACGCCCACCGCCAGCTCATCGCCCGCGCGCACGCCAGGGGTCTCCGCGTCCACGGCGGCACCATCACCCCGTTCAAGAACGACGCGTTCGGCTTCCACAGCCCGGAGAACGAGGCCGCGCGGCAGGCCGTGAACCACTGGATCCGCACCAGCGGCGAGCACGACAGCGTGGTGGACTTCGACCGGGCCCTCCGCGACCCGGCCGAGCCCGACCGCCTGCTGCCCGCCTACGACAGCGGCGACCACCTGCACCCGAACGACGCGGGGATGGCGGCGATGGCGGCTGCCGTGCCGTTGCGCGTGTTCCGCTGACGGTTCGCGGGGTCAGCCGGAGCCGAAGCACACCAGTGGCATCAGCGGTGTCGCCCGCGAGGCCTCGGCGAGCGCCCGTGCCGGTGCCGTGCCGCGGTGCACCAGGTCGTGGTAGGTGGTCATCACGTCCACCACCGCGTCGTCCGGGACGCGCGCGACGCCCGCCACCACCGTCCTCGCGCCCCCGTAGAGGAAGGCGGCGGCGAAGCCCAGCATCTCGTCGCCCGCGCGCACCACGGACCGGCCGGTGTCGCAGGAGGACAGCACGACGTGCTCCGGCGCGGCCGGGAGGGTGCCGATGTCGTGGGCCATGAGCGGGCCGTCGGCGAGGTCGAGGCGGGAGAACAGGATGTTGCCCGGCTCGTGGTGGCCGTGGGCGGCGAAGTGCACCATCCGGCGGTCCTCCATGGCCGCCAGGGTGGCGCCCACGGAGGCCGCCCCGCCGGTGAGGACGGTGCTGCCCGGCACCACCTCGGCGATCTTGCCGACCTCGCCCGGCGCGTGCCCAGGGCCGGGACCCGCCACCAGCAGCGGCTCGGAGGTGGTGGCCCGGCCCGTCGGGCGCCTGCCGCGCAGCCACACCGACGCCGACGGCGTCACGGTCACGGGACGGCCGCGCAGCCCGTCCAGCAGGCCCCACGGCACGCCGGACAGCGGGCCGGTGGGCACGACCACCAGGTCGCGGTCGCCCAGCAGCGCCCCGACCGGCGTGAGCAGCTGCTCCTGGAGCGAGGCCAAGTGGTGCCGCAGCGACAGCTCGACCACCTCGACGAGCGGGGCCTGGTGCCTGCGGCCGCACAGGGCGTCGAGGTCCGAGCGCAGGCGGGCGGCGGTCTCCGCGACGGCCGCCAGGTCGCCGAACGACACCATCCTGCTGGTGCCGTCGACGACCACCAGGCCGAGCAGGCGGCCCTCGAACGGCAGGAAGTCCACCAGGACGGCGTCGCCGAGCTCGGCGGCGACCTCGTGCAGCGAGTTCGGGCTGTCCTGCTCGCCGTCGCCCGGTGCCCGCCAGCCGCGGGCGCGGATCGTGTGCTCCAACTCGGCGCACCGCCGCGCCACGTCGGGATCGGGACACCCCGCCAGCTCCGCGGCGCGCACGACCGTCGCCAGCCTGCGCAGCTCCGCGACCGCGTCGGAGGTCTCGGTGTCGGTGGGCGGGCGCGCGGGGGACATCAGGAACGCCTGCGCGCGGGAGCGCTCCGCCCACGCGAACACCGTGGACGCCCTGCCGCGCCGCAGGGCGGTGGCGAGGCCGACGGCGGCCAGGTCCACGCCCATCGCGGCCGTCCCGGTGCGCAGGTCGATGCTGCCGAACCGGCCGCGCCTGCCGTGCAGCACGCGCAGCCCCGCCCCGGCCTGGCGGAACGCCCGCGTGGAGTCACCGGTCGCGGCGTACCACTCGGCAGCCGCCAGCCTGCGCAGCAGCACCGTCTCCAGCACCGGGGACGGGCTGCGGCGCTTCGACAGCTGGGCCAGCGCCTCGCCGTTCCTGCCGAGCCGCACGAGCGCCCGCGCGGCCAGGAGCGTGGCCGCCTCACCGTCGTTGGGCAGCCCGAGGCGGTGCAGCGTCGCCGCCACGTCCACGGCCTCCGCGGCGATGGCGGCCAGCCCGCGCCCGGCCTGGAAGTCGGCGCGCAGCCGGGTCAGCACCGCGACCGCGGCCCAGCTCCGGTCGCCCCGGCGCAGGAACAGCCGCTCCGCCCGGCGCGCCCACAGCCGCGCCTCGCGCGCGTCGCCCTGCATCACGGCGGCGCTCGCCCGCGTGAGCGCAGCCTCCCCGCGCTCGTAGGTCGGCCCGGAACGCCCGAGCAGCCGGATCGCCTCGTCCAGCTCCGCCGCGGCCTCGTCGGCCAGCCCGGCCTGCATGAGCGTTCGGGCCCGGTCGACGGCCAGCACCGGCAGCAGGCCCTCGGCGTGCAGGGCGAACCCCGGCTTCGCCAGGTCGAACGCGTTCAGCGCCGCCGGGATGTCGCCCATCAGCATCTCGCAGTAGCCGCGGTTGAGCTGGGCCTTGGCGACCATCAGCGGCAGGTCGGCGGCGCGCGAGATCTCCTCGCACCTCTCCAGGTCGGCCTTGGCGATCCGCGGTCGGCCCGCGAGGCCGTGCACCATGGCCCGGTTGAGCAGGGCCGCCGCGAGGTCGTGGTGGTCGTCCGTGCCGCTGTGCAGCGGGATGCCCTCGTTCAGGTGCCGCAGCGCCTCCTCGACCCGACCGGTGAGGATGCACAGCAGACCCCGTTGCAGCAGCAGCGTGCCGCGGTCCTCCGGGGCGACGGTGCGCTCGGCCTCGTCGAGCAGGGCGAAGCCCGCGGCCGTGCGGCCGAGGTGGACCTCGGCCGCGGCCATGCTGATCCGCACCCGCGCGGCGGCGGCCCCGTCCTCCGGCGACGCCGTGCCGAGCAGGGCCAGCGCCGACCGGAACAGGCGCAGGCCCCGTGCGGACCGGCCCGCGTCCACCGCCGCCCGGCCGCGGACGTGCAGGTCCCGCGCCCGCCGCTGGGCGGCCGTCACAACGCGATCGCAGGCGTGGTGACCGTCCCGTTGGCCCGCACCGAGAACTGCGCCAGCGCCGGGACCACGCCGGTGAACGCGAACCGCCCGTTGCCGTCGCACGACGTGGACCGCGTGGCCGTCGGCAAGCGCAGCTCCACGGGGTACGCGGCAGGCGGGGTGATCCACCCGTCGAGCCGCACCGAGCCGTCGGCGTGCGCGGTCACGTTGACCATGATCGTCAGGCTCGCGCTGTCGAACGTGATCAGCTGCGAGCGCTCGTCGCCGCGCACCGCCGCGAGCCGGGGTCCGCGCACCACGTCGAGGACCTCGTCGTCGGCGGTCGCGTGGTCGAGGGCGAAGCACGCCAGGTCGGCCAGGACGGCGGGCGGGGGGTCGCACTCGTCCCACATGTCCCGCAGCCGGACGAGCAGGTCGTCGTCGGTGCTCACCGGTCACGCTCCTTCGTCGAGAGCAGGGCGCGCAGCCGGTCGAGGCACCGGCCGCGCTGCGGGCCGATCGATCCGCGGGGCATCCCCAGCGCCGCGGACACCACGCCGTAGTCGGGCCGGTGCAGGTAGGCGACGATGCGCAGCAGCTGCCTGCACCGCTGCGGCAGCCGCTCCACCGCCTCCCACAGCTCCCGGTCGCGCGTCGAGGCGACGACCCGCTCCTCGGGGCCGGGCGCCACGTCCGGCTCGTCGAAGAACGCGTCGTCCCCGACCGGCCGCTCCACCCGCTGGGCCTTGGCGACCCGCCACGCCTCCCGCTTCGTCGTCGTGACCAGCCAGCTGACCAGCGCACCGGGTGCGCGGATGGCGTCCAGCGCGCGCAGCAGCTTCAACCAGGTCGTCTGCACGACGTCCGCGCTCGTCTCCGAGTCGAGGCCCTGCGACCTGGCGACGTGCCACAGCAGCGGCGTCAGGTCGCGCACCACCGCGTCGAGGCTCGACCGGTCGCCCGACCGGGTCTTCTCCAGCAGCGCGCCCAACTGCTCGTCGTCCAGCCGTCGGTGACCGGGGCTCATGCCAGGAGCCGCTTCACCGCGTCGAACGCGCGCTCGACCCTGGACCCGGTGTCCGGGACCGGGATGCCGACCGCGCCACCGGTCAGCTCCACGGCCACCGCGGCGGCGACCTCGGGAGCCGCGTAGGACGTGCCGGACCCGACGGCGAACCCGCCCGCGAAGCTGTCCGGGTCGGCGGTCCGCCGCGCGCCGGAACCGCTCTGCAACCGGGGACCGCGCGAGCCGCGCACGCTCGTCGGGAACGTGCTCACGACGTTGCCGCCGGTGGCCTCGACGGTGACGTACGCGCCCGCGTTGCTGAACCACGCCTCGGTGTCGTCGGGGTTGAGCGCGCCGACGCCGAGCACCATCGGGTTCTCCGTCGCCAGCGCGGCCGGGTAGAACCGGCGGGTCGTGGCGTCGTTGCCCGCCGCCGCGACGACCACCACGCCGAGGTCGGTCAGCTCGGTGACCACCTCGCGCAGGTTCCGGGCGGCGGCGGAGTCGTCCTCGACGTACCCGCCGATGGACAGCGACACGACGTCCACCTGGTCGCCCCGCCTGGTCCTCGCGACGAGCAGCCACAGCGCCACCAGCAGATCGGCCTCGTAGCAGACGTTGTCGGGGTGCAGGACGCGCAGCGCGAGCACGTCGGCGTCCGGCGCGTTCTGCCGGATCCGGCCCGCGATGAACGTGAAGTGCCCGGTGGCCCCGCCGATCCGCTGGGACAGCTCGTCGGTGTGCGGGACGTCCTCCCACACGCTCGTCAGGACCTGCGTCGGCGTGAGGCCGTCCAGGCGCTCCGCCTGCTCCCGCAACACCTCCGCGCTCGCCTCGTAGGCCTGGAGGAACCCGTCCGCGGGCAGCGGGTCGCCCATGTCCCGCAGCCCGAACCACGGGTGGGTGTTGATGCCGGAGTCCGGCACGGCGACGACCACGCGGCGCTCGTCCCGCCCGCACGGCCGCCGGGGCGGCGGGCCCGCGGTGAACGCCACGGGCAGCAGCCGGTAGGGATCGTCCGAGCCGCCGTCCTCACCCCCGGAGCGCACGTCGTGCGGGCTCCACGTGGGCACGCCGCCGAAGGGGGCGCCGACGAGCAGGTGCTCCAGCGAGATCGCGCCCATCGCCGACCGCATCGTGCTGATGCGGCCCTGCGCGACCCCCAGCCGGACCTGCTGCACGGCGGTCCACGCGTCGACCACCCCGGTGGTCGTCCCCCGCGGGAAGAGGACCACCGGTATCGGCACCCGGTCGCGTCTCGCGGCGTCCAGCTCCTCCAGCTCGGCGGGCAGCCGCGCGGACGGCCACGCGCTCTCCGGGTCGCGCTTCAGGCTCATGCCGACGCGGTCCAGCTCGGTGTCGACCTCGACGCACGCCGCCGCGTCGGCGAGCACGCCGTGCGGCATGAGCATGACGGCCGCCCGGTAGGCGGTGGAGCGGGTGATCGACCCGTCCGGCCTCCTCGTCGCTTCGACGGGGTGGAGCATCCGGCCGCCGTGCTTGTCCAGCGACCACTGCGGCCAGGCGGGCAGGTCGGGGTGGTCGGCCCTGGTGGCCGGTCGCCGCGGCGAGCGGATCGTCATCGTGTGCTTCCCTTCTGGCCGTCGCCCACCCGTGGTGGCGCGACGGTGCGTGTCGCGGTGGACGCTGCTGTGCCTGCGGGTGGGCGGCCGGTCACGTCACGGCCACCCACCTGGTCCTGCGGGGCGCGCGGTCGAGGTCGCGGGTCGTCCCGCCGCCGACGACCCCGTCCGCGCGCACCCCGTGGTCCGGAGTTCGAGGTGCCGTCCCGGAGGACGGAACGTCCGTACACGAGCGAGAGCGGCCACCACCCGCGCTGGATGCACGTTCGAGGTCACGGAACCGATGCAGGGCCGCGGTGTTCGGACGAACGGCGCAGCCGCGGCTAAGCCGGATCGACGGCGTCCCGGCGCAGGGCGGTGACGAGGTCGGTCGAGCCGCCCGCGAGCGCGCCCGCCACCCGGCGGCCGACCGCGGGCAGGCGGGACAGGCGCAGCGCGGCGCGGCGGACCCGGAGCTGGAACGCCGACGCAGGCAGGAACCAGCGGGCGCCCCCGCGGCCCGCCCGCTGCCGTTCCTCCACGACGGGACGCCACAGGCGCTCGTAGGCGGTCAGCGCGTCGTCGACCTGGCCGCGGGCGAGCCGGTCGGCGAGGACGTAGGCGCCCGCCACGCCGAGCGACGCGCCCTGGCCCGCCAGCAGCGACACGGCGCGGGCCGCGTCCCCGACCAGCACGACCCGGCCCCGGCTCCACTCCGGCAGGCGCACCCGGCGACCACGTCGTAGTAGAACTCGGCGGACGGCGGGCAGAGGGCGAGCGCCTCGGGCACGACCCAGCCCAGACCGCCGTAGGCGCTCCGCACCGCCTCCCGGACGTCGTCGGGGGTGGTCGTGCCGGAGGTGCGGTGCACGGCGAACGCCGCGACCCGACCGTCGCGCAGCGCGGAGAACCCCATCTGCGCGTCGGCGGTGTCGGTGAGGGTGAAGCGGTTCCCGACGGCGGCGCGGAGCCGGGGCGCGTCGACGATGAAGGCGGCGGTGTGGAAACCCGGCGGGCGCAGGAACTCCCGCTCGTCGCCGAAGACCAGCCGCCGGACCGCCGAGTGGACGCCGTCGGCGCCGACGAGCAGGTCGGCGTCCAGGGTGGTCCCGTCGGTGAGCGCGACCCCGGCCCCGTCGCCCCGGCCGGTCACCGCGACCGGACCGGTGCCGTACCGCAGGTCGACGGCGGGCGGGAGGTGGTGGCGCAGCACGCCCTCCAGGTCCGGTCGGAGGAGGTGCAGCAGCGCGCCGTCCGCGAAGTCGGGCGTCCGAGCGCCCGCGGTGCGCCGTCCGCGCTCGTCGACGAGGGCGACCTCCTCGACGTGGTGGGCGATCCCCTCGGCGGCGGGCGGCAACCCCATCGCGTCGAGGGCGTCGTGGCCGGGCCCGAAGAAATCGATCATGTACCCCTGGGGGCGGGGTCCGGGTGAGCGCTCCAGCAGCACGACCTCGTGGCCCGCGGAGGACACCAGGTTCGCCAGGGTCAACCCGGCGATCCCCGCCCCGCGGACGACGACCCTCACGGCCGCCCTCCCCGGTCGACGAGCCTGCGCAGGACGGCGACCGGGTCCGGTGCGGACCCGAGGCCGCGGTGCAGCAGCAGCCCGTCGACCGCGGCGACCAGCACGGCGGCCGTCCGCTCCGGCTCGGCACGCCGTGCTCGCCCAGCCGGGCCCCGAACCGGCCGCGGAACTCGTCGAGCGCCCGGCCCAGCCCCTCGCGCAGGTCCTCGTCGCGCGTCGCCGCGAGGTAGGCCTCCAGGAACAGCGTGGACGTCGAGTCGGACCCGGTGTACCGCGCGACCGACCCGATCATCGCCTCGACCGCCGCCTCGGGGGTCCGCGCGGCGTCCATGAACGCCTCCACCTCGCCCGTCACCCGCCGGACGTGCCCGATCGCCGCCTCGTTCAGCAGCGCCCGCAGCGTCGGGCAGTGGTAGTGCACGACGCTCGGCGTCACCCCGGCGCGCTCCGCCAGGACCCGCGTGCTCACCGCGGTCCACCCGCGCTCCGGGATGAGCGCGACCGCCGCGTCCAGCAGCCGCCGCCGCACCTCGACACCGCGCTGCGCTGCCGGAGAACCCACGTGCGCTCCCCGGGTAGGGCGATCGACCTGTACGACTGCCCTGACAGTGGGACCGAGGTGGGGGAGCGGGCAAGGTGCGCCTCGAAGGCTGCTACGCGGGGTGAGCGCCAAGTGAGACCGCCACGGGGAAACGGCCCCGGCAGCGCATTGACATGTTTCGTTAATTAGCTCGAAACTTTAGCTCGTCGACACCTGCGAGCGTCGATCCTGCCGACCCCATCACCACCCCACTCGGAAGGAGAGCCCAGGTGAGTTCCAGTCAAGGTCGCGTCGGCATCCGGTCGGCGGTCGTCGTCCTGGCGGTGGCCGCGCTCGCGGTCGCGGGATCGGCGACGGTGATCGCGAAGACGACCGCGGAGGTGCCCGGCGACGTCGTGGCCGCCGCCGCGGTCGAGGACGAGGGCGCGGACTGCCCCGTGACCCTCCCCGGTTCGACACCCTCCAACGCCAAGCTGCCCGACCCGTTCACGAAGCTGAACGGCACGCGCGTCTCCAGCAAGTCCGACTGGCGGTGCAGGCGGGCCGAGATCAAGAAGCTGGCGGAGAGGGCCGTCTACGGCGAGAAACCCCCGAAACCGGCCAGTGTGACGGGAACGGTCTCCAGCAGCGGCATCACGGTCACCGCGTCGCACAACGGCAGGAGTTCCAGCTTCTCCGCGCGCGTCGAGCTGCCCAGCGGCACCGGCCCGTTCCCCGCCGTCGTCGTGCTGGGCGGGTTCGGCGCGGACACCGCCACCATCAAGGCCGCCGGAGCGGCCGTCATCAACTACGACCCGTACGCGGTGGGCAAGGAGGGAACGCCGCGCTCCAACAAGCAGGGCGCGTTCTACAGCATCTACGGCTCGTCGAGCAGCACCGGACTGCTGGCCGCGTGGGCCTGGGGCGTGAGCAGGCTGGTCGACGTCATCGAGCAGTCGGGCGGCAACGTCCTCCGGGCGGACGCGGTCGGCGTCACCGGCTGCTCCCGCTTCGGCAAGGGCGCCTTCACGGTCGGCGTGTTCGACCAGCGCATCGCCCTGACCATGCCGATCGAGTCCGGCACCGCGGGGGTGCCGATCCTCCGCGGCGTCCCCGGAGAGGGCGCGCAGAGCCTCAGCAGCGCCTACGGCGAGCAGCCGTGGTTCGGTGACGCGTTCGGCTCCTTCACCGGCAACCCGAACGCCCTGCCGGTGGACACGCACGAGATGGTCGCGATGGTCGCGCCGCGCGGGCTGTTCATCATGGACAACCCGCACATCGCCAACCTGGGCCCGAGGTCCGCGAGCGTGGCCGCGCTCGGCGGTGCCGAGGTGTACAGGGCGCTGGGCGCTGGGGACAACATCACCTACTGGTCGGACGTGCAGGACGGCAACCACTGCGCGAACCGGGCCGAGTGGCGGACACCGCTCCAGCAGAACATCCAGAAGCACCTGCTGAGGACCGGCAGCGCGCCCGGCGCGATGCGGATCTCCAGCAGGGCGGCGGGCAACCTGGCGCAGTGGCGGGACTGGACGACCCCCACGCTCTCCGACGGTCCGACCACGACCACCACCACCACGACGACCACCACCACCACCCCGCCGGTCGCGGGTGGGTGCACGTCGTCGGTGTCGGTGAACCAGTGGACCGGTGGGTTCGTCGCCACGGTGAAGGTCACCGCGGGCTCGGCCGGGGTGAACGGCTGGACCGTGGCGATGACCCTGCCGTCCGGCGCGGCCATCACCAGCGTCTGGAACGCCGCCAGGAGCGCCGACTCCGGCGAGGTCCGGTTCACCAACCTCGCGTTCAACGGCTCGATCGCCCCCGGCCAGTCGACCGAGTTCGGCTACCAGGGGACGGGGACCGGCGGCGGGATGACGCCGACCTGCTCGGGTTCCGGTGGGTGACGCACAGGCGGACGCCCGCCAGTCCTTCCCCTCGGGCGTGGCGCAGCAGGCCGTCCCCGGCTCGACCGGTGCGCAGGACCGGTTTCCGCCGGCGGGCTGGTACGACTCGGCTGCTGCTGGAGCCGCGCCGGTACGTGCTGGGCAACCTGCTGTTCCTGGGACGGGTCGCCGTCGAACGGATCCTCACCCGACGGTGACCCGTCGCTGGTCCGCAGGTCGCGGCCGTGCTGGAGCCGGAGCAGCGGCGACCGCTGGGACTGATGTCCTCGCTGAACGCGTCGACCACCGCCACCGGCGAGGTCGTCGGCCAGCGCGGGCCCACCCGCGGTGGCGCGGACCTTCCCGCGTTGCCCGCGAAAGCCGTCGCGGCACGGGTTTCCGGGGTCCGGTGCGGATCGTCCGTTCCCGCACCGGACCCCGGTTCACGCCTCGCGCTCAGCCCACGGCGACCGCCGTCCACCGCTGGTTGTCGCCGGACGTCGGCTGGTACAGCCCGATCGGCGCCCCGTTGGCACGGGATTCGCCCGTGACGTCCAGCAGGGTTCCCGTGCCGGCGTTGACGACCGTCCACGTGCCGTCGCCGGTGGTGGACAGCATCCACCGCGCGGTCGGGCCGTCCGCCGTCGGCGTGGTCAGCCCGACGCCGGACCCGGTCGCGGCGAGGCGCTGGCCGGTGCCGACGTTGGTGATCGCGAACTGGGCCCGGCCGGCGTAGCCGGTGGTGCGGCGCTCGACCCGCCACCGCTGGTCGGCCGCCGCGGTGTTCGTGTCGCGCTGCACCAGCGCGGTTCCGCTGGGCGCCAGCGACTTCCCGCTCTGCACGCCGGTGAGCCGGTGGTCCCTGCCGGTCAGGCCGCTGGACGCGACGCCCGAGACGCCGTCGACGACGAACGTGGTCACCGACCGGGCGGGCACCGTGAGGGTCGCCGCGCGGTCGCGCACCGGCACGGCCGTGCCGGGGACGAGCCCGCCGGACGCGTCGCTCACCACGGGGCGGACGGTGGCGCCCGCGGCGACGGTGGAGAACGCCGACAGGTCCAGCACGACCTGCTGCGCCTCGGTGGACCTGTTGAGGTGCACCACGGACTTCAGGGCGTCGTTCGTCCCGCGCACGGCGGCGACGTCGGTCGTCGTGCCCACACCGACCAGCCGGTCACCGGGGCGGATGTGGTGGGTGAAGTTGCGCAGGGTGTGGAACTTCGTGTTCGTCCTCACCGGACAGTTGGCGAGGGTGGCGTTCGGGCCGCAGTTGAACGGGACCTGGACGACGCCCCAGTTCATCCCGGCGGGGGACTCGCCACCCGGCTTCATGTTGTCGTAGTCCTCCACCGCCTGCCACAGCAGCCACGACACCGGTTCGAGTTCGCGCAGGTCGTCGATCACGCGCTCGGCGATCCCCAGACCGGGGTCCATGCTGGTGAAGCTCTGGCCGTCGCCCCACGAGCCGTCGACCTCGCTCATCCACAGCGGTTTCGCCGCGCCCTTGGCGATGTCGCGCGCCGACGTGCGGCGGGCGGTGCCGTAGGTGTGCACGTTGAGCTGCCCGACCTGGTCGCGCACCGCCCGCGAGTAGCCGTTCCAGTCGGTGGCGAAGGTGCCGGGGTTGGTCTCGTCGGGAGCGGAGACCACGGCGTCGGTGGCCGACCGCGCGAGCGCCGAGGCCACGGCGGGGATCACCTCGGCCTGGAGCGCGGGGCCCAGGTGCGCGCCCTCCTGCCTGCCGCCCGTCGGGTTGCCGTTCGCGCCGAGGGTGGTGCGCCAGTAGTTCGTGTTGGGCTCGTTGAACGGGTCCAGCGTGGCGAACCGGATGCCGTGCGCCCGTTCCAGCTCGTCGACCGCCTGCGTGAGGTAGGAGGCGAAGTCGGGGATCCGGTCGCGGCGGAGCTGGTCGGCGTTGGCGTCGAAGCCACCGGAGACGTAGCCGCTCACGGTCTGGAACCACGGCGGCGAGTTGCTGAACGCCTCCCAGCGGTCGACCCGTGACTTGATCCGGTCGATCCACCAGCGCTGGTGGGGGTCCGCCGCCCGGTCGAACAGCGCGGGGTCGCCGGGCCGCCACCAGTCGGTGTCGGTGCGGGTCGTGCCCGGCGGTGCCTTCCACCAGCCGGGCACCGCACCGCCCGCGCGCAGGTAGGGCGGCACGTCGGGGGCGTTGCCGCCGCCGATGTTGTACCGGGCGATGTTGAGGTTCAGGCCGTCCGCGCCGAACAGCAGGTCGGCGAGCCGGTCGCGGACGACGTCGGGGTAGCCGCCCGTGGCGTTCGCGAACCACACCAGGCTGGTGCCCCAGCCCTGGAACGGCTGCTGCTGGTAGCTCGGGTCGGGCTTGACGGTGACGGTCGCCGCGGCGGCCGTGCCGGCCGTGGCCGTGCAGGTGGCCGCCAGCAGGGAGGCGGCCACGCCGAGGCGCAGGAGTCGGGATCGCGGGGAGGTCGGGCGGGCTGACGTGCGGGGTTCGACAGCGGCCATCAGTTCTCCGTTGAACGGGCGCTGACACCGGCAAGGGATGTTAGCGCTAACAACAACCGTGTGGGTCGAGCGTGGCAACTCCGCCCCCCGTCGTCAAGGCGCCGGTCGGCCGCGGCGCGCCCGCGGTCGGTGGCGTTGATCGGACAGGGGGGCGAGGCGGGGGTGCCCGCCCGTGAGGGGAACCGCGCACGTCGTGGACGGCACCTGGCGTGGCTGGTCGTGGTGGCGGCACCGGCCGCCGTGGTGCGGGTGCCGCTCGGCCTCGGCGTGGTCGCCCTGGCCAGGGCCGCCGTGCGGCGTGCTGGCCACGAGGTGTCCGCGCTGCTGGTCGTGCCGGAGCGGGTGCGCCCGGCTTTACATTTTTGACCCTCTTGTCAAGTAGACTTGACAAACGCTACCTTCCTGTAAAGCGGCGGGCACGGGAGGTCAGCGCATGGCGAGCGTCGGCGACGACACCGGCACGGTCCCGGACGGGTCCACCGAGGGGTGGACCGACCGGAAGCGGTACCTGTGGCTGATCGGCCTCGTGGTGCCGTCACTGGCCTTCGCGGCGCTGGGCCTGCACGCGTCGACGGGCTGGGGGATGTGGTTCTGGCTCGGACCGATCGTGGTCCTGGTCGTCGTGCCCGCGATCGACCTGCTGGCCGGGCTCGACCGCTCGAACCCGCCGGACGACGTGATCGAGGCGCTGGAGAACGACCGCTACTACCGCTGGATCACCTACCTCTTCCTGCCGATCCAGTACGCCGGGTTCGCGCTGGCGTTCTGGACGATCGCGCACGGGGACCTGTCCACCGCCGACAAGGTCGGCCTGGCCGTCACGATCGGGTGCGTCGGCGGGATCGGCATCAACACCGCGCACGAACTGGGCCACAAGAAGGAGGCCCACGAGCGGTGGCTGTCGAAGTTCGCGCTGGCGCAGAGCTTCTACGGCCACTTCTACATCGAGCACAACCGCGGCCACCACGTGCGCGTGGCGACGCCGGAGGACCCGGCCAGCGGCCGCGTCGGCGAGAGCTTCTACCGGTTCTGGCCGCGCACCGTGTTCGGCTCGCTCGCGAGCGCGTGGCGGCTGGAGCGCAAGCGGTTCGCCCGTCGGGGCGGGCACCCGTTCCACCTCGGCAACGACGTGCTCAACGCGTGGCTGATGTCGTTGGCGCTGTGGGGCGCGGTGGTGGTGTGGCTGGGGATCGGTGTCCTGCCGTACCTGGTCGTGCAGGCGGTCGTCGGCTTCTCGCTGCTGGAGGTCGTCAACTACGTGGAGCACTACGGCATGGCCCGGCGGGTGGTGGGCGTGCCGGGCAGGCAGCGGTACGAGCGGGTGGCGCCGCGGCACAGCTGGAACTCCAACAACATCGCCACCAACGTCCTGCTGTACCACCTCCAGCGGCACAGCGACCACCACGCGAACCCGACCCGCCGCTACCAGTCGCTGCGCGACTTCGAGGAATCGCCCGCCCTGCCGACGGGGTACGCCGGGATGATCCTCCTGGCGCTGGTGCCGCCCGTGTGGCGGCGGGTCATGGACCCCAGGGTGCTCCGGCACTTCGACGGCGACATGAGCCTCGCGAACGTGCAACCCCGCCGTCGGGAGGCCGTGCTGGCGAAGTACCCGGTTCCGGGCGCGCGGGTGCCGGTCGCGGTGGCCGAGCCGCCCGCGCCCGTCGGGTCGGGCGGGGGCGGCCGGTGCCCCGGCTGCGGCTACGTCTACGACGAGCGGTTCGGTGACGCGCGCGAGGGCTTCCCCGCGGGCACGCCGTGGTCCGCCGTCCCGGACACGTGGTGCTGCCCCGACTGCGGCGTGCGGGAGAAGCGCGACTTCCACGCCATACGATGATCTCCATGACGGAGGCGGAGACCGGGAGCGGTCATCGGCGGCGCATCATCGCGGCGGCGGTCGAGCAGACGGCCCGGTCCGGCTGGTCGACGGTGACGATGGCGCGCCTGGCCGAGTCCGCGGGCGTCAGCAGGCAGACCGTCTACAACGAGATCGGGTCCAAGCAGGCCTTGGCCGAGGCCATGGTCCACGACGAGCTCGGCCGCTTCCTCTCCGTGGTGGAGCGGGCCTTCGACCGGAGTCCCGCCGACCTGGAGGCGTCGATCCGCGGCGCCGTGCGCGCGGTGCTGGAACTGGCGCGCGACAACGTCCTGCTGCGCGCCATCGTGTCCGCGACGCACGACGCGGACACCGACCTGCTGCCCCTGCTCACCACCAACGCCGGGTCGCTGCTCGCCACGGCCAAGGGCGTGCTGGCGCACCGCCTCGCGGCGTTCGACCTGCCGCTCGACGACCACCAGGTCGCCGCCACGATCGACGTCGTCGTCCGAGCCGTGCTCAGCCACGTGATGCAGCCGTCCGGCACGCCGGAGAGCACCGCGGCCGACATCACCTGGATCGTCGGTCGGGTCCTGGCGGTCTAGCGGCCGTCAGGCGGTCTCCAGCCCCCGCAGGCGCTCGTTCCGCGCGGTGATGGCCTCCCAGCTGGACGGCACGACGAGGGCCGCGCCGTCCCCGACGCTGTTCTGCGCGAACTCGACGTACGGGCGCTGCCTGGCCTCGTAGCGCTCGAACGCGGCGGTGTGGTCGCCGTCCGCCCGCTCCAGCTCCTCGGCCAGGAAGAGCGCGCCGGTGAGCGCGAGCGACGTGCCGCGCCCGGACAGGCCGGTGGCGCAGTGGGCGGCGTCGCCGACGAGGACGACCCGGCCGCGGTGCCACGTGGGCACGTGGATCTGGCTCACCGAGTCGAAGTAGAGCTCGGGGTCGGCCAGGGCGGCGTCGAGGAGCTGCGGCACCTTCCACTCCCGGTGGCCCTCGAACGCGTCCACGAGGATCTTCTTCTGGGCGTCGAGGTCGCGGTGGTCGTGGTCGACGGGGTCCGAGCGGAACATGAAGACGCCGAGCGCCCTGTTCCCGTACCGCGCGATCCCGGCGAGGTGGCCGGGGGAGTTGTACATCGGGTTGAGCCGGTCGGAACGGGCCTCGCCCGGCAGGTCGGCGAGCGCGACGTAGAGCCCGAGGTGGCGGGCGAAGTCGCTCTCCGGTCCGAAGGTGAGGCGTCGGACCGCCGAGTGCTGGCCGTCGGCGCCCACCACGAGGTCGAAGCGCGCGCGGTGGCCGGACGCGAACCGCACGTCGATCCCGGTCTCGTCGTCGGCCAGCTCCTCGACGGAGTCGAGGAAGCGGATCTCCACGTCCGGCGGCAGGGCGTCGACGAGGACCTGCGCCAGGTCCTCCCTGGGGATCTCGACGTCGTCGTCGGAGTCGCTGACCTCGCGGAGCGGCAGGCGCGCCACCGGCTCGCCGTCGCCGTCCACGAACTGGGTCAGCTCCGAGGTGCGGACCCGCCGCCGCAGGACCTCCTCCAGCAGGCCCATCTCGGCCACCACCCCGATCGCGTCACCGCGGATGTCGATGGGTGAGCCGTTGACGCGGAAGTGCGCCGCGCGCTCGACGACGGTGACGCGGTGGCCGCGCGAGGCGAGGTCGAGAGCGGTCGAGAGCCCGGCGATGCCCGCGCCGGAGATGAGGACGTCCATGTGCACCGATCCTTAAAGCGACAATTTGTAACTTTAAGGTACCACCAACTCCGGTCTGGGAGGATCGAGCGGCCATCGAGCACGACGAGCGGGAGTGGACGAGGGATGACGGACAGCCCCAAACCGGCGGCTCAGCGGCCCGGCGGGCGCACGGCCCGCGTGCGGGCGCAGATCCTCGACGCGACCGTGCGGCTGATCGGGCGCGACGGCATCACCGGCTTCCGCTACGAGGAGGTGGCGGAGCTGGCGGGTGTGCACCGGATGACCGTCTACCGGAACTGGCCGGACCGCGACGCGCTGGTCGGCGAGGCGGTGCTGGGCCTGGCGCAGGAGACCGCGCCGCTGCGGGACACCGGGGACCTGCGCCGCGACCTGGTCGACTTCCTGGTGGCGCTGGCCGCCGGTCTGGTGAGCCCGACCGGCCGGGCGCTGCTGTCGGCCGTCCAGGCGGCGCGCGACAACGCCGACGTCCGCCGCACGGTGGACGAGGTCGTCACCCGGCGCGTGGACCTGCTCCGGACGAGGCTGGCGAGCGCCACCGCCCTGGGGGAACTCCCGCCGGTGGACGCGCGGTTCCTGTCGGACCTGCTCGCGGGCCCCGTGCACCTGCACGTGGGCCGCGACCCCCGCCCGTTCACCCGCGAGGCCGCGGAGAGGGTCGTCGACGTGGTGCTCGCGGGGGTGCGCGCCACCGCGTGACACCGGTGACCGGCGTCCGGGTCGACCGGGATCGACCCGGACGCGGTCCTCAGACCGGGTCCACCGCGGTGGAGGGGGCGGTCAGTCCCACCAGAACGCCCACGAGTGGTCGCCGACCAGGCGCTCGGCGTAGGAGGCCAGGGTCTGCGGGGAGGAACCCTGGAGCACGTTGTCCGGGCAGAACGCGAAGTGCTCCGCGGCCACGGCCAGCGCCTCCACGTACGTGCTGGGCGGGGCGGCGACGCTGAGCAGCAGGGTGGCGAAGCCGACGCCGACCACCCGCGCGCCGAACCGGTCCTCCCAGTTCCGCAGCACGGCCGAGACCTCGGCGGTGTCGTTGGTGTAGTTCATCGGGCCGGTCCAGCCCGCCACGGCCAGCGCGTCGGCGCCGCGCTCCGCCGCGACCAGCCCGAGGCGCATCGACCCGTGGCCCGCGAGGAGCTGCTCGGCCAGGCCGTCGGCGACGAGGTCCGGGTCGGCCCGCGTGTCGGACGGCCGGGCCAGTCCGGGCCACACGCGGCCGTAGGGCGCGGTCAGCGGCGACGGCTGGTCCCCCTGGCCCGCCTCGGTGTGGTCGGCCCACCAGGCCGTGAGGAGCGCGACCGGGTCGTGGTCGGCGGGGGAGGACATGTCACCGGGCAGCACCTCGCCGTTGCCCCACGGGCGGTAGTCGTCGTCCTCGTCGTCCAGCGCGTCGAGCAGCAGCGGCCACAGACCGGAGCGGGCGTGCTCGGCGCGCAACCGGGCCCACAGGCCCTCGGGGGCGGGCTTGTCGCTGAGCCAGAACGCGGGGCGGTCGCCGTCCTCCTCTTCCTCGGACGTCACGGGACGGCCGGACGGCAGCGGGACCGACAGGGTCCGGCCACCGGCCCCGTCGGCGAACAGGTCCCGCAGCTCGGCGGGCAGTGGGGATTCGGGGATCACGGGCGGATCGTAGGCCGTGGGTCCGACGTCCGGGGCGGCAACGGCGACCAGGACCGGTGAGCTGGGGGAACGCCGAGACCACCCGGATGGTCACCGCGCGTGGTCGAGAACCGGCTCGCCGCCGTCCTCTGCCGGGTGACGGGAGATGACCGGCGTCACCACGGCGTCAAGATCGCGTCAACGCGCGGGCGGCGCGTGTCAAGGAGCCGTCAGGGACCGCCGATCGGCTGACGCGGCGGCGCACGCTCGACCGGTCGCGGTCGCCGTCGGGGCGACCTGGAGCCCATGTGGGGAATGGAGCATCGCAATGGCCGACCTGGCCTACGCCTTGCTGCTGATCGGTGTGTTCGCGCTGCTGGCGCTGACGGTGCGCGGTCTGGAGCGGTTGTGAGCGGCACCGGGGTTCTGGCGAACGTCCTGGGTGGCGTGCTCGCACTGCTGTTGGTCGTGTACCTGTTCGTCGCGCTGATCAGGCCGGAGAAGTTCTGATGTCATCCACCGCGGCCGGCCTCCTCCAGGTCGGTCTCCTCCTCGCGGCCCTGGCGGTGGTCCACCGCCCGCTCGGCGACCACGTGGCCCGCGTGTTCAGCGGCGCCCGGCACACCCGTGCGGAGGCCGCCGTCTACCGGCTCGTCCGCGTCGACCCGGAGTCCGAGCAGCGCTGGGGCACCTACGCCCAGGGCGTGCTCGGGTTCTCCTTCGTGTCCGTGGTGTTCCTCTACCTGCTGCAACGGCTGCAACCGCTGCTGCCGTTCGACTTCGGTCGCGGCGCGGTCCCACCGGGCATGGCGTTCAACAACGCCGCCAGCTTCGTGTCCAACACGAACTGGCAGTCCTACGTGCCCGAGGTCGTCATGGGCCACGCCGTGCAGATGGTCGGCCTCACCGTGCAGAACTTCGTGTCCGCCGCCGTCGGCCTCGCCGTGGCGATGGCGCTGGTGCGCGGGTTCGTCCGGTCGAAGACCGACCGCCTCGGCAACTTCTGGGTCGACCTCGTGCGCGGCACGCTGCGGGTCCTGCTGCCGCTGGCGTTCGTCTCCGCGATCGTCCTGCTGGGACTCGGTGTGGTGATGAGCCTGCGCTCCGGCGTCGAGGTCGTCGGGCCGGACGGCGTCCGGCACACCATCGCGCTGGCCCCCGCCGCGAGCCAGGAGGCCGTCAAGCTGCTCGGCACCAACGGCGGCGGCGTCTTCAACGCCAACTCGGCGCACCCGTTCGAGAACCCGAACTCGTGGTCGAACCTGGTCGAGGTCTTCCTGCTGCTGGTGGTCCCGGTGTCGCTGACCCGCACGTTCGGGACGCTGGTGGGCAACCGCAAGCAGGGGTACGTGCTGCTCGGCGTCATGGGCACGCTGTGGGCGGGGATGCTCGCGGTGATCTGGTGGGCCGAGGAGCACGGGCTGCGGCCGTTGGAGGGCAAGGAGACCCGGTTCGGGATCGCGGGCTCCGCGCTGTTCGCCGACTCGACGACGGGCACGTCGACGGGCGCCGTGAACTCCGCGCACGACAGCTTCAGCGGCCTCGGCGGCGGCGGGACGCTGCTCAACATGCTGTTCGGCGAGATGACTCCCGGAGGGGTGGGCACCGGCCTGTACGGCATCCTCGTCATGGCGATCATCGCGATGTTCCTGGCGGGGCTGATGGTCGGCCGCACACCCGAGTACCTGGGCAAGAAGCTCGGCAAGCGCGAGGTGACCGCCGCGGCGCTGTCGATCCTCGCCATGCCCACGCTGGTGCTGCTGGGCGTCGGGACCGCGCTGGTGCTGCCCGGCACCGCGGGCGCGCTGAACAACCCCGGCGCGCACGGGCTGTCCGAGGTCCTCTACGCCTACGCGTCGGCGTCCAACAACAACGGCAGCGCGTTCGCGGGCATCACCGCGACGAACGACTGGTTCCAGTCCTCGCTCGGCGCCTGCATGCTGCTCGGCCGGTTCGTCCCGATCGTCGCCGTCCTCTGCCTGGCCGGATCGCTGGCCGCGCAGCGGAAGGTCCCGGAGACGGCGGGCACGCTGCCCACCACCGGCCCGCTGTTCGCCACGCTCCTCGGCGGCAGCGTCGTGCTGGTCGCCGCGCTCACGTTCGTCCCCGCTCTCGCACTCGGTCCCATCGCGGAGGCACTGCTGTGACCACCACCACCCACCGTCCACAGCGGACTCCCGAGGAGCAGGCGGCCGTGGCCGCGCACCACCGCCAGGTCGGCGGGGGAGTGTTCGCCCCCCGGCAGCTGCTGACGTCGTTCCCGGACGCGCTGCGCAAGTTCGACCCCCGCCACCAGCTCCGCAACCCGGTGGTGTTCGTCGTCTGGGTCGGCTCGGTCCTGGTCACGGTCTTCGCCGTCGCCGACCCGAGCGCGTTCTCCCTCGGCGTCGCCGGGTGGCTGTGGTTCACCGTGCTGTTCGCCAACCTGGCCGAGGCCGTCGCCGAGGGCCGGGGCAAGGCGCAGGCCGAGTCGTTGCGCAGGACCAAGAAGGACGCCGTCGCCCGCAGGCTGGTCGACGGCGGCGAGGAACCCGTGCCCGGCACCGAGCTGCGCGTCGGCGACCTGGTCGTGGTCGAGGCGGGGGAGGTGGTCCCCGGCGACGGCGACGTGGTCGAGGGCATCGCCACCGTCGACGAGTCGGCCATCACCGGCGAGTCCGCGCCGGTCATCCGCGAGTCCGGCGGCGACCGGAGCGCGGTCACCGGCGGCACGACCGTGCTGTCCGACCGGATCGTCGTGCGGATCAGCACGAAGCCCGGCGAGTCCTTCGTGGACCGGATGATCGCGCTCGTCGAGGGCGCTGAGCGGCAGAAGACGCCGAACGAGATCGCGCTGACGATCCTGCTGTCCACGCTGACGGTCATCTTCCTGCTCGCCGTGGTGGCGTTGCAGCCCATGGCCGCCTACTCGGGCAGCACCCAGTCGGTGATCGTGCTGACCGCGCTGCTGGTGTGCCTGATCCCGACCACGATCGGCGCGCTGCTGTCCGCGATCGGCATCGCGGGCATGGACCGCCTGGTGCAGCGCAACGTCCTGGCGACCTCGGGCAAGGCCGTCGAGGCCGCGGGGGACATCGACACGCTGCTGCTGGACAAGACCGGCACGATCACGTTCGGCAACCGGCGCGCGACCGACCTCGTGCCGGTCGGCGGCACCACCCCCGAGGAGCTGGCCGCGGTGGTCCGGCTGTCCAGCCTGGCCGACGGCACGCCCGAGGGGCGCAGCGTCGTCGAGCTGTGCGCGGAGCGGTTCGGCCTCTCGGCCGAGGCGACCGACCACGAGAAGACCGGCGAGTTCGTGGAGTTCAGCGCGAACACCCGCATGAGCGGCATCGACCTCGGCGGCGTCGAGGTGCGCAAGGGGGCCGCGAGCGCCGTGCGGGCCTGGGTGCTGGAGCGCGGCGGCCAGGTGTCCGGCGAGGTCGGGCCGGTCGTGGACGAGATCAGCGAGCAGGGCGGCACGCCGCTCGTGGTCGCCGAGGTCCGCGACGGCACCGCCTCGGTGCGCGGGGTGATCCGGCTGTCGGACGTCGTCAAGCCCGGTATGCGGGAGCGGTTCGCCGAACTGCGGGCCATGGGCATCAGGACCGTCATGGTGACGGGCGACAACCCGTTGACCGCCAAGGCCATCGCCGACGAGGCCGGGGTGGACGACTTCCTCGCGGAGGCCAAGCCCGAGGACAAGATGGCCCTGATCCGCCAGGAGCAGGAGGGCGGCAAGCTGGTCGCGATGACCGGCGACGGCACCAACGACGCGCCCGCCCTGGCGCAGTCCGACGTCGGTGTCGCCATGAACACCGGCACGTCCGCCGCGAAGGAGGCGGGCAACATGGTGGACCTGGACTCCGACCCCACCAAGCTGATCGAGATCGTGGAGATCGGCAAGCAGCTGCTGATCACCAGGGGGGCGCTGACGACGTTCAGCGTGGCCAACGACCTGGCGAAGTACTTCGCGATCCTGCCCGCCATGTTCGCGGGCATCCACCCGCAGCTCGACAGGCTCAACATCATGCACCTGGCCACACCGCAGTCGGCGATCCTGTCCGCGGTGGTCTTCAACGCACTGGTCATCGTGGTGCTGATCCCGTTGGCGCTGCGCGGTGTCCGGTACCGGCCGTCCAGCGCGTCCGCGCTGCTGCGGCGCAACCTGCTGGTCTACGGCCTCGGCGGCGTCGTCACGCCGTTCGCCGGGATCTGGCTGATCGACCTGCTCGTCCGACTCGTCCCTGGAATCGGGTGACCGTGAACAACCTCCTCAAGCAGTCCCTCGCCGGACTGCGCGTCCTGCTCGTCCTGACCGTGATCACCGGGGTCCTCTACCCGCTCGCGGTGTGGGGCATCGGCCGCGTGCCCGGTCTCCAGGCCAACGCCGAGGGCTCGATCATCACCCGGAACGGCCAGGCCGTCGGCTCGGCGCTGATCGGCGTGGACCCGGTCGCCGAGGACCCGGCGAACGACCCGTGGTTCCACACCCGCCCGTCGGCGCTGGCGGAGGGCCCGCTGGGCCCCGGCGACCCGTCGTCGTCGCTGGGCAGCAACAAGTCCGCCGTGAACGAGGACTACGACGCCGTCGTGGCCGAGCGCCGCGCCGCGGTCGCCGCCCGCGAGGGCGTCGCGCCGGAGCAGGTGCCCGCGGACGCGGTGACGGCCTCGGCGTCGGGGTTGGACCCGCAGATCAGTCCGGCCTACGCGGCGTTGCAGGTGGCTCGGGTGGCTCGGGTGACCGGGCTGTCCGAGGCGGTGGTGCGGGACCTGGTGGCGGCAGGCACGACCGGGCGCGGTCTGGGTGTGCTCGGTGACCCGGCGGTCAACGTGCTCCAGGTGAACCTGGCGGTGCGGGCGGCGGGGTGAGGTCGTGGGCGGCCCGTGCGACCGGTGTCGTGCGGGCTGTCGGCCGATCGGGTTCTCCGCCGCGGATCCCCTGACTCGGCGGGCTCGACGCAGGAAGATCGTCACCGGGAGGGACGATGCCTCGTCGAGAACGTCCGCTGGACGAAGGGGACACCGCGCTGCTGCGGTTCGCGCGCGATCTGCGCCTGCTGCGCGAGAAGGCGGGCAGGCCGACCTACCGGCAGCTCAGCGGGCTGGCGCACTACTCGGAGGCCGCGCTGTCGCTGGCCGCCGGAGGGCGCAAGCTGCCCAGCCTCGCCGTGGCGCTCGCCTACGTGCGGGCGTGCGGCGGACCGGTGGAGGAGTGGGAGAAGCGCTGGCACGAGGTGGCCGCCGAGGTCGAGCCGCCGCCCCGCGACGAGGTGGGGGACGCGCCGTACGTCGGGCTGGCCGCGTTCCAGCCCGAGGACGCGGACCGGTTCTTCGGCCGCGAGCGGCTGGTCGAGGACCTGCGGTCGTGCCTGCGCGAGCAGCGGGTCGTCGTGGTCGTGGGGGCGTCCGGCTCGGGCAAGTCGTCGCTGCTGCGCGCCGGGCTGGTCGCCCGTCTGGACGGCCCGGTGCTGCTGTTCACCCCCGGCGCGCGGCCGTTGCGGGAGTGCGCGACCCACCTGGCCCGGCTGACCGGCGAGCCGGTCGACCTGCCCGTGGACGACCCCCGCGCGCTGCACCGGGCGATCCGCCGAGCGGTCCCCGACGGCGCGGAGGCGGTGGTCGTCGTCGACCAGTTCGAGGAGGTCTTCACGCTCTGCCACGACCCGGCCGAGCGGACCGCGTTCCTCGACCAGGTGCTGACCGCCGCCCGGTCGCGCCCCAGCGGCTGCCGCGTCGTGCTGGGGGTGCGGGCCGACTTCTACGCCCACTGCACCGCGCACCCCGGCCTGCTCGAAGCGCTGCGCGGCGGCCAGGTCACGGTCGGCACGATGACGGCCGAGGACCTGCGCGCCGCCGTGGTGCAGCCCGCCGTCCGCTCCGGCCACACCGCGGAGACGGCGCTCGTCGCGCGGATCGTCGCGGACGCCACCGGCCAGCCCGGCGTGCTGCCGCTGGTGTCGCACGCGCTGCTGGAGACCTGGCGGCGCAGGCGCGGCACCACCCTGACCCTGGCGGGCTACGAGGCCGCGGGCGGCGTCGAGCGGGCCGTGGCGCACACCGCCGAGCGGGTCCACACCGCGCTGTCGGACGAGCAGCGGGCCGTCGCGCGGCACCTGTTCCTCCGCCTGTGCGCGTTCGGGGAGGGCACGGAGGACACCAAGCGCCGGGTGCGGCGCGAGGAGTTCGGCCCCGCCGACCACCCCGCGCACGCCGTGCTGGACGACCTGGCGCGGGCCAGGCTGGTGGTCCTGGACGGCGACGGCGTGGAGATCGCCCACGAGGCCCTGATCCGGTCGTGGCCGCGGCTGCGCTCGTGGCTCGCCGAGGACCGCGACGGGCTTCGGGTGCACCGCGCGCTGACCGAGGCGACGGCGGCGTGGCTCGCACTGGACCGCGATCCCGGAGCCCTCTACCGCGGGCTGCGCCTGGACACCGCCGAGGACTGGGCCTGCCGCGACGGCACCGCGCTCACCCCCGTCGAACGGGAGTTCCTGGAGGCGAGCGCCGCGGAGCGCACGGCGGAGCGGGCGGCGCGGCGGCGGCGGGCCCGGAGGCTGCGTCAGCTCGTCGCGGTGCTCGCGGTGCTCCTCGTCCTCGCCGTCGGCACGTCCGTCTACGCCGCCACGACCGCGCGGACCGTCGCCAGCCAGCGCAACACCGCCCTGTCGCAGAAGGTCGCCGGGGAAGCGGCCGTGCTGCGCGCGAACGACCCCGGGCTCGCCGCCCGGCTCAGCCTTGCGGCGTTCCGGCTCGCGCCCACGACCGAGGCGCGCGGCAGCCTGCTCAGCACGACCTCGAACCCCGACGTGGCCAGGCTGCCCGGCCACGGGGCGATCGTCGAGTCGGTGGCGGTCAGCCCGGACGGCCGGGTCGTCGCGACCGCCAGCGGCGACCGCACCGCCCGCCTGTGGGACGTGTCCGACCGGCGCGCTCCCGTCGAGACCGCCACGCTCGCCGCGCACACCGACGCGCTGTGGACGGCGGCGTTCAACCCCGCCGGGACGCTGCTGGTGACGACGGGCAAGGACCGGACGGCCCGGCTGTGGGACGTCACCGACCCCCGCCACCCGGCCGAGGTGGCCACGCTGACCGCGCACACCGACGCCGTGCTGGCCGCGGTGTTCTCCCCGGACGGGACGGTGCTCGCCACCGCGAGCGCCGACCGCACCGTGCGGCTGTGGGACGTCACCGACCCCCACCACCCCGTGCCGACCGCGACCATCACCGGCCACACCGACCAGGTCACCTCCGTCGCGTTCGACCCGCGGGGGAGGACCGCGGCCACGACGAGCCTGGACGGCACCGTCCGGGTCTGGGACGTCGCCGACCCCCGCGCCCCCGTCGAGTCCTCCCGGCCCGCCGAGGGCCTCGACCGGCCCGGCTCGGTCGCCTTCGGACCGAACGGCACCACCCTGGCCCTGGTCACCAGGGACTTCCACGTGCGGCTGTGGGACCTCACCGACCCGCTCCGCCCCCGGCGGGCGGCCGACGTCGACGGCGGCACCGCGCACGCCCTCGCGTTCGGCCCGGACGGCCGGTTCCTCGCGACCGCGGGGCTCGACCGGACCGTGCGGCTGTGGGACGTGGCCGACCCCGACCACCCGAGGCCGATCACGGTGCTGCGCGGCCACACCGGTCCGGTGGTGACGGTCCGGTTCACCCCCGACGGCCGCTCGGTGGTCAGCGCCGGGTTCGACCGCGTCGCGCGCGTGTGGGCCCTCCCCGGACCCGTGCTCGGCGGGCACGACTCCGCCGTCTACGCCGTCGGCTTCAGCCAGGACGGCGGGCTCCTCGCCACGTCCAGCTACGACGGTGCGGTCCGGCTGTGGGACCTCGGCGACGTCCGCCGCCCGCGGCCCGCCGCGCTGCTCACCGCCCACACCCTGGCGGTGAACGCCGTGGTGTTCAGCCCGGACGGACGGCGGCTGGCGACGGCGGGCCTGGACCGCGTGGTGCGGCTGTGGGACGTCGGCGACGTCGACCACGTCGGCGAGCCCGTCGTCCTCGACGGGTACGCGGACTCCGTGCAGGCGGTGGCGTTCAGCCCCGACGGCCGGACCGTGGCCACCGGGAGCGCCGACCACTCCGTGCGGCTGTGGGACGTCTCGGGGCCGGGCCGTCCGCGCGAACTCGCCGTCCACACCGGGGAGGACAACGTCGAGACCGTCGCGTTCAGCCCGGACGGCCGCACGCTGGCCGCGGGCACCTCGGGTCACGTCGTGCGGCTGTGGGACGTTCGCGTGCCGGAGCGGGCACGGGAGCTGGCGAGCCTGACCGGGCACACGGACTCGGTGAAGTCACTGGTCTTCACCCCCGACAGCAGGCTGATCGCGACCGCGAGCGGTGACAGCGCGGTGCGGCTGTGGGACGTCTCCGACCCGGAGCGCGGCCGGGAGGTCGCCCGCCTCGCGGGGCACACCGAGATGATCCACTCGATCGACGTCAGCGCGGACGGCGGCACCCTCGCCACCGGCAGCGCGGACGGCACCGTGCGGCTGTGGGGCATCCGGGACCCGGCCCGCGCGACCGGGACCGCCGTCCTGACCGGCCACACCGCCCGCGTCTACGGCGTCGCCTTCCACCCCGACGGGCACACCCTCGCCACGGCGGGCGAGGACCGCACGACCCGGCTGTGGGAGACCGACCCCGAGCACGCCGCGACGTGGGCCTGCGCCACCGCCCCGCCCATCACGCCGCAGGAGTGGGACGAGCACTTCGCGGGGGCGCCGTTCCAGCCGCCCTGCCGGTGACCGCCGCCGGGGTCAGACCGCCGACCAGCCGTTGTCGACGGGCAGGACGACGCCGTTGAGGTTGCTCGCCGCGTCGGAGGCGAGGAACACGATCACGGCCGCCTGCTCGTCGGCCCCGGACACGCGGCCGAGGTTGGCCATGTACGGCATGAGCGTCTTCGGCCCGTGGCCCGTGCGGTCGAGCGGGCTCGCGATGGCGGTCGTCGTGGCACCGGGCGCGATGGCGTTCGTGCGGATGCCCGCCGTGCGGTACATGATCGCGAGCGACTTGGTCAGCCCCACGACGCCGTGCTTGGACACGGTGTAGGCCGTGCCCGCGGCACTGCCGCGCAGGCCGGCCTCCGACGCGGTGTTGACGATCGCGCCCCGGCCCTTGGCGAGCATGTGCGGCACGACGGCCCTGGCGAGCAGGAACGGCGCGGTGAGGTTGACCCGCAGCACCCGCTCCCACTCCTCGTCGGTGACGTCGGCGGTCGCCGTCATGCCGTCCATGATCCCGGCGTTGTTGACCAGCACGTCCACGCCGCCGAACGCCTCCACCGCGGTCGCGACCACCCGGTCCACCACGGCCTGCTCGCTCAGGTCGCCGACCACCGCCGCGGCGGCACCACCCGCGGCGGTGATCTCCTCGACCACCGCCGCGGCGCGGTCGCCGTCGAGGTCGGCGACGACGACGTTCGCCCGTTCGGCCGCGAAGCGCAGCGCGGCGGCCCGGCCGATGCCCGAGCCCCCACCGGTGACGATCACGCTGCTGTTGTCGAGTCCCGTCATGTCCTGCTCCGTCGTCCTCGTGGTGGGTGTGGTGTCAGCGGCGGGGGATCAGGCACGCCACGGCGGCGGCGGCGAGCGCCGTGGCCGCGCCGATCCCGATGATCACCCGGAACGCGGCCGGGGACGGCACCTCGGTCGGTCCGAACGGGACGGTGAGCCGCGACAGGACGACACCCGCGACGGCACTCGACACCGAGGTGCCGATGGAGCGCATCAGGGTGTTGAGGCTGTTGGCGGCGGCGGTCTCGGAGACCGGCACGGCGGACATGATCAGGGACGGCATGGCGCCGTAGGCGAGGCCGATGCCCGCGCCGACCACGCTGGAGATGAGCACGAGCTGCCAGATCTCGCTCAGCAGCAGCAGGTTGAGCGCGTAGCCCGCGGCGACCACCAGGGTGCCGGTGATCAGGGTGGTGCGAGGTCCGCTGGTGCGGGTGATGCGGGCGGACACCGGGGCCATCGCCATCATCACCAGGCCGGACGGGGCGAGCACCAGGCCGACGACGAACATCGGCTGGCCGAGGCCGTGCCCGGTGGCCGACGGGAGCAGCAGCAACTGCGGCAGGACCAGCGACATCGCGAACATGGAGAAGCCGAACACGGCGGAGGCGAGGTTGGTCAGCGCGACCGGCCTGCGCCCGCTGGTGCGCAGGTCCACCAGCGGTTCGCCGGTCCGCAGCTCCCACCGGCCCCACGCCACCAGCACCACGACCGCCACGCCGACCAGCGTCAGGGTCAGTCCGCTGGTCCAGCCCCACGCCGAGCCCTTGGACACGGCCAGCAGCAGGCACACCAGGACGATCGACAGGCCGATCGCGCCGACGAGGTCGAAGCGCCCGCCCGTGCGGACCGACGACTCCGGCACCAGCGCCACCACCAGCGCCGCGGCGACGACGCCGAGCCCGGCGGCGAGCCAGAACAGCAGGTGCCAGTCGACGCTGTCGGCCAGCAGCGTGGCGATGGGCAGGCCCAGTGCTCCGCCCACGCCCAGCGACGCGCTCATCAGGGCGGTCGCCGAGCCGAGCCGTTCGGCGGGCAGTTCGTCGCGCATGATGCTGATGCCCAGCGGGATGACCCCGGACGCGAGGCCCTGGAGCACCCGCGCCACCACCAGGGGGGCGAGGGTCGTGCTCAGCGCGCCCAGCGTCGAGCCCGCGACCAGCAGCGCCAGGCTGATCATCAGCATCCGGCGCTTGCCGTACATGTCGCCGAGCCGTCCCGTCGTGGGGGTGGCGACGGCGGCGGCGAGCAGCGTGGCGGTGATCGCCCAGGCCGTGTCGGCGGGGGTCGAGCCCAGCAGGGCGGGCAGCCGGGGCACCAGGGGGATCACGATCGTCTGCATCAGCGCCACCGTGACGCCCGCGAAGGCGAGCACGGCCACGACGGTGTTCGGCCGCCTGGTCACGTCCGGCGGAGGGCCGCCGGGCAGGTCGACGGGTGCGGTGGACGGCGTGGACGGCACGGGCGGGCCTCCGGACGGTGGGCGAGCGGACCAGGTGCTGATTAAAGCAGTCGATTGACTTAGATGGACCCGGCGGGATCTCCGGTCGTCCGGTGTGCCAGGCTCGTCGGACACGTCACGGGGTGGTGTCGCGCGGTCACGGAGCGGTATGGTCCGCAATTAAGTCAGTCGCTTGACTGTGGCCGTCGTGCGCCGATGCTCGCCCAGAGCCCCGTCCAGCACAGCCAGAGAGGTGTGCATGTCCACGCCACGCACGTCCGGACTCCCCGACGACCTGGGGTTCGACCCCGACGCCCTCCGCGCCAGGTACCGGGCCGAGCGCGACCGCCGGATCCGACCCGACGGGACGGCGCAGTACCGCCGCGTCGAGGGCGAGTTCAGCGCCTACGCCGACGACCCCCACGCCGACCGCGAGTTCACCAGGGAACCCCTGCGCGACCGGGTCGAGGTCGTGCTGGTCGGCGCCGGGTTCGGCGGTCTGCTGACCGGCGCCCGCCTGCGCCAGGCCGGTGTCCGGGACATCCGGGTGATCGACGAGGCCGCCGACTTCGGCGGCACCTGGTACTGGAACCGCTACCCCGGCATCCACTGCGACATCGAGTCCTACGTCTACCTGCCCCTGCTCGAAGAGGTCGGGTACGTCCCGAAGTGGAAGTACGCGCCGGGCGAGGAGATCCGGCAGCACGCGAGGGCCGTCGCCCGCCACTTCGACCTCTACCGCGACACCTGCTTCCAGACCCGCGTCACCGACCTGCGCTGGGACGACGACGCCGACGAGTGGATCGTCGGCACCAACCGCGGCGACGAGGTGCGGTCCCGCTACGTGGTGGTGTCGAGCGGGACCCTCAGCAGGCCCAAGCTCCCCGGCATCCCCGGCATCGAGACGTTCGCGGGCCACACGTTCCACACCAGCCGCTGGGACTACGACTACACCGGCGGCGACGCGAACGGCGGCCTCGACGGGCTCGCCGACAAGCGCGTGGCCGTCGTCGGGACCGGCGCGACCGCCGTCCAGGTCGTGCCGCACCTGGGCCGCGACGCCGAGCACCTGTACGTGTTCCAGCGCACGCCCTCCACGGTCGACGCGCGGGACAACCGCCCCACCGACCCGGAGTGGGCGCTGTCGCTGACCCCCGGCTGGCAGCGCCGCCGGATGGAGAACTTCCTGTCGATCGTCACCGGCCTGCCGTCCGAGGAGGACATGGTCTCCGACGGCTGGACCGGCAGCGCGCGGCTGCTCCAGAACCTCATCCCCAGCAACGCCTACGCGGACCTCTCGCCCGAGGAGCGCGAGCGGGTGAACGAGGTCGTCGACTTCCAGAAGATGAACGAGCTGCGCGCCAGGGTGGACGCGGTCGTCGCGGACCCGGCGACCGCCGAGGCGCTGAAGCCCTGGTACCGCTACATGTGCAAGCGCCCGACGTTCAGCGACGAGTACCTGGAGACGTTCAACCGCCCCAACGTCACCCTGGTCGACACCGCCGACCACGGCGGTGTCGAGCGCGTCACCGAGAAGGGCCTGGTGGTCGGCGGGACCGAGTACGAGGTCGACTGCGTGGTCTTCGCGACCGGGTTCGAGGTCGGCGTGTCCGGGGTCCTGTCCGGACTGCTGCCCGTGCACGGCCGCGGCGGCGTCGGGCTGCTCGAATCGTGGGGCCGGGGGCCGAAGACGCTGCACGGCTTCTACAGCCACGACTTCCCCAACCTCTTCCACCTCGGGCCGTTGCAGAACGCCAGCTCGGTGAACTTCGTGCACATCCTCGACGAGCAGGCGACCCACGTGGCCGCGGTCGTCGCCGAGGCGCGGGAGCGCGGGGCGCGCCGCGTCGAGCCGACCACCGAGGCCCAGGAGGCCTGGGTGGCGCGGATCCGGGAGAACGCCCCCGACCTGCACCGCTTTCAGTCCGAGTGCACCCCCGGCTACTACAACGCCGAGGGGATGCCCCGCGCGCGGCGCGAGACCTACGCCGACGGGCCCGTGGCGTTCCACGAGGTGCTGCGGCGCTGGCGCGCGGAGGGCGGTATGGACGACGTCATGGTGACCGCCGAATGAGCCGCTTCGGGGGCCCCGACCCGGTGGGCGCGCGGCGGCTGACCCGGCCGAACCCGCTGTGGGGCTCCAACGGGGTCGCGTTCGGGCCGGACGGGCGGCTGCACGTCGCCCAGTTCCTCGCGGGCCGGATCAGCGCCGTCGACCTCGCGTCGGGCGACGTCGAGGTGGTCGTGGCCGGTGACGGTCCGGTGCAGTCGCCGGACGACCTCGCGTTCGGGCCCGACGGGTCGATGTACATCACCGACCTGGTCCCGGACCGGGTGTGGCGGCGCGGCCCGGAGGGCGGGTTCACGCTGGTCTCCGACCGGGTGAGGGTGCCGAACGGCATCGCCTTCGTCGGCGAGCGGCTCTTCGTCAACGAGATGCGGCCCGGCGGCAGGCTGCTGGAGCTGTTCCCCGACGGCGGCGAGCCGAGGGTGCTCGCGGACGACCTGGCCATGGGCAACGCGATGCAGCTCGGCCCGGACGGCTGCCTGTACTACCCGCACATGCTGACCAACCGGGTCTTCCGGGTGCCGGTGGACGGCGGTGGGCCGGAGCTGGTCGCGGAGGACGTGCACGAGCCGGTCGCCGTGCGCTTCGACCGCGGTGGCGCCCTCGTGGTCCTGTCGCGCGGCGCGGCGGGCATCGTGACCCGGCTCGACCTGTTCGGCACCGGTGACCGCACGGTGGTCGCCAGCGGGATCGTCGGGCTGGACAACGCGGCGTTCGACGACGAGAACCGGATGTTCGTCTCCAGCTTCGCGAGCGGCGGCGTCGCGGAGCTGAGCCCGGACGGGCGGACCAGGGACGTGGTGCCGCGCGGGTTCGACGGCCCGTTCGGCGTGACCGTCGACCTGGGCGGGACCGTGTACGCGGCCGACCACTACCGGCTGGCGGGTCCCGCCGACGGCGAGGTGGTCACGCACGAGCTGCTGACGTTCGTCCACGGCATCGCCGCCGACGGCGGCCTGCTGCACGTGACCTCGCAGTACGGCGACGTCCGCACCTACGACCCCGCGACGGGGAGCGTGGTGCCGCGCGCGACCGGCCTGGACCGGCCGACGGGCATCGCGGTGCGCGGGGACGGCTCCCTCGTGGTCGCCGAGTCCGGCGCGGGCCGGGTCGTCGCCGTCGACGGGGCGGGCACCGTCACCGTGCTCGCCGCCGGGTTCGACCGGCCGGTGGACGTCGCGCTGGACGCCGAGCAGCGCTGCTACGTCAGCGACGACGTGCGCGGCGCGGTGTTCCGGATCGAGGACGGACGACCGGTGCTCGTCGTGGACGGCCTGGACGCGCCGCAGGGCCTGGTGGTCCGCGGCGACGACCTCGTCACCGTGGAGACGGGCGGGCGCAGGGTCGTGGCCACCAGCCTCACCACCGGCGTCCGCACGGTCGAGGCGGAGGACCTGGCCGTCGGCCCGCCGCCCGGCGAGGACCGCGCCGAGCCGGCCCTGTTCACCCACGGCGTCCCCGGTGTGCCGCGGCGGTTCGCCGGTCTCGCCCTCGGCCCGGACGGCTCCCTGTACGTCTCCGCCGACGGCGAGGGCACCGTGCTGCGCCTCACCCCCGCGCGGGAGTGACCGCCACCGGGCCCCGGCGGTGCACTGTGGACGGCGCGCTCCGGGGCTCGGCCACCTCGCACCCCGTGGACTACGCTCGACGCGGCCGCGAGGGAGTGCTGATGACCGACGAGGAACTGATCGTGGAGTTCGCGCTGACCCGCCTGGACAACCCCGGTCTCGACCTGGAGGAGATCGCCGCGCTCGTCGTGCGCCGCGTGGGCCCCGACCACATGCTGGAGTTCGCGTCCCAGAACCTCGGCACGCGCGGTGAACTGCGCGGGGCGGTGTTCCCGTCGGCCGTGGAGCACGTGCTGCGCGTCGTGCTCACGCTGCGCGGGCCCGCCGACTGATCAGACCCGCGCGCCCGGCGGGATCACGACGACCGGGCAGGCCGCGTGCCGCACGCAGCCGGGCACCACGCCGACCGACCAGGTGCCGCCCTGCCGGGTGCCGACCACCAGCAGGGTCGCCCGCCTCGACGCGCCGACCAGGACGGACACGGCGTCGCCGACGACCGTCACCTCCGCGACCGTCGGTGCGCCGGCACCTCGGCGCGGACCTCCCGCACAACCCGGTGCAGGTCGCCCGCCGGGTACCGACGGCGCTGGGCACCGTCCTCGGGCACGCGGCGCCACGCCGTCGTCGCCTCGACGAGCGCGCCCGTGCGGCTCGCCTCCCCGAGGGCCCAGCGCAGCGCCGCCCGGCTCTCCGGGGAGCCGTCCACGCCGACCACGATCACCGATGACGTCGTGCGAGCCTCCCGCGGGTCCTGGTGCGCTCCAGGCTGCTCCTCGCGCTCCCGGCGCGGCAGGGACCGACGCCACCTCCCCCCTGGCGGGGAGGTGGGGGTGTGGACACCGTGCTCGCGTGGCACGTGGACCGGCCGGGACCGATGGCGGGCGGGCCCCTGCGCGCCAGCCGGGACCCGCTGCCCGGTCCCGGTCCCGGCGAACTGCTGATCGAGGTCCTGGTGTGCGGTGTGTGCCGGACCGACCTGCACGTGGCCGAGGGCGACCTGCCCGTGCACCGGCCGGGGGTGACGCCGGGGCACGCGCTGACCCGCAGCGCGCGGGCGCGGGAACCGGGCGCCGCGTCGCCACCGGCGCGGGCGCCCCGCCGCCCGAACCGCTGGACTCGGCCATCCTGTTCGCGCCGGTCGGCTCCCTCGTGCCGCCCGCCCTCGAAGCGCTGGACCGCGGCGGCGCGGTGGCCGTGGCGGGCATCCACCTCAGCGACGCCCCGGTGTTGGACCACCGGCGCCACCTGTTCCAGGAGCGCCAGCTCCGCAGCGTCACGTCCAGCACGCGTGCCGACGCGCGGGAGTTCCTCCACTTCGCCGCCGGGCACCGGCTGCGCGTCGTGACCCGGTCCTACCCGCTGGACCGGGCCGACATCGCGTTGACCGATCAGGCGGCGGACCGGGTCGAGGGTGCGGCGGTGCTGGTGACCTGATCAGCGCGAGGCGTGGGCGGGCTGCCTGGACTGGGGGCCGCGCACGGCCGCGCCGGGGCGGGCGAGGTCGCTGGTCGGCGCGGGCCACGGTTCGGGCACGTGCGGGCGGTGCACGACCATCACCGGGCACGGGGCCTGGTGCAGGGCGGTCCTGGTGACCGTGCCGCAGCGGCCCGTCTCCGGCAGCTGGTCCCCGGCGCCGACCACGAGCAGGTCGGTGTCGGTGCAGCGGGCGACGGCCTCGTGCGGCTGACCGTGCAGCAGGACGACGGTGTGGGGAGGGCACCGGTCGAGCTTCTCCAGCTGCCGGGTGGCGTGGTCGAGCACGAACTGGTGGTCGGCGGCGACCGCGTCCTTGGTCGTCGGCACGGGTTGCGCGTGCAGCACGCGCACCGCGGCGCGGTGGCCGAGCGCTATCGCCGCGGCGCGGATGAGGACCGGGCCGTCGTCCTCGCCGCCGTTGATCAGGGCGGTGACCCTGCGGTTGTCGCCGCGCACCGCAGACGCCCTGCCGCGGACGACGACGGTGTCGCACGTGGCTCTGCTGACCAGGGGCAGCACCTTCTCCCCGAGGCTGAGGGAACTCGCGCGGTGGCCGCGGTAGCCGACCACCAGCAGACCCGACCCGCGTCCCGCGGTCTCCAGGTCGCGCACGGGGTCGGTGCCGGACTCGTGCACCCGCACGCGCAGCATGGGCAGGCTGCTGGTGATGTAGTTGAGGCCACCGTTGGCGGGGACGGTGTCGGGGACCTCGGTGGAGCGGTCCCACAGCCAGACGTCGAGCGCCGCGCCGGTCCGCCAGGCGTGCTCCGCGGCCCACCGCAGCGCGGCCTGGCCCCAGAGCGAGCCGTCGTTGCCCACCACCACCGGGAGCGGGAACCGGTTCGTCGTCTGGGAACGGCTTGGTTGACTCGGCACCTGGTACATGTGAGCTCCACTGGTGGTACGGCCCCCGGCGCCCCCCATCCTCGCGCGACGGCGCTCGCGGCGGCAGTGCACACGGGCCTGGCGGCTAGGGACGAAAGTCCCTAGGCGGTCGGGAACGAGTCGTTCCAGGGTCCCGAATCGGCCCTCCCCTCGACACGGTGTCGAGGATCGAACCGGCGGAAGCGCCTGCGTGGCAAGGGTTGTGGGAATAGTTCACGACCGGGCGCGCGTCGCGGTTGTTCCTGAACCCCGCGCGGGCGGTCTGGTTCACCCTGTGGTCCCGTGCCAAGCTGGACGCCCGGCACCGCGGTCGACCACGTCCGAGGAGGAGATGCCGAGATGGCCGGCGAGCCCGACTTCAGCGGATGTGGCACCAGGGTGAGCCTCACGGGGTTGCGCTTGGACGAACTGCTCGGTGAGGTGCGGGATCGGTTGACCGAGATCGCCGAATCGCGGGACCAGATGCGGAGCCTGCTGGACGCGGTGCTGGCGGTGGGGTCGGGGCTGGAGCTGGATTCGACGCTCCAGCGGATCGTGGACGCGGCGGTGGAGCTGGTGGGTGCGCGGTACGGGGCGTTGGGTGTGTTGGGGACCAGG
>NZ_DASUSQ010000019.1:0-66846 GCF_036375055.1 Umezawaea sp.
CCCTGTCGGTGACGGTCTTGGAGTCGGCTATAGTTATCGCGTCTCGCCGCCTTAGCTCAGTCGGCTAGAGCGGTTCACTCGTAATGAACAGGTCATCGGTTCGATTCCGATAGGCGGCTCTGGTGAGATGCAGGTCAGCCCCGGTGCGCACACAGCGCACCGGGGCTGACTGGTCTTCAGGGTCCTCCTGCGTGACCAACTGCGTGACTACGCTTCCGCCGCGGGGAAGATCCGGTCCATCGCGGTAGCCCCGTCCTGCACCCCCGGACGGATCTGCTTCCGGTAGGCCAGTTCGGCCGCCTTGGCGGCCTGTCGGAAGTCGCGCCGGACATCGGTGTCATCCAGCCCGGTGCCCTACTTGGTAGTGAGCACGAGGTCGTGCTTCTGCCACCCTGTGCCCGCGTCCTCCCTCGGCTTCGCCTGCCTGGCCGTTCGCTCCCCAGCGCCTCCTCGCAGCGCTGGGGAGCGCCGGTGGCTTCCGGGACTCCCACGACACCGCCGAGGATCCGAGACCGCGGTGGAGATCAAGCGGAACCTCGATCTTCCAAGTCCCGTTACCCCTGTCATCGAGGTTGGCCAGGTGCAAGGTGTGTTTGCTGCGTCCTATCCGGTGTGCGACCTCGCGGCAGCGCGGATCAACAACCATGAGGAATCGTGGTGGGGTAGTCGGGAGAACGTGCTGACAGGGGGAAGCATGGAAGATGGTCACTCGACCACGACCGAGACCGAGGCAACGGGGGCATCATTGGTAGGTGGCCTGTTGGAGGCTAGACCATTGTCTTCTCCCGTGGAGCATTTGGCAATGGCGGCCTTGTCGACGAGTGCTCGGCCATCTGCGCTGTCCATGAGGTAGGCAAGAATGTCAACTTTGGTTCCTGGGCTCGCTTTCGTTCCGGCGCCGCCGCATTCCCATTTCTCGGCCGCGCTGTCGACGACGCAGTACCCGTACTGCTGGTAATAGACTGCTTCAGTGCTATTTCGAATTCGGAGAAATATCCAGAGTGTGCCGCAAGTGGATGCGCTGTTCGTGCTGCCCTTGACGGAGAAGTTGGCCTTTTGGGTTGCGCTCAGGGTCGTGTTGTCGGCAGGAGAGTCGATCGTTGTCCTCGTTTTCTCGCAGCTGCTCTCTGTCTCTGGTGCTGACAACCTCCGAAACGTGTGGGCGGCAACGCCGGTGCTCACAAGCGCAATGGAAATTTCTAAAACCATCAACTTGTCTACCGTGCAATTGCGACGGTAGAAGATGATGGTCACCCCGATCGCAAACGCCAATACGCTAACCAGATAAATGATCTGTCTGGGTTGTCCAAGTGGTATCAAGGCCACTGCGGTGATGTCGGCGATGATGCCGACAGGCGCCAGCATTTGAGAAACTCTGCTTCCTGGCGCTGTCGCTGGAGGAGTTGTCGACGTGGGCATGGAGTCTCCCGGCGGTCGAAGCAGTAAACGGCATCGACCCATTGGCAGGTGTCACCGTACAGACGCTAATGACGACGGGAGCCGTCGTCATCCAAGGTGCACCCGAATGCGCCAGTGATCTAAAGCCTGCTTGCTACGATTAGTGCGGGTTGACGCCTTGTCCGCTCCTCAGAGTGGACAAGCGCCACGCATGGAATCACTTCAGAGGCATCGTAATTTCAGGAGCTGGCGCAGGCGCCCGAAGACGCCGCATGACGAGTCGCCGTTTGGTCGCCCCAGTTCGGTACCGGGCATGCCGGGCATCGGCGCGATGCCCGGCGGTACGCAA
Organism: Umezawaea sp.; assembly: GCF_036375055.1. Classification (GTDB taxonomy): domain Bacteria; phylum Actinomycetota; class Actinomycetes; order Mycobacteriales; family Pseudonocardiaceae; genus Umezawaea. The sequence goes on from NZ_DASUSQ010000019.1 coordinate 1,748, forward strand.
CCGGGCCTGACGCATTTCGGTGCGCCTCGCCTACCATCGTTCGATGGTGAAGATCGACTACGTGGCTCCGGGGCTGTTCACCTCACTCGGCGAGGCCGCCGGTTCCGTGGTCGCCGACGATCCGCTGGAGATCTGCGAGCCCGTCCACGGGCTGTTCCTCCACCCCGACGCGCAGCCGGGGCGGGATCTGCCCGCTGAGCGGCAGGTGGAGAAGGACGTTCGCCCCGCCGCCGAGTTGGCGCGGCTGTTGTTGGCGCTCGACCCGATGCCGTTGACGTCGCCGCGGGCGCCGGACAAGCGGCTCGTGGGGACGTGCAGGCACTTCGCGGTGATGAGCTGCGCGCTGCTGCGGGATCGGGGGATCGCCGCGCGGGTGCGGTGCGGGTTCGGGATGTACTTCGAGGCCGGGCTGGGGTTGGACCACTGGGTGACGGAGTTCTTCGACGGTGGGCGGTGGGTGCGGGTCGACACGGAGGTCTTCGGGCAGGAGCGGCCCGTCGACCCGCGTGATCTGCGGCCCGGTGAGTTCCTGACCGGTGGTGAGGCGTGGAGCGCCTACCGGCGTGGTGAGGTCGACGGCTCGAAGTTCGGGGTGCCCGGCACGGAGAACTGGGGACCGTCGGAGATCCGCGGCAACGCCGTGCGGGACCTGGCCGCGCTCAACAACGTCGAGGTGCTGCCGTGGGACGAGTGGGGGCGGATGGAGGAGGCCTACCAGGGGCGGACGGGTGAGGACTACGACGAGCTGCTGGACGAGCTGGCCGTCGTGTGCGCCGGGGACGACCTGGACGCCGTCGCCGCGCTCTACCTCCACCCCGACCTGCGGGTACCGGACGAGCTGATCGCGGAACCCGACCGCGACCGCGCGCGTTGACGGACTGTCGGCTCGGAGGGAGGGCGTGGGGGCTGTGCCGTTGAGCGCGAAGGTTCGGGAGCGCTGCCGGGCGCTGCTGCCGCCGGGCACCGAGATCCGCTACCTCTTCCCCGCGGTCGCCAGCACGGCGGTCGGGCCGTCGCTCGTCTCGAAGCCGTTCATCTTCGTGGTGACGGACCGGAACATCGTGATGCTGGCGTGCAGCTGGCTGAGCCACGACCGGCCGAAGTCGGTGCACTGGACGTACGAGCGGAGCCTGCGGCTCGGACCGGTGGACACGACGTCGGACCCGGTCTTCACCGTCGACGGCTCGCCGTTCCAGACCTGGGACGAGTACGTGTCGGTGATCGCGGCCGCGGACGCGGAGACGACGAGGGACTCCTTCCCGCCGGACCCGCTGCCCGACCTCTGACGTGCGGTGCACGACGCGGTGATGTGACCCGGAGTTCTTCCGCTCGTTCCCGACCTCGGCGACACTTCGGGAGAGCGGTCGACACCGGTCCCGGAACGTCCGCCCGGTGGTTGCTCCATCGGGGTGGCCTTCGCGCGATCTCCGTCAGAGGGGTCGGGTTCGGTCGTCGCCCTGGCGGAGGAGGCGATGACCATGATCCCGACGATCCTGATGACCCTGCTCTTCCTACCCCTCGCCCTGTGCGCCGCGCGCGTGGGCAGGAGGCACTGGACGAGACGCAGGACCGTGCTGCGGGTGCGGGCCGAACTGGCCTTCTTCCACCACGGTCTGCGGGACACACCGAGCGGTCGGCACCGGCTCACCCGTTCCTGAGCGCGGCGAACACGCGGCCCCACCGCTCGGGGTCGCCGCGGTAGGGCGCGTGGCAGGACGAGCGGGTGGTGACGTCGCCGTAGCGGGCCAGCAGTTCCGCCGCCACCTGCTCGGGCTCGCCGACCACGGCGAACGCGGTCAGCACCTCGTCGTCGACCGCCGCCGTCATGTCGTCCCACCGCTGCCGCCGGGACATCGCGTGCAGCTCCTCGTGCAGGTCGCCCCACCCGTGCAGGTCGAGGACCCGGCGGTAGGCGGGGGTCGAGCCGTAGAAGGCGATCTGCTTCCTGGTGTCGGCGACGGAGGCGGCCAGCTCCTCGGCCGTGCCGCCGGTCGCGACGAACGACGGGCCGCTGATCTCCAGTCCCGCCAACGGTTTTCCGGCTTTGGCGCGCCCGCGTTCGAGCGCCGGGATCGTCACCTCGCGCAGGTACCGCTCGGTGGTGAAGCTGTGGCACAGGAAGCCGTCGGCGACCTCGCCCGCGACCTCGGTCATCAGCTCGCCGACGCCCGCGAGGTACACCTTCGGCGGTCCGTACGGGTTCGGGCCGGGGTCGAAGAAGGGTGTCATCAGGGTGTGGGTGAAGAACTCGCCGCGGAACCTCGGCCGTTCGCCGGTCTCCCAGCTCCGCCAGATCGCCCGCATCGCCAGGACGTACTCGCGCATCCGGGCGGCGGGTTTCGACCACGGCATCGAGAACCGCTTGGTGATGTGCGGTTCGACCTGCGACCCGAGCCCGAGGTTGAAGCGCCCGCCGGACAGCAGTTGCAGGTCGTTCGCCAGCACCGCGGTGCTCATCGGGTTGCGCGCGAACGCGACCGCGATCGACGTGCCCAGCTCGACCCGCGACGTCGTCCCCGCCGCGACGCCCAGTGCGACGAACGGGTCGTGCTGGGCCTCGGCCACCCAGAACCCGTCGTAGCCCGCGGCCTCGGCCTGCCGGGCGGTGTCGCCGATCTCGCGGGGGTCGAACGCGACCTCGACGCTGTCCACCTTCATGGGGTGGTTGTACCAGCGCCTAGCGGTCGCAGGCGATCCCGTCCCCGTCCGGGTCGAGGTGCTTGCCGTAGCCGGGTTGGTTGACGACGATCGGGCCGACGCCCGCCCTCCTGGCCGCCTCGCAGTTCGCGAAGTACACGTCGTCCGAACCGGACGGCTCGCGGTCCTGCGCGTCCGCCTGGCCGACGGTGTCCTTGCCGCCGCACTCACCCCACAGGCCGACCCCGGCCTGCTCGGCCGCGGACTGGGCGGACTTGAGCGCGGTCGTCGAGCCGGGTTCGGCGCGTCCCATGCCGCGGCGCACCGCCTCCACCGCGAAGTCGGACCCGTCCGGCATCAGCACGGTGGCCGACGAGCCGAAGGTCTTGGTGTACTTGACGGTCTTGCCGTTCAACGTCCTGCGGGTGAACTCGGTCGCCGCGCCCGCCCAGCACTCGCCGGGCGGGGCCAGTCCGGCGATCTGCACGGTCTTGCCGTCCGAACTGACGATCGTGCGACCGTCCACGACGTCCGCCACCTGCATCGTCGGCTGCTCGGGCGCGCCCGTCGTCGTCGTGAGCATCGGCGTCGGGCTCGGCGTCGAACTGGGGGTGGTCACCCGGATCGCCGCCGACAGGTCCGTCTTGGACGCACAACCGCCTGCGCAGAGGAGGGCGAGCAGGAACGGGAGAGCTCCACGTCGCCACCGGGCAGGCGCGGGGGGAGTACTGGGCACGCGATCCTCCAAGGGCGCGGCGGTCGCACCTGTGTCCGGGTCATCGCAACGGGACGTGCCGCGTGTTACGCGGGTCACAGGACGTTACCAAGTCGACTCCCCGAAAGGACCAGGCTCGACCCGTCGATCGGGTGAGCCTGGTCCCTGAATCGGTTTACTCGCAAGCGATTCCGGCCCCGCGGTGGTCCGGGTGGGACCCGCGGCCGGGATCGCCCCACCGCAACGGTGTTATGCCCGAGGTCCGGTGTGGAGGGGTCCTCGGTGGACGGCGGTCAGCGGTTCGGGCGCAGGGTCCAGGTGACGGTCATCTCCGCCGTGGTGGCCCCGGCGGCGTTGGTGATCGTGACGTGCACCGGGAACTCGGGCCGCGTGCCGGACGCCAGTTCGGCGACCACCTCGGCGGCCGGGCGGCCGAGGACGGCCTCCGCGCGCAGCACGCCGGTCGCGACCTTCCGGTAGGCGATCTCCGCGCGCGCGACCAGCGGCGTGGCCTTGTCCATGTGCTGCGAGAACGCCGCGAGCACGACGGCTCCGGACGCGGTCTCGCCCGCACCGAACACGACGGCCGCGTGCGGGCCGCCGACGTGGTTGCGGTTCTCCTCGCCGTCGGGCAGTTCGACGAGCACGCGGTCGCCCTCGACCTCGATGAAGTCGATGCCGGTGGTCCCGACCCACGGCACGCCCTGCTTCAGGGCGTCCGCGACGAACGTGTAGTCCTGGCTCATGGCGACGAATGCTACCGGTCGGTAACCCCGTTGCCTACCCGTTGGTAACCGCCTGCTGAGACGCGACTCACCGTTAATTCAGTTGCCCTGCTAGGCCATCCGAGTTCATGCTTGTACTCAGCAACTAGTTGGATGATGCAAGCAACGGAGTGTTCCATGGTGGACCCGGTGAGTGACACGGTGGGTTCGACCGAGGCGAGGCCGGAGCCGGAGCTGGAGCTGGCCGAGAGGGTCGGTACCGCGATGATCCGCCTCAACAAGATGCACGCGTGCGTCGCCGCGCAGATGAACAAGGCCGGTATGGACAAGGCCGCCTTCGTGCTGCTCGCGAACCTCGCGCACATGGGTCCCTCCCGATCCAGCGCGCTGGCCGAGGCGGTCTTCTCCGACCCCTCGACCGTCAGCCGCCAGGTCGCCGGCCTGGTCAAGGACGGGCTTGTGGAACGGCGGGCCGACCCGGAGGACGGACGGGCCAGCGTGCTCGTCGCCACCGAGGCGGGCCACCGGTTGCTGGCCGAACGCCGCAGCATGCGCAACGCCGCCATCGCGCGGATGTTCGGGAGCTGGTCCGAACCGGACTGGCGCACCTTCACCGACTTGTTAGAGCGCTTCGTGGGCGACTACGAGAACGCGCTTCCGGATTTTTTGGCTGAGGGCGGACCGGGGCCGCGCTCAGGAGGGGAGAAGTGATGTCGGAAACGGTTGAGAGAGCGGAGGCTTCGCCGAGGGGCGAGGTGCTGCTCACCCACCGTCAGATCCTGACGATCCTGTCCGGTCTGCTGCTGGGGATGTTCCTCGCGGCGCTCGACCAGACGATCGTCTCGTCCGCGATGAAGACCATCGCCGACGAGCTCCAGGGCCAGACCTTGCAGGCGTGGGCCACCACGGCGTACCTGATCACCGCCACGATCACGACGCCGCTGTACGGCAAGCTCTCGGACATCTACGGCCGCAAGCCGATGTACCTGTCCGCGATCACGCTGTTCCTGATCGGGTCGCTGCTCTCGGGCATCGCGACCTCGATGTACGAGCTGGCCGCGTTCCGCGCGGTGCAGGGCCTCGGCGCGGGCGGCCTGATGTCGCTCGGCATGGCGATCCTGGCGGACATCACGTCGCCGCGGGAGCGCAGCAAGTACTCCGCGTACTTCATGGCCGTGTTCGGCGTGTCGAGCGTCGCCGGCCCGGTCGTCGGCGGCCTGTTCGCGGGCCTGGACACGTTCGCGGGCGTCACGGGCTGGCGCTGGGTGTTCCTGATCAACGTCCCGATCGCGCTGATCGCGCTCGTCGTCGTCGCCAAGGTGCTCAACGTCCCGCACAAGCGGGTCGACCACCGCATCGACTTCTGGGGCGCCGCGCTGCTCAGCGTCGGCCTGGTGCCGCTGCTGATCGTCGCAGAGCAGGGGCGCGAGTGGGGCTGGGCGTCCGGCACCTCGATCGCGATGTACGCGCTCGGCGTGCTCGGCGTCATCGGCTTCGTGTTCAACGAGAAGCGCATGGGCGACGAGGCGCTGCTGCCGCTGAGGCTGTTCCGCAGCGGGACGTTCTCGCTCGGCAACACGATCAACTTCGTGATGGGCATCGGCATGTTCGGCGGCATGGTCTCGCTGCCGCTGTACCTCCAGATCGTCAAGGGCGCCTCGGCGACCGAAGCCGGTCTGATGCTGCTCCCGCTGACGTTCGGCATCATGTCGGCGGCCGGGATCAGCGGTCAGATCACCTCGAAGACGGGGCGCTACAAGGTGTTCCCGATCATCGGGTTCGCGCTGATGGCCGTCGCGCTCTTCGCGTTCAGCACGATCGGCACGGACACGTCGAACGCGTTCACGCTCAGCCTGATGTTCGTGATGGGCGCCGGACTGGGGCTGTGCATGCAGACCCTGCTGCTGGCGATCCAGAACGACGCCGAACCGAGGGACATGGGCGTCGCGACGTCGTCGGCCACGTTCTTCCGCCAGATCGGTGGCACGGTCGGCACCGCCGTCTTCCTGTCGATCCTGTTCAGCAGCGTCGGCGACAAGATCGGCAACGCGCTGACCACGGCGTTCGGCAACCCGGACTTCCAGGCCGCGCTGGCGAGGCCGGAGAACGCGCAGTTCGCCCAGGGGCTCCAGAGCGGCGCCGGTGTCGACCTGAACAACACCGAGTTCCTCAAGACGCTCGACCCGGTGCTGGCGCGTCCGTTCCTGGACGGCTTCTCCGGCGCGATCGACACGGTGTTCCTGGTCGGCGGCATCGTGGTGCTGATCGGCTTCGTGCTCGTGTGGTTCATCAAGGAGACCCCGCTGTCCATGCGCTCCGGCCTGGAGCGCATGAACGACGAGAACGAGGCCAAGGAAGCGGTTCCCCCGCTCCCGATTCACTAGATCGTGTAAGAAAAGGAGCCCCGCACCTCACTGAGGTGCGGGGCTCCTTCTCGTGGTCAAGCCCTAGTGGTCCTCGCCGCGTGCGATGGCGTCCTTGAGGCGCTGGTAGGACCGGATGACCTCGGCCTCGGCCTCGACGCGACCGACCCAGCTGGCGCCCTCGACGCTCTTGCCGGGCTCCAGGTCCTTGTAGACCTCGAAGAAGTGCTGGATCTCCAGCCGGTAGAACTCGTTCAGGTGGTGGATGTCGCGCAGGTGCTCCGACCGCGGGTCGTCGGCGGGCACGCAGAGCAGCTTGTCGTCGCCGCCCTTCTCGTCGGTCATGCGGAACATGCCGATGGCGCGCGACTTGATCAGGCAGCCGGGGAACGTGGGCTCCTGGACGATCACCAGCGCGTCGAGCGGGTCGCCGTCCTCGCCCAGGGTGTTGTCCACGAACCCGTAGTCCGCCGGGTACTGGGTGGCCGTGAACAGGGTGCGGTCCAAGCGGATGCGACCTGTCTTGTGGTCCATCTCGTACTTGTTGCGCACACCCTTGGGGATCTCGATGGTGACGTCGAACTCCACTGCGCGTCCTCTGCTTCGTCTCGCCTCGTCATGCTGAGGTGACGCCGCGTGTGCGACACCCTCTGCCGTTGCGCCACTAGTGTGGACTACGACGACCACCCGACCCGCATCGTGGTGGGTGCCTGCGGGTGTGAGATTGCCCTTATGAAGATCTACGGAGGATCGCGTGCCCGGACCTGGCGACCCCGATCCCGGTGTGCCGGACGAGCTTTCGTGGCCCACCGAGGACGACGACTCGGGTGTGTTCGAGATCGCACCCGAGCAGCCGACGGTGGCTCTCCCCGAGCCGCCGACGGTGCAGGTGCAGCGCCCCAGGCCGGCGGCGGCGCAGCCCCCGCCGACACCGCGGCCCGCCGATCCGCCGACCATGCGCATCCAGGTCCCGCGGCCCCAGCCCACGTTGCCGCAGCTCTCGCCGCCGCAGCGACCGCCCGTGCAGCCCGAGCCGCCCACGCGCCGCGCGATGCCCGAGCGGATCACCCCGCACAACGAACCCGCGCCCGACGCCGAGCCGGACCCGCCCGTGCCGCCCGCCGAACGGGAGACCGCCGAGGCCGGGCCGAACCGCCGCAAGCCCCTGCTGCTCGTCGGCGCGATCGTGCTCGTGGTGGCGCTCGCCGGTGGCGCGGTGTTCGCCTCGGCGAAGCTCGACTGGTTCGGCGGCGAGGTCGCGCTCACCACGGCGCCGCCCGCTCCGCCCGCGAAGGTGTCGCTCTCCGTGAAGGGCGTCGCCGGTGACGCGCCGACGCCGAGCGCGTCCGGCGTCAGCGCCGCGCTGGCCGGGCCCGCCGCGGCCGGGGTGCTCAGCCCGCTGACCGGGGTCGTGATCGACCCGGCGACCGGCACCGCGCTCTGGCAGCAGGGCGACACGACGCCGCTGATCCCGGCGTCCACGATCAAGATCCTGGCGTCCGCCGCGGCGCTGCTGTCGATCGACCACACCGCCCAGCTGTCCACCAAGGTCGTCCAGGGAGACGCGCCCGGCACCGTCGTGGTCGTCGGCGGTGGCGACCCGACGCTGTCCTCGCTACCGGAGGGCACGACCACGGTCTACCCCGGCGCCGCGACCCTCGACGACCTCGCCGCGCAGGTCAAGGCCAACGCGACGGGCCCGATCACGGAGGTCAGGTTCGACCTCGGCCGGTACGCGGGCGAGGGCACCGCACCCGGCTGGGACCCGGCCGACATCGCGGGCGGCTCGATCACGCCGATCGTGCCGTTCATGCTCGACGGCGGCAGGCTGGACCCGAAGAACCCGAACAGCCCCCGCACCGCCGCGCCAGCGCTGGACGCCGCCACCGCGCTGGCGCAGCGGCTCGGCGTGGCGACCGCGACCCCCGGCCCCGCGCCGTCCGGCACCAACCAGAAGGTGCTGGGCGAGGTGAAGTCCGCGCCGGTCGACCAGCTCGTCGAGAACGCCATGCAGATCTCGGACAACATCCTGGCCGAGGCGCTCGCCCGCGAGGTCGCCAAGGTCACCGGCCAGCAGCCCTCGTTCGACGGCGCGGCCAAGGCCGTCGAGGACGTGCTGACGAAGAACCAGTTCGACGTCGGCGGGGCCACGGTCGTGGACGCCAGCGGCATGTCGCCGCAGAACAAGATCCCGGCGAAGCTGCTCGGCCAGATCCTGGAGGTCGCGGCCAAGCCGGACGCGAGCGACCCGCGCACCGCGAAGCTGCGCCCGCTGCTGACCGCGCTGCCGGTCGCGGGCGGCAGCGGCACCCTGGCGAACCGCTACCAGCAGCAGGCCGCGAGCGGGAAGGGCTGGGTGCGGGGCAAGACCGGCACGCTGACCGGCGTGAACTCGCTCGCGGGCGTCGTCGTGGACACCGACGGCAAGCTGCTGGTGTTCGCGTTCATGTCGAACAGCCCCGGCAACACCGACGAGGTGCGCGAGGCGCTGGACGTCCTGGCTGCCACGCTGCGTGGCTGCGGCTGTGCGTAGCCGTATCCCACAGGTAGCGTCGGAAGGGTGAACGCGGCACCGCAAGCCCGTGTGGCACGACCGGGCGACACGACGACGACCACCCCCGTCGACTGGGAGTTGGCCGCGTCGACGGCCGCGCGCCTCGTCCGGCAGGGTCCGATCATCCCGAGGGCCGAGGCGGACGTGGCCGTCCACCGGCTGCGGGAGCTGGCCCCCGAGGCCGAGGTGCACGTCCGCGAGCTGACCGGACTGGGCCACGGCCTCCCGCTGCTGCCCGGCGAGGTCGTGGACCGGCCCGCGTGGGCGCGCGCCGCGGTGCAGGGGCTGGCCGCGCTGACCGACTCCGCGATGCCCCGGCAGAGCGGCGCGTTCGGCGGGGTCATGGCGAGCACGGCCGGGGTGCAGGCGGGGATCGTGCTGTCGTTCCTCAGCTCCCGCGTGCTCGGCCAGTACGACCCGTTCGGCGGGGACGGCGCGGGCAGGCTGCTGCTGGTGGCGCCGAACATCGTCGCCGCCCAGCGGGCGCTCGACGTGCCCGCCGAGGACTTCAGCCTGTGGGTCTGCCTGCACGAGTGCACGCACCGGCTCCAGTTCACCGGCGTGCCGTGGCTGCGCGAGTACTTCGGCGGGCAGGTGTCCGACCTGCTCGCCGCCATGGACGCGCCGTCGGGTTCGATCACCAAGCTGCCCGAGGTGGTGCGCGAGTTCCGCAAGCGCCTGCGCGACACCGACGGTCCGATGGGGCTGATCGACCTCTTCCAGTCGGCCGAGCAGAAGGCCGCCATCGACCGGCTGGTCGCGCTGTCGACGCTCCTCGAAGGCCACGCCGACCACGTGATGGACGCCGTCGGCCCGTCCGTGGTGCCGTCGGTGGCCACGATCCGCGACCGGTTCACCGAGCGCCGCAAGGGCGGTGGCGTGCTGGACCGGGTCCTGCGCACGCTGCTGGGCGTCGAGGCCAAGGTCCGCCAGTACGCGGAGGGCGCCGCGTTCACCGGGCACGTCGTGGACGCGGTGGGCATGGAGCGCTTCAACGTCGTCTGGACCTCGCCGGAGACCCTGCCGACCCGCGCGGAGATCACCGACCCGGCGGAGTGGCTGCGCCGCGTCGCACCGTGAACCGGCCCGACCCCGCCGTCTCCGAGGTGCGGACCGCGGTCCGGAGGTTCCTCGCCGAGCCCGCCGTCGCCGGGCACGTGGAACGCGGCGGGGTCGCCGTCGCGGTGTCGGGCGGCGCCGACTCGCTCGCGCTGGCCGCCGCGACCGCGCACGTCGTCCAGGGCGCGCGGGCGCTCGTCGTGGACCACGGCCTCCAGGCCGGGTCGGCCGAGGTCGCCGACCGGGCCGCGGCGCTGTGCCGGGGGCTGGGGCTGGACGCGGCGGTGCTGCCCGTCGTGGTGGACGGCGGCGGGGGCCCCGAAGCGGCCGCCAGGAGGGCCCGCTACGCCGCGCTGAGACCGTCGCGGGGGCTCGTGCTGCTCGGGCACACCAGGGACGACCAGGCCGAGACCGTGCTGCTCGGCCTGGGCCGCGGTTCGGGACCGCGGTCGATCGCGGGCATGAAGCCGCTCGACGCCCCGTGGGGACGGCCGCTGCTCGGCGTGTCCAGGACGACCACGACCGCCGCGTGCGCCGCGCTCGGGCTGGAGCCGTGGCACGACCCGCACAACACCGACCCGGCGTTCACCAGGGTGCGGCTGCGCACCGAGGTGCTGCCGCTGCTGGAGGACGTGCTCCAGGGCGGCGTCGCGGCCGCCCTCGCCCGCACCGCGGCCCAGCTGCGCGACGACAACGACGCGCTGGACGACCTGGCGGCGGCCTTCGAGGGTGATCCTGCCGACGTCTCGGCCCTGGAGCCGCTGCCGCCCGCGCTGCGCCGCCGCGTCATCCGCCGCTGGCTGCTCGCGTCGGGCACGCCGGAGTTGTCCGATTCGCACGTGAGGGCGGTGGACGCGCTGGTGTCCGGGTGGCGGGGCCAGGGTGGCGTGTGGCTGTCCGGCGGGTTGGTGGCGCGGCGCGCGCATGGCAGGCTCAAGCTAGACCCAAGGCAGTCATGACAGAGGGGACACCGTGTACGACGGCGACATCGCCTCAACGCTGATCACCGAACAGGAGATCAGCGACAAGGTCACCGAACTCGCGAACAAAGTCGCGGCCGACTACCCCGACGACGGTGGATCCGATCTCGTGCTGATCACGGTGCTCAAGGGCGCGGTGATGTTCATGACCGACCTGGCGAGGGCACTACCCGTGCCGGTCCAGTTGGAGTTCATGGCGGTCAGCTCGTACGGCTCCTCGACGTCCTCCTCGGGCGTCGTCCGCATCCTCAAGGACCTCGACCGCGACATCGCGGACCGCGACGTCGTCATCGTCGAGGACATCATCGACTCCGGACTCACGCTCTCGTGGCTGCTGAAGAACCTGGCGTCGCGCAAACCGCGCTCGCTGGAGGTCTGCACGCTGCTGCGCAAGCCCGACGCGGTGAAGGTCGAGGTGCCGGTGAAGTACGTCGGCTTCGACATCCCGAACGAGTTCGTCGTGGGCTACGGCCTCGACTACGCCGAGCGCTACCGCGACCTCCCGTACATCGGGAAGCTCGACCCGAAGGTCTACTCGGTGTAGGAGGTCGCTGCTCCGCGGGCTCCGGCCCGACCTGCCGACGCGTCCTCGCGCGGTGGTCACCGCGGTGGTCGTGCCGTCGTGTGAAAGGGCCTCCCGCACACCGTGCGGGGGGCCCTCTCGTTCGTTCGTCAGCAGTTGGGCCTGCACCTGCGCTGGCTGATGGCGTCCAGCAGCACGCCTTGGATGTCCGCGGGCTGGAGGGCCTGGTAGGCCTTGCCGCCGGTGGCCGCGGAGATCTGGCGCAGGGCGTCCATGTCGGCCTCCTGGCCCAGGCCGACCATGATCATCGGGACGGGCCTCGCCGGGTCGCCCTCGGACTGGAAGGTCTTCACCAGTTCGGCCAGGTCGATGCTGGAGATGTCGTCGTTGCGGCCGTCGGTGATCAGCGTGACCGAGTTGATCTTCGCCGGGTCGTACGTCGACTGCATGAAGCGCCACGCCGCCAGCGCGGTGTCGTTGAGCGCCGTGCCGCCGCCGACGATCGAGGCCAGGCCCTGCGCGCCCGTGACCAGCACGTCACGCCGGGGCTTGCCGCCGAGGGGCTCGCCGAGCGGGCCGATCGGGACCAGCGAGATCCAGTCGTTCGGCGGCTTCTTGTCCGTCGAGAACGCCCACAGGCCGATGTCCGAGGTGTCGGGCATGAGGCTCAACGCGGTCAGCGCCGCCTGGGTGGCGGCCTCGATCCGGGTCTGGCCGTTGCTCATCTTCTCGGCCATCGAGCCGGACACGTCCAGCACCGCGAGCATCCGCGAGTCCAGGGCGATGGCGCCCCACGTGCGCAGCAGCTCGGACACCTGGTCCGTCGTCGGCGCCTTCAGCAGGTTGACCTGGTCGCCGTTGACGCCGTCCTCCTCCGTCGTCCAGCCGTCGGGCGCGCGGCCCTGCGGGTTGCGGAAGCCCGCGTCGGCGAACCGCTTCGCGGCCTCGGGGGAGCGCAGCGCCTTCTCGAAGCCCGCCGCGGCGGCCTCGGTGCCCGAGTGCTCGCCCGCCCGGCTGACCCGCACCAGCGGGAAGTCGAAGCCGAGCGTCCCCTCCTTGGGGTAGGAGGCCACGACCCGGCGTTCACCGGCCGTGCGGTTGTTCGCCATCACGTTCTGCTCGCTGGCCGTGAAGATCGGCGCGTTCTCGGCGCCCTGCGTGACCTTGTTGAACGCGTCGCGCACCGACGGCAGCGCCTCGCGGCCGACGCGCAGCAGCGCGCTGACCAGCTCCGGCTTGGGGGAGCCGTCGGGGTTGCCGAGCAGGCCGCGGACGACGGCCAGCGTGGCGAGGCCCTCGGTGGACTGCGTCGGGTCGCTCAGGGTCACCGGCACGTTCGGGTCGACCACGCGGGACCAGCTGATGGGCGTGACGGGCCAGCCGAGCTTCGACATCGACTGCTCGGAGCCCGCGATCACCATCGGCGAGCTGGCCAGGGAGCTCTTCACGTCCAGGCGCGGCGCGTCCTGGCCGACCTCGCCCGCTTCCTTCTGCGTCTCGGCCGCCCACATCGACGAGTCCGGGATCCACAGGGCGGGCGGGTTGATCTGGGCGGTCGGCAGCTCCGTGGCGACGTCCGCGGCGCCGCGCGACTCGACCTGGACCTGGACGCAGCGGCCGTCCACGATCGGCTGGGTCGACTGGTACTCGGCGGCGGTCTGCCGGACGACCTCCTCGGCCGCGGGCGTGACGGCGACCTTGAGCGGGAGGGCGCCCTGGCAGTCGGGTCCGCTGGTGGCCTTCAACGCGACCACGGTGACGCTGACTGCCGCCACCACGCCGATCAACGCCCCCGCGGGGAGGGCGATCCGGCGGAGCAGGCTGGTGGTGGGCTGGTTGCGCGATGACATACCGTGGGTACCTTCGGTTCAGTATTCACCCGTTGGGGCGATGAGAAAACTCTCCGTGGTCTGAGGGTGGCACGTGTTCTGCTGGCAGGGTGGAGACCCGTAGTTCCCGTCACTCGTGTGGACCGATGCAGGTAGCTACCTGTAAGTAGCGCGGTACCTCTATCGAGTGTTACGGGCTGCGGGTCCCCGAAGTTCACGACCAGTTTCGACCATCCGGGTCCGAAGGCCACAAGATTGGTCCGTTCGGCCCAGTGGATTGCCGCGCAAGATGCCTGAGTATTCCTCATGTTTCCGCGTTCGGTGAACCGGAGGCGGCCGGAATCCGTGTCGGCTGTCACGGCGGGGAACCCGTCACCCGGTTCGTCCGTTGTCCGCTCAGTGCCGTCCGTCCCCCCGTTCCGGCCCGCATCCCCCGTGGATCGGCCGGTGCGGGCCGACGGGCGGTAGGCTGGCCCGACGGGTGTACCCGTCAGTGCCCGTCGACGGGAGAGGTGGGGCCCCCATCACCCGACATGCAAGTCAGGGAGGGTCGAGGCCGCCCGACGGCCGTAAGTGAATGGACCGCAAGCGCCTGCTTCGCAACCCGCTGCTGTGGATCGCGGCGGTGTTGATGTTCTATTTCATCTTCACCATGCTCTTCGACGACACCAGGGGGTATACCCCGGTCAAGACGTCCGAAGCGCTGCAACAAGTGCGTGACGGGAAGGTCAAGGAAGTCACGCTGGAGGACAAGGAGCAGCGCCTCAAGCTGACCTTGAACCCCGGCACGAACTTCGCAGGCCACGACCGGCTGATCACGCAGTTCCCGGCCTCGTCCACGGACGAGATCTTCACGATCCTGGACACGGCGCCGAACAAGCCCGTCCTGGAGACGAAGGTCAGCCAGGAGTCGTTCCTGATGCAGGTGCTGATCTACCTGGTGCCGCTCGGGCTCTTGTTGCTGCTGCTGATGTGGATGATGAACAACGCCCAGGGTGGCGGCAACCGCGTCATGAACTTCGGCAAGTCCAAGGCCAAGCAGTTGTCCAAGGACATGCCCAAGACGACGTTCGGTGACGTCGCCGGAGCCGAAGAGGCCGTCGAGGAACTAGAGGAGATCAAGGACTTCCTCCAGAACCCCGGCCGCTACCAGGCACTCGGCGCGAAGATCCCGAAGGGCGTCCTGCTCTACGGCCCTCCCGGAACCGGCAAGACCCTGCTCGCCCGCGCCGTCGCGGGTGAGGCGGGCGTGCCGTTCTACTCCATCTCGGGCTCGGACTTCGTCGAGATGTTCGTCGGCGTCGGCGCCTCGCGCGTCCGCGACCTCTTCGAGCAGGCCAAGGCCAACGCGCCCTGCATCATCTTCGTGGACGAGATCGACGCCGTCGGCAGGCACCGCGGCGCGGGCATGGGCGGCGGCCACGACGAGCGCGAGCAGACCCTCAACCAGCTGCTGGTGGAGATGGACGGCTTCGACTCGCGCGGCGGGATCATCCTGATCGCGGCGACGAACCGGCCGGACATCCTCGACCCCGCGCTGCTGCGCCCCGGTCGCTTCGACCGGCAGATCCCGGTGTCCGCACCGGACCTGAAGGGCCGCAAGCAGATCCTTCGCGTGCACGCCAAGGGCAAGCCGTTGACGGAGGACGCCGACCTCGACGGCCTCGCCAAGCGGACCGTCGGGTTCTCCGGCGCCGACCTGGCCAACGTCATCAACGAGGCCGCCCTGCTGACCGCGCGCAAGAACGGCACGGTCATCAGCAGCATCGAGCTGGAGGAGTCGGTCGACCGCGTGATCGGCGGTCCGGCCCGCAAGAGCCGGATCATCTCCGAGAAGGAGAAGAAGATCACCGCGTACCACGAGGCCGGGCACGCCCTGGCCGCGTGGGCCATGCCGGACATCGACCCGGTCTACAAGGTCACGATCCTCGCCCGCGGCCGGACGGGTGGTCACACCCTCTCCGTGCCCGAGGAGGACAAGGACCTGATGACCAGGTCCGAGATGATCGCCAGGCTGGTGTTCGCGCTCGGCGGCCGGTCCGCCGAGGAGCTGGTCTTCCACGAGCCGACCACGGGTGCGAGCAACGACATCGAGCAGGCGACCAAGATCGCCCGCGCGATGGTCACCGAGTACGGCATGAGCGCCAAGCTCGGCGCCGTGAAGTACGGCCAGGAGCAGGGCGAGCCCTTCCTCGGCCGCACCGCGGGCCGCCAGTCCGACTACTCGCTCGAGGTCGCGCACGAGATCGACGAGGAGGTCCGCAAGCTCATCGAGGCCGCCCACACCGAGGCGTACGAGGTGCTCAACACCTACCGCGACGTGCTGGACGACCTCACGCTCGAACTGATCGAGAAGGAGACCCTGCACCAGAAGGACCTGGAGCGGGTCTTCGCGCGGGTCGAGAAGCGGCCGAGGATCACCCAGTTCAACGACTTCGGCGACCGCACGCCCTCGGACATCCCGCCGGTCAAGACCCCCGGTGAGCTGGCCAAGGAGCGCGGCGAGCCGTGGCCGCCCGTCGTCGAGGACACCCTCGACGAGGAGCCGCCGCCGCTCGGCGGCGACCGTCCGCAGGACCCGCCCCCGGCGGTGCCCAACGGCGGTGCCCCGAACGGCTACCAGCCGCAGCCGGTCAACCAGGCGGGTCCGCCGAACTACGGCGCGCCCCCCGGCTGGACCCCGGCCACGGTCCCCGGCGGCCAGCCGTCCGGTTCGTGGTCCCCCGCTCCGCAGGAGCAGCAGACCGAGGCCGAGGCGGGCAAGAGGTCGTTCGACACGGACCCGGACAACCGCAAGTGACCGAGATCGACCTCGACGACGACGCCGGCCTCTCCAGCAATGGGGAGGCCGGCGTCGCGCGGCGCGTGTTCGACTTCGCCCGCGCCGAGAACGCCGTCCGCGAGCTGCTGATCGCCTGCGGTGAGGACCCGGAGCGCGAGGGCCTGCGCGACACGCCCGGCCGCGTGGCCCGTGCGTACCGGGAGCTGTTCGCCGGCCTGTACACCGAGCCGGACAGCGTGCTCGCGAAGACCTTCGACGAGAGCCACGAGGAACTCGTCCTGGTCACGGACATCCCCATGTACAGCTTCTGCGAGCACCACCTCCTGCCGTTCCACGGCGTGGCCCACGTCGGCTACATCCCGAACGAGCACGGGCGGGTGACCGGCCTGTCGAAGCTGGCCAGGCTGGTCGACCTGTACGCCAAGCGCCCGCAGGTCCAGGAACGCCTGACCTCGCAGGTCGCCGACGCGCTGGTGCGCAGGCTGGAACCGCGCGGCGTGATCGTCGTCGTGGAGGCCGAGCACCTGTGCATGGGCATGAGGGGCGTTCGCAAGCCCGGTTCGCGCACCACGACCTCGGCCGTGCGGGGGATTCTGCGCAGCTCCGCGTCCTCGCGTTCCGAGGCGATCAGCCTGATCAACGGGCGCCTCAGGTGAGCGTGCCCGACCCCGGCCACTGCGTCGTGATGGGCGTCCTCAACGTCACGCCGGACTCCTTCTCCGACGGGGGCCGCTACCTCGACCACAGCCACGCCGTCTCGCACGGCGTGGCCATGCACCGCAGGGGCGCGGACCTGGTGGACGTCGGCGGCGAGTCGACCCGTCCCGGCGCCGAGCGCGTCGCCGCGGCCGTCGAGTCGGCCCGCGTGACCCCGGTGATCAGCTCGCTGGTCGCGGAGGGCGTGCCGGTGAGCGTGGACACGAGCCGCGCCGAGGTCGCCCTCGCGGCGGTCGAGGCGGGCGCGACGATCATCAACGACGTCTCCGGCGGCCTGGCCGACCCGAACATGGCCAAGGTGGCCGCCGAGAGCGGCGTGCCGTGGATCCTCATGCACTGGCGCGGCCTGAGCCGCGAGATGGACTCGCTGGCCACCTACGCCGACGTGGTGCGGGAGGTCCGCGACGAGCTGCTGGCCCGCGTGGACGCCGCGCTGGCGGCCGGTGTGCGGGAGGACAACATCATCCTCGACCCCGGTCTCGGCTTCGCGAAGCGGGCCGAGCACAACTGGCGGTTGCTGCACGGCCTGGACGAGTTGCTGGCGCTGGGCTTCCCGGTCCTGATCGGCGCGTCCCGCAAGCGCTTCCTGGGCTCGCTGCTGGGTGGCCGCGAGCCGGACGGCCGCGAGGACGCCACCGCCGCCGTCTCGACCCTCTCGGCCTTCGCCGGGGTCTGGGGCGTGCGCGTGCACGACGTGGAGAAGTCGCTGGACGCCGTCGCCGTGGCCCGCGCGTGGAGGCGGGGATGAGCGACCGGATCACGTTGACCGGCCTTCGCGTCCGGGGCCACCACGGCGTGTTCGAGCACGAGAAGCGCGACGGCCAGGACTTCCTGGTCGACATCACCGCGTGGCTCGACCTCGGCCGGGCGGCCGCCACGGACGACCTGGCGGAGACGCTGCACTACGGCGAGCTGGCCGAGAGCGCAGCCGCCATCGTCGCGGGCGAGCCGTACGACCTCATCGAGTCCGTCGCGGGCCGGATCGCCGACGAGGTGATGACCGACCAGCGGCTGCACGCGGTCGAGGTCACCGTCCACAAGCCGTCCGCCCCGATCCCGCTGACCTTCGCCGACGTCTCGGTGACGATCCGCCGCTCCCGCCGGGGTGCGGATGACTAGGGCGGTCCTGTCCATCGGCTCGAACCTGGGCGACCGCCTGGCGCACCTCCAGTCGGCCGTCGACGGGTTCGCCGACGTCCTGGTCGCCGTCTCCCCGGTGTACGAGACGGCGCCGTGGGGCGTGCTGGACCAGGCCGATTTCCTCAACGCCGTCCTGGTCGTCGATTCCCCCGGCGTCGACGAGTGGGGCTGGCTGCGCCGCGGCCAATCGCTCGAACGGGCCGCGCACCGCGTTCGCGATCAGCACTGGGGTCCTCGGACGCTGGACGTCGACGTGGTCACGGTCGACGGCGTCCTTTCGAGTGATCCGGAGTTGCTATTGCCCCATCCGGGCGCGCACGAACGAGCAACGGTGTTGATTCCCTGGCTTGATGTGTCACCCGATGCGGTATTGCCGGGATTCGGGCCGATCGCCGACCTCCGCTACAGCGTGGAAGGTGTACGCAAGCGCACGGACCTTTCGTTGGATATTCGCGAAACAAAAATTGGCGAATAAGGCTATTCCTCCCTACAATTTCCGCCATGAGCACGTACAAGCCGAATGTGCGGGAAAGACTTGTGGCCCGCAGTCTTGCGGCGTGGCGCTGGGAAACGGGTCGCAGCGGTGCCGACGTCTGCAAGGTGGCGGGCTTCTCGCAGGCGAAGCTGAGCAAGATCGAGAACGCGCACCACCCGATCAAGCCCGCGGACGTGATGGCGCTCGGTCTCATCTACGAGGTCCCGGAGAAGGAGCGCACGCTCGTCTACGAGGCCGCGGAACGCGCACTCGTCCCCGGTTGGTGGGAAGAGCTGCCGCCGGACGTGGTGATGGACGCCGTGCGGGACTACCTGGCCCTCGAATCGGGGGCGATCCTGGTCAGGACGTTCAAGACGGACCTCGTGCCCGGTCTCCTGCAGACCCGGCAGTACGCGTTCGCGCTGGCGACGGCATTTGTGCCCCGGCCGACGGAGGACAAGGCGTTGCGCCAGGTTGAAGCACGAATCAAGCGCCAAAAAAGGTTGTTCGACGACAAGAGTCCTTTGGGTGTGCATGCAATCATCGGTGAAGCCATGTTGCGGCAGCCGGTCGGCGGTCCGATGGTCATGAAGGACCAGTTGCTTCATCTGTTGAAGATGGGGGAGTTGGGCCATGTGGCGCTCCAGGTGATCCCCGCGTCGGCAGGCGCCTATCCGGCGCATGGTTTCCCGTTCAACATCTTGTCGTTCGCCGAGGAGCACTTCGAGGATGTCGTCTACCTCGATCACCTGAACGGGGGTCGATATATCGAGTCTCCGAAGGGGCGGGAGCCCTATACGCTGAACTTCGCCGCCCTTCAACGGGTGGCGCTGAGCCACTCCCAATCGGCCGAGCTGATCGCGGAGGTGGCCGACGGCATGTAGCGAGGGGGAGGCGCGGATGTCCGAGCTCGTGTGGCGGAAGTCGAGCTACAGCGGGGGAGGTGGGAGCGAGTGCGTGGAACTCGCCTTCCCGACCGCGGGGGTGGCGGTCCGGGACTCGAAGAACCCCGACGGCCCGGTGCTCGTGTTCCCGGTGGCCTCGCTGGGGTCGCTGCTGGCCGCCGCGGGTGCCCGTGGGTGAGTCGCGCCGAGCGCCGAACGGCGGCACCCGGTGAGCCGAGGAGCTGAGACGCCCCTCCAGCCCGTTGCCGAGCGTCCCGATCGCCGTCGAAGTGCCAGGATGGTGCGGTGAGGTTCACCAAGGCCCGTGATCTGCTGGCAGCCGGGCTCATCGCAGGCCTGTTGGCGCACCTGCTGCTCCGTCTCGCCTACAGCTCGTTGGCGGCGCTGCCCAAGCTCGCCGGGCTGACGCTGCTCGTGATCGCCGTGGTCGACCTGGTCCTCGGTTTCACCCTGCGGGCCCGGATCCTCCGCAAGCCCGGCGCGAAGCCGGTGGAGCCGCTCACGGCGGCCCGCGCGGTCGCACTGGCGAAAGCTTCCTCACTTTTGGGAGCGATCATGCTCGGCGGTTGGGCCGGTGTCCTCATCTACGTCCTGCCGGTGCGCGAGGAGTTCGACGCGGCCGCTAACGACATGGTCAGCGCCATCGTGGGTGTCGTGTGCGCGGCCCTGCTGATCGCCTCCGCGCTGTGGCTGGAGCACTGCTGCAAGACGCCGCACTCCACCCGCACGGACAGTTAGGTACGACAAGATTGGTCTCAGTCGCATAACTCCCAGGTACCGTATGGCCCATGACCGGCCGAGGCGCGTCGCCGAGCGACGAGCAACAAGATCGCGGGCGTGGCACCGGGCGACTCCTCCTCGTAGCGGCGATGGCGCTGGCACTGGCCGCCGCCGCCCTGCTGGTGCTGAGCGACGACGCCCGCGGGCTGCGGCTGGCGGTGGTGTCCGCGCTGTGGGCGGCTCTCGTGGGCGCCTTCCTGGCCGCGAGGTACCGGCGGCAGGTGGCCGACCGCGAGGACGAGGTGGCCGATCTCCAGTCGGTGTACGAGTTGGAGCTGGAGCGCGAGGTCGCCGCCCGCCGCGAGTACGAGCTGGAGATCGAGGCCGAGTCGCGCAAGCGCATCCAGGAGGAGTCGCGCGACGACCTGGACGCGCTCAGGGACGAACTCCGGGCGCTGCGGGAGAACCTCCAGGCGCTGCTGGGTGGCGAGGTGCTGGTCGAGCGGGTCGCGCTGCGGGCGGAGTCGACGCGGATGCGGTCGCTGTCCGACCAGTCGAGGCTCATGGCGATCGGCGACCGGCAGATCATCAGCACCGAGGGCAACGAGCGGGTCCGCGGCATCACGGCCGGACCGAGCAAGCCCACCGTCAGCAAGCCCACCGTCAAGAAGGTCGTTCCGGAAGCCGCCGTCGAGCGCACGGAGCTGATCGAGCGCGTCGTGTCGGACCAGCGCAAGCCCACCCGCCAGGAACCGGTCCGCCCGGCCGCGAACTACACCGAGCCCGTGCGCCGCGAGCCGACCCGCCAGCCGCAGCGCCAGCAGCCGCCGATCGTGGTCCGCCGGGACCCGCCGAAGCCCCCGAAGCCCGAGCGCAAGCCGGAACGCACCCCCGCGCCGCCGCCGGTCCGCCGCGACCAGCCGACCGTGCGCGCGAACCCGTCCGACCTGTTCGACTCGATGGAGGTGCGCCTCGGCCAGCCGGTCCAGGAGCCGCGCAGGCCCGAGGCGCCGCAGATGCCCGTGGCGCAGACGCCCGTGCCGCCGAAGCCGAAGCAGCCCGTCCGCGCCACGCGCCCGCCGGTGGAGCGCACGGACATGTTCGACCGCGAGACCCCCGAGCCGCCGAGGGCCGCGCCCGCCGCCGAGCCGAAGTCCGGTGGCCGCAGGCGCGCCGACGAGCGGCCCGCGCCCAAGTGGGAGGGCACCGGCGTGTACTCGACCGGTCGCGGCGAGCCCGTGAAGGAACGCCCGCCGTGGGACGGCGTCGGCGCGTACGGCACGGGTCGCGGCGAGCCCGTGAAGCCGGGACGCCGCAGCGCACCCGACCCGGACGACCCCGCGGGCGCGCACGCCGACGGCAAGTCCGTCAGCGAACTCCTGGCCGCGCTGGGCAACTCCGACTCGCCCCGCCGCCGTCGGCGGCGCGAAGAGGACTGACCGCCTACTTGTCGATGTCGCCGACCACGACCGCGAACGACCCCAGCACCGCGGCGAGGTCGGCGACCCGCGTCCCCGGCAGGAGCGCCGACAGCGCCTGGACGTTGTTGAACGACGGCGTGCGCAGCTTCAGCCGCCACGGGGTCTTCTCGCCGCGGGACGCCAGGTGCACGCCCGAGGTGCCCAGCGGCGCCTCGACCCACGTGTAGACCGACCCCTCCGGTGCCTTGACGGCCTTGGGGAGCCGCACGTTCACCGGCCCGCTCGGCAGCCGCTCCAGGCACCGGGTGGCGAGGTCGATCGACAGCCGCGCCTCGTCCACCAGGCAGCGGACCCGTGCCAGCGCGTCGCCCCCGGTCCGCACGACCGGTCGCACGTCGAGGTCGCGGTAGGGCGCCGACGGGTCGTCGCGCCGCAGGTCCAGGTCGACGCCGGACGCCCGTCCGATCGGTCCGGTCACGCCGAGCGCGAGCGCGGAACCCCTCGGCAGGACGCCGATCCCGGCGAGCCGGTCGGTCACCGCGTGCGCCTCGATGGCGTCCACGTCCACAGTGGACAGAGCGGTCGCGACCCGGTCGGTCCACCCCGCGGGCACGTCCTCGCGCAGGCCGCCGATCCGGTTGGCCATGAAGTGGATGCGCCCGCCGGACGCCTCCTCCATGACCGCCTGCACGGCTTCGCGACCGCGCAGCGCCGCCGCGGTGCCCTCGGTCCCGTCGGTCCCGGCGCGCGTCAGCGGCGCGAGGAACACCAGGTGCGCCATCAGCCGGTTCAGCTCGCACAGCAGGGTCCTGAGCCACTGCGCGCGCACCGGGACGTCCATGCCGGTCATGCGCTCCACGGCCAGCGCGACCGCCAGCTCGTTGCAGAACGCGGCCAGCCAGTCGTGCCGGTTGGCCAGCGTGAGCACCTGCCGGTAGTCCCTGACCTCGAACAGCTTCTCCGCGCCCCGGTGCAGGTGGCCGACGAGCGGCTCGGCCTCCACGATCACCGGGTCGTCGGCGGGTCCGCGGACGGTCAGCCGCAGCCGGTACGCGCCGTGCGCCGAGGGGTGGAGGGGACCGAGGTCGACCACGCGGTCCACGCCGAGGTGGCGCGCCCCGGCTCCGACGCCGACGGTGAGGTGTTCGGACACCGCGTCATGCTCGCACGTCAGTCCCGCGTGACCGCGAACAGGAAGCACCCGTGCGACGGGCTGCGCACCTGGACCTCCGCGACGTGCTCGTCGGCGAGCAGCCGCGCCAGCGCGGCCTCCAGCTCGTCGGGCCGGGCGAGCTCACCGGTGTGGATGCGGCCGTGGGCGTCGTAGGCCCGCAGCACCCTGGGCGCGCGACGCAGCTCGTCCGGTAGCGCGTCGGTCCGGTCGGGGCCGTCGCACGGCTCGGCGTGCACGAACACCGGGCCCACCTCCTCGTACGGTCCGCGCCCCGCCGCGGGGGAGTAGCGGAACAGCACGACGGGTTCGCCGTCGCCCGCGCGCCTGAGGCAGCAGCGCAGCGGTGAGCCGGGCGCCTCGGCCCGGTGCTCGTGGTGCTCGTCGGTGGTCCGGCGGGCGCGGGCGACGACGTCGGCGGGGAGCGCGTGGATCCTCATGCGCCCCAGCGTCGCCGCCGCGGTCCCGCGGTGCCGGCGGGTATCCGACACCGGGTTCTCAGGCGGTCGTGATCCGCAGGACGAGCGCGACGGCCGACAGGATCGCGAGCACCAGCGCGGGGGCGGCCATCGCGAACTTCTCCTTCGCCCGGACGTGGACGACCACGGCGCCGATCATCAGCAGCGTGAGCCCGACGGCCGCCGCGATGCCGAGCGGCGCCCACCAGAGGCCGATGACCAGCCCGGCCGCGCCCGCGACCTCCAGCAGGCCGATGACCTGGTAGTGGCCCTTGGTGAAGCCGTGCGACTCGGCGGCCTCGACCATCGCCTTGGTGCCCGCGACCTTCGAGGCGCCCGCCCCGACGAAGGCGACGGCGAGCAGTGCGCTGAGAACAAGCGTTGCGATGAACATAGGATTGACGGTAGCAGATCGTTGAATCAGTTCAATCGTTTGAGGACGGGTACAGTTGCCCCGTGGACGAGGAACGGTTCGGACTGGTGCTGATGCACCTGGGCAGGGACGTCGACGCCCGCTTGCGCAGGCAGCTGAACGCGATCGGCCTCACACCCCGGCACGGCTTCACGCTCTCCCACCTCTGCGAGAACGGCCCGACGAGCCAGCAGAGCCTCCTGGACGTGCTCGACGTCGACCCGAGCGTCCTCGTCGCGATCCTCAACGACCTGGAGAAGGCCGGGCTCGCCGAGCGCAAGCGCGACCCCGACGACCGCCGCAGGCACATCGTGGTGATGTCCGAGAAGGGCCGCGTCGCGCTGGACGGGATGCACGGCGCCATCGACGCCATCGAGCGCGAGATGCTGAGCGACCTCTCGCCCGCCGACGTCGAGCGGCTGAGGGAACTCCTGCTGAGGGTCCGCCCACCGGGCGAGAGCGGTCCCTGCTCGGAGGACTAGGGCGGTGCCGCGAGGGATCCACCCTGGCCGCGCGAGACCCGGGGAGGAGCGTGGTCACCGCACTACGGCCGCCACGCGGGCAGCGGTGGCAGCAGGTCGGCGGTGCGCACGCCCCCGGTGGCGTGCAGCAGCCAGCCGAAGTCGCC
Source organism: Umezawaea sp. (assembly GCF_036375055.1). Taxonomy (GTDB): domain Bacteria; phylum Actinomycetota; class Actinomycetes; order Mycobacteriales; family Pseudonocardiaceae; genus Umezawaea. The sequence continues at coordinate 25,962 of NZ_DASUSQ010000019.1, forward strand.
GAGCCCGCCGACGGCGCGCAGCTCCGCGACCCGTCCGTTCCTCGCCGTCGCGTCCAGCCAGTCGAGGGGGCTCCCGCCCGCCACGACCTCCGGCAGCAGCACCCCCAGCGCGTCCCGCTGCGACACCAGCACGTGGTCGCCCCCGGCCGCCGCCGCGCACGCGTCCAGCGCCACGTGCGCCGTCACGTCGCAGCTGCCGTCCAGCACCGGCTCCACCCGCCGCCCGTCGCGGTACCCGGCGAGCGTGCCCGCGCGGTACCGCCCGGCGGCCCGGTCGGCCCGCAGGTGCCCGTAGTCGACCGCGAGGGCCGCGCCCCGCACCCGCCCCACGGCGTCCGCCCAGGCCTCGTCCCTCGGGGAGCCCACCTCCGCCCGCTCCCCGGCCTCCACGGGCCACCAGGAGCGCAGCCACGGGTCCTCGGACGGGCCCTCCACGACCGGGCACGGCACCGCGTCGAGCCACTCGTGCCCGACCAGCAGTCCGACCGCGGTCGCCGGCAGGTCCCGCCGCCACCGCACGCCCGGCACCGACCGGGCGGGCCCGAGGTCCACGGCGGTCACGCGCAGCCGCCGCGCCAGGTCGCCGGTCGCCAGCGCCCGCACCGCCCCGGCCAGCTCCCCGCCGCCCGCGCCCACGTCCACGAAGTCGAGCGCCGCCGGTTCCCCGAGCGCCGTGTCGACGCGGGCGAGCAGCACCAGCAGCGCCTCGGCCAGCTCCGGACCGACCAGCGGTGACGTGCGGAAGTGCCGCGCGGGCAGCTCGCCGCGCGCGAAGAAGCCGCCGGGTCCGTACAGCGCGTCCCACCACCGCGATTCCGAGTCGGCCACCCGTCCAGTGTCCCGTCCACCGACCCGAACGGACCGTTCACCCGCTCGCGGGAGGCGGCACCGCTGTTCCGCGTCCACCGCTGTCGGTACCTGGCCCTACAGTTTCACCGTGACCGACGCCGACGCACTGCCGACGCCGCCTCCCGCCCGCAAGCGCATCGAACAGCGCCGCTGGACCGTGCTGCTCCCGGTCGTGGGCCTCATCGCACTGGCCTGCTCCGGTCTGGTGCTGTTCGCGCTGGGCACCAGCACGGCGGGCCTGCTGCCGATCCTGGTCGGCGTCGTGGCCGCCCTGGTGCCGGTCGGGCCGGTGATCATGGCCTACCTGTGGGTCGACCGGTGGGAGCCGGAGCCCGCGAAGATCCTGCTGTTCGCGTTCGCCTGGGGCGCGTTCGGCGCGACGATCTGCTCGCTCGCGTTCAACTCGCGGGCGCACGAGATCGGCGACCTGATCCGGCAGGGGTTCGGGGCCGACTTCGCGGCGGTCATCGGCGCGCCGGTGGCGGAGGAGGCCGCGAAGGCGGCGTTCCTGGTGGTGCTGTTCCTCCGGCGCCGCAGCGAGTTCGACGGCGTGGTGGACGGCATCGTGTACGCGGGCGTCATCGCGGCGGGCTTCGCGTTCACCGAGAACATCTGGTACTTCGCCAGGGTCTTCAACGAGGGCGGGTTCGGCACCGCGAGCAGCGGCATCGTCGGCCTGTTCATCCTGCGCGGGGTCCTGGCGCCGTTCGCGCACCCGCTGTTCACGTCGTTGACCGGCATCGGGATCGGCATCGCGGCGCTGAGCGGCAGGAAGGCGGTGCGGATCGCCGCGCCGATCATCGGCTACCTGTGCGCCGCGGGCCTGCACTCGCTGTGGAACTTCTCCACGACCGTCGGCGACGGCACGACGTTCATCAACCTGTACTTCCTGATCATGGTGCCGATCTTCGTCGGCATGGTCTTGCTCGTCATCTGGCAGCGCCGCCGCGAGCAGCGGATCGTGGCCGCCCAGCTGCCGGAGATGGCGGCCAACCGGTGGATCGCGGCGAGCGAGGTGGCGCTGCTGGCGAGCCTGCCCGGCCGCCGGAACTGGCGGCGCGCGGTGCGGCGCAAGGTCGGCGAGCAGGCGGCCCGCGCCGTCAGCGGCTACCAGCACGCCGTCACGGAGCTGGCGTTCCTGCGCCACCGCATCGCGCAGGGCACGGCGGGCCACGACGCCGACCACCGCCACGAGGTGCTGCTCTCGACGCTGCTGTCCGCCCGCCAGGCCGCCGTCGCGGCGCCGGGCGCGATGAAGGCGGTCGGTCGTCAGCAGGGGTGAAAGTGGTCACCAGGACCGGACATTTCGTTTCGTCCCCGATTACGCTCGCGGCCGTCGTCCGGTACCCGCGGAAAGGTCGGGACTGGAACGCCAGGAGGAGCCAGTCGCAATGAGCGCGACCACCCGAGCGGACACGTCGCCGTGAACCGCCCGGCCAGACTCGCCGTCGGAGTCATCTCCGCGGGCCGCGTCGGTTCGGTGCTGGGCGCGGCACTCGCGCGTGCGGGCCACCACCCCGTCGGCGTCAGCGCCGTCTCGCAGGCCTCGCTCCGCCGCGCCGAGGAACTGCTGCCAGGGGTCCCGGTCCTCGACCCTCCCCAGGTCGCCGAGTCGGCCGACCTGCTGCTGCTCGCCGTCCCGGACGACGAACTGGCCGGTCTGGTGCGCGGGCTCGCCGCGACGGGATCGCTGCGGGCCGGGCAGATCGTCGTGCACACGAGCGGCGCCCACGGCGTCGGCGCGCTCGCGCCCGCCGCCGACGTCGGCGCGCTCTGCCTGGCGCTGCACCCCGTGATGACGTTCACCGGCCGCGCGGAGGACCTGCTGCGCATGACGGCCGCCAGCGTCGGCGTGACGGCGGCGGACGACGACGAGATCGCCTGGAGCGTCGGCGAAGCGCTGGTCGTGGAGATGGAGGCGGACCCGGTCCGCATCCCCGAGCACGTCCGCCCGCTCTACCACGCGGCCCTCGCGCACGGCGCGAACCACCTGGTCACGCTGGTCGCCGAGTGCGCGGACCTGCTGCGCTCCGCCGGTGTCGCGGGCGGGGAGCGGCTGCTGGGCCCGCTGCTGTCGGCCGCGCTGGACAACGCCCTGCGCCACGGCGACCGCGCGCTCACCGGCCCGGTGTCGCGCGGCGACGTCGGCACGGTCCGCAAGCACCTCGACGTCCTGGCGCGCGAAGCGCCGGAGGTCCTGCCCCCGTACCGCGTCCTGGCGCGGCGCACCGCCGACCGCGCGGAGGCCGCGGGCCTGCTCAGGCCCGAGGCCGCCACGGAAGTTCGAACCACCCTTGAGGAAGACGCATGACGAAGCCGCTGACCAAGGCCGACTACAGCCCCACGGGGGTGACCGTCCACCACGACCCGGCGCGGCTCGCGCGGGTGACGCGGACCCTGCGCGCGGCGGGCCGCAACATCGCGCTGGTGCCGACGATGGGCGCGCTGCACGAGGGTCACCGCAAGCTGATCCGCGAAGCGCAGGTCATGCAGAACACCGTCGTCGTGGTGTCGATCTTCGTGAACCCGCTCCAGTTCGGGCCCGACGAGGACCTCGACCGCTACCCGCGCACGCTGGAGTCCGATGTGGACATCTGCGGTGAGGAGCGCGTCGGACTGGTGTTCGCACCCGGCGTCGAGGACATGTACCCCCTGGGCACCAACGTGACGGTCTCGCCCGGCCCGCTCGGCGAGGAGCTGGAGGGCGCGACCCGCCCCGGCCACTTCGACGGCGTGCTGACCGTCGTGGCCAAGCTGTTCAACATCGTCGGCCCCACCTACGCGGTGTTCGGCGAGAAGGACTACCAGCAGCTCACCCTGGTCCACCGGATGGCGCGCGAGCTGAACTTCCCGCTCGACGTCGTCGGCGTGCCGACCGTCCGCGAGCACGACGGCCTCGCGCTGTCCTCGCGCAACCGGTTCCTGGACGCCGAGCAGCGGCAGGCCGCCGTGGCGCTGTCCGCCGCGCTCGTGGCGGGCGCGCACGTCAGCGCCCAGGGCGCGGAGGCCGTGCTGGACACCGCCCGCGCGACGCTGGCCGCCGTTCCCGAGGTCGAGCTGGACTACCTGGAACTGCGCGCGCCCGACCTCGGCCCCGCCCCGGAGAAGGGCGACGCCCGGCTGCTCGTGGCCGCGCGGGTCGGCAAGACACGTCTGATCGACAACGCCGCCGTGCTGCTCGGCGACGGCGACGAGTGAGGGGGAGGGCCGCCATGTTCCGCACCATGCTCAAGTCCAAGATCCACCGGGCGACGGTGACCCAGGCCGACCTGCACTACGTCGGCTCGGTCACCGTCGACCTCGACCTGATGGAGGCCGCCGACCTGCTGGCGGGCGAGCAGGTCGCGATCGTCGACGTCACCAACGGCGCCCGCCTGGAGACCTACGTCATCGCGGGCGAGCGCGGCAGCGGCGTGATCGGCATCAACGGCGCGGCCGCGCACCTCGTGCAGCCCGGTGACCTGGTGATCCTCATCGCGTACGGCGCGATGGACGACGCCGAGGCCCGCAGGTACGAGCCGAAGGTCGTCTTCGTGGACGCGGACAACAAGGTCGTCGAGCTGGGCGCCGACCTGGCGCACGCCCCCGAGGGCTCCGGTCTGAGCAGCGGTGCGATCACCGCCGCCGAGACGGCGGACGCCGCCGCGCTCGACGCCCTGATCCAAGCCGAGAACTGAGGGACTCCCGTGCTGCTCGCGATCGACGTCGGCAACACCAACATCGTGCTCGGCCTGTACGACGGGCTGGGTGACCAGGCCGAGCTGGTCCGCGACTGGCGGATGCGCACCGACGCCCGGATGACGGCCGACGAGCTGGCGCTCACCATGCGCGGCCTGCTCGGCGAGTACGCCGACCGGATCACCGGCATCTCCGCGCTGTCCACCGTGCCCGCGGTGCTGCGCGAGCTGCGGGTGATGCTCGGCCGGTACTACGCGTCCGTGCCGAAGGTCGTGGTGGAGCCCGGCATCCGCACCGGCGTGCCGCTGCTGGTGGACAACCCGAAGGAGGTGGGCTCGGACCGGGTGATCAACACCCTGGCCGCGCACCACCTGCACAGCACCGCCTGCGTGGTGGTGGACTTCGGCACGTCCACGAACCTGGACGTGATCTCCGCGAAGGGCGAGTTCCTCGGCGGCGCGCTGGCGCCGGGCATCGAGATCTCGCTGGACGCGCTGGCCGCCCGCGCCGCCCAGCTCAGCAAGGTCGAGCTGGTCCGGCCGCGCGCGGTCATCGGCAAGAACACCGTGGAGTGCCTCCAGTCCGGCATCGTCTACGGGTTCGTCGGCCAGGTCGACGGGCTGGTCACGCGGATCATCGAGGAACTCGGCGCGACGGAGGCGGGTGAGGTCACGGTGATCGCCACCGGCGGCCTGGCGCCGCTCGTGGTGTCGGAGTCCGCGACGATCAAGCACCACGTGCCGGACCTGACGCTGCTCGGCCTGCGGCTGGTCTTCGAGCGCAACATGCGCTGACCCGCGCGGGGTCGCTCCCGGCCGGGAGCGACCCCCCGGCGGTCAGATCCGGACCTTGCGGCGCACCAGGGTGCGCATGGGCAGGTCGAACTCCCCCTCCGCGGTTTCCGGGCGGGACTTCAGGAACGCCAGCATCTTCCCCAGCAGCTCCTCGCGCTCCTCGTCCGACGAGACGAGGACGTGCGAGTGGGTGCTGACGGTGGCCACCAGCGATTCCGCCGTGCGCCGCTGCGAGTGCGGGAACGTCGACTCGGTGTCGTCGGTGAACAGCCGGTGCGGCGCGAGGTGGTGCTCGGTCACGAAGTCCTTCGAACTGACCCTCGACCCGTTCACCTCCCCGAATGCGGCCACCCACTCCACGTCGAGGTCGTCGCCGTTCCACAGCCCGGCGACCACGCCGCCGGGCCGCAGGACGCGGGCGATCTCGACCAGGGCGGGTTCCGGGTCGAACCAGTGGAACGCCTGGCCCACGACGACGGCGTCCATCGTGCCGTCGGGCAGCGGGATGCGCTCCGCCGTGCCGGGCAGGGCCCGGACGCCGTGGTGCAGCCGCACGAGCTCGGACAGCATCGCCTCGTCGGGCTCCACCGCGGTGACCTCGTGGCCCTCCGCGCACAGGACCCCGGTCAGCTTCCCGGTGCCCGCCGCGAGGTCCAGCACGCGCAGCGGCCCGCCGGTGGACACCGGTTCCAGAGCCCAGCGCACCGCGGCCACGGGGTAGTCCGGGCGGTGCGCGGCGTAGTCGGAAGCCCGCACGCCGAAGGAGTTCGCGCGGCGGGCGTGGTGGGTGATGTCGTGGTGAGGTCGATCTTCGGCGCTCGTCACCCGCTCAACCTACCGAGAGTCCCCGACAGCCCCGCTCGAATTCACCCGTGTCTCAATGGAGCCCGCACATCGACCCGTTCGGCGTCCCTCCCCACCGGCCCGGACGGGGGCCACGGGGGAAATCCGGGTATCGGTATCCGGTGGGGTGCCGGGAACTCGGGGCGCCCGCGCGGCGGCGCCCCACCGCAGACCGGGCAGTTCGCGACTGCCGCCGTTCTCGCGAAACGGCGCGCCCGCCTTCCCGAACTGCAAGCGCTTTCCGTTTCCCGGCACGGATGTCGAGTCCTCGATGGTGTTTTCGCGCCTTCGCTCGGCGCCGCGAGTCGTGGCGGTCGTCACTCCGCTTACGGATCCGGCGAGGTCGGACCGCCGGGAAACCGGAATTCGTCGATGTTGAGCGGCGCGCTGGACCTCCCGTTATCGCGACCGCGCGAGCGGCGTTCGCCACACCAGCCCCATCCGCAACCGTGGATTCACCCGAAGTGGGTGGGGAAGTCGCGCTCCTTGCAACCTGGAAGCCGTTGCGCGCGTGTGTCTTGGCCGGGTTCTCCGGTGACCGGATTGCCCGCAAACGGGACGGCCAGGTCTTGGCGTTCGCACGTTCGGTGGTACGGACAAGTCCGGGGTGGTGAGTGGACTACTCCCCCGATGTCCGGCTTCGTTGTCCGAAGCTGACGACGGGGAGATCAACCGCGGTACTCCAGCGGAGTTCTTGCACATGCGTTGCATCAGCAGGCGTACCCGTTGTGCCGCCTTGAGAACCGCGGGGAACGGGTGGTCCTGACCTGGTGGGAACGCCGGACGTGCAGGCCAGGGCCGCGATGGCGGTCGGGACTTTCCCCGTTCACGGCTGTGCGGAATGACACCCAGCGTGGGTGTTGGGAATGGTATCGGCCGACTACTCTTCGGCGTCCCTCACGCACGGAAGGCGTTTCACGTCTGGCGTGCTCTGAATGAAGTAACGTCTCGGACGCCGGCAGGTGCATATCTGCGGTTATGCGCTAACCTGCACAACGACATTGTTTTCGGTCGCGGTCGGGGTAGCAGTACCGCGCATTCGAGTCCAGGAGGATACGCATGGCGCAGAAGGTCACCGTGACCCTGGTCGATGACCTGGACGGTTCCAGGGCAGAGGAGACCGTCGGCTTCGGCCTGGACGGCGTCGCCTATGAGATCGACCTTTCTTCGGACAATGCGGGCAAGCTCCGCGACGTGCTCGCCGACTTCGTCACCAGCGCTCGCCGCGCCGGTGGTCGCAAGAGGGGGCCGGGCCGTCCGGCGGGGGTAAAGACGGCTGCTCGTCCGGCGTCGGCGGATAGGGAGCAGAACCAGGCCATTCGCGAGTGGGCCCGCAAGCAGGGCATGAAGGTGTCCGATCGCGGCCGTATCCCGGCCGAGGTCCTGGACGCTTACCACCAGCAGGGCTGACCGGCGGTTTAAGGGGCTTGAGCCGCCCCAATTACGTAGAGCAACGAAGAGGCGTCGGTTTCGGGACCCGACGCCTCTTCGCGCATATAAAGTGATTGCTCGACTTCGGTAAGTAGTCGACAACATTGATCAACATTGTGAAAAACGTCGCGAAATGGCGGCCGAACGGTCCAGTGGGTCCCCCGCGCGACGCCTCGGGAGCGGGGGTGCGGGAGCGCGCACTACTTCGGTTAGGCTTCCCTCACCAGCGGAACGCGCGGTGAGGAGCGGCACTTGGCACCAGGGCAGCGCCGTCGGCGGCTCGTCGGGCTGGCACTGCTGGTGCTCGGACTGGCCGCCGCCACCATCGCGAGCATCGCGATCGGCTCCAAGGAGATCGCGTTCGACGGCGTGTGGCACGCGCTGACCTCGCCCACCGGGCTGGAGGACGACGTCGTCATCCGCGAACTCCGCGTCCCCCGGACGCTGCTCGGGATCGCGGTGGGGATCGCGCTCGGCGTCGGCGGGGCGCTCATGCAGGGCCACACCCGCAACCCGCTCGCCGACCCCGGCATCCTCGGCGTCACCCACGGGGCCGCGTTCGCCGTGGTCCTGGCGATCTTCACGCTCGGGATCACGAGCCTGAACGCCTACGTGTGGTTCGCGTTCCTCGGGGCGTTCGTGGCCAGCGGGGTCGTGTTCCTGCTCGGCTCGTCGGGCCGGGCGGGGCCCACCCCGGTGACGCTGGCGCTGGCCGGGGCCGCCGTGAGCGCCCTGATGCACGGGCTGGTGTCCGCGCTCGTGCTGCTCGACCGGCAGAGCCTGGACGCGTTCCGGTTCTGGCAGGTCGGCGCGGTCTCCGGTCGAGGGCTGGACGTGCTCTTCCAGGTCCTGCCGTTCCTGCTCGTCGGCCTCGTCCTCGCGCTGGTCAACGCCCCCGGTGTGAACGCGCTGGCCCTCGGCGAGGACGTGGCCAGGTCGCTCGGGCAGCGGATCGTCCAGACCCGGATCACCGGGATCACCGCGATCACGCTGCTGATCGGCGGCGCGGTCGCCGCCTGCGGGCCGATCGGGTTCCTCGGTCTGGTCGTGCCGCACGCCGCCCGTGCCGTCACCGGGCCGGACCACCGGTGGCTGATCCCGTACTCCGGCCTGCTGGGCGCCGCACTGCTGCTGGTGGCCGACGTGCTCGGACGGGTCGTCGCCCGGCCCGCCGAACTGGAGGTCGGGATCATGATGGCCGTGTTCGGCGCGCCGTTCTTCATCGCGCTCGTCCGGCGCAAGAAGCTGGTGAAGCTGTGAGCGTCGTGGGAGCCCGTCGGGGCGTACGGGTGGGGCCGTTCTCGTGGCCGGTCCGGTGGCGGTCGCTGGTGCTGGTCGTGGCCGGGTCCGCCCTGCTCGTGCTGGCGGTGGCGGTGAACATCGGGCGGGGCGACTTCCCGATCACGCTGGGGCAGGTGTTCGACGTCCTGCTCGGCGGCGGGCAGACCAGCCACCGGTTCATCGTGCTGGACCTCCGGCTGCCGCGGTCGTTGACGGCGGTGTTCGTGGGCGCGGCCCTCGCGCTGGCCGGGGCGATCTTCCAGGCCGTCGCGCGCAACCCGCTGGCGAGCCCGGACATCCTCGGCGTGACCTGGGGCGCGAGCGTCGGCGCCGTCTCGGTCATCACCTTCGCGGGTGCCCTGACCGGGCCCGTCGCCGAGATCGGGATCCCGGTCGCCGCGCTCGGCGGCGGGCTGTTCTTCGGTCTCCTCGTGTACGCGCTGGCGTGGCGCAAGGGGATCGAGGGGTTCCGGATGGTGCTGGTGGGGGTGGGGATCGCGGCCATCGCCGGGAACCTGACCACCTACCTGCTGACCGTCGGGGACGTCAACGACGCCGCCCGGGCGATGGTGTGGATCACCGGCTCGCTCAACGGGCGCGGGTGGGAGCACGTGGTGCCCGTCGGGATCGCACTGGTCGTGCTGATGCCCGTCGCGTTCGTCTGCGCCCACCTGCTGGGCGCGCTCCAGTTCGGCGACGACACGGTCCGCGGCCTCGGGGTCCGGTTGAACGGCGCCAGGAGCGCGCTGCTGCTGATCGGGATCGCCCTGGCCTCCGTGGCCACGGCCGCGGCGGGGCCGATCGCGTTCGTGGCGCTCGCGGCGCCCCAGGTGGCCGTTCGGCTGGCCGCCACCGCCACACCGCCGCTGCTGGGGTCGGCCGTGGTCGGCGGCCTGCTGGTCGTCGGGTCCGACCTGGTCGCCAGGACGGCGTTCGGCGGGTTCGAGATGCCCGTCGGGGTCGTCACGGCGGTCCTCGGCGCTCCCTACCTCATGTACCTGCTCATCCGCGGCCGCCGGGAGGCACGGGTATGACTGTTCGACTCCAGGCCGCCGACCTCCGGGTCGGGTACGGCGAGCGGATGATCGTCGACGGGTTGGACCTCGACGTCGTCGGCGGCACCGTCACCTGCGTCATCGGGCCCAACGGGTGCGGCAAGTCGACCCTGCTCCGGGCCCTCGGGCGGCTGCTGCCCGCTCGCGGCGGCGCCGTGCTGCTGGACGGGAAGCGGATCGACCAGGTGCCCACCCGCGAGGTGGCGAAGGTGCTGGGGATGCTGCCCCAGGCCCCGCAGGCTCCCGAGGGGCTCACCGTGGCCGACCTCGTGGCTCGCGGACGGCAGCCCCACCAGGCCTGGTACCGGCAGTGGTCCTCCGACGACGAGGCCGCCGTGGCCGAGGCGCTGGAGCTGACGAACATGGACGCGCTGGCCGACCGGACCGTGGACGAGCTGTCCGGCGGGCAGCGGCAGCGGGCGTGGATCTCGATGGCGCTGGCCCAGGGGACCGATCTGCTGCTGCTGGACGAGCCCACCACCTACCTGGACCTCGCCCACCAGATCGACGTGCTGGACCTGGTGCAGAAGCTCCACTCCGAGATGGGGCGGACGGTGGTGATGGTGCTGCACGACCTGAACCTGGCCGCCCGCTACGCGGAGCACCTGGTGGCCATGAAGGCTGGGCGGATCGTGGTGCAGGGGACGCCTGCTGAGGTGCTGACCGAGGAGGTGCTGTTGGAGGTGTTCGGGTTGGACGCTCGGGTTGTCGCTGATCCGGTGTCCGGGACGCCTCTGGTCGTGCCCATCGGGCATCGGCATCGGGTGTGAGGTTGGGCTTGGTTGTTGGGGCTTGGGCTGGGTGCTGTGTCGTGGGCTGGGTGCTGGGTGCTGGGTGCTGGGTGCTGGGTGCTGTGTCGTGGGCCGGGTGCCGGGTGCCGGGTGCCGGGTGCGGTGGGTGCGGTGGGTGCGGTGGGTGCGGTGAGGGTGTTGGTCGTCTGGTGGGGGTCTACCCCCCGCTCGCGTGATTGTCTCGATCGTTGATCTTGGTTTGTCAAGGCGGGAAAGATGCCTTGACAAACCAAGATCAACGATGAGGGCGCTTCGGATCGGGGGGCAGGGTGGGGTCTGTCGACCCCGTTGGGTGCCGGATCCGTAGGTGGGTGGGTTTGCTGGCCCGGTGTCGAAGTCCCGAAGTCCCGAAGTCCTGAGGCTCCGAACTCCCTGTTCAGGGTCCGGGTCCGTAGGTCTGAAGCCTTGGGGTCGGTTCCGTCTGGCGGGGGCTGGAGGTGTGCGGCCTGAGGGCTGCCTCTAGTGGCAGATTCGGGGGCAGGTGTCGCAGGCTTCCGCGCCCGGCAGGACGTAGGTGAAGCAGCAGCTCTCGCGCTTCCTCGTCCACTCGCCGTCCACCATCCTCAGGGTGGAGGCGCTGGTCAGCGGTTCCAGCCGCTCCGGGAGCAGCATGGCCGCGTCGGCCACGCCCGTCGCCTCGTCGCCGCACATCCGGCCCGCCAGCCAGGCGCCCTTGTCCAGTGCGTCCGTGGCCGCTGCCCAGAGCATTCGGCGGCCCAGGCGCACGGTGGGGGCGTAGGCACCGACGAAGGCCGCGGCGTGGGCGGTGTACCTGGCTCGGAGCACCGCGGCCAAGGCCTGTTCGTCGGCCACCACCGTCGCCGCCGGGTGGTTGCCCGACGGGTCGTCCGGCAGGCACGCGAAGTCGTCCGACAGCAGTGCGATGCCCGCCACGTGCGGGCGGTCGTCGTTCGCGATGCGGAAGGCCAGGTCGGTGGGCTTGAGCGAGGGGACTCGCCTGGCGCTGTGGAAGAGGAGGCCCGCGAGGCCGCCCGCCACGCCGAGGTACCAGCCCATCACGTAGCCGGCCGTGGCGCGGTCCGACGACTCGCCGTACTCGTCCACCAGCCACGCGCCCAGGGTCTTGCGCCACCTGGTGAAGAGCTGCGGGTCTTCCAGCAGGTCGGAGCAGAGCAGCCAGTCGCCCCGGTCCTCCGGCAGGCCGAAGCGGATCTCGACGTCGTCACTTCGGGTTGAGACCCGCGTGATCGACTCGGCAACGGGCGTGGACGCTGGTCGCGTCCGCACGTTCGCCGGTATCGTCATCGGCAAGGCCCTCGCAGTTCGGCTATCGGCTGAGGTTTGCCTAACCTTACCTAGATGATCCGCAGTTGGGCCTCACGAGTGACGCCGGTCACGGGAGGCTCCTCCGAACGGGTGGCTGTTCGCGGTAAGCGGACACCGGGTCCCAAGCGGAATCTGCCTGGCACAACGTGCGTTGTAGCTGGTGTCATAGATCCCCGAGGGCGGCGAGCTGCGCACGGGAACTGAGAGCGATGGCCCCGCCGACTACAGTGGTCGGCACGGTGCCGCGCTCTCCACGGTCTGCCAGTGGTGAGCCCGAGGACCGCCGGCGCAGCAGTCAGGGAGTGCGAATGTTCGAAAGGTTCACCGACCGCGCGAGGCGGGTGGTTGTCCTGGCCCAAGAAGAGGCCCGGATGCTCAACCACAACTACATCGGCACCGAGCACATCCTCCTGGGGTTGATCCACGAGGGTGAAGGTGTCGCCGCCAAGGCGCTGGAGTCGTTGGGGATCGCCCTCGAAGGTGTCCGCCAGCAGGTCGAGGAAATCATCGGCCAGGGCCAGCAGGCCCCGAGCGGTCACATCCCCTTCACCCCACGAGCGAAAAAAGTCCTCGAGCTGTCCCTGCGCGAAGCGCTTCAGCTCGGCCACAACTACATCGGCACCGAGCACATCCTGCTCGGCCTGATCCGCGAGGGCGAAGGCGTCGCGGCGCAGGTCCTGGTGAAGCTCGGCGCCGACCTCAACCGGGTCCGCCAGCAGGTGCTCCAGCTCCTGTCCGGCTACTCCGGTGGCAAGGAGCCGACCGAGTCCAGCGGTCGCGGTGAGGGCACTCCCTCGTCGTCCCTGGTGCTCGACCAGTTCGGGCGCAACCTCACCGCCAGCGCGCGCGAGGGCAAGCTCGACCCGGTCATCGGTCGCTCCAAGGAGATCGAGCGGGTCATGCAGGTGCTGTCCCGCCGCACCAAGAACAACCCGGTGCTCATCGGCGAGCCCGGCGTCGGCAAGACCGCCGTCGTCGAGGGCCTGGCGCAGATGGTCGTCAAGGGCGAGGTGCCCGAGACGCTCAAGGACAAGCAGCTCTACACGCTTGACCTCGGCTCGCTGGTCGCCGGTTCCCGCTACCGCGGTGACTTCGAGGAGCGCCTGAAGAAGGTGCTCAAGGAGATCCGCACCCGCGGCGACATCATCCTGTTCATCGACGAGATCCACACCCTCGTGGGTGCGGGTGCCGCCGAGGGCGCGATCGACGCCGCCAGCATCCTCAAGCCGATGCTGGCCCGCGGTGAGCTCCAGACCATCGGCGCGACCACGCTCGACGAGTACCGCAAGTACGTCGAGAAGGACCCGGCCCTGGAGCGCCGGTTCCAGCCGATCCAGGTCGGCGAGCCGTCGCTGGAGCACACGATCGAGATCCTCAAGGGTCTCCGCGACCGGTACGAGGCGCACCACCGCGTCTCGATCACCGACTCCGCGCTGGTCGCGGCCGCCACGCTGGCCGACCGGTACATCAACGACCGGTTCCTGCCGGACAAGGCGATCGACCTCATCGACGAGGCGGGCGCGCGGATGCGCATCCGCCGGATGACCGCTCCGCCGGACCTGCGCGAGTTCGACGAGAAGATCGCCGACGTCCGCAGGGACAAGGAGTCGGCCATCGACGCGCAGGACTTCGAGCGCGCCGCGAAGCTGCGGGACGCCGAGAAGACCCTGCTGGGTCAGAAGGCCGAGCGCGAGAAGCAGTGGAAGGACGGTGACCTCGACGTCGTCGCCGAGGTCGATGACGAGCAGATCGCCGAAGTGCTGGCGAACTGGACCGGCATCCCCGTCTTCAAGCTCACCGAGGAGGAGACCACCCGTCTGCTCCGCATGGAGGAAGAGCTCCACAAGCGGATCATCGGTCAGGTCGACGCCGTCAAGGCCGTCTCCAAGGCGATCCGCCGCACGCGTGCGGGTCTGAAGGACCCGAAGCGCCCGTCCGGCTCGTTCATCTTCGCCGGCCCGTCCGGTGTGGGTAAGACCGAGCTGTCCAAGGCGCTCGCGCAGTTCCTGTTCGGCGAAGAGGACGCGCTCATCCAGATCGACATGGGTGAGTTCCACGACCGGTACACCGCGTCGCGGCTGTTCGGTGCCCCTCCCGGCTACGTCGGGTACGAAGAGGGCGGCCAGCTCACCGAGAAGGTGCGCCGCAAGCCGTTCTCCGTCGTGCTCTTCGACGAGATCGAGAAGGCGCACCAGGAGATCTACAACACGCTGCTCCAGGTGCTTGAGGACGGGCGTCTGACCGACGGTCAGGGCCGGACGGTGGACTTCAAGAACACCGTCATCATCTTCACGTCCAACCTGGGCACGTCGGACATCTCCAAGGCCGTGGGGCTCGGCTTCACCACCGGCCAGGACGGCGCGTCGAACTACGAGCGCATGAAGAACAAGGTCAACGACGAGCTGAAGAAGCACTTCAGGCCGGAGTTCCTCAACCGCATCGACGACATCATCGTCTTCCACCAGCTCACGCAGGACCAGATCATCGAGATGGTGGACTTGATGATCAACCGCGTCGAGGCGCAGTTGAAGAACAAGGACATGGCGATCGAGCTCACGGACAGGGCCAAGAAGCTCCTGGCCACCCGTGGCTTCGACCCCGTGCTCGGCGCTCGCCCGCTGCGTCGCACGATCCAGCGCGAGATCGAGGACGCCCTGTCGGAGAAGATCCTGTTCGGCGAGCTCACGGCCGGTCAGATCGTCCTCACCGACGTCGAGGGCTGGGACGGCGAAGGCACCCCGGACGACAAGGCGCACTTCGTCTTCCGCGGCGAGCCCAAGCCCAACCGCGTCCCCGACTCCCCGCCGGTCGAGCTGTCCGCGTCCGCGGGCAGTGAGTCCGCCGGTGACGAGGCGGTCGGCGAGTAGTCGCCACCAGCACAGCACCACCGCGAAGCGCCCCCGGTCACGGCCGGGGGCGCTTCGCACGTCCAGGGGGGTGCGTCCAGGGGGGATCACGGCCGGGGACTTCACCGGCCGGGAATATGCGTGCGCACGCATATGTTTTCTGGTCAGAGGTCCGACCAAGGGAGCAGCGATGGGCAGCAGGTTCGAGGGCAAGGTCGTCATCGTCACGGGCGGTGGGTCGGGGATCGGTGCCGCCGCGGCGCTGCGGTTCGCGGCGGAGGGGGCGCGGGTGGTCGTGGCCGGGCGGACCAGGGCGACGCTCGACGCCGTGGCGGCGCGGGCCGGGGAGATCGACACCAGGGTCGTCGACGTGTCCGACGAGGTGGCCGTGACCGAGTTCGTGGAGGAGGTGGCCCGCACCTACGGACGGCTCGACGTGCTGGTCAACAACGCGGGCGCGGCGGGACTGGCCAGCGCGGAGGAGACCACGACGGAGATGTGGCGGCACATCGTCGGCACCAACCTGGACTCGGTGTTCTTCGCCTCGCGGGCCGCCGTGAAGCACCTCAGGGAGACGCGCGGGAACATCGTCAACGTCTCGTCGGTGGCCGGGATCGGCGGGGACTACTCCGCCGTCGCCTACAACGCGGCCAAGGGCGGGGTGTCGAACCTGACCCGTGCGATGGCGCTGGACCACGGCCGGGACGGGGTGCGGGTCAACGCGGTGTGCCCCAGCCTGACCGTGACCGCGATGACGGACGCGTTCCGCGCCACGGCCGGGGTGTCCGAGGCGTTCGCCGCGGCCATCCCGATGGGGCGCGCGGCCGAGGCCGAGGAGGTCGGGGACGTGATCGTGTTCCTGGCGAGCGAGGACGCCCGGTTCGTCACCGGGGTCAACCTGCCGGTCGACGGCGGGCTGACGGCGTCGGACGGGCAGCCGCGGCTGTTCCGGTCGTGACCCCCGCCTACTCGACGATGGCCCGCAGCGTCCGCGTCAGGACCTCGTAGTCGGCCTCGTCGACGTGGTCGAGCACGTTGCGGCGAACGCTGTCGACCTGGTGCGGCCAGGCCGCCTCGATCCTGGTGAGGCCCGCGTCGGTGATCGTGAGCCGGTGGCCGCGGGCGTCGTCGGGGTCCTGGTGGCGGTCGACCTCACCGCGCCGCACGAGGCTGTCGGCCAGCCTGCTGACCCGGCTGGCCGACAGGCCGACGCGGGCCGCCAGCTCGCTGATCCGCAGGCCGTCCGGGCGGGCGTCGCCCAGGTTCGACAGCGCCACGTACTCGGGCGCGGTGATGTTGGCCTTGGTCTGGAGCTCGACGTCGATCACGCGCGGCAGGACGTTCAGGACCCTGGCGAACGCGCGCCACAGGTCCTCTTCGGGCGGGGTGAGGGCGCGCGGGGTGTCCATCCGCCGGATTTTAGCTGCCTGCGCAGGCACACACACCCGCTGACCTGCGCATCCGCCCAATCCCGGCCGGTGAGGACGGCCGCTCGGGCAGACTGGTCCGGTGGTCGACACCGAAGTGCCCAGGCGACGGCGGGTGGGCGGCGGTGCGCTGTCGGCCCTCGTCGTCCTGCTGACCATCGCCTTCCTCGGCGCGGCCGGACTGCGGCTGCTGGGGATCGACGGCACCCGCTACACGGTCGCGACGACCGCCCTGACGCCGTACACGACGGCCGCAGGGGTGCTGCTGGGCTGCTTCGCGCTGCTGCTGCGGCGGTGGGCGGCGGGCACAGTCGTGCTGCTGGTGGCCATCGTGATGGTCGCGGCCGTGGCGCCGAGGGCGTTCCCCGACTCCCGGCCGAACGGGATCGGCACCGAGGTCCGGGTGATGTCGATCAACATGCTGTTCGGCCGGGCCGACGCGGTCGACGTCGTGGCGGCCGTGCGGGACAACCGCGTCGACGTGCTGACCCTCCAGGAGCTGACGACGGAGTCGGTCGGCGCGCTGGACCGGGCCGGGCTCCGCACGGTCCTGCCGCACCGGGTGTTCGAGGACGCGCCGAGCGCGTTCGGGTCCGGGATCGCCTCGCGCTACCCGCTGACCGCCAAGGCGTTGACGCCGCCCGGCACCATGCGGCAGCCCGGCGCGCTCGTCGACCTGCCGGGCAGGCAGGACATCGAGGTCGTCTCCGTGCACGCGACGCCGCCGGTCGTGACCGACGGGCCGGAAGCCTGGCAGCGGGAGCTGGCCGGGCTGCCGAACCGGAACGTCAACGGCCCGCCGCGCGTCCTCGCGGGCGACTTCAACGCGACCCTCGACCACGTCGGCCTGCGCAGGCTCCTCGCCAACGGCTACGTGGACGCGGCCGACGAGGTCGGCGCGGGGTTGGAGCCGACGTGGCCCTCGGGCGCGTTCTGGCCGCCGCCGGTGACCATCGACCACGTGCTGGTCGACAGCCGCTGCCCGGTCGACACCTACGGCGTGCTGACCATCTCCGGCACCGACCACCGAGCGGTGGTCACGAAGTTCGTCGTGCCAACTCCGTGAGCGCCTCCACGGCACCCATCGGCAGCGACACCCCGCGCCCGTGCCGCACCTCGGGTTCGCGCGGGTTGATCCGGATGAGCGCCCCGGTGGCCGCGCTCGCCAGCTCGGCCTGCCGCCGCACGGTCGGGACGGCGCTCCCCGCACCGATCTCCACGACCACCAGCGACTTCCCGGTCAGCCCCCGGCGCCACGTCGTCAGCTCGTCCAGCGCCGCCTGGCTCCGGTCGCCGATCCAGTCGTGGTCGCCGAACATCAGGATGTTCGGCCGGGCCAGCCCGCCGCAGTTGCGGCAGGTCGGCAACGGGTCGAGGGCGCGCATGGTCTCCGGGTCGACCGCCACGGACAGGTCGGCGGCGGACCAGACGTCGTCCGTGCACGGCTCCACGCACTGGAGGTGGTGGATCGACCCGTGCACCTCGGCGACGTGGGCGTACCCGGCCCGCTGGAACTGCCCGTCCACGTTGGAGGTGAACACCCGCTGCTCGGCACCCCACCGGCGCAGCAGCTCGAACCCGGTGTGCGGCACGGTGTCGCGGTAGAGGTGCATCCGGTGCCCGTAGAAGCCCCAGGCCAGGGCCGGGTCGTCGACGAAGTGCGCGGGGTCGGCCAGTCCGACGAAGCTCAGGCCGAGCCGCTCGTACGGCGGGTAGGCCTGCCAGAACCCCCGGTCGCCCCGGAAGTCCGGCAGACCGGAGTCGACGCCCATGCCCGCGCCGGCGCAGACGAGGACCGCGTCGGCACGGGCGAGCAGCTCGGCGGCTCGGTCAAGCATCCTTCGTCGGCGTGGAGCCGAGGACGACCTCGAACTCGAGCAGGTCGGCGCCGCTGGCCACCGGCTTCGCGCGCTCGCCCGCGTGGGCCTCGCGGGCGCCGCCGTTCTTCCAGTTCTCGAAGTCCTCGTCCGTCTCCCACTTGGTGTAGACGAAGTACCGGTCGTCACCCGCGACGGGCCGGAGGAGCTCGAACCCGAGGAAGCCGGGGGAGGAGTCCACCGAGCCCAGCCGGGCGGCGAACCGCTTCTCCAGCTCGGGGCCCGCGCCCTCGGGAACCTTGATCGCGTTGATCTTCACGACTGCCATGGTTCCCAGCCTATCGGCGCAACGCGCCCGGCATCAGGTACTCGTCGGAGGGACGCTGGTCACCCCGGAACCAGGCCTCGAAGAACCCGGCGAGGTCCTGCCCGGCGATCTTCTCCACGTGCTCCTCGAACTCCGGCCACGACGCGTTCCCGTCCTTGTGCTGGGACGTCCAGCCCTTGAGGACCTGGTCGAACGCCGGGTCGCCGATCTGCCTGCGCAGCGCGTGCAGCGCCAGGACGCCCTTGTCGTACACGCCGCGGAACTCGTTGCCCCGCCCCATGTCGTAGAGCTTGCGGGACCAGTACGTGGTGCTGTCCCGGCGCTTCTCGACCTCGGCGCGGAAGCGGTCGTCGAGGTTCGCGCCCTCCTTGGCCTCGGCCCACATCCACTGCGAGTAGCTGGCGAAGCACTCGTTCAGGCAGATGTCCGCCCAGTTCTCCAACGACACCGAGTCGCCGAACCACTGGTGCGCGTTCTCGTGCACCACGGTCTCCAGGTCGGCCCACTGCGCGTAGATCGGCCGCGTCTGCGTCTCCAGCGAGAACCCGATGTTGTCGGCCAGGTAGATGCCGCCCGCCTCGTCGAACGGGTACGGCCCGAACTTCTCCGACAGGAACGCGAGGATCTCCGGCAGCCGGTTCTGCTGCGCCCGCTTGCCCTCCGCGCCGGGCGCGTAGGCGTTCACGACCTCCGTGCCGTCGGGCAGTTGCGACCGGTCGACCTGCCACCGGTCGATCGCCACGGTCGCGAGGTACGTCGCCAGCGGCGTGTCCTCGGTCCACCGGAACGTCGTCCAGCCGTCCGCGGTCGACGAGGCGTCCTCGCGGCCGTTGGCGATGACCGACCAGCCGTTGGGCACCCGTGCCGCGAGCGTGAACCTCGCCTTGTCCCTGGGGGTGTCGTTCGCCGGGAACCACGACGTCGCGGAGTGCGGCTCGCCCGCGGCGAACGCCCCGCCGGAGGACGAGATCTGCCACCCGCTGGTGCCGAGCGCCTTGTCGTCGAACGTCCGCGGCTCACCGCCGTAGGTCACGACCACGGTGAACGGCTGGTTCGCGGGCAGCGGCGAGGCGGGCGTGATCACCAGCTCGTGCTCGCCCTCCTGCGCGAACTTCGCGGCCTGGTCCCCCACCCGCACGTCGCTGACCGTCAACTCGTGCAGGTCCAGGTTGAACCGGTCGAGGTCGGCGGTGGCCTTCGCGGTGATCGTGGCCTCGCCGTCCAGCCGCTTCGTCGCCGGGTCGTAGCTGATGGCGATGTCGTACCGGTCCACGTCGTAGCCCGTGTTGCCGTCCGTCGCGTAGTACGGGTCACCGGCGCCGTCACCGCCCGCGCCGGGAGGACCGGGCGGGGGCGCCGACGTCGAGGACGTCCCCGTGGACCGGTCGGTCCCCTCCGGGATCCTGGCGACCACCACACCGACGACCACCAGTACGAGCGCGACGATCAGCAGGTACGGGCGCGCCTTGGAGCTGATAGCCATGCCGCAATGATGCACGCATGGGCACCATCGAGTTCGGCGGATCCGGTCGAGGGATCCTCCTCCTGCACGGTCTGATGAGCCGCGCCACCACGTGGTGGACGGTCGCGCGGTGGCTCACCCGCTACGGCCGGGTGGTCGCGGTCGACGCCCGCGGGCACGGGCGCGACGCGCGCGGCGGCCCTTGGCGCACCGAGGACTTCGTCGCCGACGCGGCGGAAGCCGTGGTCGGACTGGGGCTCGGACCCGCCGTCGTGATCGGCCACTCGATGGGCGGCCTGCACGCGCTCGGGCTGGCCGCCACCCACCCGGACCTGGTGAGCTCGATCGTCGTGGAGGACGTCGTGCCGGACAACACCGGCAAGTCCGTCGACGACTGGAAGTGGTACTTCGACGCCTGGCCCGTCCCGTTCCGCTCGCTGGCGCACGTGCGGTCGGTGATCGACGTGCCGAGGGTGGAGGAGTTCTTCGAGGAGCGCGACGACGGCTACCACCTGCTGGCGCGCATCGAGGACCTGTACGAGATCGCCGCGGAGTGGGGCGTCCGCGACTACTGGCACTACGTCGACGCGGTCCGCTGCCCCCTGCTGGCGATCGAGGCGGGCAGGGGCGGGATGCGGCCCGGCCAGATGGCCGAGATGGCCCGCCGGACCGGTGGCAGGCACCTGCTCGTGCCCGAGTCGGGGCACGTCGTCCACGACGAGGCCCCGGAGGTGTTCCGCGGCGCCGTGGAGGCGTTCCTGAGCTAACCCAGGTCGTCGACCTCGCCGGTCGCCGAGTCGACCACGCACACCCGCCCGACCTTCGCCCTGATCGGCCGCACCGGGTGCAGCGCCGCGAAACCGGCCACCATCTGCTCGTCGGTCAGGCCCACCGCGAGCGTGCAGTGCGGCACCCAGTGGCCCGGCAGGTGGTACGCCGACGGGTGCTTCACCTTGCGCGCCAGCACGTCGTGGACCGCCGAGTGCACCGCCAGCAGTTCGGCGTCCACGACGGCGGCCAGCATCAGCACGTTCTCGCTGGTGGCGAACGACGACAGGTTCTCCAGCGCCATGCCGGGCAGCCAGAGCCTGCCCAGCTCCTCCCGCAGGGCGGCCCGCGCCCTGGTCGGGATCGACCCCGCCAGCGCGTAGGTGAGGTGCGGGGGGAACTTCTCGTCGGTCGGCACGCCGACCTCCCGCAGCCGCCGCCACAGCGCCCGCACGGCCGCGTCGGCCTCGTCGTCGAAGAGGACGACGACCGCCTGCGCCATCAGCGGTGCTCGCCGGGGAGCGCGAACAGGCCGCTCGCGGTCTGCTCGACCAGCCCGTCGACCAGCAGCGAGTGCAGGCACTTGTCCCGCTGCCCCGCGTCCGACCACACGACGTCGAGCTTCGCCTTCGGCACGGCTTCGCTGGTGCCGCGCAGCACGTCCAGCAGCAGCCCGCGCACCTGCCGGTCCGTGCCCGCGAACTTCTGCGCCACCTTCACCGGTCCCGCGTACGCCGGGCGGCCCGCGATCTGCCACGCGCACTCGCCGAACACCGGGCAGTCGGCGCACTTCGGCGCGCGCGCCGTGCAGATCAACGCCCCGAGTTCCATCAGCGCGGCCGAGTAGACGGCAGCCCGCTCGTCGGGCAGCAGCGCGTCGACGTCCGCGAGGTCCCGCGTCGTCGACGGCGGACCGGCGTCCGCGGCCCCGTGCACCGCCCGCGCGACGACCCGCCGCACGTTCGTGTCCACCACCGGAACCTTCTGCCCGTAGGCGAAGGCCGCCACCGCCCGCGCCGTGTAGGCGCCGATGCCCGGCAGCCCCAACAGGGTGTCCACATCGGACGGAACGACGTCGTCGTGCTCGGCCGCGATCACCGCCGCGGCGGCGTGCAACCGCAGCGCCCGCCGGGGGTAGCCGAGCTTCCCCCACGCCCGCACGACCTCGCCCTGCGACGCGGCGGCCATCGTGGACGGCAGCGGCCACCGCTCCAACCACTCGCGCCAGATCGGCTCCACCCGCGCCACGGGCGTCTGCTGCAACATGATCTCGCTGACCAGCACGCCCCACGCCGTGCACTCCGGCCGCCGCCAGGGCAGGTCGCGGGCGGTGTCGGCGAACCAGTCGAGGACCAACTCCGTATCCAGGCTCATAACGCCGCCGATTCTCCCAGGCGGCGCCCGGCCCGCTCCCGCCGGTGGGCCAGGAGCAGGACGACGCCGAAGGCGATCTCCCACAGCGTGATCGAGTAGACGCTGCCGCGCTCCCACAGCCCGTGGAACTCGCTCCGGCTGATGAACAGCGCGCTCACCAGCCCCAGCGCCGGCGGAAGGGCCAACCAGCGGACGTGCGACGCGGTGATCGCGGCCAGGTTGCCGCCCACGATCGCCAACACCGCGCCGACCACGTGGAGCACCGAGCCAGAGGAACTGGGGAATCCCGCGACCAGGACGTTGCCGACGGCGTGGCAGGCGGTGAAGACGACCAGCAGGTGACGCCGCGCTCCACCGGCCCGCCTCGCGACCACGAGCCCCACGACCAGGAACCCGAGGCCCTGGAGCACGAACGCCGCGTTCATCACCACCGCGAGCGGCGAACCGGAGGCGCCGAGGTCGCTGATGTAGTCGACGGGGTAGCGGTACGGGGGACCGGTCCACGCGGACGCCGCGACCGCTTCGAGCACGGGGTACTGCACGCCGGTCACCAGCGCGACCAGCCCGACCCACCACGACCGACCGGAGTTCACGGCCCCAGCGTCAGCGATGGGGGGACGCCTCGTCCAATCGGTGCGCGAGCCACCCCGCCACCCGCGCGAGCAGGTCGGCGTCCACGGGACCGCGCAGCAACCGGGGGTAGGAGCGCACCGACGGCACCCCGTGGTCGAGGCGCAGCAGGTGCGTGAGGTCCGGAACCCGGTGGACCTCGACGTCGCCGGGCACCAGGTCGCGGATCACGTCCAGATCGGCCGCGTCCACCTGCACGTCCTTCTCACCCGTGACCGCCAGCACGGGAACCCGAACGGCCGCCAGTGCGGAACGCGGGTCGTGGACCAGCATCTCCCGCATCCACCGCGCGTTCAGCCGCATCCCGAACACCCGCACCACGTCCGCACCGCTCGCCTCGACCCGCGCCACCTGCCGCCCGACCAGCGCCCGCGCCACAGGCCGCAACGGCGCGGGAAGCCCACCGGCGACCTTCTCCGCCTGCCACCGCAGAGCGTCCTCACCCCGACGCGCGAAGCCCGCCAACAACACCACCGCCGCGACCCCGGGCAACCCGCCGAGCGACATGGCGTGCACGGCACCCTCGCTGTGCCCCACCACGCCCACGGCACCGGTCCGGACATCACTCCGCGCGGCCAGGGCCCGCAACGCGGCCTCGGCGTCACGCCGGTTGTCGTCGAACCCCACCGACCGCCAGTCACCGGGCGTACCACCGACCCCGCGCCGGTCGTACCGCAGCGTGGCGACCCCGACCCGCGCCAGCGCGGCGGCCAACGACGACCCGAGCCCGAGGCGCACCCTGCCCGCGTTGCCCTCGCGATCGAGCCGCCCGGACCCGTGCAACAGCAGAACGGCGGGGTGCGGCCCCTCACCGGCGGGCAGGGTCAACGTCCCGGCCAGCACCACACCGTCATCAGCGGCGAGAGACACCTCGACGTCCCGCACACCCATCTCCCATCACTCCCAGCACAAATATTCTCAACTATGAGAACGTTATCGCACATGAGAACATTGGTCCATGGCCACAGCGGACCTCCTCCTGCACCCGGTGCGCATGCGCATCCTGCAAGCCCTCTACGACGCCGACCCGCTCACCACCGCACAACTGCGGGAGCGCCTGCCCGACATCGCGCCGGCCACCATGTACCGCCACGTCGCCACGCTGGCGGAAGGCGGAGTGCTGGAGGTCGTGGACGAGAAGCGGGTGCGCGGCACGATCGAACGCAGCTACCGCGTGCGCAAGGAAGAAGCACTGGTGGACCCGGCGGCAAGGGCGACCATGACCAGTGAAGACCACCGCCGCGCGTTCACGGCCTTCACGGCATCACTGCTGGGCGACTTCGACCGCTACCTGAAGAACGAGGGCGCGGTCTCGACCGCGGACGGAGTCGTCTACCGCCAAGCAGCAGTGTGGCTAACAGAAGAAGAATTCAAAAAAATGATCGAAGAAATCGAAAAAACAGTAACAAAACAAACGTCCGAACAAAAGGTTGCAAGAACCCGCCACATCATCAGCCTGGTCTCGATACCAGACCCAACGAACAGGGAGCCACGCCTTCCCTAGAGCAGTGGCCGATTTTACTCGGGGGATTTGCCCCTTGCCCTGGTGGATCGGGCAGGCCACCGCCCCTGCCCGCAAGCCCGATCAAGGGGCGAATCGAGGGGTCCCCGAGTCAAATCGGCCACCACCGCTGGGACCGGGGCAGCTACCCAATGCGCTGCAACCGGCACCTACCCGATCCGACGGAACCGGCGGCTATCCAATGCGCCGGGGCCAGCGGTTACCCCATGCACTGGAACCGGCGGTTACCGGACGCACCGGGACCAGCAGCTACTCAGGACCTCGCCGCAACCAGACCCCTAGATCACCTCGGTCAAAGCTCCGGTCCGCACGTCGTAGACAAACCCCCGCACACCATCCTTGAACGGCAAGAACGCACTGTGCCGAAGCCGGTTCATAGACCCCCGCACACTGTCCTTCACCTCCCGGAAAGCCTCTACCGCCCACGTCGGCCGCATTCCGGAATCCGATTCCAGTTCGTCCTTGAACCCGTCCTCGGTGACCAGTTCCAACCCGCAGTTGGTGTGGTGCACCAACAGCACCTCCCTGGTCCCCAACTTCCGCTGCGACAGCGCCAGCGACCGGATCATGTCGTCGGTGACCACGCCGCCCGCGTTGCGCAGCACGTGCGCCTCGCCCTGCTTCAGGCCGAAGATCTCGAAGACCCGGATGCGCGAGTCCATGCAGGTCAGGATCGCCACCTGCATCGAGGGTTTGGGTGTGGAGCGGTCGCCTGGCACGACGTTGCCCAACTCGTCGTTGCGGCGCAGCAACTCGTCGATCGCGGTCACGGCACACCTCCCTGTCCTGGACTGTTCCTGTCCATTGCAACCGTTCCTGCTCCGGGTGCCAAGAGCTTTCGGTGAACGTCACCTTTCACCGCATCGGGTTACTCCAGCGTCCCGCTCGCGGCACGCCCGCCCGGTTACCGTCTGTTCCGTGATCGAGCCCACAGGGCCACGGCCTGCCACGGTGTACCGGCGTCGTCGAGCGATAGCGCTCGGCGCGGCCCTCGTCGCCCTGCTCCTCACGATCTGGCTGGTCGCGAGCCTCGTGGGGCGTTCCGACCCGCAGCCGGAGCTCCAGGCCGTGACGTCGACGCCACCGTCAACGCCGCCGTCGACGGCGGCGTCCAGCAGTTCCAGCACGACCCCTCCGCCGCCACCGCCCGTGGTGGCGTCGCCGACCCCGCCGCCCGGCCCACCCGCCCCGTGCGACGACGCGGCGATCAACGTCGTCGCGGAGGTCGGCAAGCCGAGCTACGAGGTCGGCCAGCAGCCCGAGTTCAAGATCCAGATCGTGAACGTCGGCCAGCTGCCGTGCACGAAGGACATCGGCCGTTCCCTCCGCGAACTGGTCGTGACCAGCGCGGACGGTTCGACGCAGCTGTGGTCGAGCAACCACTGCTTCGCGACCGAGGGCAGCGAGGTGCGGGTGATGCAGCCGAACGAGCAGTTCACCTACGGCCTGACCTGGGCGGGCAGCACCTCGGACGAGGGCTGCCGCACCCACAGCCGGGTCGGGCCGGGCGACTACCTGCTGACCGCGAAGGTCGCGGGCAAGGCGGGCAACCCCGTGGTGTTCAGGCTGAGCTGATCACGGACCGAACCAGCGCTCCTCGGTGATCGTCCGGGGAGCCGCGGCGGTCGTGCCGACGATGAGTTCGGTGCTGAGGTTCACCGACCGGGGCCGGGTGCGCTCACCGACGTCGAGCAGGAGCTTGCCCGCGGCGCGCCCCTTCTCCAGCACCGGCTGGCGCACCGTGGTGAGGCCCGCGCGCTCGGCCTCCTGGATGCCGTCGAACCCGGTGATCGTCAGGTCCTCCGGCACGCGCAGCCCGCGGCGCTTGGCCTCGTTCATCGCGCCCAGCGCCAGGATGTCCGAGGTGCAGATCAGCGCCGTGATGGTCGGGTCGCGGTCGAGCACCTGGGCCGCGGCGGCCTCGCCGGACGCCGTGTTGTGGTCGAACCGCTCGACGACCGGCACCTGCGACCAGTCGACGCCCGCTTCGCTGAACGCCATCGCGAGGCCCGCGAGGCGGGCGCGCTGGACGTGGAAGTGGGCCGCGTGCTGCCGGTCGACGGACACGTAGCCGTCGTTGCGGTCGCGCGCCAGGCGCATGCAGACGACGCCGACGCGCCGGTGGCCCATCGCGATCAGGTGCTGCGCCAGCTCGTTCATCGCGGACCGGTCGTCGATGCCGACCCGGTCGACGTTGCCGATGTCCGGCTGGTCGCAGACGACGGTCGGCACCGGCCGTTCGAGGACGGCCGCCAGGTGGGGGTCGTCGTCCGGCACGGAGTAGACGACGAAGCCGTCCACGCCCGCGCGGTGCACCGCCGCCACGTCCTCGCGCTCCGGGCTCGCCGGGATCAGCATCAGCCCGGTCCCCGCGTCCTCGCACGCCAGCGCGAGGCCCTCCAGGAAACCGAGCGCCGCCGGGTCGCGGAACGCGTAGGACAGGTTCTCGGTGAGCAGCAGCCCGACCGCGCCCGCTTTTCGGGTCCGGAGTGACCGGGCCACGGGGTCCGGGCCCGGATATCCGAGCCGCCTTGCTGTCTCCAACACCCGTCGACGCAGCTCTGGCGAGAGCTGGTCGGGCCGGTTGTACGCGTTGGACACCGTTGTCCGGGAAACGCCCAGCTCAGCGGCCAAGGAGGCCAGCGTCGCAGGACGTCGCACATGCATCGACCGCGCCATGGAGTGACCGTAACGGTTCAGAACCAATTACTGAAGCAAGTCGGGACGCGCGTCACGAGGTTACTGCGTATGCGCAGGTCGGACCGTCTTGCGTTCGCAGAATTTGGTCCAGACCAATTTAGGGCCGTCGGGGAGGGGCCGTCGACTCCCTCACCACCAGCTTGGGGCGGAACACCCTCGTGTAGTTGCCCGATCCGCGCCTCCTCCTGTCCGGATCGAGCCGGTTCACGAGTTCGTCCACGGCGGCGCCCGCCATCTCCTCGATCGGCTGCGCCAGCGTCGTCAGCGAGGGCGAGCAGTACGACGCCAGCGGGATGTCGTCGAACCCCACGATCGACAGGTCCTCCGGCACCGAGAGCCCACGCTGGTGGGCCTCCCGCAGCGCGCCGAGCGCCATGTGGTCCGACGAGCAGATCACCGCGGTCGGCCGGACGGTGTCCAGCAGCGCGGCCACGGCGGACGCCCCGCCGTGCGGCCCGAACGGGCCGTGCGCGACGAACGCCGACTCCGCGGGCAGCGACCGCTCCTCCAGCGCGGCGGCCCAGCCCGCGCGCTTGAGCCGCGACGGCAGCGACCGCGACGGGCCGGACACGAAGCCGATCCGCCGGTGGCCGAGCTGGATCAGGTGCTTGGTCGCGGCGTACCCGGCCAGCTGCTCGTCGACCGTGACGTCCGGCACGTCCAGCGAGGGCGTGGCCCCGTTGAGGAACACCATGTGCACCCCGTCGGCCAGCAGCTTGGCGTAGTAGCTCGGCTGCGGCGCCCTGCCGAGCGGCACCTCGACGTTGGTGATCTCCGGCGACACGAACACCATGCCCTCGACGCCCCTGGCGAGGAGCATCCGGACGTACTCCTCCTCGCCCATCGCGGCCGTCCCGGTGCCGCGGGTGTTGCACAGCAGCGACGAGTAGCCCAGGCGGGCCGCCCTCGTCTCCAGGGCCTCGGCGAAGGCCGGGAACACCGGGTTCGACAGCTCCGGCACGAGCAGGCCGATCACGCCGGTCCGCTGGAGGGCGCCGAGCCCGCGCGGGGTGTACGGCATGTCGGTCAGCACGGCCAGCACCCGCTGGCGGGTCTCCTCGTTGACGCCCGCCCTGCGGTTCAGCACCCGGCTGACCGTCGAGATGCTCACCCCCGCCGCCCTGGCGATCTCCGACAGACCCGACACCGCGCCTCCTCCTGTTGGGCCAAGAGTGCTCGCGGCAGCAAGTTCTTGCAACCGAAACACCCGAACAGCCTCGGATTAACACACATGGTCTCATCCGTTAAGGCACAACTACGGGGAAACCCTTGACCAGTGGGGGTTCACGGGTATGAAATCCGCGTCAACCTTGATGCAAATCCTTGCAAGATCCTCGTCGTCGACACGTCGGTGAGGCAAGCAGGAGGGAACGACAGCAACGATGCGACGTACAACCCTCGTGACAGCCACGGCGGCCTGTCTGACCGGCGCTCTCGTCCTCACCGCGTGCGGCGGTGGAGGCTCGACGGACGCGGGATCGGACTCCGGTGAGGTCACGTTCTGGGACACCAGCGGTCCCAACGAGAGCCCGGTGTTCACCAAGATCGCGGAGGAGTGCGCGACCAAGGGCGGTTACAAGGTCAAGACCGAGACGGTCGCCTTCGACGCCGCGCTCAACAACTACAAGACCGCCGCCCAGGGCGGGCAGGGGCCGGACGTGTTCCGCGCCGAGGTCGCCTGGGTGCCGCAGCTCGCGAAGAACTCCCTGGTCCTCGACCTCAGCGACACCGAGCTGGCCAAGGACACCGGCGACTTCCTGGAAACCCCGCTCGGGTCCACGAAGTTCGAGGGCAAGTCCTACGGCGTCCCCCAGGTCACCGACTCGCTCGCGCTGTTCTACAACAAGAAGCTGCTCGCCGCGGCGGGCGTCACGCCGCCGAAGACGTGGGCTGAGCTGAAGGACGCGGCGGCCAAGCTCGGCGGCGAGAAGTCGTTCTTCCTCAACAACGACGCCTACTACGCGCTGCCCTTCATCTACGGCGCGGGCGGCGACCTGGTCGACGCCGACGCGAAGAAGATCGTGGTCAACTCGCCGGAGAACGTGAAGGCGCTGGAGACCGCGAAGGGCCTGCTCGACGCGAAGGCGGCGTCCACCGCGCTGGACCCGAGCAACTCCTACAACAACATGCAGGCCGGCTTCTCCTCCGGTGAGGTCGCCATGGTCGTCAACGGCCCGTGGTCGGTCGCCGACTACCTCAAGGGCACGGCGTTCACCGACGCCGCGAACCTCGGCATCGCCCCGGTCCCCGGCGACACCGCGGGCGGGGGCAGCGCGCCCGTCGGCGGCCACGACTACGTCATCCGCCAGGGCACCAAGGCGAAGGCGTCGTCGATCAAGTTCATCCAGTGCATGAGCGCCACCGACGCCCAGGTGCGGGTCGCGAAGGAGCTGGGGCTCCTGCCGACGCGCAAGACCGCGTACGAGAACGCCGACGTGAAGGCCCAGCCCGTCGTGGCCGCCTTCGAGCCGGTCGCCAAGGCCGCGCACGCCCGCCCGTGGATCCCCGAGGGCGGTCAGCTGTTCGACCCGCTGAAGATCGCCTACGCGGACTTCCTCGCGGGCAAGAAGGACGCCAAGGCCGCGCTCGACGAGGTCGCCAAGGCGTACAAGGACCAGGTCGTCACCGAGTACTCGATCGGCTGATGGGACCGCCGCGGGCCTCCGGGCCCGCGGCGTCCCCCGGTCAGGGAAGGGGTTTTCGGTGCGCAGGTTCCTGGAACGCCACTGGTACGCCTACGCGATGGTGCTGCCCGTCGTGGTCGTCATCGCCGTACTGGTGCTGTACCCGCTCGCGCAGGGCGTGTTCTTCACCTTCACCAACATCAACGAGGGCAACATCGCCAACCCGGTCCTCGACCGGGCGGCGACCTACGCCGGGGTGGGCCTGCGCAACTACCTCAACGTCCTCTCCGGAGACCCCAGCTACGGCAGCTTCTGGTCCACCCTGGTCCGGACGCTCATCTGGACGTTCTCCTGCGTGTTCTTCCACTACACGATCGGCCTCGGCCTGGCGCTGCTGCTCAACCGCGAGGTCAAGGGCCGCGCGGTCTACCGGGTGCTGCTGATCCTGCCGTGGGCGGTGCCCGCGTTCATCAGCGCGTTCACCTGGAAGTACATGTTCAACGCGCAGTACGGCATCATCAACCAGGGCCTGCGCGCCATCGGCGTCGACGACCCTCCGGTCTGGCTCGGCCAGAACGACTGGGCGCTCGTCGCCGTCGTGATCGTCAACGTCTGGCTGGGCGTGCCGTTCATGATGGTGGCGCTGCTCGGCGGCCTCCAGGCCATCCCCGGCGACCTCTACGAGGCCGCGGAGGTGGACGGCGCCACGCCGTGG
This sequence comes from Umezawaea sp., assembly GCF_036375055.1. Classification (GTDB taxonomy): domain Bacteria; phylum Actinomycetota; class Actinomycetes; order Mycobacteriales; family Pseudonocardiaceae; genus Umezawaea. Next base: position 56,184 of record NZ_DASUSQ010000019.1, read on the forward strand.
CAGCGCTTCCGGCACATCACGCTGCCCGGTCTGCGCTCGGTGTCCAGCACGGTGGTGCTGCTCGGCATCATCTGGACGTTCAACATGTTCGCGATCATCTACCTGATCACCGGTCCGAACCCGAACACCAGGATCCTGGTCACCTACGCGTTCGAACGCTTCTTCTCGTCCGCCACCCGCGACTACGCCGTCGCGTCGACCTACGGCGTGCTGGTCCTGTCGGTGCTCCTGGTGTTCGCGGGCGTCTACCGGCGCGCGCTGCGCAAGCAAGGCGAGGTGTGGTGATGACGCTCGACGCCAGTTCGCTCCAGGTGGTCCGCCCGGACCGCGTGGCGCACAAGCGCGACGCCAGGTCCAAGGGCGCCAGCGTCGCACTGCACGCGACCCTGGTGGTCGCGTCGCTGATCGCCGTCTTCCCGGTCTTCTGGGTGCTGGTCACGTCGTTCAAGCCGGACGCGCGCGCGGTCGAGACGACGCCGAAGCTCGTCAACGAGTCCTCCCTGGACAACTACGCCAGGATCCTGTCCGGTGAGAAGGGCAGCTTCCTCACGTGGTTCGCCAACTCGGTGACCATCGCCCTGATGACGACCGTCATCGCGGTCTTCCTGTCGGCCACCACCGGCTACGCCGCGAGCCGCTTCAGGTTCCCCGGCAAGCGCCCGCTGATGCTCTCGTTCCTGGTCGTGCAGATGTTCCCGTTCGCGGTGCTGATCGTGCCGCTCTACAACATCCTGCTGGCGCTGGGCCTGCAAGGCCAGCAGTTCGGCCTGGTGCTCGTGTACTGCACGACCGCGGTCCCGTTCTGCACCTACATGCTCAAGGGCTACTTCGACACCGTTCCCACCGACATCGACGAGGCGGGGAGGGTGGACGGCCTGTCACCGTTCGGCGTCTTCTGGCGGCTCATCCTGCCGCTCGCCAAGCCGGGCCTGGCGGTCACGGCGTTCTACGCGTTCCTGACGGCGTGGGGCGAGGTTGCCTTCGCGTCGGCGTTCCTGTCGGCGGCTGACGAGTCGAAGACGCTGGCCGTGGGCCTCCAGGTGTTCGTGCAGCAGAACCGCACCGAGTGGGGCCACTTGGCAGCGGCGTCGATCCTGGTGGCCATCCCGGCCATCGCGGTGTTCTACCTGGTGCAGAAGTTCCTGGTCACCGGTCTGGCGTCGGGGGCGGTGAAGGGCTGAGAGGTGCCGGCTCGCCAGGCGGCTGCCGGTGCCGAGGTGCCCGCCAGGCGGCTCCGACTCCCAGCGTTCGGTGGCCCACCGCCCACCCGGGCGGTGGGCCACCAGCACCACTGGCCAGCCACCTCCGCCAGCCACCCCACCCTCCCCAGCCGGCCCATCCTCATCCCAGCTCAACCGGCAGCCACCGGCCCCCATGCCCAAACCCGCCCCCAACCCCGGCGAGCCCACTGCTCTTCCAACCCCTTCCCCCGGCGGCCCCCCGATGTTCAGCGCTCGTCATGCCCGTTCTCGTTTGTCAAGGCATCTTTCCCGCCTTGACAAACGAGAGCGGGCATCGACACACTCGCGCCATCGGGGGCCTGCCCAACCCCGACGTCCCCGGCCCCACCTCCAGCAGGCCCCGCAGACGCCCCGGAACTAGACCAATCCACCCATTCCCGTAAGCGCTTGCAATCAATACGTTGACGCCAACGCTTGGATTGGAAAGGTGCGTCACATGGCTGAGGTCGCCTACGTCAAAGCTTCGCGGATCTTCTCCGGCAACCCGCCGGTTCGCGCGGTGGACGAGTTGTCCCTGGACGTCGCAGACGGCGAGTTCCTGGTGCTGGTCGGCCCCTCGGGCTCCGGCAAGTCCACCGCCCTCCGCATGCTCGCCGGGCTGGAGGACATCGACGAGGGAGCCATCGAGATCGGCGGCAAGGACGTCACCAACGTCCCGCCGAAGGGCCGCGACATCGCGATGGTGTTCCAGTCCTACGCCCTCTACCCGCACATGACGGTCGCCGAGAACATGGGCTTCGCGCTCAAGCTCCGCGGCGTCAGCAAGGACGAGATCAAGCAGAAGGTGGGCGAGGCGGCGAAGCTGCTCGACCTCACCAAGTACCTCGACCGCAAGCCGAAGGCCCTCTCCGGTGGCCAGCGCCAGCGCGTCGCGATGGGCCGCGCGATCGTCCGCGAGCCCGCCGTGTTCCTCATGGACGAGCCGCTGTCCAACCTGGACGCGAAGCTGCGCGTGGAGACCCGCGCGAACATCGCGGCCCTCCAGCAGCGCCTCGGCACCACCACGATCTACGTGACGCACGACCAGGTCGAGGCCATGACCATGGGTCACCGCGTGGCGGTGCTGAAGGACGGCCTGCTCCAGCAGTGCGACACCCCGCGCGCGCTGTACGACAAGCCCGCCAACGCGTTCGTGGCCGGGTTCATCGGCTCGCCCGCCATGAACCTCAAGACCGTGCCCCTGACCGCCGAGGGCGCGAAGCTCGACGGCATCGTGGTGCCGCTGCCGCGCGCCGCCCTGGACGTGGCGTCCGGCGCGAGCCTGTCGGAGATCACCTTCGGCATCCGCCCGGAGGCCCTCGGCATCATCCCGTCGACCTCGACCGAGGACGGCCTGGCGATGACCGTGGAACTGGTCGAGGAGCTCGGCGCCGACGCGCTCGTGCACGGCGCCGTCCGCATCGGCGACTCGTCCGAGCGCTTCGTCGTCCGCGTCGACGGCCGCACGCCCCCCACCCTCGGCCAGGAGGTCAAGGTCGCTGTGCGTGACGCGAGCGAGATCCACCTGTTCCACCCGGAGAGCGGTGACCGCCTCACCGACTGACCCACCCGCAGCACCGACGAAGGCCACCCGTTCGAGTACGGGTGGCCTTCGTCGCATGTGGGTCGGTGGACAAGGTGGTCGCTATCCGTTCTAAGATGAACTCGACAACGGTTTCCATCCCCAAAGCTTCACCCCGTCGAGGAGTTCACTGATGACGCTGCGTCACCTCCGTGCAGGCGCGGCAGTCGCCGTCGCCCTGCTCGCCCTCACCGCCTGCGGTGGCGGCACCGACACGGCCGCCACGTCCGCGGCGGCCGACGGCAAGGTCGCCGTCGTCGCCTCCACCAACGTGTGGGGCAGCGTCGTGAAGGCCGTCGGCGGCGACGCCGTGACCGTCCACTCGATCATCGACGACCCGTCCGCCGACCCGCACTCCTACGAGAGCAAGCCCGCCGACGTGGCCGCGCTCGGCAAGGCGAAGCTGGTCGTGTTCAACGGCGGCGGCTACGACGACTTCTTCACCAAGCTCATCGGCGACTCCGGCGCGGACGCCGCCAAGCAGGTCGACGCCTTCGCCCTGTCCGGCAAGGCCGACGGCGTCAACGAGCACGTCTGGTACGACCTGCCGACCGTCAAGAAGGTCGCCGACAAGGTCGCCGAGGAGCTGTCCGCCGCCGCGCCGGACCAGAAGGACACCTTCACCGCCAACGCCAAGGCGTTCGACGACGGGCTCGCCGGGCTGACCACCTCGGTCCAGAAGGTCGGCACCGACCACCCCGGCAGCAAGGTCGTCGTCACCGAGCCGGTGCCGCACTACCTCCTGGAGGCAGCGGGCATCACCGACGCCACGCCCGCCGAGTTCAGCGAGGCCATCGAGAACGAGACCGACGTTCCGGTCGCCGCCCTGACCGAGACCACCGGCCTCATCACCGGCAAGCAGGTCAACGCACTGGTCAACAACACCCAGACCGAGAACAGCGTCACCCAGCAGCTCGTTTCCGGCGCGGGCACGGCGGGCATCCCCGTCGTCGGGGTGACCGAGACGTTGCCCGCCGGGGTTTCCGGATACCTTGACTGGATGACGAAGCAGGTGGACGCGCTGTCCACCGCCCTCAGCCAGAATTGACGCCATGACGACCGCACCGTCGACCACCACCGACGTGACACCGGCAGACCGCCCCGCGCAGCCGCGCGGGGCGGTCTCGCTGCGCGGAGCCGCCCTCGCCTACGGCAGGCGCGTGCTCTGGGAGGGCCTCGACCTGGAGGTCCAGCCCGGCGAGTTCCTCGCCATCCTCGGCCCGAACGGCTCCGGCAAGACCAGCCTCATGCGGGTGCTGCTTGGCCTCCAGCCGCTCTCCGGCGGCTCGGTGGAGATCGCGGGCAGGCCACCGGGGCGGGGCAACCGCGAGATCGGGTACGTCCCCCAGCAGCGCTCGCTCGACCCGACGCTGACGCTGCGGGGCCGCGACCTCGTCGGCCTCGGCCTGGACGGGCACGCGTGGGGGCTCGGCCTGCGCGGCCGCGCCGAGCGCAGGGCCCGCGTGGACGAGGTGCTGGCCGCCGTCGGCGCCGAGGGCTACGCGGACGCGCCGATCGGGCTGCTGTCCGGTGGCGAGCAGCAGCGGCTCCGCGTCGCGCAGGCCCTCGTCGGCGACCCGCGCGTGCTGCTGTGCGACGAGCCGCTGCTGTCGCTCGACCTCGCGCACCAGCGGGTGGTGAGCGACCTGATCGACGCCCGGCGCAGGGCGTCGAACACCGCGGTCCTGTTCGTCACGCACGAGATCAACCCGGTCCTGCCGCTCGTGGACCGGGTCCTGTACCTGGTGGACGGTCGCTTCCGGATCGGCCCGCCGAGCGAGGTCATGACGTCGGAGACGCTGTCGGAGCTGTACGGCACCACGGTCGACGTCGTGCGGGTGCGCGACCAGATCCTGGTCGTCGGCGCCACCGGCACGCTCTGCGAGGACCAGCCGCACCACGTCGTGGATGAGAGCTGATGGACACCTTCTTCGACCTGGGCACGACGTTCGACCTGCTCGCCCTCGACATCGTGCACCGCGCCCTCATCGCCGGGGCCGTGCTCGGCCTGCTCGCGGGCGTGCTGGGGCCGCTCGTCGTGACGCGCAAGATGTCGTTCGCCGTGCACGGCACCAGCGAGCTGGCCTTCACCGGCGGAGCCGCGGCGCTGCTGCTCGGCGTCAGCGTCGGCTACGGCGCCGTCGGCGGCGCGGTCCTGGCCGCGCTGCTGCTCGGCCTGCTGAGCCAGAAGGACTCCGAGCGGGACTCGGTGATCGGCGCGGTGCTCGCGTTCGGGCTCGGGCTCGGCGTGCTGTTCCTCGCCCTCTACGACGGCCGCGCCACGACCAAGTTCGGCCTGCTCGTCGGCCAGCCGTTCGGCGTGGCGGCGGACAACGTGTGGCAGCTCGTCGGCACGGCGGCACTGGTGCTGGTCGTGCTCGCGTGCCTCTACCGGCCGCTGCTGTTCGCCAGCGTCGACCCCGACGTGGCCGCCGCGCGCGGCGTGCCCGTGCGCGTGCTGACCCCGGTGTTCGCCGTGCTCGTCGGCATCGCCACGGCCCTGAGCGTGCAGATCGTCGGCGCTCTGCTGGTGCTGGCCCTGATGATCACGCCCGCCGCGGCGGCGTGCCGCGTCACGTCCAGCCCCGGCCGGGCGACGCTGCTGTCGGTGCTGTTCGCCGAGGTGGCGGTGCTGGGCGGGATCGTGCTCTCGCTGGCCCCCGGCCTGCCCGTCAGCGCGTTCGTCACCGCGATCTCGTTCGCGATCTACGTCGGCTGCCGGGTCGTCGGCCGTGTCCGCGTCCGCCGGATCGGCAACCGGAGGGTGGCCGCCGCGGCGTGACTCACGCCGTGCGGCTGACCTGCGTGTCGTCCGGGGCCGCGACGGCCTGCTGGTCGGTGCGCGGGGAGGGCAGCGGGAGCGGCAGGCGCGTCGCGGCCGAACCGATGTCCAGACCCGCCACCCGCACCTGGTTGCGGCCGTTCTCCTTGGCCACGTAGAGCGCGGCGTCCGCGCTGTGCTGCGCGAGCGCCAGGCTGTCGCCGTTGTCCGGCACGACCGCGACCCCGATCGACGCCGAGATCGACCGCACGTCCGGACCGTCCTCATCGGTCGGTGGCAGCGCCCGACCGCGCAGCGTCACGGTGTTGCGGTGCTTGTCCGTCGTGGACACCGCAGCCTCGGCGATGGCCTGGCGGATGCGCTCCGCGATCAGGATGCCCTGTGCGAGCCCCGTGTCGGCCAGCACGACGAGGAACTCCTCCCCACCGTCCCTTCCGGCCACATCGCCCGGTCGGAGCTTCTCGCGCAGGATGCGGCCCACCTCCGCGAGCACGGCGTTGCCCGCGGGGTGCCCCCACGTGTCGTTGATGCGTTTGAAGAAGTCGAGGTCGATGGCCAGTACCGTCACGGGCTGACCGTCGTGCCTCGACCGCTCGGCGAGCCTGTTCGCGTACTCGGCGAGGCCGGTGGTGTTGAGCAGGCCGGTCCGGTAGTCGGTGTGCGCGTCCTCGGCGAGCTGCTGCTGCAACTGCTCCTGCTCGCTCAGCAGCCGTTCGAGGTGGGCCCGCCGTTCCGCGGCGAGGTTCAGCAGTGCGTTGACCAGGATGACCGGAGCGACGAGCAACAGAGGGCCCACCCAGTGCGATGTGATCAGCATGCCCAGCATCGCACCGGCGCCCAGCGTGGTGACCTCGAGCATGTTGTCGGTCTTCGAACCGAGGAACTCGACGAGCCTGGTGTGCGGGGTGACGATCTTCAACGCGATGGCGATGGTGGCGACCTGGGCGAACCAGTTCAGCGCCGCGGCCAGCGCGAGCACCAGGACCAGCCCGAGGTCGGTCGGGATGTTGCCGGTGGCGGCCAGCGAGAACCCGGAGAGGTGCACCACCGCCCACGCGAGCATGGTGCTGCCGAGGATGCTGGAGGAGCTGAACACGAACCGGTACGGCTGGCGGCGGGCGATGGGCTGGATGAGAATCCTCATCCAGAGGGTGACGAGAACCGCGAGACCCCCTGGAAGCGCGATGGCGGCGGCGAACGTCCAGACCGACGTGAGGTCGATGTGCGGACCGGCCGACTCGTTCCGCCGCGACTCCTCAGCCCGACGCACCATCACCAGGTGGATCGTGATCGCGACCATGATCGCGCCGAACCGGAGCCAGTCCGTGGCCGAGACGGTGCCCAGCGTGGTGAGCAGCCAAATGGCGGCTCCGGCCACGGCCGATTCGACCAGCACGAAGAACGCCAGAGCGGCTGGCCGCAGCGTCCAGAGGTCCCAGTTCCGGATCGGTACCCAACGGGTTGCCCTGGAAGGCTGGTCGTCAGTCAAACTGTTCTTCACCACGTCCCACCAACCCCACCGCGGTGTCCGCACACCGTGGTGCCGTTGGGGTACCCGTTGCTCGCACCTGTCGCTGCTCGACGACCAAGCGAAGGAGGGTTTGCCATGCGCAACCGCGACATGTGAGATCCCCCTCCCTTCAGTTCGGGGCCGAATTCTCACCGTACGCAGCCGAATCCTCGCAGGACGCGCACGAAAGGTCCGTCATGATTGACAATCGCGATATGTGATGAGTCCGTTTCAGCTCACCACCACCTTCTGGTCGCCGCGCATCCGCGCTCGGCGCCAGGACACCGTGGCCTGGGCTGCGAGAAGCAGCCCGATGCCTCCTGCACCCGCGATGGTCGCGGTGATGGAGCCCACAGCGTGGGCGACCACGCCTGCCAGCGCCATGCCGCCACCCTGGCTCGATCGCAGGGCGGCCCTGCCGATTCCGTATGCCCGGCCGCGGTACGCGTCGGGCAGCATCCTCATCCAGGCCGAACGTGCGGGCGTGTGGTACGCGCCCGCCATGCCCGCGATGACGAGGAGCGCGATCGTCCAGGTCAGGTTCGGGTCGAGCGCGAACAGGACCAGGGGCGCCAACGACAGGATAGCGAGCGGCCCGATGAGCCGCTCGCGTTTGGCGGGTTCCCGAACCCAGCGGAACAGCACGGCCACGCCCAGCACGTTCGCCGCGGGTTCGATCGCCAGGATGAGCCCGACGGCCCACACGGCGTCGAGGCTGGCGGCCAGCGGCACGGCCAGGCCCTCCGGCACCATCGCGAGACCCGCGAGCAGGCGCATGCCCATGAGGCTGCGCAGCCTCGGCTCCGTCACGAGGAGCGTGAACACGCCCTGGCGGGGTGGTTCGCCCGTGGTGTCGACCCTGCGGTGCCGCCGGGGGTCGGCGGCGGGCCGGTGCTTCACCGACGTGTGCACCAGGATGGCGACGAGCACGAACGTCACGGCGTCGATCGCCAGCGCCACGCTCGGGCTGGAGGCGGTGACGATGAACCCCGCGGCGGCCAGCCCCGCCATCTGGGCCACGTCGACCGACGTGCCGAACAGCGCCACCCCGTCGTCGTAGCGCTCGTCGGGCAGCACCGAGGGGAGGCTCGCCTCCTGGGCCGCGAGGAACGGCGAGGCCACCACCTGCACGGCGACCAGCAGCGTGATCATCAGCCACAGCGGCGTCGCAGGCAGTGCCATCAGGCCCACGATCCCGGCCTGGAGCCACGCGCAGATGATCATCACGGTGCGCCGGGGGAAGCGGTCGGCCAGCCAGCCGAGCAGCGGACCGGCGATCAGCGGCGGGAAGAGCGTCAGCGACCACGTGAGGGCGGTCCAGAGGGGGGAGCCGGTGCGCTCGAACACCAGGAGTGACAGGGCCACGGCCGCGAGCTGGTCACCCGCCGTTGACACCGTCGAGCCGATCCACAGGCCGCGGAACTCGCGGTCGCTCACGAGCGCGCGCAACGTTCCCTGGGAGGTCACAACCCCTCCAGGTCGTTCGGCCCCGAAGAGCGACTCACGTTACCCCCACCCGAAGTAACCTATTTCTCCGTTGAAGACGGTAGAAGCTGCCGGTAGTGCAATCTCTGTCCTACCACAGTGTGTACCTGAACGGAGTAGGTCGGTTACATAAAGTAGTTATGATACGAAATTGGCCCCGGTTAATATTGACAGTTGACATTCGTCACACTGTGGTGAAGCGCTCTGCGATTACGCTCTGTCGAAGTTCGCCGGACTACCTCTTGACGGGTTGCGCCGAGTGGGCCAGTTTGGGTTCCTGCTTATCGACCAATGTACCGGGCGGTATCGTTATTCGCTCGACATCAGAACTGGTAGTACAGGAACGGGCTGAAGGTCCCTCCCGCGACGAGGATTGCCGCGTAGGTCAGGCCGACCGTCATCAACGAGACGCGGGCCACGCTGGCGATCTTGTCCCTTGAGGACTCCAGGTACGGGCCGCTCACCGGGGATGTGGGCAATACGACAATGACCAGCGCGACCACCAGGATCAGTAGTCGCTGATTCGTTGTGGCGACGCTCACAGCCTCGGATACGCCGGAGAAATCCGGCAGCAGCAGATGACCCAGCATCGTGAACGCGGAGCCGAGGTCGGCCGACCGGAAGAACACCCAGCCGATCACCACGAGCAACATCGTCAATGCCCGCCTGCCGATGCGCGCATTTTTCGACGCAGGGGTGGAATCCCATCCAAAACTGCGTTCTACAACGAGCAGGGCGCCGTGGAACAAACCCCACACGAGGAACGTCCAGTTCGCCCCGTGCCAAAAACCGGTGAGCACGAACACGATCCCGAGGTTCCGGTACGTCTTCGCCACGCCGTGCCGGTTGCCGCCCAGCGGGATGTAGACGTAGTCGCGGAACCACCGGGAAAGCGACATGTGCCACCGCCGCCAGAACTCCGTGACGGTCACGGAGGAGTACGGGCGGGCGAAGTTCTCCGGGAGCCGGAAGCCGAGCATCCGGCCGAGGCCGATGGCCATGTCCGAGTAGCCGGAGAAGTCGAAGTACAGCTGGAGGGTGTAGCCCACCGCGCCCAGCCAGGCGATGGAGAACGTCATCTCGTCGGACGGGGTCGCGAAGCACGCGTCGACCATCGGGGCCAGCGAGTCCGCGATGATGACCTTCTTGCACAGGCCGAGCGCGAACCGGGGGAAGCCCGCGGCGATGTCGTCCAGGCGGTGGGTGCGGTGCTGGGGGAGCTGGTCGGAGATCTCCCGGAAGCGGACGATCGGCCCCGCCACCAGCTGCGGGAACATGGCGATGTAGGTGATGAACGAGACCGGGTCCTTGAGCGCCCTGCGCTCGCCCCGGTAGATGTCCACCACGTAGGAGATGTGGTGGAAGGTGTAGAAGGAGATGCCGATCGGCAGGGCCAGGTGGACCACCGGGAAGTCGCCGCCCAGGGCTTCCGCGATGGTGTCCAGCTGGTCCGTGGCGAATCCCAGGTACTTCCAGACGACCAGGATGCCCAGGTTGAACGTGATGACGCCCAGGAGGAGCTTGCGGCGGACCGCGGGGTCCTGGTCCGGTTCCAGGCGGGGGCCCGCCAGGTAGTTGACGAGCATGCAGGCCAGGAGGAGCAGGGTGGTGCCGCCCGCGCCGCTGGCGTAGAAGAGGAGGCTCGCCACCGCCACGACGCCGTTGCGCCAGGTTCTGGGTGTGGTCAGTAGAGCCGCTAGGAGTAGCGGCATGAAGAACCACAGGAAGAGGGGGCTGGCGAATGACATCGCCGGGAACCCTAGCGGGCGGGTGGTGGGGTTCGCTCGGGGTCCTGGTGGTTCGTCGGTGGGGGACCCCGTGATCGCCCACTCGGATGGCTGCCGGATCTCGTCGGATCGGGTCGGTCCCGTCGGATCGGGCCTCGGTCCTGCTGGATGGGGTGGCTGCTGGTCCCGTCGCATCGGGTGGCTGCCGGTCGCAGCGGATCGGGTGGCTGCTGGTCCCAGCGGGGTGCCCGATGTGACTCGGGGCCCCTCGATCTGCCCCTTGATCGGCAGATCGGCCTGGTTCCGGGAAGGCGGTGGCTCGCCGTCTGGTGGTTGAGGTGGTGCCGGCCGGGCGCC
>NZ_DASUSQ010000020.1:0-33812 GCF_036375055.1 Umezawaea sp.
GGTGGGTGTGGGCGGGGCTGGACGTCGTACGGGCGAAAACGGTGATCGGAACGCTGTTCTTCGTCATGCCACGAGCATCGCGGCCCGCGCCCGCCCGAGGCAGACACCTGTCAGTACATACCTTCGCCGTGCCGCCTTCCGCCCCGCGGAACGTCCGGGCCGGTTTGAGCGGCAGGCTGGCCGATGACCGTGCGGTAGCGCTTGCGGCGCAGAAATTGCCAGGCCTCGGAATCCTGCCCGGCCGACTGACGCGAAGAGCTGGAACAGTTGTGCAACACCACTCGAACGGACACTCGGATGAACCTCGCCGCGACGTCGGTGGTCCCACCCGGCAAACGGTGATGGCCGACCTTCGACAAGCCCGTGACACCGCTCGCGCGATCGCGGCAGCCACCCTCGGCCACGACCCCGGCCCCATGTCCACCGCCCACAGCAGATCCCACCACGTCTACCTCGGCTCCGACATCGTCGTAAAGATCATCGACGCGGCCGGGCACTCGCGGCTGGACCGGGAGATCGCACTCGCGCCCCACCTGCCCACCGGCCTCACGGCCCCGCTGCTCAACAGCGGGCTCCACCGACTGGGGACGCGTGAGGTCCGCTACGCCTGCTACACCCGCGTGCTGGGGACGGCCCCCGGCATTGGCATGCCCAGGACTGACGGTGCGACCGCGCGCCTGCTGACCGAGCAAGCGGTCCAACGGCTCGACGCACTGCACAGTTGGACACCTGTGAGCCACGCGAAGCAGACTCTGGCGGAGACCGTCGATCACGGCGGGTTCGTCGGCAAAGCCGCGCTCGTCGCCGAGATCGAGAACCTTGCCGCCCTGGACCGGAACGTCCTCATCGCCCGCCGCGTGCTCGACGGTCTGACGGCGATAGCGGAGCGTGCGCCACTGCACTCGCGGGTTGTCGTCCCTGTCCACGCGGACTGCCACTGGGACAACTGGCTCGCCAACGATCGAAGCGTGACAGCGCTGCTGGACTTCGAATGGGCCCGCTTCGGTGACCCGGTCGACGACTGGTTCTTCCTCGCCCGGTTCAGCGGCCCGCACCTGGAGGCTGTCCTCGACGTCATCGCCCGTGCGACGGCGGCCTGCCCGGAAGTCCTCCGCGCGGAGTGTGAGGTTCGTGAAGCGGCCTACCTCGTCTCCGACCTCCGCGTCGCGCTCACCTGCCCAGGTGGTCTCGCAGAGGTGGCTTTCGGCAACCTCCGCGATCTCGATGAACTTGTCGTCGAACGCCGCTGGTGGCGCCAAGGGCGGTGACGTTGGTATCGGCAGTGGGACGGGGGCGCTCATCATGCCGCAGGTCGCACGGATGGACGCCCGCTACTGCCGACGAGCGGACGCTGTCAAGATCGAGGTTTGCCGGCCTGGGTCTTTGGTCTGATGCTGCGGTGTCGGGAGATCCAGGTCCCAGTCCCGATTGTCGGTGGACAAGCAAAGGCAGAGTTCAGGCGCCGCAGAAATTGATTGCGGTCACCTCTCCGTTCTCAGTGCCCATGAGCGCCCGCGTGTCGTCGATCGCGAGGCAGGTGATCCTGCCGTGCAGGGTGAGTCGACCGAGTTCGCACAGGTCGTCGAGGTCGTGCACGACAAGTGTCGCGTCGATTGCGGTGGCAAGGTAGCGGCCATCTCGGGTGATTCCAATGATGGTATTACACGCGATGTCGTGGGAGGATTCCGTCGGTGGCGGCCAGAGCTGGGTGGTGAGTTCTCCGGAGGCGACGGACCACATGTCCACGGAGATGAGCCTGGAATGGTAGAGGCCGCCGAACTGTGAGACGGTCACTATGTGGCGTCCGTCCGAGGTGAACCGGGCCGCGGGGATAAAACAGCCGTCCCTGGTCAGCTCGCGATGCAGGTTCCCGGTTTCCCGGTTCCAGATTCGGAGCACGCCGTCGGTGGTGCCGGTGACCACGAAGCGGCCGTCGGTCGAGATATCTACGGCGATGACCATCGAGCGATGGTCGATGTAGAGCCTGATCGGCTGCCCAGGTGGGCTTGGCTCGTCGAACCCTATTGCCGGCAGCATGGGTTCGCATGCACCGTCACGGGTCCGCCACAGTTGGTCAACGGGGACTCCTTTCACGGCCAGCTTGCGTACCGTGAGTTGGAGCCCTAAGTCGAAGACGTCGATGTTGCCCTCGCCGTCGCCGGTGACACACTGCCCACCGTCGGAGTGGATCGCGATCGATGTTGTATACCCAGGTCCTTTGACGGTGAGCTCGGGTTGTCCGGATCGGGAATTCCTCACCTTCAGAGTGCCATCGGTGTCGATCGACACCGCTCGGTCTCCGCGCAGCGCAACCGTCTGCACGGCCGCCCGGTGGCCTTTGGGGGACGCGTGACCGGGCAGAGGCGGCAGGGAGAGGACGTAGGGGTCACCGATCGAGCGGCCCACGATGACGCGATCGCCGTTGGCCGTGATGGCCAGTGACGTAACTCCATTGTCGAAGTGCACACCGATGATCTCGCGACGCTTCAGGTCCCACACGGCGATGAACTGTCGACCGGACTGGTAACACAGGGCGACGGCGAAACGACCGTCAGGTGTAGCGGCGGCGAAGGGGCAGCGTTCGTCGTCCCGCACAACATTGATGTACGCGGGCAACAATGGCGTGGTCCTCCGCTCGGCGGCCCGGAGATCGTCGGGCATCGGAGGCTCTTCTTCACCCGTGATGAGGTTGCGCACGATGATCCGACCGTCGTTCCAGCGGACGAGCACCTTTCGGTTGTTCTCGCTGAACCATACGCTTGAGGCGTGCCCGTCGAGAGGAAAGCTGCGGAGGATGGCGCCGGTCTCCACATCATGCACGTGGAGACCGCTCTCTTGGCGGGCCGCTGCGACCATGCTGCTGTCCGGCGACACGGCCATCGCCGACAAGTAGCCTTCGCCGGAGGCGAGCGTGTGCGACAGCAACCATGTACCCTCGCCGCCCGCGCTCCACTCGATATGGAGGGCAGGTTTCTCGTCGACACTCGTGTCGATAAGGCCGGGGGCGCCGGAGAAGGCGCAGTCGTATCGAATTTGGCCCAGCGCTAGGGCAGGTTGGGTGTCCGGATCCCACCGGCGCAAGTTGTGCGCCTGCCGGGTGAGCACCCCATGAACCGCATCGAGAATGTCGTTGTCGCCGACAGTGCGGCGCAGCGTGCCGACCTCCGCCACCAAGGAGTCGATGCCGGTCGCCGACAACCGCGCGTGTAGGTACGTGTAGTCGGTGATCGTCTCCTCAATCGCACGGAGGGCTGCGGCGGTGTCCTCGCCTCCCGCGAGCCGGTGGTAGTCGGTGAGGTAACCGAGCAGGTGGGTGACGGCGTGGGGGTCCGTGCCCGCGCCGCGCAGAACCTCGACGATCCGGCGAGTGGCCTCCAAGGGGTGGATGCTGTGCTGAGGCGACGTGCGGAGGTACTCGCGCAGCGCCTCGTGGTGAGGCGCGAAGGGACCGTCGGGAAATTGCCCAAGCAGGTAGGGGGAGCATCTCTCCAGGGCGTCGTCGACCACTGAGGGTGACAGTCCGGAGATCGCGGTCAACTGTCGTCGGGTGAACCCCTCACCCCGGCTCTGCACGAGCAGCGCGAGGGTCGGACGGATCGAGCCATGCCACCTTTCGACTTGGGCTGCCATCCGGCGGTTTAGGTACTCCCGGTACAACTCGGCCAGGCTGGCGGGCAGGGCGAGGACACCGCTCGTCGGATCGCTGAGGTACTGCTCGATCGCGTGCACCGCGTACAAGAAGTTGCCGCCAGCGGCTTCGCTGATCTCGGCGGCCAGAGGTTCCGCGTCCAGGACACCGGTGTCTTGGAGGCAGCGCAGGGCGTAGGTATGTACGTCGTCGGTGCCGCCGGCCTGGGCGATGCCCCGGAGGTTCAGGTGACCGGACCGGAACCTTTCTGCTGTGGAGCCGTTACGGGTAGTCAGCACCAAGCGCAGTTGCGGTACCGGGTCGTCCTGAAGGGTGGAAAGCAACCACGCGAGGGAGTTCGCCGAGTCGCCCTGTTCGTCGCTCTCGTTGATCGCGTCCACTAGAACGGTCACCGGGCAGCCCATTCGAACGAGCGGCTTGCGAAGGAAGTCGTGGAGCAACTGGCGCGGGTCAGTGGCGGGCAGGACCAAATTTTTGACGCCGGTGATGGTGGACCCGCTGACGTCGCCGGTGATTGTCTGTGTGATGGCGATGCTGGTGTCACCAACGGACCGGGCGATCTCCTCGGCATAGCCGGGCACGGTGTGGCAGAGCTGGGAAGCCAGTCGTTGGAGCACGGCGCGGGGATCGAGGGATTCGTAACGTCGGGCCTGACAGAAGTGCCATGCGTGCAGCCAGCCCGGTACGAGACTGCGGATGGGTGGCGCCGCATCGAGAGAATTCTCCACGAGCCGCTCGGCGATAGACGTCTTGCCGAACCCCGGCTCTGCCATGAGCACGAGGAACGGGTCGCCTGCGGAGACCCTCTCGGCAATCATGTCGAACACGGATGCGCGGTCGACAAAAGTGTTCGACCGCTTGACCGGGACGTCCGGGCCGAGCGGCACCATCACGACCTGTCACCCTCGTCGAGTCCAGTGATCCGTGAGTTGTGCACATCCTCGAAGTGCTGCCGCACCTCTGCGTCACCACCTGGGCTGGCGCGATTGATGCCGCTGACTTCACTGTCCCGGACTTCACCGAACGTCTGGTCCACTGTCGACCGCTGCCGAGGGTGGAATCCGGGGTCGGCGATGCCAGCGCGAACACGCTCGACGACGACCTGGCACGCGACCAGCACGACAACCCCGATGCCGACCGGCCACGCCCAACCCTCGGTCAGGACGTTGACGAGCACCGAGACCCCGGCAGCGAGCGCAAATATCGTAGTCGTCAGGATCAGCTGAGAACACTGTTGAAGCCAAGCACGCAAGATCGTCACTCTCCTGGGTGTCCGGTAAACGTGCCACCAGTACCGTGTCGCTACACGTTACACAACCCGGCGAAGCCGGATTGGCGATTCAGTCGAACAGCGAGGCACCGTTCCGGCGCACAGCACCTGAGTCCGTCGGTCGTGCAATACCGCACTGACTCCGGCGGTCGCGCGGATAAGAGCGGAAAGACCCGGCACCTGCAAATCGCGCGAAGCCTTATCCACTTCCTTCAAGACCTCGGCCAACACGAGCAAGGTGGCATATTCCAGACCTGTATCCACCCATCGCCAGATCCCGAAAGTTTGCCCGCGGGATCGACCAACGATTTCCGTTCGCGCTGCGCCGAACGTCCTGTCATGCCGCGTTGAGCCCATTTGGCAGTCCTACAGATGACACCGCCGACCGCAGTCGAGCGTCTCGCTGGTCAACCGTCGTGATCAACCGGCCAACCGAAGCGCTCAGCCACACCAACCGAGCGCTCGGCCACCCGAGCGCTCCCGCCCTCGGCGCTAGGCGATCCCGGCCGCGATGAGCTGCTGCCAGATCACCCCCTGGTCGACCACCTCCACCTCGAACTTCTCCGCCTTGGTCAGCTTCGCCGCACCGACACCCGCCCCGGTGATCAGCATGTCCGTGCTCGCCGACACCGACGACGCCGCCGTCGCCCCCGCCTTCTCGCACAGCCGCTGGAACGTCGGCCGCGCGACCTTCTCCCCCGACCGCGGGTCGCTGATCGCGCCGGTGATCACCACCGTCTTGCCCTCCAGCGGCGCCCCGGCCGCCACCACCGGCGGCAGGTCCTCCTCGCGCACGTCCAGCGACACCCCGCGCTCGCGCAGCCGCTCCAGCTCCGGCCGCAACCGGGTCAGGTGCTCCACCAGCGACGCCGCCACCTTCGGGCCGATGTCCTCGACCTCGACCAGACCGTCCACCCCGGCGTCGAGCACGTCCTCCAACGACCCGAACCCGGCCCGGCACAACCGCGCCGCCGTGCCCTCGGACGCCATGGGGATCGCCAGGCCGATGAGCGCGCGCCGCAGGCCGACCCGGCGGCTGGTGTCGATCGACTCGATCATGCGGGTCGCGGACACCTCGCCGATCCGGTCGAACTCCAGCAGCCGCTCCCTGGTGAGCGTGTAGAAGTCCGACGGGTTCTCCAGGATCCCGGCCTCGGCGAGCCGTTCGATCCACACGCCGCCGACGGCCTCGATGTCCGCCGCCGCGCGCGAGGCCCAGTGGATCAGCCGCCGCACCGTCTGGGCGGGACAGGCCACGTTGGTGCAGAACAGCTCCCGGCTGTTGCCCTGCTCGGTCAGCGGCTGCGCGCACGACGGGCACTCGCTGGGCGGCACGATCTCCCGCTCCGCCCCGGTGCGCTGCGAGGCGTCGAGCACCCCGGCGACGAACGGGATCACGTCGCCAGCCCGGCGCACCAGCACCGTGTCACCGATGCGGATGCCGCGGGCGCGGATGACCTCCTGGTTGGCCAGCGTGGCGCGGGTGACGGTCGTGCCGCCGACGAACACCGGCTCCAGCCAGGCGACCGGGGCGATCTTGCCGGTCTTGCCGACGTCCCAGACGACGTCGGCGAGCACGGTCGTCTTCTCCTCGGCGGCGAACTTGAACGCCAGCGCCCCGCGCGGCGAGTTCGACCGCGTCCCGGCCGCGGCGTAGGCGTCGCGGTCGGCCAGCCGCAGCACGGCACCGTCCAGGTCGTAGTCCAGCTCGTTGCGCCGCTGCTCGATCGTGGTGATCACGGCCTGCGCGGCGTCGGCGTCGGCGCAGTGCCGCATGTCCGCGGCGGTGAACCCGAGCACCGTGAGCGCGCGCTCCAGGTCGGCCTCGGCGGCCTCGGCGTCCAGGTCGAACGCGAAGAACGTCAGCCTGCGTTCGGCGACCGTGGCCGGGTCCTTGGCGCGCAGCGTCCCGGCGGCGGCGTTGCGCGGGTTGATCAGCGGTTTGTCCGGGTGCGCGGCGTTGTAGGCGGCGAAGGTGGAGCGCAGCATCACGGCCTCGCCGCGCACCTCGACCCGGCCGGGGGCGTCCACCCGCGCGGGCACGCCGTCGGTCAGGGCCTTGACCAGCGGGGTCACGTCGTCGCCGGTCGTGCCGTCACCGCGGGTGACCGCCCGTGCCAGCCTGCCGTTCTCGTAGACCAGCGCGAGCGACAGCCCGTCCAGCTTCGGCATGACCACGACCGGCTGGCCGGGGAAGCGCGCGAAGAACGCCGTGACCTGCTCGGCCTTGGTCGCCTTCTCCAGGGACAGCATCGGCCGCGAGTGCCGGACCGGCGCGTGCAGCACCGCGGGAGCGCCCACCTGCTCCAGCGGGTTCGGGTCGGGCGCCAGCTCGGGGTTGGCCTCGACGAGGCCGCGCAGCTCGTCCTCGATCGCGTCGTACTCGGCGTCGGCGACCGACGGCGAGCCCCGGTAGTAGGCGTCGCGCAGCACGACGATCCGATCGGCGAGGTCCTGGATGCGTTCACGAGCGTTCACGGCGCATGACGCTACCCGTGACCGCTCCACCCCGTCCGGTGGATCGTCACACCCGTCACAGGTCGAAGTACCTGGCCGTGGGCTCCGCACCCCCCTCGGCGATCTCGCGGCGCAGCGCGTCGCGGTGGTCCAGCACGCCGCGCGCCGCCTCGGCGAACCACTCGGTCACCGCGGCCCACCGCCGCTCCACCGGCTCGTCCCGCACGATCCGCCACACCGGCGGGTCGGGCAGCGCGAGGTCGCTGCCCTCCACGACGTGGAACTCGACGGCCTCGCGGCACAGCAGCACCAGCAGGCCCTTCGGGTCGCGCAGGTTCCCGTCGGCGGTGTCCAGCGCCTCCAGCGCCAGCTCCTTGATCTCGGCGTCGAGGTCGACGACGTCCGTGGTGGCGCCCGGCCACCACAGTCCACCGGCACCACCGCCGCCGACCAGTCGCCACACGGCCTCGACCGCCGCCGGGATGCCCTTCGCGCCCTGCGCGTCCGCTGTCCGCACGATCGCGAACGGGTCGGCGCCCGCGCTCGCGTCGGCGCGCAGGCCACCCGCCAGCGTCCGGTCGTACACCTCACGGATCGTCGTCATCGATTCCCCCTGGGTGATCCGACCTCGGTGGCGGTGACCGCGGTCGGCCGGGACCTCCGGTCCCCTTGGTACCAGAGGGGCCGACCGCGCCGGAAGCCCCGGTGGACCGTCCCGGCCGCGCGGGGCGGGCGGCCGGGACGTCACCGCTAGGGCACCCTCCACTGCTGGGCGGCGGTGGAGTTGCAGTCGTGGATCTGGAGCTGGACGCCGTTGGCGGGGTTGCTGTTCGGGACGTCCAGGCACCGACCGGACGGCGGGTTGACCAGCGACCCGTTCGCCTTCGGCCACCACTGCTGCGCGCCGGTGCCGTTGCACTCCCACAGCTGCACCTTGGCGCCGTTCGACCTGCTGCTCCCGCTCACGTCCAGGCACCGCCCGGCCGCGCGGACGCTGCCGTCCGACGCCAGCGTCCACACCTGGGCCGCGGAGGTGTTGCAGTCCCACAGGCGCACGGGTGCGCCGTTGCCCGCGACGGCGGGATCGGCGTCCGCGCACTTCGCCGACAGGCCGGAGATCGCACCGGTCCGCGCGGGGTTCGGGCCCACGTCGAACGACGGCGGGGCGTCGGCGGTGGCCGAACCCCACGTGGACGCCGAGGTGCCGAGGGTGTAGTCCAGCGTGCCGCCGTTCGCCACGAACGACGACGGCAGCCACGGCTTGGTCGTCGCGGCTCCGTCGACGCGCAGGGACTGCACGTACTTCGCCGAGTCCGACGCGCCCGCGGCGGTGATCGTGATGGTCTTGCCGTTGCCCCTGGTGATGGTCGTCCGCGGGAACTGCGGACTGGCGAGCACCAGGTCGGCGCGACCCGGCGCCTGCGGGTACATCCCGAGCACGGCCCACACCGCCCACGACGACATCTCACCGAGGTCGTCGTTGCCCACCAGGCCCTCCGGGACCGGCGTGAAGATCGACGTCAGGGCGCGGCGCACCACGTCCTGGGTCTTCGCGGGCGCACCGGCGTACGCGTAGGCCCACGGGGTGTTCAGCGTCGGCTCGTTGCCCAGGTAGGCGTAGACCTTCTTGGGGCCTGCGTTCAGCTCGGTGAAGAACGTGTCCAGGCGGGACACCACGGCCGCGTTGCCGCCCATCGCGTCGAACAGGCCCCGGTGGTTGTGGGGCACCATCCACGTGTACTGGGCCGCGTTGCCCTCGACGTACTCGTTCTCCTGCACCGGGTTGAACGCGGGCCAGCTCAGGTCGGCGTTGCGCGGCTTGACGTACTTCTGCCCCGATTCGAACAGGTTGCGCCAGTTCTGCGCGCGGCGCAGGAAGTTCTCCGCCGTCGCGGTGTCGCCGAGGCGCGCGGCGAGCTGGCTGATGGCGAAGTCGGCGCTGGTGTACTCCAGGGTCGTCGCGGCGGAGCCCCAGACGTCCGGCAGGCCCGTGGGGACGTAGCCGTAGTCGTTGAACTGCAACCACCCCGGCCGCTGGCGGATGTCGTCAACGCCCGCCACCATGCGCTGGAGAGCCTGGCCGGTGTCGAAGGACGTGCCGCCGAACGCGTGGATCGTGGAGACGATGATCGCCATCGGGTCGCCGTTCATGACGCCCGTGCCGCCGTTGGCGACGGTCCAGCGGTCGAAGTAGCCGCCCTGCGCCGCCTGGTTCACCGCCGACTGCGCTATGTCGGAGGCCTCCTTCGGGGCCAGCAGGGCGATGAGGGCTATCTGGGACCGGTAGACGTCCCAGCCGGAGAAGTTCGCGTACTGCACGCCCGCCGTCGTGCGCACCTGGTTGTCGAAGCCGGTGTAGCGGCCGTCGACGTCGCTGAACACGTTGGGGTGCAGCAGGGAGTGGTAGAGCGACGTGTAGAGCGTGCGGAGCTGGGTCGTGGTGCCTCCGGTGACGTCGACCCGGCCCAGCCAGCCGTTCCACGCGGCCCGCGACTGGGTCCTCACCTCGTCGAAGGTCTTGGTGCCGGTCTCGGTGGAGAGGTTGGCCTTCGCGCCGTCGAGGCTGACGAAGGAGATGCCGATGCGCGCCGTGACCGTGCTGGAGTCGAACGACACGAACGCCGACGCGGCGAACGGCTGCACGTCCTGCGTCGTCACGCCGGGTGGCGCGGGCAGGTTCCGCGTCTCGGCGGTCTTGGGCGCGGGCGGGAGCTGCTGCCCGCTCTCGCCCTCGATCGTGCGCCGCGACTCGTCGACCTCCCCCTGCTCGTCGACGACACCCGCGGTGGCGAAGTTCCGGTCGAACGTGACGTGGAAGTGCAGCCGGTAGCGGTTGCCCGCCCCGCAGAACCCGCCGCTGTCGGTGTGGCCGGACAGGCTGTTCGTGCCGATCGTGATCGAGCCGCTCGCCGCGTTGAACGCGCGCGCGGCGTCGACCGACAGCGAGGCGCGCTGGCCCGCCGGGTAGGTGAACCGGGCGACGCCGGAGCGCTGGTTGGCCGTCAGCTCGGTGCGCAGGCCGTTGTCGAACGCCACCGAGTAGTAGCCGGGTTGGGCGATCTCGTTGGCGTGGTTGAAGGTGTAGTGGCTCACCGGGCTGGCGCCGAGCGTCGGCAGGAACGGGATGTTGCCGAAGTCGCTGCACCCCGGCCCCGACAGGTGGGTCAGGCTGAAGCCGCGGATGCGGTTGTCGTCGTAGTGGTACCCGCCGTGCTGGTGGGTGACCGTGTCCGGGCTCCACTGGAGCATGCCGAAGGGCGCGACGGCGCCGGGGAACGTGTTGCCCGCCCCACCGCCGTGCCCGAAGTCGGGGCCGCCGGGCTTCGTGCCGACGAACGGGTTGACGTACTGCGCCGGATCCGACACCGCCTGTGCCGTTCCGGCCGTCACCGGGACCGCGAGGGCCGCGAACGTCACGGCGGCCAGGGCCGCGGAACGAAGACGCATGGTTCCTCCTGCAGGGCTGAGGAATGTGACAACGTTGTCACGGCCCGATTTTCCCACCGGAGCCGCTGGTCAGGAACCCGCTGCGCGGCGCAACCTCGGTTCACCCGCGCCTGTCCGGCGGACGAGGCGCCGGCACCGGGAGTCCGGTGGGCGGGGCGGGCATCGGTACCGGCTGGGCTGGGCGGGGCAACGGTACCGCCGAGGCGGGATACCGGCAGGACGAGGCAAGGCGGGCGGGCTGGGGCGGGCCGGGCCGGAGTCAAGCGGGCCGGGCGGGCGGGCGTGAACAATGTGGGTGTTGATGTTGACGCCACGGTGGTCCTCCCCCGCGTGACTGCCTGCCCGTGTGGACGGGTGCAGGCGTGGTGTGCTGTCGGCACGGTGAGAGGAGGCCTGACGGGTCCCCCGACGAACCCGCCAGGCTGTTCCACCTCCCGTGATCACGAACTCCGCAACTGTCGGGTGTTCGGCGCCCGCGGCGGCTCCCCAGCCGCCGCGGTGGTGCTTGGTTCGTGAAACGCCGACTCTCCGGCGAGCACCGGTTGTGGCAGTGCCGTCGGAGATCCGTGGTGCGGTGTCCGCGCGACACCCGTCGGGTGTCAGCGATCAGGGTCACTGAGCGGACCTGGGTGCGGCATCCGCACATTCACCCGATCGAATTGGCTGGGTCAGGTCACGACGACGATCCCCGCGGCGTCGAAGTCGGCGATGGTCAGGACCCGGCGCGGGTCTCCGGTCAGGTCGACGGCCGTGGCCGCGAAGCCGTGGCCGGTCACGTCGTGCACCGCGTCGACCACGTCCCCGGCCTGGGCCCGGATCCGATCCGCGACGCCCGGCCCGTACGCGACGGGGGTGGCGCCGAGCGCGGTCAGGTGCTCGTGGTTCACCTCGGACGCGGTGCTGATGACCGTGAGGCTCCGCAGGACGAGCAGCTGCACGACAGCGCTGCCCACGGCGCCCGCCGCCCGTTGACCACGACGGTCCAGCCCGGTCGGACACCGAGGGCCCGGATGCCGCGCACGGCGGTCTCGACGGCCACGGGGAGCGTGACGGCGTCGGTGAACGACAGCGCGTCCGGCAGGCCCGCGAGCGCCTCGGTGCGGGCGAGGGCGTACTCGGCGTACGCGCCGGAGTCGGTGAACCCGACGACCCGGTCGCCGGGCGAGATCCCGGTCGCGCCCCGGCCCAGCGCGGCGACGGTACCGGCGACCTCCTTGCCCAGGATCGCGGGCAGCGGTGTCGGGAAGGCGTGTTCCAGTCCGCCGCGGCGGATCTCGCACTCCAGGCTGTTGACGCCGGTGGCGGCGGTGCGGACGAGGACCTGGCCCGGCCCCGGCACGGGTGTCGGGACGTCGGTCAGCTCGAAGTTGTCCGCGCCGCCGAAGGCGGTCAGCACCTGCGCCCTCACCGGCTCCGCCGAGCGGTGGGCGCGACCTGGAGGAGAGGTCGGTCTGCCAGCAGGACGAGGTGCTCGGTCGGCTCGTCGGCGACGCTGGTGTGCGCTACCCCCAACGGGATCCGGACCAGGTCATCCGGAACGAGGTCGACCACGCCGTGCTGGGACACCAGCGTGCGCCGGCCGCTGATCTGGTACTGGACCTCGTCGGCGTCCAGCGTGCGCCGGAAGCGCCTGCCGTCCGCGGTGGGCGCCACGCGCTGCCCAACCGGAAGCGGTCCGACCGGTACTGCCAGGTCACACCGGGGTTCCGGGTCGTGGTGAGGACCCGCAGCCGGTCTGTGTCGATGTGCACGTGGTCGAGCAGCAGCTGTTCGTCGACGGGGAACACCGCGATGTCGTGGCCGGGCGTGCCCATGCACTCGGTCACCGCCTCGTTGACCCACCCCGCCCGCCAGCCGGGGAACGGGGGCGACACCGCCAGAGAGGTGCGCGCGGCCTCGCGTTCCCCGGTCACCGGCGCGGAGGAGCAGAAGAGCAGGTGGCTCTCGCGGTGGCCGTGGTTGTCGTGCGCGACGCCGCGCGAGATGCGGGAGAACTCATCCGCCTGGTGCTCGACCACGCCCAACTCGGTCATCAGCGTGCGCTCCCCGGCGATCTGGTAGGACAGCTCGTCCACGTCGCAGTTGCGGTGGTAGAACGGCTGCCTGCCGTCGTGCATGGTCTGCCACTCGACGCGCAGCCCGTCGTTCTCGTACACCCCGCGCGGCGCGGCGAAGGCCCGTTCCTCGTGCTCCTGGGGGAAGTGCACGACCGACAGCGACTCCTGGTCGTGCCACGGCGTGAACGGCAGGCCGCTGGGGTGCGGTGGCGCGAGCAGCAGTCGTTCGTCCCGCTCCAGGACGTGCGGCGGCTCGTCCGAGCCCATGAGCGCGAGTTCCTCGATGACGTTTCCATGCGACAAGCCTTGAACCGGAACCGCTCGAACGCGAAGACAGACCGCCTTCGATGCGAGAATCCGACACCATGGTTGCTGTGGTGCGAGGATCCGTCGTCCTCGACGACGTCGACCGAGGGCTGTTGCAGGCCTTGGTGGTGGACCGGCGAGCGTCGTTCGCGCGCATCGGCGAGGTGCTGGGCGTCTCGGACCGCACGGTCGCGCGCCGCTACTTCCGGTGTGCGGGACCAACCTGGTTCGCCTCGTCGGGGACGTCGACGCGCTGCGGCTCGGCGGGGCCGAGTGGATCATCCGGGCGCAGTGCGAACAGGGTTCGGCGGCGCAGGTCGCGGAAGCCCTGGCCCGCCGCGACGACACCCGCTGGGTGAACCTGCTGCCCGGTGGTACGGAGATCAGCGCGAGCCTGCGGTCGTGGTCGGCGAACGAACGCGACGAGCTGATCCTGCACCGCCTCCAGCGCACGGCTCCGGTCGTGGCCGTGACCGCGCACAGCGTCCTGCACGTCTTCGGCGGCGGCAGGCAGGGACTGGACGGTCCGGGCTCGCTCGGCCCGGAACAGGTCGCCGCCCTGCGCCCGGCGCACGTCGGCGACCCGTCGACCGACCTCGTCGACGCCGACCGGCCGCTGCTGCGGGCGCTGGCGCAGGACGGCCGCGCCCCCTACCCGGCCCTGGCCGCCGCGACCGGCTGGTCCCAGTCGCGGGTCGCCCGCCGGATCGACGCGCTGCGCGCCGCCTCGCTGCTGTCCTTCGACGTGGACGTCGACACCGAACTCCTCGGCTACCGCGCGGAAGCCCGCCTGTGGGCGTCGGTGTCGCCCGCTGACCTCGCCGAGACCGGCGCCACGGTCGCCGCGCACCCCGAGGTCGCCTTCTGCGCGGGCGACCACCGGCCCGACCAACCTGCTGGTGTCGATCGTGTGCCGGGACGGCGCGCACCTCTACCGCTACCTCACCCGGCGGTTCGGTGCCCTGCCGCGGATCCACACCGTCGAGACCGCGCCGGTCGTCCGCACGGTCAAGCGCGCGGGCTCACCCCGCCGCTGAACGGCGCGGACGCGGTCGTCGCGTGGCCGGTCGTCGTGGGGGCCGAGGGGGCAGTACCTGGTGAAGTCCGTACCAGCCTGCACCGCTTCTGCTCGTGGTGCGCCAACAGTGGCATCGCCGAGATCACCAGACTGGTCACCACCATCGAAACCTGGTGGGACGGTGTCGAAGCGTTCCTGCGCACCAGCATCACCAACGCCAAGAGCGAAGGCATCGACCGAGCCGTCAAGCGCGTCGCCCGCAATGCCCACGGCTTCCGCAACCCCGAAAACCAACGCCTACGCCTACGCACACGCAGCGTCACAAGCAAGGCGAAGACGTCAGCTTTGTGGCACGTCGCTGAGTTCGTCGAGTTGTCGTTGCACTCGCTGGACGTCTTCGTCGCGGTCTTGTTCCCGGTACAGCTCCAGTGCCTCCCGCCAGACCGCGCGTGCCTGCGCGTGTTGTCCGAGGGCGGCGTGGGGGTGGCCCGCGCTGTCGAGGGTGTTCGCGACCTCGTAGGCGTCGTCGAGTGCATGGCGCTTGGTGAGGGCTTGGTGGTAATAGTCGATGGCTTGCTGGTGGTCACCTGTGCCGTGGGCAATGAGCCCGAGGCTGTCCAGAGCGGCTGCCTCACCGGCGGTGTTGTGGTGGTGTCGATGCAGACTGAGGGCGGCAAGACAATGGTCGCGGGCGGTGTCGAACTCGCCCAGGCGTGCGGCATACCAGCCCACGGTGTTGAGCGCGTTGGCTTCGAGCAGCAACTGGTCGAGGGTGCGGCGGAGGTCGAGGGCGTGTCGAGCGTGGTCCAAAGCCCGTTGATCGTCTCCTTGCCGTCCCCGCACGTACGCGAGCGCCTGATGGGTGTTCGCCTGTTCGGTGGGATCGTGGTGGCGCACGGCTAGGACGAGGGCCTGGTCCAAGTGCTGGATGGCTTCCTCGTGCAGACCCAGCCGGGAACAGGCGTAGCCGAGACTTCGGTGGGCACGGCTACGCCTGGCGGGGTCCGGCAGGTGGGCGGCGGCGTCCAGCGCGGCCCGCCATGTGGCGAGTGCATCGCACAGGCGCCCTCGACGTAGGTGGAAGGTTTCCAGTGCCAGAGCGAGGTGCCAGACGACTGCGGAGCGATCGAGGTTGATGGCGGCGCGTTGGGTGGCCAGCAGGGTGGCATGCTCGGCTTCCAACCAGGCCATCGCGGCAGCGGTGTCGGGTAGCGGGTGGGGGTGGGCGCCGGGTGTGGGTGGGTCGGGTTCCAGGAGTGGGCGGTGGGGGTCCAAGAGGCGGTCGGCGGTGTGGGCGGTGTGCAGGTGGAAGTCCATTACCCGCACCAGTGCAGCCTCCCGCGCGTCCTCGGGCAGGTCACCTGCGGTGGTGGCGTAGGCGCGGACCAGGTCGTGCATCGCGTACCGGCCGCCCGGCCTCCGTTCGACCAGCGACGCCTCCTCCAACGCCGACAGTGCCTTGCGTGCGCGGGCCTCGGGCAGACCGGTCAGAGCGACCACGGCGGGCAGGGTGGTGTCAGGGCCAGGAGCGATGCCCAGCAGCCCGAACACGGTGCGCTGTTCGGCGGTGAGCCGGCGCAGTGACCACGACAGGACGGCCGGCAGGCTGGCGGCGGGATCGGTGTCGTGGTCGAGCATCTCCAACCCGTGCTCGCGCAGTTCGGCGGCGACCTCGGCCACCGGGATGACGGGGTGGGTGGCGGCGTGGCGGGCGGTGATCGACAGGGCCAGCGGGTAGCCGCCGCACAACTCGACCAGCTCGTCCACGGCGTCGGGCTCGGCGGTGCGATCCGCGCCCAGGCGTGCGGCCAGCAGAGCACGTGCCTCGTCACGGGACAGTACGTCCAGTCGCAGGTGGCGGGCGCCGTGCCGGTCGATGAGGGAGGCGAGCCTGGTGCGGCCGGTGACCAGCACGGCGCAGGTCGGGCTGCCGGGCAGCAGCGGGATCACTTGGTCGGCGGTGGCGGCGTTGTCCAACACGACCAGCACTCGTTTGCCTGCGACCAGGCTCCGGTACAGCGCGGCCTGTGCGCCCAGGTCCAACGGGATCCGACCGGAGTCGACTCCCAGGGCGTCGAGGAACCCGCGCACCGCCGCTTCGGGGGCCACCGGCTCTTGAGCGGGGCTGAACCCGCGCAGGTCCACGAACAGCTGCCCGTCGGGGAACTGCTCGGCGTGCTGGTGCGCCCATGCCAGGGCGAGCCAGGTTTTGCCGATCCCACCCGCCCCACCGATCGCGGAGATCACCACCGTGGCACCGGTTCCAGTGTCCGAACCGGCGCCGGCCGGCTGCGGCCCCTCGGCCAGTTCGGCGGTCAGCGCTTGGTCCAGGCGGGCCAGTTCGGTGCGGCGGCCGGTGAACCACCGTGGCGGCGCGGGCAACTGCCGTGGCATCGGTTCTTCCGCCTTGGCCGCTGCGCCGCTGGTGATCACCGCTCCCGTGATCGCCGCCGAGAGTGGGATGAGGTCGGGATCGTTGTCGAGGATGCGCTGGTGCACGTCTTGCAGTGCGGTGCCGGGCTCGGTGCCCAGGTGCTCGATCAGTCGGGCGCGCAGTTGCCGGTAGTGGGCGAGGGCGTCGGCGGTGCGTCCGGCGCGGTGCAGGGCAAGCATGAATTGGGCAGCGACGCGTTCGTTCAAGGCATCGTGGTCCGCCAGCGCAGACAGTTCGGGCAGCAGTTCGGTGTGCCGGCCGCAGCGCAACGCGACGTCGACGCGGTCGAGCCGGGCGGCGACGCGCTCCCGCTCGAGGCCGGTGCGCACAGCGGCCAGCCACGGGGTGTCCAGGCCGGCGAACGGCTCACCCCGCCACAGCCCCGCGGCCTCCTCCAGCAACACCAGCGCCTGTGCGTCCTCCTGCCCGCGTGCCTGCTCCACGAGTCGGCGGAACCGATGCAGGTCCACCGCCTGCGGATCCACCTCCAGCACGTACCCACCGCCCCGCCGCACGACCGCGACATCACCAGCCAGCGTCAGCACCCGTCGCAGCCGCGACACGTAGTTGCTCGCCACCGACCGCGCCTTGTAGGGCAACCGATCCGCCCACACGCGGTCCAGCAGCTGCTCGGTGGTGACGACCCGGTTCGCCTCCACCAGCAGCGCCGCCAACACGCACCGCTGCCGCGCGTGACCGACCTCCACCACCCGGCCATCGACCCACAGCTCGACCGGCCCGAGCACGCGCAGTTCGGTCACCACGATGCCCACCTCCCCGCGCCCCTTACTACCCCGCCCGCACACCGCCTCACGACCGCCGACCAGGCGATTGCCAAAACGCGATGACGTTGCGACGAACCGGAGGTCCACCGTGTTCATGACGTCCGCATCAGCCGACGAGGCGGACACGGAGGAGACAGTCATGGTTCGAACGGCACACCGTGCGGTGGTGCTCTGCGCGGCGCTCGCCGCAGCGGGGGCTGGCCTGGCCGCTCCGGCACAGGCCGCGAGTACAGATTCCGCGATGACCACGGTCTCCAGCGACGTGACGGCGCTGACGATGACCTGTCGCTCGTCGAGCGACTTCAGCCCTTGGACCTACATCAGCGGGAGTTGCAAGCGCAGCGCGTTGTACCCGAAGGAGTTCTACAGTGCCTGGTTGACATGCGTGGATGTCCGCATCAACCGGGAGTACTCCAGGTATGGAACCCAGTACCTGGCACCTTGGGGCTTCTACGGTTCCACCTCCACCGCGCGGTGCGACTCGGGGGACCACGCGATCGCTGGAGGCATTTCGTAGTCCTTCCCATGATGCCGCCGGAAGGCCTGTCAGGACGACTGGATCCCCAACGCATCCGCGTCGACCGACCCATGGACAGGCGACCGTGTTTTCCTCGCTGGACGACAAACCCCCTACAGCACCTACCGACGCGTCACCATCAACGTCAGCAGGCCGTACGCAAGCCACGACCCCCACCGACAGTCGACGCGCCGCCCGTGAGCAAGGCTGATTCGCCGGCCCACACCCGCAGGAAGAACGAAACCAAGGAAATCAACCCGTCGAACATTCAGGAAAGCTCTGGAAGAGCGCTACACATGTGCATGTTCGAAATAAAAGGGAGAAAATGCGCAAGATCACAAGCCGTCGTTAGCGGCCTGGTCGGAGTGTTCGGCGCACCGGAGCGAGGTTTGGATCTTTCGGTGACCGAGCCGCTGACGGATCGAACGATTCGAACGATCAATCCGCGGTTCCGCGGGAGGCAGTGAATCGGGTTTCACCAACCGGACGGGCGGCAGGGGAGTTGCCACCGCGGTTGCTCAGGAAGGGATGAAGCGAGTAGGAAAGATCGTATTTCCGGTTCAAGGGCAGGGCGGATCCGTTGATTGTCGAGTGCGACGGGTCGTACGCGTCGGCGTACTTCCACTGCGAACAGGGCGTGAACTACATCTACCCGAGCGCGCCAGCCCATTACCGCGTGAAATCTATATTCTTCCGCGCGGAATCAACACGAATCGAAGCTCCACAAGCAAGTGAGACAAGTAAAATTTATACAGGCTACACAATACCCAATACATGATGATATGCGACCATGGGAGAATTTATGAGTGCGCGCCTGCGCAAATTCGGTGCCGGGCTTGCTTCCTTCACGCTGGCCGCTGCTGGCGCATCGATTTTTACCGCCTCGCCCGCTGTCGCGGCAGTTCCATGCGGACCAAGTGCACCTGACAAGGACACGCGCATTGCGCAAACGGTCAACAGGGTTCCGAGTGTTCCTCTCGGAGTTTGGATGCGGACCGGCCCCGGCCTCAACTGTTCTGGCATTGTTCAAGTGCCCTGGGGGGCTTGGGTCGACCTCAACTGCTTCCGGCGTGGCGACAGTGTTAACGGCGTCACCACTTGGTCCGCTGTGCGCTTTGCGCAGTATTTCGGCTGGATTTCCGACTATCACCTCTCCGGTCAAGGTAGCAGCTTCAACTGTGACTAGTGCATCGGTTGATCGATGACGTGGCTGGGGTGTCGAGTTCGCGCGACGAAAGGTGACGCCGCGATCAGTCCGGGTCGTGCGGAAGGGCTTCGACCAGGTTCGAAGGTGTACCGCTCGAAAAGTCATCGTTGCTGGTCAAGCGGCGTGCCAGTACTCGTTGACGAGTCCGCCGAGAATGCGGGTGCGGTGCAGCCTGAGGGTGTCGAGGTCGTGGACCGCGGGAGGCTGGTGCTGAGTCTCGGGTGGTAGTTGGTCGCGGGCTTGGTGGGCTCGGTGTCGGTTGTAGTGGTTTTCGCAGGTTTTGAGGACTTGTCGTGCGTGGTTCTCGCCGGTGATCAGGATGTGGTCGAGGGCTTCGCGTCGGACGCAGCCGATGGCGGACCTGCTCGGGTCGAGCACCAGGAGCCGCGGCGGCGGGCGGTCCGGGCTGGGTAGTTCGTCGATTCGGACGCGCTGGTCATCGACGTCACGGGGTTTCCGAAGGATGACAAGGACTCCCCCGGTGTGGCACGCATGTACCGCGGCGCGTCGGGCAAGACCGGGGAACTGTCAGATCGGTGACCGCATACACGCGGTCACCGATCTGGGCCTCGGCCGCGATCGACTGGTGACTGTTCCTGACGCCCGGTCACGGCCGCTCTGTCACATCACGGGTTCAGCCCGGTCCGCTGCGGACTCGGCACGCTGGACGAACTCGGACGCGTTGGCCGGGTTGTACCGGGGTGATCCTCAGTCGTGACAGACCGACCGGGGAGCACTGGTGGGGAGTTCGATCACTTCGTGCTACTGCTAGCAGCCCGAACTCGACAGCGCCGAAGCCTTGTCGGGTTTCCCGTGGTCTGGATCGAGGTCTGCGCGGGACCCGACGGGAAGGACTCGGAGTGCACGTACCCGTGATGGGTTCAAGACCCGACTACCGCGACACTGACGTGCACGGGCGATGGTTCCGGCGCGTCGCCAAGTCCCGCTCCAACGACCCATCGGGAAGGGTTGATCAACCACGGAGACGGCGACGCACAGTGGGAACACACCGGTAGCCGACATCCCAGAAGCGGTTGTCGGAGGATCCGCAGGCAGCTTCGATGGCGAGCGTTGTGCCCGACGCCGGCGCTCCGGCGGTTGTCGACCGGAAGTGGGTCTGGCTTGAGTTTTGCGGTCCGGCAACAGATTGTCACGTCAGGAGGGTTCGTTTGCGGAGCAGGTGGAATCCGGCGCGGCCGAACATCTGGCGCTTGAGCATCTTGATCCGATTGACGTGTCCTTCGACAGCGCCTGAGTTCCACTGCAGGGTGAGCGCGGCGGTGACCGCGGGCAGGTCGCGTAGGAGTCCGGCGGCGAAGTTATGCAGTCGGGGAAGGTTGACGGCTTGGATGTCGATCCACTGCGGGAGGCGTTCGCCCTGGAGCCGGATGAGCATGTCGGCGAAGGAGCGGACGTGGCAGGCAAGCGCGTTCAGTTCCGGGCAGTGGGCGAGCACGGACGCGAGCACAAGGCGGTGGAATGGCGCATCGAGAAGGGAGCGACCTGATCGATCTTCACTCGCGTCGCGATCGGCGTCGTGGACCAGGCCGGGGAGCGGCCGGCCTAGAGCTGATCTTGTCCCCACCTGCCCCGTGCCGGGGGCAGGTCACGTACTCCTGAACAGCCGTTCCAGATGCACGTCGATCGCGGCGAGCGCGTCCTGGGGCTCGATCACGTCGAGTTCGATCAGGGAGGTGAAGCCGGTGAGGGCGAGGAGCAGGTTGGTCTCGGTCGCCGGGTCGCGGCCGGAGTCGATGTGCCCGTCGGCGATCGCCTGGCGGACCAACTGCTCGACGAGGGCCCGCCCTTGGACGAGGCCGCGGCGCGCCTGCTCGTGCACGGCCTCGTCGTGCAGCGCCTCCAGGACGTAGGCGGCGCTCATCCGGCTGGTCGCGCGGGCGTCGGCATGCAGGGGGAGCATTTCCGCGAGCGTCAGTCGCAGCACGTCACGGGGGTGCGGACGGTCACCGAGCTTTTCGAGCCCCTGGTGTACGCGCACCGAGGTCTGCTCGGACGCGAAATCCATGGCGAAGGAGAGCATGGCGGTCCGGGAGGCGAAGTAGTGCTGCAGCTGCCCGAGTGACATGCCCGCCTCCTGCGCCACCACGCGCATCGTCAGCTGTGTGACGCCGCGCTGCTCCACCACCCGCCACAGTGCGCGGGCGATCGCTTCGCGGCGTCCGCGGTGATCCACCTGTTTCGGCATCGCCGGCCCTTCCCTCGTATCCCGGGACTGTTCCAATACAGTTGACATAATACATCTGACCCATAATCCTGGGATCCGCTCGAGGGAAGGAATCGTCATGTCCGAGCAGCCAGAGGTACGGACCACGGAAGGCGTGGTGCAGGGGCGCCGGCGGCAGGGGCACGCGGTGTTCCGCGGCATCCCTTACGCCCAGCCCCCGGTCGGAGCGCTCCGCTTCGCCGCGCCCGCGCCACCGCACCGCTGGGAGGGGACGAGGCAGGCGGTCGAGTTCGGTCCCGTGGTGCCGCTGTCCCTGCCGATCGACGTGCCCCCGCAGGGCACCGACTGGCTGACGCTCAACGTCGGCACTCCGGATCCCGGCGCGGCGGGACTGCCGGTGCTGGTGTGGATCCCCGTGGGCGGCTACCTCTCGGCGGCGTCGAGCGACCCGATGTTCGACCCGGCAGCGCTGGCCGAGGCGGGAGTCGTGGTGGTGACCATCAACTGCCGCGTGGGCGCGGAGGGATTCGCGTTCCTCGACGACGTGCCGCCCAACCGCGGATTCCTCGACCAGATCGCGGCGCTGGAGTGGGTGCAGCGCAACATCGCCGCCTTCGGAGGCGACCCCGGCCGGGTCACCGTGGGCGGGGTGTCCGCCGGGGCGGGCTCGGTCGCCGCCCTGCTGACGATGAAGTCCGCGCGCGGACTGTTCCGGCGGGCCATCGCCCATTCGGTGCCGGGGCTGCACAGCACCCCCGCGCTGGCACGGCAGGTCACCGCCGCGTTCGCGGACCGGCTCGGTGCGGCGGCCCCCACCGCCGAGGCCCTGCGCGACATCGACCCGTGGCACCTGGCCGCCGAGCTCACCTCCTTCAACGCCGGCCTCCACGCGCACCGGGAAAGCTGGGGACGCCTCACGGAGACCGGCACCGCGCTGTGCCCCGTCGTCGACGGCGAGGTCCTCCCGGAAACACCGTGGCCCGCGCTGACCGGCGCGCGCGCGAGCGGGACCGAACTGCTCGTCGGCCACACCCGGGACGAATTCCGGTACTTCAGCGTCATGAGCGGACGGTACGGCGCCTTCACCGAGGAGGACGCCCACGCAGCCCTGGAACTGCTCGCCCCGCAGCCGGACGGCGCGCGGGCCTACCGTGCCGCGTTCCCGCAGGCAGGCCCGGAGGAACTGGTGGAGACGGTGTACTCCGACGCCCTCTTCCGCATGCCGTCGCAGAAGCTGGCCGAGGCGAACGCCGCAGCCGGCGGCACCTCGTA
Source organism: Umezawaea sp. (assembly GCF_036375055.1). Classification (GTDB taxonomy): domain Bacteria; phylum Actinomycetota; class Actinomycetes; order Mycobacteriales; family Pseudonocardiaceae; genus Umezawaea. Next base: position 22,605 of record NZ_DASUSQ010000020.1, read on the forward strand.
CCTGTTCGAACTGTGCTGGGTCGCCCCAGCCCTCGGCGGCATCCTGGGCGCCTGCCACAGCCTCGACATGCCTCTGGCGTTCGGCACGCTGGACAGCCCCGTCGGCACCCAGCTCATCGGCGAGGAGCCCACTCCCGAGGCCGTCGCGCTCTCCCGCGAACTCCGGGACGCATGGGTCCGCTTCGTCACCACCGGCGACGCGGGCTGGTCCGCTCACCGGCCCGGCGGGCACCTCACCCGCGTCCTGGACACCGAGTCGAAGACTCTGCCCTACCCCGAGCAGGCATCCCGCCAGATCTGGGAAGGCCACTCCCCCGCACCCTTCGATCTCTCGTAATCGTCCGGGTGGCTCCTACGACTGCGACGCCGCCACTAGCCTGCCCATCGGGGACAGCGCGAAGTGGCGTACAGCCAGGCAACACCCGGCCCGCTTGGCATCAGATCCCACCCGAGGGTGACGGACGACATCACGAGCTGGGAGAGGGCCCAGGTCACGGATGATCCCGGCCAGGGCCCGGATGGGCTCGCCCTCCGCCTCCCTCCGCCACACCAGCGCGTACGGCAGCGGCCCCGGATCGGTGACCGGCAGGCAGGTAGGCGATGTCCGGCCGTGCCCAGTAGCGGGTGACGTGGGCGGGGAGAGCACCACGAGCCCGTCCGTGCTGGGCGACCACCGGTTCCGCACACGGGGCGGCCAATCGGTCACAGTTCCAGGTCCGCGAAGGGGGTGCCCCAGTAGGCGCTGGCCTCGTCACGTCGGCCCTCCGCCGCGGTGGTGTGGCTAGGGTTGGTTTTGTCCGCCTGATGCGGATCTGGCTCAGGTTCGTGGTCCGGTAACGCATTGCAACGTGTGCCGCACCAAGATCACATCGGCTTAGCAGCGTGATCGACATCGTTTGGTCGTGCGTTGTGAGCGTGACCTCGTGTGCGGGGACGTCGTTGCCGGGTTTGGCCAATGTGGTGGTGACCGATCTCCAGATCGAGCCTGGGGAGTCACGCATGACCATTCGCTCCGACGCCGCTGGAGCGGACTGCCCAGCGTGTGGAACGTGGTCAGCGAGAGTGCATGGTCGGTACTCGCGGTCGTTGACCGACCTTCCGTCGACTGGCCGCCGCACGATGCTTGTTTTACGGGATCGGCGTTTCGTGTCCGCGGAGGCGGAGTGTCCGAAGCGGACGTTCGCGGAACAGATTCCTGGTGTGACACGGCGGCATGGCCGATGGCCGGAACGCCTGCGCTCGACTCTGGAGAAGATCGGCCTCGCGTTGGCCGGGCGTGCGGGCGCCAGGATGTGCGATGTTCTCGGTGTGCGGGCCAGCCGTAGCACGCTGCTGCGGCTGGTCCGTGCCCTGCCGGACCCATCACCGCCAGCCCCGACGGCGGTCGGCATCGACGATTGCGCCCTGCGCAAGGGACACGTCTGCGGAACCGTGGTCCTCGATCTGCAGACCCGCAGGCCGCTGGACTCGCTGCCCGACCGGGAAGCCGAGACCGTGGCCGCCTGGCTGTCGCGACACCCGACGATTGAAGTCGTCTGCCGCGACCGCGGCCCGACCTACATCGACGGCGCCACAACCGGTGCGCCGCAGTCCATTCAAGTCGCAGACCGATGGCACCTCAGGCACAACCTGATGCAGACCATCGAGCGCTGCATGGCCGGGCACTCGATCTGCATCCGCACCGCCACGACTGGTACCCCGAGCACCGCGGCCATCGCCGCCGCGAGCCGGCCGCGCGCGGGGTGCGCGTAGTGCGCCGCGGTGGTCGCGACCACCGCCAGGCCCTGCTCGGCGGCGAGCGCGACGAGCAGGTCGTCACGGTCGTAGACCGGGCGTCGCGGTCGACTCATGGCGCCGAGCACGACGTCCGCGGCGTCCTTGTCCGGCCGCAGCTGCGAACCGACAACGCCCGACTTCGTCGTGCTGACCAGACCATGGCAGAGGACCTGGAACTGGCGATAGCCACCATTCAACGACTCAGTCTCGACAACCACCGTCTTCATACCGCGCTCGACACCGCTCACAGCACGCCCTGTCTGCCAGCACGGCCGCCCCGGCAGCAACAGGCCAGGCAATGACCCAGAATCGGGGCGAACTGCTGAAACGCCAACTGGGCACAACTCGACTGCGATTCTCCCCTGCCGATCGGGCGTTCCTCGCAGCATTGCTGCACCGGGTCCCGACGACGGTGCTCGTCAGTCCCAATTGCCGGTACGCCCGGAAACGGTACTGCGCTGGCACCGAGACTTACTCGCCCGCCGCCACGCGGCCGAGTCTCGGCCCAAACGCCCCGGCCGACCGCGGACACCACGGTCAATCCGGTTCCTGGTGCTCCGCCTGGCACGGGAGAATCCCACCTCGGGCTACCGCCGCATCCACGGCGAACTGCTCGTACCCGGCATCACAGTCGCCGCCTCCACGGTGTGGCAGATCCTCAAGGACACCGCAATCGACCCGGCACCCGATCGCACGTCCACCACCTGGGCGGACTTCCTCCGCTCCAGGCCCAAGCCCTGCTGGCCTGTGACTCCTTCGAAGTCTCGACCTTGAGCGGCACCCGCCAGTACGTCCTTGCGGTCATCGAACACAGCAGCCGCCGGATCCGCGTCCTGGGCGCCACCGCGCACCCGACCGCAGCATGGGTCGCCCAGGCGGCGAAGAACCTCGTGACGGACCTCGACAACGCAGGCAACTCCGCGCGGTTCCTGATCCGCGACCGCGACGGGAAGTTCCCCGCCCTGTTCGACGCCGTGCTCGCCGATGCAGGCATCCAGATTGTCCTCAGCGGTGTTCGCATCCCGCGAATGGACGCGATCATGGAACGCTGGATCCAGACCTGCCGCCACGAACTCCTCGATCACACCCTGATCTGGAACCAACCACGTCTACTTCACGCCCTGCGCGAGTACGAGCGGTCCTACAACACCCACCGACCCCACCAAGGCATCGCCAACGCCCGACCCCTACACGCGCTCCCACAACCGACCACCGATCAGACAACAGCCACCCAGCTCGACACCCGCCGACGCCAGCGACTGGGCGGCGTTCTCAACGAATACCACCACACGGCTTGACCAGCACGGATGGAGTTTTCGGCAAGCACAGAGTTGGCCGGGCGAATCTCCATCCCGATCCTGCTCGGCGCGGAGAACGCGCTGGCCAATGATCTTGTGTTGCGCGAGGAGCCCGGTCTCCGGTGTGAACCGCATCGTGTTCACGTAGAACGAGTACAGGTTTCTCCAGTTGTGTGATGACGCTGTTGGGGTCGAAGTTGCACGGCGAGGGCGCGGAAGCCGGATTGGCGCCGGACCGCTCTCCCCACAGCAGGATGAAGTTGGTGGATTCGCGGGTGCGCTCGGCCGCCCGGGGCACCTCACCGGTCTGCGTCCACCTCGCTGGGACGCAGACCGATTTCGCCACGGCTTGCGCGGTCGTGGTTTGCACCACTCCCGCGGCCATCACCATCACCATCGCGAACCGTTTCAGCAGTTCAGCTGCCTTCATTTTCTCACGGGCGACTTCATGTCAATCTCATTCATCAAATGACCGCGAGACGCTGCCTGGCGCACCCTCGGCGGGAAGTGGTTCGCGATGGTCGGCGCGCAGGCCGTCGAGGGAGATGCGCAGCAGCCTGTTCCACATCTGCGGGCGGCACTCGTCGGTGACCTGGACGGCGTGGCCCAATGAGACCAGCAGGAGCAGCAGATCGTCGGTGGTCACGCCGGGGCGCAGCAGACCCGCGCCGCTGGCGCGGGCGCACAGTTCGTCGATGACGAGGCGCAACTGTTGGATGCCCTCCAGATCGGGGACCAACCAGGTCAACGCGAAATTCTCCATGATCGCGCGGTGGCGGGCGTAGCCGGTCAGGGCCTGCTGGTAGAAGTCGGTCAGTGCCGCCCAGGGGTCCTCGGCCTCGATCGCCGTCTGGCGCGCGGACTCGGCCCACTCCGAGAAGTCCTTGCGCAGGACCGTGTGGACGAGATCTTCCTTTTTCGGGAAGTGCCGGTAGAGGGTGCCCATGCCGACCCCGCCGCGGCGGGCGATCTCGCGCACATCCACCGCGGTGCCCTGTTCGGCCAGCACCTCGGCGGCGGCCGCGACGATCGCGTCCCGGTTACGGATCGCGTCCACGCGCGGCGCGCGGCGCCGGGCGGCGCCTCCCGGTTCAGCCACTGCCATACGGCCAAGCATACCGCCTTATGCGGAGCAAATGCTCCGCTCTGTGCTACTTTGCGGAGCAAGTGCTCCGGATAGCGAGGGGGATGTCATGTCCGACCCGTCCACGACCACCGCGAACAAGGCCAAGGCCTCGGATATCACCAGCTGGAACGACCGGATCATCGCCGAGGTCCGAGCGAACGCCGGATACGCGCCTTGGAGCAGCGAAGAGGATTTCGCCGCGGGTCGCCCCGTCCCACCACGGGTCCCCGGCTTCGACGAGCGAGGCATGCCGCTGATCTTGGTTCACCACACCGGGGCCAAGACCGGACGCGAGCGGATCAGCCCGTTGTTCTACCAGCCGGTCGGCGATGGCTGGGCCGTCTTCGGAACCCACGGCGGCAGCCCGCAGCATCCGGTCTGGTACCACAATCTCATGGCGAACCCGCAGGCCACCGTCGAAGTCGGGACTGAACGAGTGCCGGTCGTGGCGCGGCTCGCGCAGGGCGCGGAGCGCGAGCGGATCTGGGCGAAAGAGATAGCGCTCGTCCCGAAGTTCGCCGAGTTCGAGGCAGCCGCCGGCAGGCAGATCCCCGTCGTCGTGCTGGAACGTGCCCACGGACAAGCCGCTACCCCGCCCCTCCCCGAGGAATGACCCCGCCAACCTGCTCGGCAGCCGACCGCCCGCGGTCGCTGCGGCATCAACACCAGCCGCAACTCCGCTGCCGTCCGCCGCATCCTCGACAAGCGACCGCGCCACTGGCCTCGGCCGAGGAAATGCCACGGGTTTTGAGACTGATCATGGTGGCATCGCGTTGAGATAGCCAGGAAACCCAGGTCGCACAAGATTGATATGTCATGCGCGGTGAGAACCTACAACACTCCTGCGAGGAGGGTGATCGCCGAAACCCTTGTCGGCAGGACCTTTCCTGAGCTTCGACTCATCGATTCGAACGGTGCGGTCCGTTCGAATCGAACAAGCGAAACCGTGGGAACCCGGCCGCGAGAGATCACGGCGGCGCGGATGACGATGTCCCGGCTGAGCGTCCACCTGGACCACTCCCGAAGAATTCGGTGACTTTCGGCGACCATCCACACAGGAATTGGGCTGGACGGATGGCGAGCTTGATCTGTCCGAGTGAATGAAACTCCGTCGGAGCACGCGGCGGTTGACAGCGCTCCCCTGAGGAAGCGACGGTACGGACGTCTTCTGGGAGCGTTCCCAGAAACATTTTACCCTGAATGCCCTGCGCACAAAGGAGTGCCGATGTTGGGTAGAACCGTGCGGCGACGCGCCGTGCTCGCCGTCTTGGGGTCCGCGGTATCGCTCGCATGCGCCGCGTTGGTGGCTGCCACGGGTTCGTACGCGAGCGGCACCTCGGCCGCCTTCACGTGCAAGATCGACTACTCCGCCAAGGACTGGGGTTCGGGCTTCGGTGCCACCGTGACGATCGGCAACGTCGGCACGGCGGCGGTCGACGGGTGGACGCTGACCTACTCCTACGCCGGGAACCAGACCTTGCAGCAGGGCTGGAACGGTGTCTGGTCCCAGACGGGCAAACGGGTCACCGTCAGCAACACGACCTGGAACGCGGCCATCCCCGCGAACGCGAGCGTGAGCGCGGGCGCCAACTTCTCCTACAGCGGCACCAACACCACCCCGACGGACTTCGCGGTCAACGGCGCCACCTGCACCGGCACTCCCCCGACGACCACCACGACGACAACGACCACGACCGGGCCGCCACCGACCTCGGCGCCGTCGCTGAAGGTGTCGGGGAACAAGCTGGTCACCTCGAGCGGGGCGCCCTACCGGCTGCTCGGCGTCAACCGCTCCAGCGGCGAATTCGCCTGCGTGCAGGGCAAGGGCATGTGGGACAGCGGCCCGGTGGACCAGGCCTCGGTCAACGCGATGAAGGCGTGGAACGTCCGCTCGGTGCGGATCCCGCTGAACGAGGACTGCTGGCTGGGCCTGTCCGGCTCGCCCAGCGGCCCGGCCTACCAGCAGGCCGTGAAGGACTACGCGAACCTGCTGGTGGCCAACGGGATCAACCCGATCCTGGACCTGCACTGGACCCACGGCCTCTACACCGGCACGACCTCGGCCTGCTCCGACGTCAACGCGACCTGTCAGAAGCCGATGCCGAGCATGCAGTACACACCGACGTTCTGGACCCAGGTGGCCACCGCGTTCAAGGGCTCCAACGCGGTCGTGTTCGACCTGTTCAACGAGCCCTACCCGGACGCGGCGAACAACTGGTCGGACATGGCGGCCGCGTGGCGCTGCCTGCGCGACGGCGGCACGTGCACCGGCTTCGACTACGAGGTCGCGGGCATGCAGGACCTGCTCGACGCGGTGCGCGCGACCGGCGCGACCAACGTGGTCATGTCCGCCGGGCTGACCTGGACCAACGACCTGAGCCAGTGGCTGACCTACAAGCCGAGCGACCCGACCGGCAACCTGATGGCGTCATGGCACTCCTACAACTTCAACGCCTGCGCGACCGCGTCCTGCTGGGACAGCCAGATCGGCGCGGTGGCCGCACAGGTGCCGGTGCACGCCGGTGAGATCGGCCAGGACACCTGCGCGCACGACTACATCGACCAGGTGATGACCTGGCTCGACGCGCACCGCCTCGGCTACACCGCCTGGACCTGGAACCCCTGGGGCTGCACCCAGGGCAACGTGCTCATCCAGGACTACAACGGCACGCCGAGCGCCGGCTACGGCGAAGGCTTCCGCGCGCACCTGCTCACCGTCACACCGTAACCACTCCGACTCGGCCTGCCACCCACCAGTGACAGGCCGAGCCTCCACAAAGGACATTACAATGCGCCGAAAGCCCTTCCTGTACAACTTCATCGTTCCGTTGCTCGCCGCGCTCACCTTCTCGGTGACCGTGCCCGCGCTCTCCATGTCTGCGCCCAAATCCTCAGCGGCGGCTGCGATTCGGATCATGCCGTTGGGCGACTCCATCACCGCGGGCCCCGGCTGCTGGCGCGCCCTGCTCTGGGAGCAGTTGCAGCGCAACGGGTACACCAACATCGACTTCGTCGGATCCCAGCCGGGCGGCGGGTGTTCCGTGCCGCACGACGGCGATCACGAGGGGCACGGCGGCTTCTCAGCCACCGGCATCGCCGACCAGAACCAGCTGCCGCCCTGGTTGGCAGCGGCACGGCCCGACGTGGTCCTGATGCACCTGGGCACCAACGACATGTGGGGCGGCCACATCCCGCTCGACGCCGTCCTGGCCGCCTACACCAAGCTCGTCGACCAGATGCGGGCGAACAACCCGGCCATGAAGATCCTGGTCGCGAAGATCATCCCGATGGAACCCAGCGGCTGCGCCGACTGCCCCCAACGGGTGGTGGCGCTCAACAACGCGATCCCCGGCTGGGCGGCCGGGAAGACCACCGCGCAATCACCGGTCACCGTCGTCGACCAGTGGACCGGGTTCAACGCGACCACCGACACCAACGACGGGGTGCACCCGATCGACTCCGGTTTCCGGAAGATGGCCGACCGCTGGTACCCCGCCGTCGCCACGGCCCTCACCGGCACAACACCCCCCACGACCACCACGACGACCACCACCACCACTCCACCAACCACCGGAGGCTGCACGGCGACCTACCGCGTGGTCAACCAGTGGAGTGGCGGATTCCAGGGCGAGGTGACCGTGCGCAACACCAAGGCGACCCCGACTTCGGCCTGGACCGCCACGGTGCGCTTCGCCGACGGCCAGCGGCTCACCCAGGCCTGGAACGCTACTGCCACCCAGGACGGACCGACGATGACGGCGCGCAACGCGGAGTGGAACGGAAGCCTGGACTCAAATGCCTCGACCGGTTTCGGCTTCCAGGCGAACTGGACGGGGACCAACGCCCTGCCGACGGTCGACTGCACCGTGAGCTGACACAATCCGGTGATGCCCGCCGTCCGGGAAGCACTTCACCTCGTGTGCCACCACCGCTGGTGTGCGCTCGTCGCGTTGCCGATGACGGCTTCGCGGTCTGAGGTCGTCCCCTTGAGCCGGACGCCCTGATCCTGGAACGTTCCGGGATCAGGGCGTCCGGTGTCTGGTGTCTGGTAGGTCGAGTACCCCGAACAGTCCGCAGGGACGCGGCGATCCGGCTCGCTCGCTGGTCCGATCGGTACCGGGCCGCAGTCGCCATCAACGCCCAACTGACCTTCACCGACGTGGAGCGTCGAGCTGAGCAGCAGCGCACCGATACGCACACGTCAGAGAACAAGCAGCCAGTAGCCCGCTCCCGCGCCAACCAGATGACCACGCAGCGGTGGGCGGGCGCTGCCGTCAGTCGCCAGGACGCCGTCGGCGGTCGGCAAGTGCCGATGCGCTGGCTCCTGCGGTCAACGCGGCGGCCAGTGCGACGAACACCGGCGGTGCCCCTGAAGCCTCACGACGGATCTTCGAGGCCTTCGTCAGCGCCGGCGGCACCACGTTCGACACGTCCAACCTCTACCAGGACGGACAAGCCGAAACTGTGCTCGGTGGGCTGATCGGACGTCGACGGGACAGCTTCGTGGTCATCACCAAGTACAGCGGGACAAGGCAAACCCAGCCCCACCCCGGCACGACCGGCAACAGTTGCAAGATCATGGTTCGATTCCTCGAAGCGAGTCTGCGCCGTCTGAACACCGACTGCGTCGACGTGTTCATGCCGCACTTCCCCGACGGCATCACCCCGATCGAGGAAATCCTGGCCGGGTTCGACGACCTGATCCGCTCCGGCAAGATCCTGCACGGCGGGCTCTCCAACTTCCCGGCCTAGGGCCAATACCAGTGACTTAAGGTCTGATCCGGTAGGTTGGGTGCCTTGGAGGTGCCCGAATGCCACGGCCTGGACAGGTCAAGTCCGACACGGACACGCGGTTGTCGGATCGGATCGCGATCGGTTTGTTGACCAGGTCGTTTCCGTCGGAGTTGGTGGATCGCGTGATCACCGAGACCGGCCGGACGGGTCAGCGTGATCGGCTGCTGCCTCCGCGGGTGGTGGTGTATTTCGTGTTGGCGATGTGTCTGTTCTCCGGTCAGGGCTATGAAGAGGTGGCCCGGTTGCTCACCGAAGGGCTGTCGTGGGCGGCGCGGTGGTCCAAGCCGTGGCGGGTGCCCACGACCGCGGCGATCTCCCGAGCACGGGTCAAGCTGGGACCAGCGCCGTTGAAGGCGTTGTTCGAACAGGTCGCCAAGCCGTTGGCGGGGCCGACGACGCGGGGTTCGTGGTATCGGAACTGGCGGGTGCTGGCCATCGACGGCACGACCTTCGACGTGCCGGACACCCCGGAGAACACGCAGCGATTCGGTCGGCCCGGTAGCGGTCGTGCGGCGGCACGGGGCGATCGGGCGGCGTTCCCGCAGGTTCGAGTGGTCGCGGTGGCCGAATGTGGCACGCACGCGATCGTCGCGGCCACGCTGGGCCCGATCACCAAGGCCGAGGCCACCCTGGGCCGGGAGTTGTTCTCCGGACTGCGCAAGGGAGAGTTGTTGATCGCCGACCGCGGGTTCGCCGGGCTGCCGTTGTGGCGGGCCGCGTCCGCCGGTGGCGCGGATCTGTTGTGGCGAGTGCGATCCAACATCGTGCTGCCGGTGCGCGAGGAGCTGCCCGACGGGTCGTACCTGTCGCAGATCGTCGCCACCGGTGACCACTACCGTCGCGAGGATCCGGTGACGGTGCGGGTGGTCGAGTACACACTGGACGATCCCGCACGACCGACACACGACGCGCCTTATCGGTTGATCACCACGATCCTGGATCACCGCAAGGCTCCCGCGCGGGAGTTGGCGGCGTTGTACTGCCAACGCTGGGAGATCGAGACCGCGCTGGACGAGCTCAAGACCCATCAGCGCGGCCCCGGACAGGTGCTGCGGTCACGCTCGCCCGACGGCGTCGAGCAGGAGGTCTGGGCGCACCTGTTGGTGCACCACGCGATCCGGTCGCTGATGCACACCGCCGCCACCGACGCCGGCCTGGATCCCGACCGGCTCTCGTTCATCCGCACCCTGCGCCTGGCCCGCCGCCAGACCACCGCGCAGGCCGCGTTTTCCCCCTGAACGATTAGTCGGGGCCCTGCTCGAGGGGGTCCGGGAGATCCTGGCCCGGCTCCTGCCGCAACGGCGACGACGCAGCAACCCTCGTGTGGTCAAGCGCAAGATGTCCAGCTACAAGCTCAAACGCACCAGGCACCTGACCTGGCCGCAATCTACCCGCGATCCCGCCGAGTCAGTCCGGATCGCACCGCATTACCGCACCGTCTCCGCCAACAAGCAGCGCAAACCACTCTAAGTCACTGGTATTGGCTCTAAGCGGCTTTCGCCGCTGGCCCTGTCCTACATCCACTCCGTGCTCAAGTCCGCCCTGGAGCACACCGTGCGAGGAGGAGATCCCGCGCGACATCGCCCGCAACGTCCGCACCGGCACTGTGCCTGCCGAAAACCTCATCCGTGCAGGTGACAGAGGGCCAACCGAATCCCATACACGGATGCAGACGTGATCACCCTGCCGCCGACGAGCACGGCATGATGACCAGCCATGCTGCTTCGACTGGCCTACCTAAGCGTGACCAACGCATTCGCCGTATTGCGCCTACTACCCAGAAGCGACCGAGACAAAGACGCGGAGATCCTCGTGCTACGGCACCAAATCACCGTCCTGGAACGCCAACTGGGCAACCTCGACTGCGGTTCTCCCCCGCCGATCGGGCGTTCTTCGCGGCACTGCTGCACCGACTCCGTTGACAGCGCTTTGTCAGCCTCAGCTGCCGATACGTCCGGAAACGGTGCCGCGCTGGCACCAGGATCTGCTCGCGCGCCACCACGGAGCCAGATCTCGACCCCAACGCCCCAGCCGACCACGAACCGTGCGCTCGATCCGACTCCTGGTACTGCACCTGACACGGGAGAACCCCACCTGGAGCTACCGCCGCATCCCCGGCGAACTACTCGTACTCGGCATCACAGTCGCCGCCTCCACCGTCTGGCAGATTCTCCAGAACGCCGGAGTCGACCCGGCACCAGGACGCGTCTCCAC
>NZ_DASUSQ010000021.1:0-5839 GCF_036375055.1 Umezawaea sp.
CACCGACGTGGCGGCCAGGGTTTCCGCGAGGACGTTCGCGGGGAAGACGCGAACCGCCCAGGCGAGCATCGCGGCGGTCTGGCGGTGTTCGATCATCACGCCCTTGGGGCGTCCGGTCGAGCCGGAGGTGTAGATCGTGTAGGCGAGGTCGTCCGGGCGTGCGGTCGGTTCGGGCCTGTCGTCCACATCGGACAGGGCGTAGGTGTCGGTGGTGAGGAGCAGCGGCGCGTTGGTGTCCTCGACGATGAACCGGACGCGTTCGGCGGGGTAGGCGGGGTCGACGGGGACGTAGGCCGCGCCGGCCTTCAGCACACCGAGGATCGCGACGACCAGTTCGCTGGTGCGCGGCAGGCAGACACCGACGAGGTCTCCCGGTCCGATGCCCAGGCCGATCAGGTGGTGCGCCAGGCGGTTCGCGCGCGCGTCCAGCTCGCGGTAGCTGAGGACCGAGTCGGCGCAGCGCAGCGCCACGGCGTCGGGTGTCCGGTCGACCTGCGCCTCGACCAGTTGGTGCACGCACGCGGTCGGCGTCCCGGCCGGGTGCCCGGTGTCCAGCGCGGTGAGCAGGGCGCGCTCGGCGTCCGTGCGCACGTCCAGGTCGTCCAGCGTGGTGTCGGGGCTGGTGGCCAGGGCGTCCAGGACGACGGCCAGCCGCTCGGCGAACAGGGCGGCGGTCGAGCGGTCGAACAGGTCGGTGTTGTAGACCAGCGACCCGGTGACCGCGTCCGGGCGTTCCTCCACCTGGAGCACGAGGTCGAACTGCGTGGCGACCTGGGGCACCGGCACCGGGCGCACGACCACGCCCGGCATCCGGTAGGTCGGCGGCGTGCTGTTGACGGCCAGCATCACCTGGAACAGCGGGCTGCGGCTCTGGTCGCGGGTCGGCTCCAGCTCCCGCACCAGCAGCTCGAACGGGACCTCGTGGCCGTGCAGGTCGAGCACGGCCGCGTGGGTCGCCTCCAGCGTCGAGGCCAGCGTGGCCGTGGGCGTGGTGCGCAGGTGCAGCGGCAGGGTGTTGACCAGCAGACCGATCAGGTCCGTCGAGTCGGGGTGGTGGCGGCCCGCGGTGGGCGTGCCGATGGTGACCGCGCTCTGGCCGCTGAGCTTGGTCAGCAGCACGCCGAGCGCCGTGGCGAGGGTCGTGAACGTGGTGGTGCCGCCGATCCCCCGCGCGGGCAGCGCCAGGGGGACGGTGGCGCCGCCGTGGGTCTGGTGCGCGGGTCGCGGCCGGTCGGTCGGCAGGTCGAGCGCCGTGGCGTCCGCGAGCCGGTCCCGCCAGAAGCCGAGGTCGCCGGGCTCCCGCCGCCACGCCGCGAAGTCCGCGTACTGGACCGCCGAGGGCGGTGGCGCCTGGCTCGCCGGGTCGGTGGTGAGCCTGCCGTAGTGGTCGGTGACCTCGCGCAGCAGCACGTCGACCGACCAGCCGTCGGAGATCACGTGGTGCAGGCTGAGCAGCAGCACGTGCCTGTCCGGCGCGGTGCGCACGACGACCGCCCGCACCAGCGGCCCGGTCGCCAGGTCGAACGGTCGGGCCGACTCCGCGGCGACGACCCCGCTCCAGTCCGGTGTGGACACCTCGGTCATCGGCACGGCCGGGTCCGGCGACACGACCTGGACGACCTCCTCGTCCACCTCCCGCAACGACGTGCGCAGCGTCTCGTGCCGTCCGGCGGTCGCGTGCAGCGCGGCCCGCAGCACGCCGGTGTCGAGCGGTCCGTCGATCTCCGCCGCGCCGGTGATGTGGTACGCCAGGTTCGCCCGCGGGTCGAGGCGGCAGAGGAACCACAGCCGCTGCTGGGCGGCCGACGCGGGCAGCACCACGGTCCCGTCGGCGGAGGGGGTGCGCGTCAGCAGCGGGACCGGCTCCGGCGCGGTCGCCGCCGTCGGCAGGGCGCGGGCCAGTTCGGCGATGGTGGGGTGGTCGAAGACGAGCCGCAGCGGGACGGTGGCGCCGAGCGCGGTGGTGAGCCGGTGCGTCAGACGGGTCGCGAGCAGCGAGTGGCCGCCCACGGTGAAGAAGTCCTCGTGCACGCCGAGGTCCTGGCGGCCCAGCAGGTCCGCCCAGATCGTCGCGACCAGGTGCTCCTCGGGAGTGCTCGGCGGGACACGGGTCGCCGGGGACGCGGACCGGGGTTCGGGCAGCGCTCTGCGGTCGACCTTGCCGTTGGGCGTCAGCGGCAGTGCGTCGAGGGTGACGACCCGGTCGGGGATGAGGTGGTGGGGCAGGCGGGTGCGGAGTGCGGCGGTGTCGGGGGTGCCGACGACGTAGGCGACCAGGAGGTCGTCCTTGACGGTGACGACCGCGTCGGCGATGGAGTCCTGCTGCCGCAGAGCCGTCTCGATCTCGCCGGGTTCGACGCGGTGGCCGCGGATCTTGACCTGGTTGTCGGTGCGGCCGAGGTAGTCGAGGTGTCCGTCGGTGCGCCAGCGGGCGAGGTCTCCGGTGCGGTACAGCCGTCCTGGTCCGTGGGGGTTGGGGAGGTAGCGCTCGGCGGTCAGGGCTGGTCGGTCGTGGTAGCCGCGGGTGATCCCGAGGCCCTCCAGGTACAGCTCGCCCACCGAGCCGATGGGGACCGGGCGCAGGGTCGCGTCGAGCACGTGGGCGCGGGTGCCGTCGACGGGCCGCCCGATGGGGGTGCGGTGGTGGGTGGGGTCGGTGACGGCGTGGGTGGAGTAGGTGGTGTCCTCGCTGGGCCCGTAGAGGTTGTGCAACGTCCGGATCGTGGGGTGGCCGTGCAGGTCGCGCACGAGTTCCGGGGACAGCGCCTCGCCCGCGAGGTTCATGGTGCGGGCGTTCGGGGGGATGGCGTTGGTGGCGAGGAGTTCTCGGGCGACGGAGGGCACGGTGTTGATCAGGGTGAGGTGCCGGTAGTCGCCGGGGGAGTGGATGAGGTCCAGCGCGTCGTGCGGCGCCACGGTGACGGCCCCACCCGACACGAGCGGCGCGAAGACCTCGTAGACGGAGAGGTCGAAGCACACCGAGGTCGCGGCCAGGGTTTCCGCGAGCACCTCGGGCGGGAAGACCCTGGTCGCCCAGGCCAGCATCGCGGCGGTCTGGCGGTGCTCGATCATCACGCCCTTGGGGCGTCCGGTCGAGCCGGAGGTGTAGATCGTGTACGCCAGGTCGTCCGTGCGCACCGCCGCGGCCGGTCGCGTGTCCACGTCGGACGGGGTGACGCTGTCCTCCGTGATGACGCAGGACGCCTTGGCGTCCTCGACGATGAACCGGACGCGTTCGGCCGGGTAGGCGGGGTCGATGGGCACGTAGGCCGCGCCCGCCTTCAGCACACCGAGGATCGTGACGATGAGCTTGCTGGTGCGGGGCAGGCAGACACCGACGAGGTCTCCCGGTCCGGTGCCGAGGCCGATCAGGTGGTGCGCCAGGCGGTTCGCGCGTGAGTCCAGCTCGCGGTAGGTCAGGGTGTCGTCGATGGCGCGCACGGCCACGGCGTCGGGTGTGCGGTCGACCTGCGCCTCGACCAGTTCGTGCACGCACGCGGTCGGCGTCCCGGCCGGGTGCCCGGTGTCCAGCGCGGTGAGGAGCGCGCGTTCGGCGTCGGTGCGCACGTCCAGCTCCGCCAACGTCGTCTCGGGAGCTGTCGCCAGCACCTCGACGACACCGGAGAGGCGTTCGGCCAGCAGGCGCGCGGTGGACCCGTCGAAGAGGTCCGTGTTGTAGGTCAGGTGGCCGGACACGGCGTTCGGGGTCTGCTCCAGGTGCAGGGACAGGTCGAACTGCGTGCCCGCGGGCGGCTCGTCGATCCGGGTGAACCGCAGGCCGGGGATGTCCAGGGTGTTCGGCGGCTCGACGTTGAGGGCGAGCATCACCTGGAACAGCGGGCTGCGACCGCGTTCGCGCTCCGGCCGCAGGTGCTGGACCAGCAGCTCGAACGGGGTGTCGCTGCGGCTGTGCGTCTCGGCGAGGTCGGCGTGCGTGTCCCGCAGCGCCTCGGCGAGCGTCGTGCCCGCGGTCGTCCGGCGGCGGAGCGGGAGGCTGTTGACCAGGAAGCCGATGACGTCGGTGGTGTCCGGGTGGGTGCGTCCGCTGACCGGGATGCCGATCGTCACGTCGTGCTGGCCCGCCAGCTTCGCCAGCAGCACCGTGAGCGCGGTCGTGACGACGGTGAACGCCGTGGTGTCCGTGGTGCGCGCCAGCCGGTCGACGGTCGCGCCGGGCAGCACGACGGGAACCGCCGCGCCGTTGTGGGTCTGGTGCGCGGGTCGCGGCCGGTCGGTGGGCAGGTCGAGCGGCGCGGCCCCGGCGAGGACGTCGGCCCAGTGGTCGAGGTCGGCGGTCGCCGTGCCGCGCTGCCAGCGCACGACGTCGCCGTACTGGACGGGGGGCGGCGCGTCGGCCTCCGGCGCGCGGTACCGGTCGGCGATCTCTCGCAGCAGCACCGTCAGCGACCACCCGTCGGCGACGGCGTGGTGCACGGAGAGGTCGAGCACGTGCTCCTCGGGGCCGGTCCGGCGCACGCGGGCGCGGAACAGCGGTCCGCGCTCCAGGTCGACGGCCCCGGACGTCCAGCCCGGTTCCCAGGTGGGGTGCACGACCTGCACGACCTCGCCGTCCACCTCGCGCAGCGTCGTGCGCAGCGCCTCGTGGCGCTGGGCGGTCGCCCGCAGGGCCGCGTGCAGCGCGGGCACGTCCAGCGGTCCGTCGATCCTGGCCGAGCCGGTGATGTGGTAGGCGAGGTTGGCCGTCGGGTCCAGCCGGCAGAGGAACCACAGGCGCTGCTGGCCCGCCGAGGCGGGCAGCGTGACCGTGCCGTCCTCGGCGGGGGTCCGCGGCACGGTCGGGATGGGGGTGAGGGTCCCGTGGGCAGGCAGGTTGGCGGCCAGTTCGGCGATGGTGGGGTGGTCGAAGACCAGGCGGAGCGGGATCGCGGCGCCGAGGACCGCGGTCAGCCGGTGCGCCAGCCGGGTGGCGAGGATGGAGTGCCCGCCGACCGAGAAGAAGTTGTCGTGCACGCCCGCGGACGGCACGTCCAGCAGTTCCCGCCAGAGGTCCGCCACGATCCGCTCGGCGGGCGTGCGCGGCCCCACGCGGTCGTCACCGGTGATCACGGGTGCGGGCAGCGCCTTGCGGTCGATCTTGCCGTTCGGGGTCAGCGGCAGCTCGTCCAGCGGGACGACGTGGGTGGGGACCATGTGGTCGGGCAACGACGTGCGCGCGTGCGCCACCAGGTCGTCGAGGTCGACCGGGCCGACGACGTGGGCGACCAGGCGCTCACCGGTGGTGGTGACGACCGCGTCGGTGACGGTCGGGTGTGCTTTGAGGACGGTTTCGATCTCGCCGGGTTCGATGCGGTGGCCGCGGATCTTGACCTGGTCGTCGGTGCGGCCGAGGTAGTCGAGGTGTCCGTCGGTGCGCCAGCGGGCGAGGTCTCCGGTGCGGTAGAGGCGTCCTGGTCCGTGGGGGTTGGGCAGGTAGCGCTCGGCGGTGAGGGCTGGTCGGTCGTGGTAGCCGCGGGTGATGCCGAGGCCTTCGAGGTACAGCTCGCCCACCGAGCCGACGGGGACGGGGCGCAGCGAGGTGTCGAGGACGTGGGCGCGGGTGCCGTCGACGGGGCGGCCGATGGGGGTGCGGTGGTGGTGCGGGTCGGTGGTGGCGTGGGTGGAGTAGGTGGTGTCCTCGCTGGGGCCGTAGAGGTTGTGCAGGGTGGTGATGACCGGGTGGGCGTGCAGGTCGCGCACCAGTTCGGGGGAGAGCGCTTCGCCGGCGAGGTTCATGGTGCGGGCGTTCGGTGGGATGGCGTTGGTGGCGAGGAGTTCTCGGGCGACGGAGGGCACGGTGTTGATCAGGGTGAGGTGCCGGTAGTCGTCGGGTGAGTGGATG
>NZ_DASUSQ010000022.1:0-53039 GCF_036375055.1 Umezawaea sp.
CCGAACGCCCGCACCATGAACCTCGCCGGCGAAGCGCTCTCCCCCGAACTCGTCCGAGAACTCCACCAACACCCCACCATCCGGACCCTGCACAACCTCTACGGGCCCAGCGAGGACACCACCTACTCCACCCACGCCGTCACCGACCCGAGCCACCACCGCACCCCCATCGGCCGCCCCGTCGACGGCACCCGCGCCCACGTCCTCGACGCGACCCTGCGCCCCGTCCCCATCGGCTCGGTGGGCGAGCTGTACCTCGAAGGCCTCGGCATCACCCGCGGCTACCACGACCGCCCCGCACTCACCGCCGAGCGCTACCTGCCCAACCCCCACGGACCAGGACGCCTCTACCGCACCGGAGACCTCGCCCGCTGGCGCACCGACGGACACCTCGACTACCTCGGCCGCACCGACAACCAGGTCAAGATCCGCGGCCACCGCATCGAACCCGGCGAGATCGAAACCGTCCTCAAAGCACACCCGACCGTCACCGACGCGGTCGTCACCGTCAAGGACGACCACCTGATCGCCCACGTCGTCGGCGAGGTCGACCTCGCCGCGCTGCGCGGCAGCCTGCCCCACCACCTCATCCCCCACCAGGTCATCACCCTCGACGCACTGCCGCTGACCCCCAACGGCAAGGTCGACCGCACCGCGCTGCCCGACCCCACCCCGGTGGCGCCGACCCGGTACGAACCACCCACGACGGCGGCCGAGAAGCTGCTCGCCGACATCTGGGCGGAACTGCTGGACCGGGGCGAGATCGGTGTGCACGACAACTTCTTCACCCTCGGCGGGCACTCGCTGCTCGCGAGCCGCATGGTCAGCCGGGTGACCAGCCGCACCGGCGGCTCGCTGGACCTGCGCCTGGTCTTCGACCACCCGACGGTGGCCGAGCTGGCCGTCCACCTCCCACCGCTGCCGGAACAGCCGCGGAGCACCACGATCCCGCGCCTCCAGCGCACCCTGGGCGGCTCCTGACGCACCGCGGCCCTCCGGCCAGGCCGGAGGGCCGCGACGTGGTGGAGCGGGCGCTACCAGGACAGGATCGCGGACGCCCAGTGCATCCCTCGACCGTTCGCGGCCAGCGCCACCAGGTCACCGGCCACCGGCTCACCGGACTCGTGCAGCGAGGCGAGGACGAACAGGTGGTCGGCCGCGCCGAAGTGGCCGTTCTGGGCGGCCCAGCACAGGTTCGTCCGCTCCACCGGCACACCGACCAGGTCCGCCTGCGCGGTCAGCACCCTCGTGTTGTCGTTGAGCAGCACCAGCCACCGCAGGTCCTCCTCGGTGACGCCTGCCCGCTTGCACGCGCGGTGCACGGCCCGCGCGGTGCGGTCGTCGATCTCCTCCGCGAAGGCGGTGCAGCGTTCGGTGTCGTAGTCGAAGTGCGCCATGACGTCCCACGCGTCGCGCACCGCGGGCACGGGCCCGCCGGGCGCGAACGGCTCGGCGGCCCCGCCGGTGTCCATCCGGAAGAAGTCCGCGTAGGCGCCGTCGGTCTCGGCGTGCGAGGCGAGCCAGCGCAGCGACCGGGCTCCGCGGACGGCGACCGCCGCGGCGGCGCCGTCGGAGAACAGCAGCGAGTGGGTGCCGAGGCGGTTCCAGTAGGCCTCGGCCGTGCGGTTCGCGGCGATCACCACCGCCGTCCGGTAGTCCGGGTGGGTGGCGAACCTGCCCGCCAGCGCGTCGAACGCGGTGACGCCGCCGACGCACCCCTGGTCGACCAGCACCGCTTCCGCGCGGCGCAGTCCGAGCCGGTGCGCGACGGCGGCAGCCGCGTCCCAGTACAGGTACTCGGCGATGTCGGTGACCGCGAGGACCAGCAGGTCCACGTCGCGGGCCTGGAGCCCGGCCGCGGCCAGCGCCGCGGTCCCGGCCTCGGCGGCGAGGTCGGTCAGCCCGACGTCGCCGCCCGCCCGGTGCACGTGGTCGTAGCCGTAGCCGAGCACCCGCTCGACGTCCTCGGTGTACTCGGCCACCACCTCCTTGACGGCGACCTTCTCCCCCTTGGCCGTGCCGAACGCGACCAACCCGTACGTCACCGCGACCTCCCTGTTCAACTGCTGACGAGCTTCTCCAGCCGGTCCGGCTTGCGCAGGCAGTCCGCGACGAAGCGCAGGAACCGCACGGCGTCGGCGCCGTTGACGACCCGGTGGTCGTAGGCGAGGCCGAGCACGACGACCGTCGTGGCCACCGGTGCGCCGTCGTCGAGGACGACCTGGCCGCGCAGCCCGCCGACGGAGACCATGCAGAGCTGCGGCCACATCACGATCGGCTGCACGAGCAGCACGTCGTCGTCGGTGTTGAGGGACACGGTGATCGCGCCACCGGTCAGCTCCGCGGCGGCGAACTCGCCGCGCCACGCCTTCATCCGGAAGTCCATCAGGTCGTCCGAGACGTCCACCAGCGACCGGCCCGCGCAGTCGCGCACGACCGGGGTGTAGAGCCCGTGGCCCGCGTCCAGGGTCACGGCGACGTCGGCGGTGTCGGTGAGGGCCACCGTGCGCTCGTCGACCAGGCTGCCGAACAGGTGCCCGAAGTCGGCGTGCGCCAGGCCGACGGCCTTCACGACGGCGTCCGCGACACCGACGTCGGCGCCGCTCTCGTCGGACAGCCGCCGCAGCCGCTCCAGCAGCGCGTCGACCCGGACCTCGATCGCGGTGAACGCGGCCGGGACCTCGCGGTGCGCGCGGGTGACCACGGCGGCCGTGCCCTGCTGGGCGCGGTCGAGCAGGTGGACGTGCGGGCGGGTCGGGGCCCGCTCGGCGTCCGGCGCCGTGCGGACGGCCTCCGTGCGGACGGCCTCCGTGCGGACGGCCTCCGGGGCCGGTCCGGGGCCGCCGATCTCGGCGAGCAGCGCGCCGAACTCCACCTCGGTCCCCGACGGCACGACGATCCGGAGCACGCCTGCGGCGTCCGCGGCGATCTCCTCGACGGCCTTCGACGTCTCCAGCTCCACCAGGGGCGTGCCGGGTTCGACGGTCGCGCCGTCCTCGACCAGCCAGTCCACCACCAGGTAGGTGGCGTCGTTGTTGTTCAGCTTCGGGGCCGTCACCGGGACACCGGACGCGGCCTCGGGCTCCACGACGACCGGTGCCGTCGTGGGCGTGGAGCGGCGCGCGCCCAGTGCGGCGGTGACCGCCTCCACGATGTGCCGCTCCCCCAGCAGCACCCGCTCCTCCAGGTGCCGGGCGGTCGGGATGATCGAGTCGGCCGACGACAGCCGCAGCACGGGCGCGGCCAGCCTGGACCACAGCCGCTCGTGCAGCACGGCGGCGACGTCCGCGCCCCACGTGCCACCGGCGGTGCTCTCCTCCGCGACGACCACGAGCCCGGCGCCCGCCACCAGGTCCAGCACCGGATCGACGTCGAGGGGGTGCAGCAGGCCGGGCACCAGCAGGTGGACCGAGATCCCCCGCGCGCGCAGCGCGTGCGCCGCGGCGACGGCTCGGTGGGCCACGCCGCCGGGGCACAGGAGCACCACGTCGGCGGGCGCGCCGTCGACCGGTGTCACGTGCGCCCAGCCGGGGGCCGCGCCGACGAGGGCGAAGCGGAGGTCGGCGTCGACCACGCCGTCGCGGTAGAGCCGCCGGGTGTAGAGGACCTTGTCCTCGAACAGCATCGACGGCCCGTGGTCCAGCGCGTGCGCGACCAGCGGGTAGGCCTCGTGGAACGGGGTGGTCTCGTACAGCGCCAGGTTGGGGATGCCGATGAAGTGCTTCTGCACGCTCTGGCTGTGCGTCGGGCCGTAGCCGCGGTTGCCGCCGACCGGGCAGCGCAGCAGCACCCGCATCGGCTTGCGCCCGCCGTACATGGTGACGGACTTCGACACGAGGTTGAGCACCTGGTCGAACATGAGCGCGGCGAAGTCGCCGAACATGGCCTCCAGCACCACCTGGTCGCCCGACAGCGCGAGACCTCCCGCCACACCGGCGATCCCGGCCTCGCTCAGCGGCGTCGACAGCACCCGGTCCGGGTGGCTCGTCGAGAGGCCCCTGGTGACCTTGAAGGCCCCGCCGTACGGGTCGACGACGTCCTCGCCGAGCAGGTACAGGTCCGCGCGCTCGTCGAAGAGCCTGTGCAGGGCCGAGTTCAGGCTCTCCACCACGCGGGGCGCGAGCTCGGTCATGGCGTGATCCCCCTGTCCGACAGCACGTCCCGCAGCGCGCGCACCGAACGGCAGGACCGCGCCTCGCGCGGGGTGAGCCGGACGCCGTACGCCTTCTCCACCCCGACCACGATCTCGACGTGCCGCAGGCTGCTCCACGCGGCCGTGGTCGCCGTGCCGGTGTCGTCGTCGACCGCGTCCACGGGCACCCGGAGCACGGTCGCCACCAGGTTGACCAGCTCGCTCATCGGACCGCTCCCGCCTCCGCCAGGTCCGCCCACGTCGAGGGCGGACGCGCCTCCACCTCGGCGACCAGCCGGTCGACCTCGGTCCTGACCCGCTCGTCGACGGCCGTGAACCGCGGGCCGAGCGCGGTGGCCAGCTCCGCGTACCAGTCGGCGGCCCGCAGGGCCTCGACCTCCTGCGCGGAACGGGTGTCGTCGCCCTTGCTGTGCGGTCCGAGCCTGCGGGTGGTGAACTGCACGACCGCGGGCCGGTGCTCGTGCCGGACCCGGTCGACGACCGGGGCCAGCTCGGCGCGGATCGCCGGGATGTCGTGCGTGGTGATCTCGGTGAAGTCCAGGCCGAACGCCCGCACGCGGTCGCCGATGGTGCCCGCCAGCTGCGCGGTGGTCGGTGTGGACTGCGCGATCCCGTTGTGCTCCACCACGACCAGCACCGGCACCCGCCACAGCGCCGCCATGTTGAGCGCCTCGTAGACCGCGCCCTCGCCCCAGGTGCCGTCGCCGATGTAGGCGGCGGCCACCCGGTTCGCGCCGGTGCGCTTGTAGTGCAGGCCCATGCCCACCGCGAGCGGCAGGCTCTGGCCCTGCACCCCGGTGGACAGGAACCCGTCCCGGTGGACGTGCTGGCTGCCGCCGACGCCGGAGCACACCGCCCCGGCCCGGCCCATGATCTCGGCCAGCATCCCCGCGGGATCGCGGAAGTGGGCGAGGTAGTGGCCGTGGCCGCGGTGGTTGCTCAGCACGAAGTCGCCGTCGAGCAGCGGCGCCAGCGCCACCGGGACGTACTCCTGACCGAGGCACGTGTGGGTCGTGCCGTTGACCTTGCCCTCGCCGAACACGCGGAGCAGCGCCAGCTCGAAGTGCCGGATGCCGACCAGCAGTTCCACGTCCCCGTCGGACAAGGCGTCCATCGTCAGGACGCCTGTCGCTTCACCATGCGGCCGATGGAGACCACGTACTCGTCGGTCGGCTGGTCGTAGCGGATGGTGTAGTCGGTCGGGTAGTAGCCGTCGAACTGCACGGCGGCGGGCTGCTTGACCGGCGCGGTGACGTCCGGCTTGGTCAGCAGGAACTTCCGGGTGGCCAGCGGCTCCAGGAAGATCTGCTTGCCGTCCCACGACCCGTGCACGAACACCTCGGTGAACTCCGGCTTGCCGGGGCCGAACTCGCGGTTCTTGTCGAGCCAGTGCAGGCCCATGCCGGGCACGGTCTTCTCGACCGGGTCGCCGGGTTCGGCGATGTAGTCGACCGCCACGTACTTCGGGTCCAGCAGCTTGTTCGCCTTCGCGGGCTGACCCTTCGGGTCGATGGTCGCCATCGCCTCGTTGGCGTCGATCGTGTAGAAGTGGAACGCGATCTGCGGCTCGCCGAACAGCTCGGCGGGCTTGCGGCCCTTGGGGTACCAGTTCACCATCGCGTTCTTCACGACGGTCGGGCCCGCCTCGTCCGGGAAGCTGACCATCCAGTGCGACGGCGCCTCGCCCTGCGGCAGGCCGTCCAGCGCCGCGGCGGTCAGCCGGATGCCCATCTCGGTGGGGTTGCCGGACTTGTCGATGGTGACGTAGGGCTTCATCATGCCGAGCCCGAGCGCCACGGTGTCGCCGAGGACCGTCATGTCCCCGTTCTCCGCGGTGCTGGCCCTGCTGGGCGCGCACCCCGCGATCCCCGCCGCGGCGGTGCCGACCGCGAGGATCATCGCGAGGCCGCGGCGTGCTCGTCTGCGTGACGTGGTCATTGACGCTGTCCCTTCCAGCTCAGTTGGTGCCGTAGACGGAGATGTGGCGCAGGTCGCCCGGCGTGTAGTCGGCCTTCTCCCAGTCGGAGTACCGCTCCAGCAGCCGCAGTCCCGCCTCGTCCGCCATCTCGTCGAGCTCGACGGCGGTGTAGTACCGGAACTTGACCGGGTAGAGCTGGATCCCGTGGGGCGTGAGCAGGACGTTCTGGATGCTGAGCACCTGCTCGTCCGGCTCGCGCATCGCCGCGCTGAGCACCACGTGGGTGACGTCGAGCAGCGACGTCGTGACGTACTGGTCGTGGGTGAAGCGGGTGTCGTCGACCTCCATCGACTCCACCACGAGACGGCCACCGGGGGCGAGCTGCTTGCGCGCGGACTGGAGGAACCGCCGCTGCGCGTCGGCGCGCAGGAGCGAGCCGAACGTGCCCTGGGCGAGGTACACCAGCGAGAACTGCCTGCCGAAGTCGACGTCGTTCATGTCGCCCACCTCGACGGTCACCTTGTCGGCGCCCGGCTTGGCCCTGAGCTGGTCGACCATCTCCTTGCTGATGTCCACGCCGTAGAGCTCGACGCCCGACTCCGCCAGGGGGATCCCGATGCGGCCGGTGCCGATGCCCGGCTCCAGCACCGGGCCGTCGCCGACGTAGCCGCGCAGGAAGCCGACGATGCCCGCGACCTCCTGGGGGTCGTCGTTGACGATGTCGAACACCGCAGCGATCGCGTTGCCGTACGACTCCGCGGAATAGTTCTGCATGATGCTGCGTCCCCTAACGTTTCGGTGGCTCTGCGTTTCCCGTACCCACGAGTGTTCGCGGGGGGACTCTCAGACCTCTCTCGACGCGTACCGCCGCGCGGGCTCGCCGCACCAGCGGCGCAGCGCCGCGTCCAGCTCGGGTCCGGCGGCCCCACCGGCCCACGCGACGTGGCCGTCGGGGCGCACCAGCACCACGGGGGGACAGCGCCTGGCGAGGGGTTCGGTCAGCCGCACCGCGTTCACCCGGTCCGCCCACGGCCCGGCCTCCGCGCCGATCAGCACGAAACGACCGTCCCGGAAGGACTCGAACAGCCGTCCGCCGGTCACCGGCCGGTCCGGCACCCGCCGCCCGACCCACGAACCCCGCCCGTCGCCGGGGTAGCGCAGGGTGAGCCCGGCGAGGTGCTCCAGGTTCATCCGCTGCAACGCCTTGACGCGCACCAGCTTCATCACCGCCCACCTGATCAGCCTGGCGCCCGCGCCGTTCGACGTCTCGAAGCGGAACGAGAGGTCGGTCTTGCGCAGCGTCTCGGCGGCGATCGGGTACCGCTCGGCCTCGTAGCTGTCGAGCAGTCCCGGCGGCGCCCAGCCCTCGATCTCGGCGCGCAGCTTCCAGCCGAGGTTGAACGCGTCCTGGATGCCGGTCTGCAACCCCTGGCCGCCCGACGGGATGTGCGTGTGCGCGGCGTCCCCCGCGAGCAGCACGCGGCCGACGCGGTAGCTCTTGGCGTGCCGCTGGGAGCTGCGGAACCGGGACAGCCACACGGGGTCGTGCGGTTCCACGTCCATCCCCAGTATGGCCGTGCAGCTCTCCCGCAGGTCCTCAAGCGGGAGCGGGAGGTCCGCGGGCAGCTTCATCTTCTCGTGGTCGAAGACGATCACCCGGAACGTGTCGTCGCGGAACGGGAACACCGCGACCATGCCGCGCTTGGTGATCCGCGCGAACGCGGGCGGCGACGGCGGGTTCCCGAGCCTGCAATCGCCCATGATCACGGAGTCGTCGTAGTTCCAGCCGTCGAAGTCCACGCCGATCGCGGCGCGGACGGTGCTGTTGACCCCGTCGCAGCCCACCAGGTAGTCGGCGCGTTCGACCGCGGTCGTGCCGTCCGCGCCGCGCACGTCGACCTCGACGCCCGTGTCGTCCTGCCGGAGCCCGACGACCTCGACACCGGTGCGCAGCACGGCGCCCGCCCTCACCGCGGCGTCCTGGAGCACGCCCTCGGTGCGGTGCTGCGGGATGATGAGGCTGTAGGGGAAGCGGGTGTCGAGCAGGCCGTAGTCCAGGTAGCCCGTCTCGTCGCCGACCGGCGGGTTCGGGCACGGCCTCCCGTGCTCCAGCACCCCCTCCACCCGGCCCCGCATGTCCAGCAGCTCCATCGTCCGGGGCTCCATGGTGAACGCGCGCGACAGCTCCGCGCGCGTGCCCCGCTTCTCCAGGACGTGGCAGTCGATCCCGGCCTCGGCCAGTTCCGCGGCCAGCGCGAGGCCGGTGGGCCCCGCGCCGACGACGATCACCCGTGGCGACAACGCGATCACTCCTTAGGCTGTGGGGGTCCGGTAGTGCATCCGCATGTCCGCGGACGACTCCAGCAGGTCGGCGAGCGGGCCCGCCGCGATCACGCGGCCGTCCTTGAGCAGCAGCACCTGGTCGGCGCGCTCCAGCACCGCGGGCCGGTGGGAGACCGCGAGGCACGTGGTGGACGTCGCGAAGATGCGCCGCCACAGCTCCTGCTCGGTCTCCACGTCCAGCGCGCTGGACAGGTCGTCCATCACCAGCAGGGACGGTTCCCGCGCGAACATCCGCGCGGCGGCGGTGCGCTGGACCTGGCCGCCGGACAGCCGCACCCCGCGCACGCCGATCTCCGTCTCCAGACCGTCGTCGAGGCGCTCCAGGTCGGGGCCGAGCACGGCGGTGTGCACCGCGCGGTCGACCCGGCCGTCGTCGGGCAGGCCGAGCAGGACGTTCTCCCTGATCGTCCCGGACAGCAGCGTCGGGTTCTGCGGCGTGTACGCCACCCGCGGCGGCACCATGAAGTCGCCGGGGTCGTCGACCCGCTCGCCGTTCCAGCGGATCTCGCCGTCCTGCACGGAGTACAGGCCGAGCACGCCGCGCAGCAGCGTCGTCTTCCCGGACCCGACCTCCCCGGTCACCACCGTCACGGTGCCCGGTCTGATCGTCAGCGACACGTCGCGCACCCCGCGTCCGGAGCCGGGGAAAACGTGGGTCAGCGACCGGACCTCCAGCTCCCGCAGCGGTTCCACCACCGGGAGGGGGTCCGCCGGCGGCGGCTCCGCCTTCAGGTGCAGGGGGTGGTGGTCGACCAGCGTCATCGGCGGGGCGCCCTGGAGCAGGTCCGCCGCGCGCACGAACGACACCCCGGACTGCTGGTAGGTGCGGACCAGGTAGCCCATGAAGTACGTGTACTCGGCGACCTGCATCAGGTAGGTCGCGAAGAGCACGAAGTCGCCGGTGGTGAAGTCGCCGGACCGCATCTGGCCCGCCGCCACCAGCAGGACGAGACCGGCGCCGAGGCTCGCGGTGCTGTTGAACACCGAGTCGATCGCGAGGCTCTGCACCTTGTCGCGGATCATCGCGGTCTTGCGCACCCGGTTGTCGCCGCGCAGCCGCTCGACGACCTCGTCCTTCTTGTCCGCCGCCTTGATCGCGCGGACCGCGACCACGATCTCACCGATGGTGCCGGTGACCCGCGCCGTCGCCTCGCGGCTCTGCTCGCGGACCCGGTACGCCCGCGCCCTGGCGAACTGCGCCAGCGCCAGCACGACCGCGAGCGGCACCATGACGATGACGGTGATCGTGACGTCGACGGTGAGCAGGATGGCGAGGCCGCCGACGGCGAAGATGATGCCCGCCAGCATGTCGAAGCCCCAGCCGCCCATGAGCGCGATGGCGTCGCTGTCGTCGCGGACCGTCGAGATGCTCTCGCCGACGGTCTTCGGCATCGCCTGCGCCCCCGGCAGCTTGAACACGCGGTCGAGCAGGTTGCGCTGCACCAGGCCGCGCGCCCGCAGGTACCAGCCCGCCCAGGCGACGGTGGCGCCGATGATGGCCGTGCACCGGGCGAGCCCACCCGCGACGATGATCGCCACGACCGTCCACACGGTGGTGCCCGGCGCCGCCCGCCCCTCCAGGACGTCGAACAGCAGCTTGCCCAGCACGCCGGGCAGCAGCGGCCACAGGTGGAACACCACCCACCCGGCCGCGGCCAGCAGGTAGCGCCACGGGCTGTAGGTGATCAGCCGCCAGAGGAACGCGAGCGTCGGCGGGATCGCCGCCCTGTCCTTCGCGGCCCTGTCCTTCGTGGACCGCGCCCTCGTCGTCGTCCGGCTCATCGCAGCACCTGCCCGATGCGGTGGAGCTCGGCGAGCCGGGACCCCGGATCGCCGAGCAGGTCGGAGGTGGCGCCGCTCTCGACGACGGCGCCGCGGTCCAGCACGAGCACGCGGTCGGCGCGCAGGATGGTGTCCAGCCGGTGCGCGATGACGATCGCGGTGCGGCCCGCGAGCATCCGGTCCAGCGCACGTTCGAGCATCGCCTCGGTGACCAGGTCGAGCTTGCTCGACGGCTCGTCGAGGATGATCAGACCGGGATCCTTGAGGAACACCCTCGCGAGGGCGAGCAGCTGCGCCTGCCCCGCGGACAGGGTGCTCGGCGAGATCCGCGACGACAGCCCGTCGGGCAGCGTGGCGAGCCACGGCCGCAGCTCCAGCTCGTCCATGATCGCGAGCAGCCGGTCGTCGTCGACGGTGGTGTCGAAGAAGGTCAGGTTGTCGCGCAGGGAGGCGTCGAACACCTGGACGTCCTGCGTGACGAGCCCGACCTGGCTGCGCAGCGAGGTGAGCGTGGCCTCGCGGACGTCGACCCCGCCGAGCAGCACCCGGCCCTCGACCGGGTCGTACATCCGCGACAGCAGGTGCGCGACGGTGCTCTTGCCCGCGCCGGTGCGCCCGACCAGGCCGAGGGTCTCCCCCGGCGCCACGTCGAACGACAGACCCTCCACGACCTTCTCGCGCTCGGCCCCGTCGGTGGAGTAGCCGAACCCCACGTGCTCGAAGCGCACGGACAGCGCCCCGCGCGGCAGCGGTTCCGTGCCGTCGACCACGGTGGACCG
Source organism: Umezawaea sp. (assembly GCF_036375055.1). Taxonomy (GTDB): domain Bacteria; phylum Actinomycetota; class Actinomycetes; order Mycobacteriales; family Pseudonocardiaceae; genus Umezawaea. Next base: position 10,976 of record NZ_DASUSQ010000022.1, read on the forward strand.
GTGGCCGAACAGCTCGGCGATGCGGCGGATCGCGGCGCCGGCCTGCTGGAGGTTCTGCACCTGGAGGCGCAGCACCTCGATGGGCGTGGTCAGCATCGTCGCGTACGCGACGACGAGGTAGACGCCGGAGAACGAGATGGTCCCGTTGCGGTAGAAGATCCCGCCGTAGCCGAAGGCGAACGCCATGCAGGCGGTGAACACCAGCGACAGCACCACCCAGATCGCGCTGCCCCAGCCCTCGGCGCGGACCTTCACCGGCAGCCACGCCCTGAGGTGGCGGTGGAACCGCGCCAGCGCGTGACCGGTGGCGGCGGACGAGCGCAGGTCCTCGGTCGCGCGCACGGACTCGCTGACGTAGCCGAAGAACCGGGCGCTCTGCTCGCGGTCGTCCTCCCACTTGACCGTGGCGACGGCGGCGACCTTGGCCAGCCCGTACAACCCGACCAGCGTCACCGCGGCGAACGTCAGCCCGATGCGCCAGTCCAGGAACGTCAGCGCGGTCAGGATGCCGATCACCAGCAGCACGCTGCCGACGAGGTGCACGATCAGGCTGGAGAAGAACTCGGCGACCTGGTTCACGTCGCCGTCGATCCGCTCGATCAGCTCACCGGGCGAGCGCGACTCGTGGAAGCTCAGGTCGAGGTCCAGGACGTGCGCGGCGAGGTCCTCCCGTGCGGCGTTGGTCGCCGTCCACGAGACCCGCTCGCTCGCGTACGCGGCGATGACCCTGCCGACCTGCCGGAACGCGGCCACCCCGAGGAACAGCAGCGCGATGGCGACGAGCGCGCTCTCCGGGCGGCCGAGCTGGACGGACTCGATGAAGTGCGCGACGATCCGCGGCTCGGCGATCTCCAGGAGGATGGAGAGCACCAGCAGCACGATCATCACCACGACGCTCGCGCGCTGCGGCCCGAGGTAGGCGCGCAGCAGCGACAGGTGGGTGACGGGGCCCGCCCCCGGCCGCCAGGAGCGGCGGCCGGGTACCGGACCGCTCACGGCCGCCTGCGCTGCCGGAGCACGGCGTCCAGCGCGAACGAACCGGGGCCGAACACGGCGATGAGCAGGAAGATCCAGCTGAACATCGCGGCCAGCTCACCGCCGTTGGCCAGCGGCCACAGCCCGCCCATCGGGACGTGCACGACGAAGTAGGCGAACGCCATCGCACCCGAGGCGAGCACGGCGGCGGGCCTGGTGAACAGGCCGAGCAGCACGAGGACGCCGGTGACGAAGGGGATCGCCGATCCCCAGAAGTCCGGCCACGTCGGGAACGAGACCGAGCCGCCCTGGCCGTCGATGCCGCCGAAGGCGCCGAACAGGCCCATGCAGCCGTGCAGGATGAACAGGAACGACATGACCACCCGGAACCCGGCGAGCATCCGGCTCTGGGACGTGGTCGTGGTGCCGGTGACTGGCCGGACTTCGGTGGCGGTCATCGCGGTGTCCTCTCGGGTAGGGGGTGGTGTCACAGGTCGTCGAGGCCGTAGCCGTCGAGGCACCGGCGTGCCAGCGCCGCGTACGCGTCGGGGTCGCCCTCGCGGACGATCGTGGGGAGGTAGACGTGCGGCGAGCCGTGGTAGAAGCGCTCGTACTGGTCGTGGCGTCCGGCGAACTCGCTGCCGAGCGCGTCCCACGCGAGCTTGAGCAGCTTGATCCGCGACTCGGAGTCGTGGCCGGGCGAGCGGACGTACTTCGCCAGCAGCGCGGCCACCTCCGGGTGCCGCAGGTCCCGGAAGGACGACGGGAGCTGGATCAGCCCTCCGCCCGCGAGGAGCTTGATCTCGGCGAGCACCCTGGGGTACAGGTCGGGGCCGACGGCCAGCTGCGCGCACGACATCTCGCGGCTGGGCATCACCGCGCCACCACCACCCGGCACCGGCTCCGCGCCGTCCTCGATGGCGACCGCGATGGCCTTCGCGGTGTTGAGCCACGTCATGAGCTTGCCGATCTGCATCCGCACCGGCGGCAGGTCGTAGGTGTTGTTGGCCCGCGCCACCAGGATCGCGACGCCGGTGAGGAATTCGAGCTTGGTCCACAGGCGGATGGCGCCGTGGTGCACGAAGCTGACGAACGCGGGCGTCCTCCAGAACTGCTGGTGGCACTTGTCCGGCTCGCGGTAGACGAAGACCCGTTCCCACGGCACGAAGACGTCGTCGAACACCACCAGTGCGTCGTTCTCGTCGAACCGGCTGGAGAGCGGGTAGTCGAACACGCTCGTCGCGCGGGCCTCGTAGGACGTGCGGCTGACGAACTTCACGCCGGGTGTGGCGACCTGGACGGAGAAGCTGAGCGCGTAGTCGGCCTCGGCGGGCGACATCCGCTGGGTGACGCCGACCAGGATCTCGTCGGCGAACGCGGCGGCGGTGCCGATCATCTTGGCGCCCCGCACCACGATCCCGTCGCCGCGCTCGGAGACGACCCGCAGGCACAGGTCGTCCTCCTCCTGCTCCGACGGCGGCTTGGTGCGGTCGATCTGGGGGTTCACCAGGGTGTGCGCCTGGTAGAGGTCGTTCTCGGCCATCCGCCGCCAGTGCGCGACCACGTTGGCGGAGCCGTCGAACTCGCCGCCCGCGAAGACCTCCGGCACGGTCGCGAAGCCCGCGACCGCGGACGCCATGTAGTCCGGCGAGCGGCCGAAGAAGCCGAACGTCGCCTCGGACCACACCTTGAACGCCCTGCCCTTGGCCCGCAGCTCGTCCTTCGAGGTCGGGATCAGGTGCGCCCTCAGCACCTTCTCGGTCGACCCCGGCAGCGGCGCGGTGAGCACGTCCTCGTACCGCTCGTCGTGGGTGAGGTCGTACAGGCCCGCGATCGAGCCGAGCGACCGGCGGAAGGCCGGGTGCGTCGTCACGTCGTCGACCTGCTCGCCGTCCAGCCAGATCACCCGGCCGTCCCGCAGCGATTCGAGGTACTCCTTGCCGGTGCGCGTCATCGCGGTGTCTCCATCAGGTGAGGTAGCGGGGCCACCCGGCTGAGGTCGACGCCGAGTCCGCGCATCGGGGCGCGCGCCTTGAGCAGCATCTCGTCGAACTCGTCGGACGGGTCGGAGTCGAGCACGATCGCGCCGCCCGCGCCGATGCACAGGTTCTCCCCGTCGGAGACGGCGGTGCGGATGACGATGTTGAGGTCGGCGGTGCCGTCGCGGTCGAGGAAGCCGATGGAGCCGGAGAAGATGCCGCGCGGCGTGCTCTCCAGCTGGTCGAGGATCTCCATCGTGCGCAGCTTCGGCGCGCCGGTCATCGAGCCGCCGGGGAAGCACGCCCGCACGCAGGCGATGGTGTCGACGTCCTCGCGCAGGGTTCCGCGCACGGTGGACACGAGCTGGTGGACCGTCGCGTAGCTCTCGACCGCCATGTACCGGGGCACGTGCACGGAGCCGATCTCGCAGACCCGGCCGAGGTCGTTGCGCAGCAGGTCGACGATCATCAGGTTCTCGGCGCGGACCTTGGGGTCCTCGGTCAGGCTCGCGCGCGACCGCTCGTCCTGCTCCGGGTCGGCGCCGCGCGCCGAGGTCCCCTTGATGGGCTTGGACTCCACCGTCCGGTCGCGGCCGACGCGCAGGAACCGCTCGGGCGAGGAGCACAGCACCGTGATCCCGCCCAGGCGCAGGAAAGCGGCCTGCGGCGCGGGGTTCGTGCGGCGCTGCACCAGGTACAGCTCCAGCGGGTCGACGTCGAGCGGCAGGGTGGTGCGGGTGGTCAGGCAGATCTCGTAGCTCTCCCCCGCGTGCAACTGGTGCCTGCACGCCTCGACGTTGTCGAGGTAGTCCTGCCGGTGCCGCAGCAGTCCGGGACCGGGGTCGTAGTCGAGGTCGAACGGCTGCCGGGTCTCCGGCAGCGGCACCACGTCGGCGAGCCTGCTCTCGGCGTCGTCGAGCCACAGCTCGGCGGTCGGGTCGTCGGCGCGGCGCGCCAACGCGATCAGGTGGGTGCGGCGCAGCTCGTGGTCGACGACCACGAGCCGGGTGGTCGACATCCACACGGCGTCCGGGGTGGTCGAGCGGTGCCGGTTCGGCGACCCCAGCTCGCCCTTCAGCTCGTAGCCGAAGTAGCCGACGTAGCCGGACGTGAGGTCGAACGGCAGGTCGGGAACACCGTCCACGGGTTCGGCGAGCCGGGCGCGCAGCACGTCGAACACCGACCCGCCCTCGTCGCCGACGCGGTAGGTCAGCACCTCGCCGGACGGCCCCTCCGGCGCGCCGAGGAAGGAGAAGCGCGACAGGCCGGGCTCGACGCGGCTGCTGTCCAGCCAGAACGCGTGGTCGAGGTGGGCGAACAGCTCCGTGAACGCGCCCGCCGTGTCGACCTCCCGGTCGATCTCGCGGTGGCGCAGGCGCCAGCGCGCCGCCTCCGGAGCCACTCGCGCGGCGGGCACGGGCCGCGACACGGGTAGCACGAGGGGTGTGCCGAGCGCCTTCCCCTGTTCCGCCAGCGTCTTCGCCGCGACCCTGCCGAAGTTCTCGATCAGGGCGGCGCCGTGCTCGGAGGCGATGGACTCGGGGTGGAACTGCACGCCCCACATCGGCCGGTCGCGGTGCCGCAGGCCCATCAGCACGCCGTCCTCGGCCCACGCCGTCGGCTCCAGCACCGCGGGCAGGTCCTGGGCGGGCACGCACAGCGAGTGGTAGCGCACGGCCACGAAGTCCTGCGGCAGCCCGTCGAACAGACCCGCCCCGTTGTGCCGCACGCGCGTCAGGTGCCCGTGCCGCGGCTGGGGCGCGCCCACCACGTCGGCGCCCGCGAGCAGGGCGATGGCCTGGTGGCCGAGGCACACGCCCAGCAGCGGGACGTTCGTGTGCCGCAGCAGGTCCCGCACCGCGCCGAGGTCCCGCTCGCGGCCGGGGTGCCCCGGACCGGGCGAGACCACGACCGCGTCGAAGTCGTCGACCGCGAGCGTCGCCCAGCGCGCGTCGTCGTTGGTCACCACCACCGGGGGCGTGCCGTAAACGCCGGCCATCAACTGGAAGAGGTTGTAGGTGTACGAATCGTGGTTGTCGATGAGCAGCGTGCGCATACAACCCCCATTTCAGCCTGGTTATCGGCGTGCCACCTTGGGCAGTAAATTGGAGGCGCGCACGCGGGAACAAGACCGCAAGAGCGTCGTGAGAGCAGCGCAAGACCCTTTCGAATGCGCGCGCTTACTGAAGTGATAACAGGCCGGTCTAGCTTTCGGTTCGCCAGATGTCGAGCAACCGGAGAGTCTCATGACCACAACGGCAATTCCGTCCCAGACCACGAACGGGCACGCGGTCGAGACCGCGCCCGCTCCCGCACCGGCCAAGGTGCCGTCGTCCTCCAGCGCGAGCCCCGCGCTGCTGGGCTTCCCGGCCTTCGCGATCGCGGCGCTGTCGCTCGCGCTGTTCCTCACGGGCTTCAACCAGACCACGATCCCCAGCACGCTCGCCGCGCCGCTGCCGATCATGATCCTGGCCAGCGGTCTGCTGTTCGCCGCCACCGCGTGGGCGATCCGCCGCGACGAAGGCGTCATGGCCTCGATGTTCGGCCTGTTCGGCACCTTCTGGCTCAGCTTCTCGGTGCTGGTCCTCGGCCTGCTGAACAACTGGTTCGGCAAGCTCCCCGAGCCCGCCCAGCGCGGCGCGCAGGCCAACTTCCTGCTGATCTGGTTCGTCACCATGGTCGTCATGACCTTCGCGACGCTGCGGCTCCAGAAGGTCTACACGCTGCTGTTCGTGCTCATCGACTTCTCGCTGATCACGCTGTTCTCCGCGGTCAGCATCGCCCGTCCGGGCGCGGGCGGCGACCCGTTCATCCTGCACCCCGGCGTCGTGGCGCTGTTCGTGATGCCGGTCGTCGGCATGTACCTCTTCGCGAGCGCCGTCAACTCCGCTCTCGGCGGCAAGTCCTTCCCCATGGGAAAGCCGTTCAAGCGCTGACCCAGCAGTGTCGGAAAGGTCTGAGGAAGAAGCTGAACCGGTGGTCTCACTCGATCTCGGCGGCGGGATTCGGAAAACTTCCGCCGCCGAGGTCGGAGGGGTCGCGTTCGGCGCACAGGAAACACCGCTCCACGTCATCGAGAGGCGAGAAATGAACGGACTGACCCGTCGAGGATTCCTGGCAGGTACGGCGATCGGCGGTGCGAGCCTGGTGACGGGTACGTCGGTCGCGGCCGCGAGCGCCAAGCCGGCCGCAGGTGACTGCGGCCCCTTCGGTCCGGTCACCATCCCGACCGGCGACCCCCGCTACAAGAGCATCCAGCAGGCCCACAACACCCGGTACACCGGCGCTCCCGACTACGCGAAGGTCGTGGGCACCCCGCGACAGGTCCTCGACGCGGTCGGCGAGGCGGTGGCGAACAACAAGCGGCTCGCGGTCCGCTCGGGCGGGCACTGCATGGAGGACTTCACCACCACGCCGGACATCAAGGCGCTCATCGACCTCTCGCAGCTCGACGAGGTGTACTACGACGAGGCCAAGCGCGCCTTCGCCGTCGAGCCGGGCGCCACGATCGGCAAGGTCGCCGAGACGCTGTTCAAGGGCTGGGGCGTGATGATCCCCGGCACGGGCTGCGCGGCCGTCGGCGTCGGCGGGCACATCCCCGGCGGCGGCTACGGGTTCTTCTCCCGCCGCCACGGGCTCACGGTCGACCACCTGCACGCCGTCGAGGTCGTGACGGTGGACGCCTCCGGGACGCCCCGGCTGATCACCGCGACGCGCGAGGCCAACGATCCCAACCGCGACCTGTGGTGGGCGCACACGGGCGGTGGCGGCGGCAACTTCGGCGTGGCCACGCGCTACTGGTTCCGCACGCCGGGCGTCTCGTCCACCGACCCCTCCAAGCTGCTGCCCAAGACCGGCAACCAGCGGGCCAGGATGCTCATGTGGTCCTGGGACTCCATGTCGGAGCAGGCCTTCGTCACGCTGATCCGCAACTACTGCGCCTGGTTCGAGCAGAACAGCGCTCCGGGGTCGCCCAACACCAAGGTCTGGGGAACCCTGTTCGCGAACCACGCCTCGGCCGGGACGATCGGGATGCTCGCGGGCGTCGAGGACACCGTCCCCGGCGGCGAGGCGATGCTGAACGCGCACTTCGACACGATCACCGCGGGCGTCGGCGTCCCGCCGATGTCGGACTTCGGCGAGGTCACCTCGTGGCTCGACCCGCGCAACTGGGTCAGCGACCCGGCGGGCAGGCAGAAGAACAAGACGGCGGACCTGCGCAAGGGCTACACCGAGCAGCAGATCTCCGCGATGTACCGGCACCTCACCGACACCAACTACGCGAACCCCAACGCGCTGGTGAACATCACCGGCTTCGGCGGCGCGATCAACGGCGTGGCCCCCGACGCGACCGCCGCGGTGCACCGCGACTCGATCCTGCGCGTCTACTTCACCGCGGGCGGCTGGACCGGGGAGTGGGAGGACCAGACCAACATGACCTGGATCCGCAACCTCTACCGCGACGTCTACGCCGACACCGGCGGCGTGCCCGTCCCCAACGCGATCAACGGCGGCGCGTTCATCAACTACGCCGACAGCGACCTGCGCGACCCCGCGTGGAACACCTCCGGCGTCCCGTGGCACACCCTGTACTACCGGGACAACTACCCGCGGCTCCAGCGGATCAAGAAGCGCTACGACCCGCGCAACGTGTTCAAGCACGGAATGTCGATCGTCCCGGCGTCCTAGCCGGTGACCGCCGTCCCCGCCGGGCCCCAACCCGGCGGGGACCGCTGCTCTCCCCACCCCCGTCAGTCCACGAGGAGCCCCCCTTCACAAGGAGCCGCCATGTCCGCGAAACCGTTGGTCGAAGGCCAACCCGCACGAATCAGGGGCCGCACGGCGGTCGCGCTCGCCGTCGTGGTCAGCTTCTGGGGGCTCATCCTCGTCGACGAGATGGTCGTCAACATCTCGCTGGCCCAGATCGCCGAGGGCCTCCAGCTGACGCAGACCGAACTGGGCTGGGTCGTCAACGCCTACCTGCTCCCGTTCGGCGGTCTGCTGCTCCTCGGGGGCAGGCTCGGCGACATCCTGGGCAAGCGCCGGGTCTTCATCGCGGGCACGGCGCTCTACACGGTGGGCTGCCTGGCCCGCGCCGTCTCCCCGGACGCGTGGGCGCTCATCACCGCGAGGGCCGTGCAGGGCACCGGCGCGGCGCTGGCCACGCCCTGCGTCCTGGCGCTGATCCTCAACACGTTCGGCGAGGGTCCGCTGCGGCGCAGGGCGATCGGCGTCTACACGATCGCGGGCGGCACGGGTGCCGCGGTCGGCCTGCTGGTCGCGGGCGCGCTCGGCTCCGTCGGGTCGTGGCAGGCGCAGATGCTGCTGGCGGGCGTGATCGGGCTGGCCCTGCTGGTGGCCACGCCCGCGGTGGTCGAGGAGACTCCGCGCCAGTCCGGCAGGCTGGACGTGCCCGGCGGGCTGCTGTCGTCGCTGGGGCTGGTGGCGCTGGTCTACGCGCTGGCGAACTCGACGGGCGACGGCTGGCGCAGCGGCCCGGTGATCGCGTGCTTCGTCGGCGGGCTGGTGCTGATCGGGCTCTTCGTGCTCGTCACCAGGCGCACCGCGGAACCGCTGCTGGACCTCGGCCTGTTCGGCGACCGGACCCGCGTCGGCGCCTACCTGGTGCTGCTGCTGATGCCGGGCACCCAGATCGGCATCTTCTTCTTCCTCAGCCAGTACCTCCAGATGTTCCTCGGCTACTCCGCGATGTCCGTGGCGCTGGCGTTCCTGGTCGTGTCGGTCGGCATGGTCGGCGCGGCCGGGCAGGCGGCCCGGCTGGAGCCGAGGCTGGGCGCCAGGGCGGTCGTCGTGGTCGGCGCGCTGATGCTGCTGGCCGCCAACGCGTGGCTCGTGCGGATGGGTCCGGGTGACGGCTTCTGGACCGCCGTGCTGCCGTCCCTGCTGCTCGTGGGTGCCGGGCTGGCGTTCACGATCATCCCGGCCACGATCCGCGCGACCTCCGGGGTCGAGGACGAGGGGTCCGGATCGGCCTCCAGCGTGGTGAACGCCGTGCAGAACGTCGGCTCGTCGCTCTCGCTGGCGATCATCGTGGCGGTCGCGGCGACGGCCGGTGCCGCCGCGGCGGCGAGCCCGCCGTCCGACCTCCCGCCGGAGGCGCTGGACGGGTTCGTGTTCGGCGAGTCGATGACGGCGGGCTTCGCGACGGGCGCCGTGTTCGCGGCCGCCGCCGCGCTCGCCGCGCTGCTCATCCGGTCCCGGCGCGCGGCCGGGGTGGTCGTCGAGCCGAGCCCGGAACCCGCGGAGAGTCACACGACCAGGTGATTCCGCGGTCGAGCGAACGGCCCCTGGAAGAACTTCCAGGGGCCGTTCGCCGTGCCGGGGGTCGTCGCGTCAGTGCGCGCCGAGCGCCTCCGGCACCCGGCGGAACGCCGACGGCGGGCGGTCGAGGTCGATGCCGAACGTGGTGCGGTAGACCTCGACGAGCTCCGGCTCGTCCAGGGTCCGCTCGGTCGTCGTGCCCCGGTCGGTGGTGATCAGCCTGTTGCCGTGCAGCGTGACCCGGCCGGTCGGGGTCTTCAGCGAGCACAGGTCCATGGTGTTCCAGAACGACTCGGGCGACGCGTGGTGCCAGTCCCACGAGGGCTGGAAGTCGCACCAGCGCCGCGGGTGCGCCTCCACCCGGTACTTGGGCGCGCCGTCGAACAGCACGTCGACGTCGCCGTACGGGGCCTCGACCACGCGGAACTCGCCCGCCGGATCGACCTGGGGCTCGTCGGTGTCCATCCGCAGCGGGAACACGTACCCCTGGCCGAACCCGACGTCGAGCATCCACGGGCTGTCGAGGTCGACCCGCAGGACGAGGTGGTCGAGCGCGAACATCGGCTCGCCGTCGGGCTTGAACGGCGCGGCGGCCAGCAGCGTCACCCGGTACCCGAGCGCGCGCAGCAGCGCGCCGAAGGCCCCGTTCAGCTCGTAGCAGCCACCGCCCCGCCGCAGCCGGACGATCTTGTCGACGTACACGTCCTCGTCCAGCTCCACCGGCGTGCCCATCCGGGTGTAGATGTTCTCGAACGGCACCGCGTAGAGGTGCCGTTCGTGCAGTTCCCGCAGCGTGTCGAGATCCGCCGCGCCGGGCATCGGCGCACCGATGCGTTCCAGGTAGTCGCGCACCATCCGCTGGTCCATGCCCCGATGGTGCCAACGCGCACGCGCGCGCCCCGCCCGCGAAGACCGGCTCGAGCGCGAGTTGAGAGGACGCCGATACGGTCGACCGCATGACTCAACCCTTGACAGGCAAAGTCGCGCTGGTGGCCGGAGGGACCCGCGGTGCGGGTCGCGGCATCGCCGTCCAGCTCGGTGCGGCCGGAGCGACCGTCTACGTCACCGGTCGGACGACCCGCTCCGAGAAGTCGGAGATGAACCGCCCCGAGACGATCGAGGAGACGGCCGAGCAGGTCACCGCGGCGGGCGGTGTCGGCATCCCGGTGCGGGTCGACCACCTCGTGCCGGACGAGGTGCGGGACCTGGTCGAGCGGATCGACGCCGAGCAGGGCGCGCTGCACGTCCTGGTGAACGACATCTGGGGCACCACGGCGGTGGAGTGGCAGAAGGCGGTGTGGGAGTCCGACCTGGAGAACGGCCTGCACACGCTGCGGCTCGCCGTGGACACGCACGCCATCACCAGCCACTTCGCGCTCCCTCTGCTGATCAAGTCGCCCGGCGGGCTCGTCGTGGAGGTGACCGACGGGACCGACGAGTACAACTCGGTCAACTACCGGAACTCCTTCTTCTACGACCTCGCCAAGGGCGCGGTGAGCCGGATGGCCTTCGCGCTGGCGCACGAGGTCGCCCCGCACGGGGCGACGGCCGTCCTGCTCACCCCCGGCTGGCTGCGCTCGGAGTTCATGCTCGGCGAGTTCGGCGTGACCGAGGAGAACTGGCGGGACGCGACGAAGTTCCAGCCGCACTTCGCGATCTCGGAGAGCCCGGCGTACGTGGGGCGCGCGGTGGCCGCGCTGGCCGCCGACCCGGACGTGGCCCGCTGGAACGGCCGGTCGCTCTCCAGCGGACAGCTGGCGCGGGTGTACGGGTTCACCGACCTCGACGGCAGCCGGCCCGACGCGTGGCGCTACATGGTCGAGGTGCAGGACCCCGGCAAGCCCGCCGACACCACCGGCTACCGCTGACCGGCGAAGACCGCGCTGAGAGGCGTCCGCGCTACTTTCGGCTGGTGAGGAGCCTAGTCGAGAGCATCGCAGCCCATCACTTCGTCGACGAGGACCGGATCGTCGTGGCAGGCGGCACCGACGAACTCGTCCTCCTGCTGGCCAGGACGCGGGGTCCGGTCCTCGTCGGCGGCCACACGTCCCACGCCCGCCACCTCCGCGCGGCCGGGGTCCCCGTGGTGGAACTGCCCCTGCTGGACTACCGCGTTCCCGCGGCCGAGCTGTGCCTCCGGTTCGAGAGGGGCGTCGGGCTCGCGTTCGTGAGCAACCCCCACGACCTGACCGGCACGGTGCTCAGCGCGGGGTCGGTGCGCCGGATCTGCGCGGCGGCCCGGCACAACGGCGCGCTCGTGGTGTTCGACGAGACCTGCGCGGAGTACGCGCTGGGCCCCGACTTCACCTCCGCCCGCTGGTGGGCGTCCCACGGCCGCGGCGTCTGCGTGCTGCGGTCGTTCCCCGAGGTGCCGGTCGGCTACCTGATCGGCGACCCGGCCGTGGTCGAGCGGCTCGGCGGCCCCGCGGTCGGGGCGGCGGGCCGGTCGGCCGCGTTCGACGCGCTGCCGGACCGGGAGTCCCTCTCCCGCGCGAGGGAGGACAACCGCGCCGCCCGCGCGCTGCTGTGCCGCGGCCTCGCCGAACTGGGCATCGAGTTCATCCCGTCCTCGGCCGACTTCGTGCTGGCCAGGATGCCGGGACGGTCCGACCTGGCCGATGTCGGGTTGGCCGACCACGTCCGGATCCCGGTCGGCCGGGTGGACGAGGTCGCCCACCTGATCGAAGACCTCGGCGGACGGATCGGGGCGGCGCGATGACGCGGGAGACGACCACGGCCAGCGGTGTCCCGCTCCCGCCGTTCGTGGGACCCGAGGACGTGGCACCGGGGCTGGCGGAGCGGCTGGGCGAGCCCGGCGGGTTCCCGTTCACCAGGGGCATCCGCCCGACGATGTACCGCGAGCGCCCGTGGACGATCCGGCAGCTCGCCGGTTTCGGAACGGCGCGGGACACCAACGTCCGCTACCGGATGCTGCTCGACGGCGGCTCGACCGGGATCAACGGCGTGTTCGACTACCCCAGCCTGCGGGCGTTCGACTCCGACGAGCCGCGGGCGGGCGCCGACGTCGGGCGGGGCGGTGTCGCCGTCGACGTGCGCGACGACTTCGACGTGCTGTTCAAGGGCATCCCGCTGGACGAGGTCAGCGTGTCGCTGGTGTCGTCGCAGCCGATCGGCGCCGTCGCCCACCTGGCGATGTTCGTCCGGTCCGCGGAGCGCCAGGGCTTCGACCGGCGGCGGCTGGCGGGCACGAGCCAGAACGACTTCCTGATGGAGACCGCCATCACCATCGCGCCGGAAGCGCTGCCCCCGGCGGGTTCCTTCCGGTTGGCGTGCGACCTGGCGGACTTCGCGCTGCGCGAGATGCCGCGCTGGAACCCCGTCAGCGTGAGCGGGTACAACTACCGCGAGGCGGGCGCCGACGCGACGCTGGAGATGGCGCTCTGCCTCGCCCACGGCCAGGCCGTGGCCCGCGAACTGGTGCGGCGCGGCCACCGCCCGGAGGCCGCCCTGTCCCGGATCTCGTTCTTCCTGTGCGCCCACAACGACTTCTTCGAGGAGGTCGCGAAGTACCGGGCGCTGCGCCGGATGTGGGCGCGGTGGGTCCGCGACGAGTTCGGCGTGACCGACCCGCGCGCGCAGCTCTTCCGCTACCACGTGCAGACCTCCGGCGTGACCAACGCCGCCCGCCACGCGCACGTCAACATCGCCCGCAGCGCGCTCCAGGGCCTGGCGGCGGTGTGCGGCGGCACGCAGTCGCTGCACCTCAACGGTTACGACGAGGCCGTGTGCATCCCGAGCGAGCACGCCGCGCTGACCGCGCTGCGCACGCAGCACGTGCTGCTGCACGAGACCGGTGTCGCCAAGGTCGCGGACCCGTTGGGCGGCAGCCACCTCGTCGAGTACCTCACCGACTCGCTGGAGCACCGGGCGGCCGAGGTGCTGCGGGTGATCGACGGGCTGGGCGGCGTCGTCGCCGCGACCGAGCGGGGCTGGGTGCACTCCGAGCTGGCGAGCACCGCGTACGCCGACCAGATGGCGATCGAGACCGGCGACTCGCTCGTGGTCGGCGTCAACACCCACCTCGACGGCGACGACGAGGAGATGGCGCTGTTCGAACTGCCCAGCGGCAGCCTGGAGCGGCAGACCGCGCAACTGGAGGCCGTCCGCGCCCGACGTGACGCGCGCGCCGCCTCCGCCGCGCTGCGCGCGGTCGCCGAGGCCTGCCGCGACGGGCGGAACACGATGCCGCCGGTGCTCGCCGCCGTCGACGCCGACGTGACCCTCGGCGAACTCGGCGGGCTGTTCCGCGACGAGCTGGGACGATGGGAGTTTCCGCTGTGGTAGCAGCACTTCAGGGCCGCAAGGCGATCGTCGCCAAGCTGGGCATGGACGCGCACTGGCGCGGCGCCATCGTCGTGGCCAAGGCCCTGCGGGACGCCGGGATGGACGTGGTCTACCTGGGCCACACCACCGCCGCCGACCTGGTCGCCGCCGCGGAGCAGGAGGACCCGGTGCTCGTGGGCCTGTCCACCCTGTCCGGCAACCACCTCGACGAGTGCGCGCTCGTGATGACCGCCTTCCGCGCCGCGGGCCTGCACGACGTGGTCGTCGTGGTCGGCGGCACCATCCCCCCGCGCGACCAGGCACGGCTGCGGGAACTCGGGGTGGACCAGGTGTTCGGCGTCGGCAGCCCGCTCACGCACATCGTGGACCAGGTGTCCACCCTGGTCGCCGCCCGCGAACCCCTCCGCCTGGCGGTCGAGGCCCCGAGGAGCGGCTGATCCGTTGCGGCGGGTACTACCGCGGGTGCGGGGCTGTCTTCACCTCGACCGCGTCGAGCACCACGCCCATGGTGGACCGGTTCTCCATGAAGTTCTCCGTCAACACGGTGATGTTGTACCTGGTCACACCATCCGGAACGGCGACGGGCTCCTCGTGTCGCGGGACCTCCTCGAACAGCACGGAGAACTCCTCGAGGAGTCGGGGATGCGCCTCCAGCAACCTGCTGAGCGCTCTGTGCTGGAGCCGCACCACCGACCTGGTCTTCCGCGCCCAGTCGGCGATGAGGGAAACGGCTTCGTAGGGCAGTGCGGCGCCGTGCTCGACCAGGACTCGGCTCATCAGCTCGACAGCCGCGTCCAAGCGAGGTGAGGGCTCAAACCTGGTCGGAAGAAGCAGGTTGACCCCGTGACCGGGGAACAGCGAATCGAGCGCACCGCTGATGAGGACATCGACGTTCTCGGACGGATCGTCGAACCTGCTCGATGTGAGAAGCGCGTCGTTCACGGCGGACCCGTATCGAAGTCTCCGCAGCCGGTCCTCGTCCCCGGTCAGCCGCACGTGGGACATGTCCGCCGTGATCCCACCGCCGAAGGCGTGGTCCAGCGTGATCGAGTCGACGCGCCGGTTGAGCGTGCTCACCAGGTCCTGCCAGCTCAGGACGTCGAGCCCCGCACGCCACAGGTCGACGGTCGAACGCCAGTGGTCCTGGTCGTCCTCACCGGGCCACACCTCGTCCAGCGGCACCTCGCCGTCACCGAGCACGACGCGCAGCAGCACCAGGTTCGCCGAGTACGCGGCGAGTTCGCGGACGTGGTCCACGGGCAGCGGGCGGTAGTTCGCGAACCGGTCGGACCGGTGCCGCTTGCGGTGGTTCACCAGCAGGTCCCTGACCATGCGGGTGATGGCGCGCCGACGCTCGGGGGGAAGCTCTTCGACCAACTCCTGGAGGAACGTCAGGATCGTCCGACGGTTGCTCAGGGGTTGGTGCGACGTCACCGCGAACAGCAGGTCGTCGTAGTCGCGGTCCCGACGCCGACCGCCCGACGGCAGTTGCTGGACGACCACTCCGAGCAGGTGCCGGGCGACGAGGTACTCGCCGAAGGTGGCGTGCAGGAACTCGTAGCTCTTCTCGCTCAGCCGCTGCACGTGCTGGTTCGTCTCGTCCACGTGCACGAAGAAGAACTGCCCGATGGTCCACTTCGCGGCGGTGGACTCCCGGCCGTCTCCCTCGCTGAACGCCGCGGCGTCCGCTGCGAGTTCGGCCTCGGTGATGTTCTGCCGCCCCCTGTTGACCATGCCCAGCGCCACGATCCCGAGCCGCCACAGGTGGTCGTCGACGGCTTCCTCGAAGTCCTCCTCGGAACGGTCGCCGAACGGACGGGTGACCTCACGGCGGGCGAAGGACTCCAGCAGGTGCCCGTACAGCGCGGCCTTGGACAGGTCCGCGCCCAAGCTCGTCGCGTTCGGGTCGGCGGAGTAGAGGGCCAGCATGAACAGCAGCAGGGGCTGCTCGACCAGGTCGCGGTGGACCATCGCGGTGTCGACGTCCAGCGGCCGGAAGGTGCCTGCCCGCGCGCCTGCCCGGTTGGCGTCGTTCCAGACGTCGAGCCACGCCGTGACCTGTTCCTCGTCGAACTCCTCCAGCCGCACCACGGGCGAGCGGTGCGGAATGGTGACCCGGTCGGCGACGACCGTGCGGGAGGTGACGACCACGACCACGGGATGCCCCATGTCCGCTTCCCGCTGCTGGAAGCGGACCACCTCCTGGAGGTAGCCCGCGCGCCTGCTGGAGGAGGCCTGGAGCAGCTCGTCCAGGCCGTCCAGCAGGACGACCCGGACCGTGCTCGCGCTCTGCTCCACCAGCACCGGCCAGCTCACCCGCCCGTGGGTGGTCGCGTGCAACGCCTGTTCGACCTGGTCGTACACCGGCGCGTCGACGTCCACGCGGCGCAGCGGCACGCGCACCACCGTGTACTCCGACAGCGGCAGGCGCGCCGCGAGGACCTGCGTCAGCAGCGACTTGCCCGCGCCGGGGTGGCCGAGCAGCAACAGGGGCCACTCCGCACCGTCCGGTGACGTGAGGTGAGCGGCGAGGAGGACGTCCAGGTCGTCGCCGACCGGCTGGTCCCGCCACCACCGGTCGTCCCACGGAGCCGAGTCGGACGACGGCCGGTCGCAGACTCGGTAGCGCGGGTTCACGTGGATCCGACCGACGGTCGGGAACTCGATGTCGTCGCGGTGCTCGGACTGGTCGTCGGGCACGATCCGCTGGCCGAGCACCGACGTGTTCGCCCGGTGGAGGGTCGTGCGGGAGTCCGGCACGGCCGGTGCCTCCGGTGGCGGGTCCAGGCTGAGCAGCCGTTCGACCCTGGCCAGTGCGGCACCGTGGTGGTCGAGCGCCGCAGCGAGCTCACCGCGGGTGCCGCGCACCTCGTCGCGGGTGGCGGCGTGCTCCCCGAACGACGCCCACACCAGGAATTCGGGCACGTCGGCCGCCATGCGGAGGTAGTGCTCGCGGTACTCGGCGGTCGCGTCCACCACGACCGCCGCGAAGTCGACGCCGCCGTGCCACTCCTGCAAGCCGTCCAGGAAGGACGTGGCGCGCTCCGCGAGTTCGCGCAGCCAGGCCGTGACGGCGGCGGTGTTCTCCTCGAATCCCCGCCTGGCCGACGGGGCGGGCACGGCGGCGGCGTAGAGCTGGTCCACCAGCTTGCCGCCGTGCTCGCCGTCCCAGCCGGCCACCAGGCCGACCTGGTCGCCGGTCGTGAGTTCCAGCGCCTCGAACGCCCGGTCCCCCAGGTGGTTCCGGAGCGCTTCGAAGAAGGACGTCACCACGAGCACGGTGTGCGCGGCCGCGATCAGCTGACGCCGCTCGTAGCCCGCGGTGCCGAGCCGCCGCTGGGACACCGCGCGGAGCGCGTCCCCGGCCAGCGTGAACGCCTGGTTCTTCTGGTCGACGGAGCCCCACACGGCCGCGGCGACACCCGCCGGACCGAGGATGCCGACGGCCGGTGCGGCGAGGACGACGCCGCCGAGCGCGCGGTCCACCGCCTTCAGCCACGGCGGGTCGTCGCTGCCGAGGATCCGCAACGCGCCGCGATAGGTCAGGGGGTGGTCCTTGGGCATGGATGCTCCGCACTCCAGCGCGCCGTCCGTGGGTCACCGAACCTATCACCGCCCCCGCACA
The DNA here is from genome assembly GCF_036375055.1 of Umezawaea sp. Classification (GTDB taxonomy): domain Bacteria; phylum Actinomycetota; class Actinomycetes; order Mycobacteriales; family Pseudonocardiaceae; genus Umezawaea. The sequence continues at coordinate 28,142 of NZ_DASUSQ010000022.1, forward strand.
GGACAGGTTTTCCGCACTATTGCGTAAACACGTTGTGCCGCAACGGATCAGCGGCGCAGGTACTTCCTCAGGTGCTGCGCCGTGTACGTGTCGGCGTCGGCGACCAGTTCCGCGGGCGTGCCGGTGAACACGACCCGGCCACCGTCGTGCCCCGCGCCGGGACCGATGTCGATCAGCCAGTCGGCGTGGGCCATGACGGCCTGGTGGTGTTCGACCACGACGACCGTGCTGCCGCCGTCGACCAGGCGGTCGAGGAGGGCGAGGAGCTGGTCGACGTCGGCCAGGTGCAGGCCCGCGGTGGGTTCGTCGAGGACGTAGGTCGCGGCGCCCTCGCCCATGTGGATGGCGAGCTTGAGGCGCTGCCGTTCGCCGCCGGACAGGGTGTTCAGCGGCTGGCCGAGGCGCAGGTAGCCGAGGCCGACGTCGGCGAGGCGGGCCAGGACCGCGTGGACCCTGCCGGACGGGAAGAACTCCAGCGCCTCGGCGACCGGCATGGCGAGCACCTGGCTGATGTTCTTGCCCCGCAGCGTGTGCGCGAGCACCTCGGCCGTGTACCGCTTGCCGCCGCAGTCCTCGCACACCGACGACACGCCCGCCATCATCGCGAGGTCGGTGTAGATGACGCCGAGGCCCTTGCACCTCGGGCAGGCGCCCTCGGAGTTCGCGCTGAACAGGGCGGCCTTCACCTTGTTGGCCTTGGCGAAGGAGGTCCGGATCGGGTCCAGCATCCCGGTGTAGGTGGCCGGGTTGCTGCGCCGCGACCCGCGGATCGCCGACTGGTCCACCACGACCACGTCGTCGCGCTTCCCCAGCGAGCCGTGGACCAGCGACGTCTTGCCCGCGCCGGACACGCCGGTGACCACGGTGAGCACGCCGAGCGGGATGTCCACGGACACGTCGCGGAGGTTGTGCAGCGACGCCCCGGTGATGGGCAACCGACCGGACGGCTCGCGCGGTGCGGAGCGCAGCTCGACGCGGTGGTCCAGGTACCGGCCGGTCACCGTGTCCGAGGCCCGCAGACCCGCCACGTCACCGGTGTAGCACACGTGGCCGCCCGCCGACCCCGCGCCGGGTCCGAGGTCGACGACGTGGTCGGCGATCTCGACGACCTCGGGCTTGTGCTCGACGACGAGCACCGTGTTCCCGTTGTCCCGCAGCCGGAGCAGGAGCCCGTTCATCCGCTGCACGTCGTGCGGGTGCAGGCCGACGGTCGGCTCGTCGAAGACGTAGGTGACGTCGCTGAGGCTGGATCCCAGGTGCCGCACGGTCTTCACCCGCTGCGCCTCGCCGCCGGACAGGGTGGACGACTCGCGGTCCAGGCTCAGGTAGCCGAGGCCGATCTCCACCAGCGAGTCCAACGTGGACGACAGCGCGGCCAGCACCGGGCCGACCGACGGGGTGTCGAGGTCGCGGACGAACGCGGCGAGGTCGTCGACCTGCATCGCCGCGCACTCGGCGATGTTGCGCCCGGCGATCCGCGACGACAGCGCGGCCGGGTTCAGCCGGGTCCCGTCGCACGAGCGGCAGTGGGTGAACGTCGCGATCTTGTCGACGTAGGCGCGCAGGTCGGGGCGCAGCGCGTCGCGGTCCTTGGTCAGGAAGTGGCGGCGCATCTTCACCAGCAGGCCCTCGTAGGTGGCCTTGCTGTCGCCCTTCCGCATCTTCGTCGCGGGCCGCTCCAGCAGGTCGTCCCACTCCTGCTCGGTGAAGTCGGCGAGCTTCTTGTCCGGGTCGAAGTAACCCGATCCGGTGATGATCTGCCAGTACCACGAGCCGATCCCGGTGTGCGGTGCCGTGATCGCGCCCTCGTTCAGCGACTTCCGGCGGTCCAGCACGGCGTCCACGTCGATGTCCGAGACGTACCCGTGCCCCTCGCAGACCGGGCACGCGCCCTCGGGGGTGTTGAAGCTGAACGCGCTGGACGGGCCGATGTGCGGGTCGCCGAGCCTGCTGAACACGACCCGCAGCATCGTCTGGGCGTCGGTCGCGGTGCCGACGGTCGACCGCGAGTTCGACCCCATCCGCTCCTGGTCGACCACCAGCGCCACGCTCAGGTTCCTCAGCGCGTCGACGTCCGGCCTGCTCATCGACGGCAGGTGGCCCTGGACGTACGCGGTGTAGGTCTCGTTGAGCAGCCTGCGCGACTCGGCCGCGATCGTGCCGAACACCAGCGACGACTTCCCGGAACCGGACACACCGGTGAAGACGGTGAGCCTCCGCTTCGGGATGTCGAGCGAGACGTCCGCCAGGTTGTTGTGCCGCGCACCGCGGACCTCGATCACGTTGTGGCTGTCGGAACCCATGCCGGACATCATGAGGGTCGTTCGACCAGCGCGAGGACACGGGTGGGGCTGCCCGAACCGCGAACGATCGGCAGCGGGCCCGCCACCAGCACGGCGCCGGTGGGCGGCAGCAGGGCCAGGTTGCGGAGCTGGGTCAGGCCGTACTTGCCCGCGCCGTGGAAGAACCAGTGGCACGGGTAGGGCCGGTCGAACTCGCCCGCCAGCCCCGCGTCCGTGCCGACGGTCTCGACCCCGATGCCGGTCAGCGGCGTCTCCTCGGCCAGCCAGCGCGCGCACTCCTGGTCGACGCCGGGCGTGTGCCCGTCGTTGAGGAACCGGGCCGGATCGTCCCGGTAGGCGTCCCAGCCGGTGCGGTAGAGCAGCCAGCCGCCGTCCGGGAGCGGGCCGTGCTCGGCCTGCCACCGCTCGACGTCGTCCCTGCGCAGCAGGAAGTCCGGGTCGGCGGCGGCGCGCGCGGAGAGGTCCAGCACCGCCGCGGGGCCGACCAGCCGGGCGGGCGGCACCTCCGACACGTCCTGCGACCCCTTGCCGGACAGCCAGTGCACCGGCGCGTCGAAGTGGGTGCCGGTGTGCTCGGACAGCCGGATGTTGTTCCAGTACACCGTCGGCCCGGCCGCGTCGTAGTCGCTGATGACCTCGCGGGAGAACGGCCACGGCTGGCCGCGGTCCGGTGGCAGCGCGATGATCGGCGTCCGCTCGGACAGCGGCGCCGTGAGGTCGACGACCTCGACGGCACCGCCGCGCAGCGCCCCCACCAGGTCCGTGAGCACGCCCATCGCTACACCGTCCGGATGTCGTCGCCGTCGAACTCGACGTCGAACTGCGGCAGCGGCTGCTTGGCCGGTCCGCCGGTGACGGACCCGTCGGCCATGGAGAACGTGCTGTGGTGGCAGTCGCAGTTGATCGTCCCGTTGCCGAAGCCGGTGATGGCGCAGCCGCGGTGCGTGCAGACCGACGAGAAGGCCTTGAACACGCCCTCCTGGGGTTGGACGACGACCACGCCCTGTTCAGCGAAGATCTGCCCGCCGCCGACCGGGATGTCCGACGCGGTGCCCAGCGGCGTGCCGGGCGGCGGCGGCTCCGCGGTGCGGACGACCTCGCCGCAGGCCGCCACCGCGGTACCCGCGATCACCGCACCGGTGCCCGCGATCACCGCGCGCCTGCTGTAGGTGTTGCCCATGTCCGGTTCCCCTCCACGTTCACGACGGTTCAGCGACCCTGTCGACCAGCTCCGACCCGACGATGCCCGCGGCCGCTCGAAGAGCGCTCGGGAACGACTCGCCCGACCGGTCCCGCGCCGCGAGGTGGCCGTCGGGACGGACCAGCCACCACCCGGTGCCGTAGGCGTCCACCGCGTCGTCCACGGCCGTGGCGACGGTGATCTCCGGGCTCAGGCCGTCGACCGGCGCACCCGGCGGCAGGACGGCCACCAGGCGGGCCGGGACGTCCCACGGCCGGGCCCACGCGGCCTCCGCGACGGCGGCGGCCCCCTGCCCGGTGGAGGCGAAGACCAGTCCGACGAAGCCCCCGCCGAGCAGCGTGCGCAGCCGGGTCGGCACGCCCTCGACCACCACCCGGCAGTCCGGGGCGAACGCGCCCAGCAGCGGGTGCCCGGTCTCCACCAGCGGCGACCCGGTGTAGGTGAAGGGTTCGGCCATCCGCCCGCTGTTGACGTGCTTGCGCGCCAGTCCGAGGGACCGGGACAGCGTCAGCAGCACCGCGCGCGTCCAGCGGCGGATCCTGTTCGGCGGCACCATGAACCGGATGGTGGCCTCGGTGACGCGCAGGTTCTCCTCGGCCGCCGCGTAGCGCTCGCCGTGGTAGGTCTCCAGCAGCTCCTCACCCGCGGTGCCCGCGCGGACCAGCGCGATCTTCCACGCGAGGTTGTCGGCGTCCTGGATGCCGCTGTTCATGCCGCGCGACCCGTACGGCGGCAGCGCGTGCGCGGCGTCGCCCGCGAACAGCACCCGCCCCACCCTCAGCCGGTCGACGACCCGCTGGTGGAACCGGTACGTGCTGACCCAGTCGACCTCGTACGGGACGTCGCCGATGACGGCGCGGACCCGCTGGTCGAACCGGCCGTCGGCGCGTTCGGCCTCGATGTCGGCGTCGGGCGGCAGCTGCCAGTCGATCCGCCAGACGTCGTCGGGCTGCGGGTGCATCACGAGCTGGCGGCCGGGGTTGAACACCGGGTCGTAGTGGAAGTGCCGCTCCTTGGCCAGCGGCAGCCGGGCCCTGATGTCGGTGATCAGGAACCGGTCCCGGTGCGTGTACCCGGTCCACTCCACGCCCATCAGCTCCCGCAGTCCACTCCGGACACCGTCGCACGCGACCAGGTGGGAGAAGACCAGATCCTCCTCGCCCAGCGCGGTGGACACCCGCGCGGTGACGGAGCCCGCGTCCTGCGAGACGCCCGTGACCCGGTGCCCCCAGCGCACGTCGCACAGCGGTTCCGCCTCCGCCGCCGCGGCGAGCACCTGCTCGATGCGGTGCTGGGAGATGTTGACGAACGGGCCGAAACCCGGTCCGCGCGGGTACTCCGCGGCCCGGATCTCCCGGTTGCGCACGTAGGTGCGGGCGACCGTCCACGTGACGCCCTCGTCCGCGATGGTCTCGGCGCACCCGACCTTGTCGAGCACCTCCAGCACGTCGCCCTGGATCAGGCACGCCTTGGAGCCCTGCTTCACCAGTTCGGGATCGGCCTCCAGCACCACGGTGGGAACCCCGAGCCCGGCCAGCCGCAGCGCGGCCACCAGTCCCACCGGTCCCGCGCCGACGATGCCGACCGGTGGTCTCATGAGGGTGGTCACGGTGCCCCCGTAGTCTCGTTGTCGACCTTCTCGTCCACCTCGACCGCGTGGAAGACGGGGATGTCCCGCACGGCGCGGAGGTAGGGGGTGCCCTCGGTGTACCCGGTGCCCGGCACGTCGCCGAGCATCCGCACCGCGAGCCGGTAGTGCGTCCTCCGCCAGCGCAGCATCGCGCGGGCGAACGAGTTCATGGCCTCCGCCAGCGGTTTGCGCGCGTCCTCCGCGACCACGTCGGACTCGCACATCCGCCGGTAGGCCTCGTCGAGCGTCGGCTGGTCGCCGAGCACCCGCGCCCGCACGTCGGGCACGGAGCGGTAGGCCGCCGACTCCACCCGGTCGCCGTCCGGCCTGCGGCACAGCGACTCGACGAGCTTGTAGTTGCGGGACTGGATCGCGCTGGCGCCCTCGGTGAAGTTCCGGAACGTCCGGAACGACTCGACCTGCATGGTCGCCAGCATCGAGAACAGCGGTGACGACTCGCGCAGCGCGACCTCCGAGCTGCTCATGAAGTGCACGGCCCGTTCGATCTCGCCCTCCCCCAGCGCCGCGACGGCACCGCGGATCTGCGTGGCCAGCAGGGAGAACGTGGTCTCGAACGCCTGGAGCGACCGGAGGAACAGGTACTCGTCGTGCAGGGTGTGCACGGGCAGGATGCTCAGCTGCACGGCCCTGCGCTCCGCGTACGACATGTCGCCGCGCACCGCGGCGCACGCCTGGCGGGCGAGGTCACCGGGCTCGGTGGCGGTGAGCCCGGCGTCCAGCGACATCCGGGCGAGCGCGGGCAGGATCACCCTCAGCCCGTGCCGGAAGCGCTTGCGCACCACGACCCCGTCCGGCCGGGCCTGTGGCAGCAGCGTGGTGCGCCCGTCCGCGGCGGACAGCTCGAAGGCCAGCGCGTCCGCCACCAGCTGGGCGGTGAGCCGGTCGCACCGCGTCCTGGCGAACGGCGCCTGCTCGACCGGGTCGTCCGCGCCGGGGAGCTGGAGCAGCGGCAGCGCCAGGTAGGACGGGTAGTCGTAGCGCTTGTCCGGCTTGTCCAGCGCGGTGCCCAGGAACGACACCAGCGTCTGCACGTGGGACCACGGGCCGCCCAGTTCGGGGAGCAGGTCGCGCACGTTCGCGAGCAGCTCCAGCAGTTCCGGCGCGACGAAGTGCTTCCCGGCGCTGTGGTACTCGCGGACCACGGCTCCGTAGGGGAACCGCTTGACGTCCGGTGCGCGCAGCCAGGAGTTCAGTTCGGCGGTGGACATGGCTACCGCCCCGCTCTGGTCGAGGAGCGCAGGTCGCCGAGCACCGAGCACAGCGCCGCCACGTCGTCGGAGTCGTTGTAGTAGTGGAAGGACAGCCGGACCACGTCGCCCCGCGGGCTCACCGAGACGTTGCGGGCGGCCAGCGCGCGGGCCAGCGCGCCGGGATCCGGGTCCACCAGACCGATGTGCGCGCCGCGCCGCTCGGGCGGCAGGACGCGCACCTCTTCTCCCTGTCCGCCCAGCATCTCCGCGGCCAGCTCCGTCAGTTGCAGCACGTGCATACGCACCTCCGCGAGGTCGAGCGCTCCGATCAGGCCAAGGGCGGCGTTCGCCGCGTAGCAGGCGGGGACCGCCGGGGTGCCGGTCTCGAACCTGGTCGCGGCCGCCGGGAAGTCGAGGACGGCGGGGTCGAACGCGAACGGGTCCACCCGGCCGAACCAGCCCGTGAGCCGGGGGTCGCGGTCGGTGAGGTCCGGTGACCGCACGTAGAGGAAGGCGAGCCCCGGCAGGCCGGGCAGGTACTTCATGGCGCCCGCCACCAGGAAGTCGCAGTCGAGTTCGCCGACGTCCACGGGCTGCACGCCGACCGCCTGGTAGGCGTCGACGAACACCGCGGCACCCGCCGCGCGGGCGGCGCGGGTCACGTCGCCGACCGGCGACCGCAGTCCGCGCCCGTAGGTCACCAGCGGCACGGACACCAGCCTGGTGCGCCGGTCGACCAGCCCCGCCTGGTCCACGGGGTCGACCGCGTGCACGACGTCGGCGCCGCGCGGGCGCTGCGCCAGCCACACGTGCGAGAGCGAGGGGAACTCCTCGACGGTCGAGACGATCCTCCCGCGCCGCGAGTAGTCCAGTGTGGACGCGACCTGGTAGGCGCCGGTGGAGGCGTTGGGCACCAGCGCGACCTGGTCGGCGCTCGCGCCGATGAGGGCGGCGAACCCCTCGCGGGCGCCGCGGACCTGCTCCTCGAACTGCTCCCACGCCCCGCCGCCGCCGGTCATGTCGTCGGCCATCCGCAGCAGCGCGCGGTCCAGGTCGTCCGACCGCGCGCCGAGGCTGCAACTGGACAGGTGCGTCCTGCGCCCCAGCACCGGGAAGCGGGCGCGGAACGCGGTCGCGGTGACGGCGCCACCCGCCGTCGTGGCGGTCATGTCCGCGCCTCGGGGGGCTCGGCCATCGGCCCGGTCAGGGTCAGCTCGGTGCGGACGTCCCACAGCTCGGGGAAGAACTTGTAGGAGATCAGCTTCGCCAGCACGTCGACGGGGGTGCCCTGGGTGCCGACGACCTGGTGGCCGATCACGCGGGTGGCCATCTTGTAGTGCTGCACGCGCCACAGCGAGATCCGCTCGTCCCAGTCGATCATCGCCTCGGCGAGCCGCTGCTCCGCGCTGTCGACCTTGCTGCGGTACAGGTCCGCGAGGTCGATGCCGCGCCGCTGGACGAGGTCGCGGAAGACGCTCCCGAGGTGGCGGCTGCGCCGCTGCACGGACTTCCACCCCGGCGAGTCGGCGCCGGAACCGTGCCCCAGCACGGTCCTGATGGTCTGGAAGTCCCAAGGGGACAGGTGTCGCATCATCTCCAGCTGGTCGGTGACGAGCACGACGCCGAGCGACGCCCTGCCCAGCAGGCGGATGGCGGTGTCGAGGTTGTCCACGCCGATGCAGTCGGCGGCTTCCGCCACCTCGGCGCAGGCGAGCTTCAACCACAGCTCGGTGGACTGGTGCACGACCTGGAACAGCAGCTCGTCGCGGTGCACGACCTCGTCGGCACCGCGCTGCAACGACAGCAGGGTGTCGGTGCGCATGTACCGCGCGTAGTCGTCGCCGCCTTCGCCGGCCAGCACCTGCTGGGAGTAGTCCTTCATGTGGCGAACCTCTACTGTCGCGCAGCCTGGTGGACGATCACGACGGCGACGCTACGGAGCCCACCTATCATCCGGGTCTTCACCGGGCTCTCATCCGATTGCCCGCTCTCCTTGCGCACCACAGGATTGCCCCGACGAAGCCGTTCCAGCGCACGCCAGGAGAACACCATGACGAGCATCCCGTCCCCCGCACGGGCCGCCGCGGCCACCGCGGCCGTGCTGCTGCTCCACTTCGGCCTCGCGGCCCCGTCGGCGGCCACCGGGCCCACCGGCACGGCCCACGAGGCACGGCAGGGCCACGGCGCGCCGCTGGTGATCGGGCACCGGGGTTCCGCCGGGTACCGCCCCGAGCACACGGCCGCGTCCTACGAGCTGGCCGCCCGGATGGGCGCGGACTACCTCGAACCCGACCTGGTGTCCACGAAGGACGGTGTGCTGGTGTCCCGGCACGAGAACGAGATCGGGCAGTCGACCGACGTCGCCGACCACCCCGCGTTCGCCGACCGGAAGACCACCAAGACCGTCGACGGGTGGGAGATGACCGGCTGGTTCACCGAGGACTTCACCCTGGCCGAGCTGAAGACCCTGCGCGCCAAGGAGGCCCGTCCCGAGCTGCGCCCGGCGAACGCGGTCCACGACGGCCGGTACCCGATCATGACCTTCCAGGAGGTCGTCGACCTGAGCAGGACCCTGTCGCGCAGGCTCGGCCGCACGATCGGCGTCTACCCGGAGACCAAGCACTCGGCGTACTTCGCCTCGCTCGGCCTCCCGCTCGAACCCGCGCTCGTGCGCACCCTGGACGCCAACGGCCTGAACCGGCCCAACGCCAAGGTGTTCGTGCAGTCCTTCGAGGTCGACAACCTCAGGCGGCTCGACGCGCAGCTGCGGGTGCCGCTGGTCCAGCTCGTCTGGAGCGCGGACCAGGTGACCCCCGAGCGGCTGCGCGAGATCGCCGGGTACGCCGACGCGGTGGGCGCCGAGCAGACCATGGTCATCCCCTGGCGGGAGGACGGGACGCTGGGCGGCCCGACCGCGCTGGTCCGCCAGGCGCACCGGCTCGGGCTGGCCGTCCACGTCTACACCTTCGCCGCCGAGAACGAGTTCCTGCCCGCGGCCTACCGGTCGTCGGCGAACCCCGCGGACCACGGCAGGCTGGCCGACGAGCTGACGGCCTACTTCGCGGCCGGGGTCGACGGCGTGTTCAGCGACCACGTCGACGTCGCCGTGGCCGCGCGGCGGGCGCACGGGCACCGGTGACCGCTCGGCAAGACCCGGTTGATACGGGGCCCGCCTAGCGTCGTCCCCGTGAAGATCCGTTGGCAGGTCACGTGGTCGCGCGGCAGGCTGGTCGCGCTCGGTGCCGTCGTCGCGGTGCTGCTGGGCACGACGGTGGTGTGGGTGTCGGGCGGCGACCCGACGACCCGCCCGCTCCGGGTGGAGGAGGGCTTCGTCGAGGTCCCGGCGGCACCCGGTTCGGCGGAACGGGTGTCGCTGGAGACGAGCCTGTTCCTCCCCGAGCGCACGCCCGCGCCCGCGGTGCTGCTCGCGCACGGGTTCGGCGGCGACAAGCACAGCGTCGACACCGACGCCCGCGAGCTGGCCGAGGCCGGGTTCGTGGTGCAGACCTACTCCGCGCGCGGTTTCGGCCGCAGCACGGGGAAGATCGGGCTGAACGCCCCCGACGCCGAGGTCGCCGACGCCCGCGCGCTCGTCGACCGGCTGGCCGCTCGACCCGACGTCGTGCTGGACGGTCCCGGCGACCCGCGGATCGCGGTGTCCGGCGCCTCCTACGGCGGCTCGCTGTCGCTGCTGCTGGCGGGTACCGACCGGCGGGTCGACGCGCTGGTGCCGGTGATCACCTACAACGACCTCGCCCAGGGGCTGCTGCCGAACGCGGTCTCGGAGCGGGAGGTCGACGGCACGACACCGGCTCCCGGCGGGTTCGCCCCCGGCGGCGTGTTCAAGAGCTCGTGGGGCGGCTTCCTCTACTCGATGGGCCTGGACCCGGAGGTGTCGCCGGAGGACGAGCTGCGCCCCGTCGCGGCCCAGCGCGACACCGACCTCGGATCGGTGTGCGGCCGGTTCACCGACGAGGTGTGCCGCGCCTGGACCGAGGTCGCCACGACCGGCACCATGGGTGAGGAGACCCTGCGGCTGCTGAGCACCCTCTCCCCGGCGTCGGTCACCTCCGCCGTCACGGCGCCGACCCTGCTGGTGCAGGGCGAGCAGGACACCCTGTTCGGCCTCGACCACGCCGACGCCAACGCCCGGCAGATCACCGCGGCGGGCGGCGAGGTCCAGGTCGTCTGGTTCGCGGGCGGCCACGACGGCGCCTACCCGGACGAGGGGTTGCGCGGCCGGATCGTCGACTGGCTGCGGTTCCGCCTGCTGCGCGAGGGGGAGAACCCCTTCGGCGCCTTCGAGTACGACGTCCAGGGCGGCATCACGCCGGAGGGCACGCCGTCGGCGCGCACCGTCCGGACCGACTCCTACCCCGGTCTGCACCACGGCTCGACCCGCCGCGAGCAGCTCCGGCTCAGCGGCGACGAGCAGGTGGTCATCACCCCACCGGGCGGACTGCCCGCCGCGATCAGCGGGATGCCCGCGCTCAACGGACGTCTGGGCCAGACGTCGTGGATGGCGTCGCTGTTCAGCATGGACCTGCCGGGGCAGCAGGCGACCTTCACGTCGGGGCCGGTGGACGCGCAGCTGCTGGCGGCGGGCGCGGCCACGGTGCGGCTGCGGGTCTCCGCGGTCGGGCCGCCCGGTGACGGCGTGCTGTTCCTGAAGGTCTACGACAAGGACCCCAACGGCACCAGGACGCTGCCCGGCAACGCGGTCGCCCCGGTGCGCCTGCCGCCGCTGCCCGCCGACGGCTCGCCCGTCGAGGTCGACGTCGCTCTGGCGGGCATCGTGCGCCCCTTCGAGAACGGCCACGAACTCCAGCTGTCGGTCGCGACCACGGACCAGACCTACCGCACGCCCACCACGCCCGCGGCCTACCGGGTGTCGCTGGCGGGCCCGGTGGAGGTTCCCGTCGTGCCCGCGGTCCCGCTGGGGTCGGCGCTGCCCGTGGCCCAGCTGGCGGGCATCGGCGCCGTGCTCGCCGCGGTCGCGCTGCTGGCGGTCGTCGCCCGCGTGCGGCGGCGGCACGGGCGCGACGTCGACCCGGACCTGGTGGACACCCCGCTGGTGATCGACAGGCTGACGAAGGCGTACACCAGCGGCGTGACCGCGGTCGACGGGCTGTCGTTCCGGGTGGAGCGCGGCCAGGTCCTCGGCCTGCTCGGCCCGAACGGCGCGGGCAAGACGACCACGCTGCGGATGCTGATGGGCCTCATCACGCCGACCGGCGGCACGATCAGGGTGTTCGGCAGCCTCGTCACGCCCGGCGCGGCGGTGCTGTCGCGGATCGGCTCGTTCGTGGAGAGCGCGGGCTTCCTGCCGCACCTGTCCGGTGTGGAGAACCTGCGGGCGTACTGGGCGGCCACCGGCCGTCCCGCGGACGAGGCCCACCTGGACGAGGCGCTGGAGATCGCCGGGCTCGGCGACGCGGCGCACCGGCTGGTGAAGACCTACAGCCAGGGGATGCGGCAGCGGCTCGCCATCGCGCAGGCGATGCTGGGCCTGCCGGACCTGCTGGTGCTCGACGAGCCCGCCAACGGGCTGGACCCGCCGCAGATCCACGCGATGCGCGACGTGCTGCGCCGCTACGCGGCGGCGGGCCGAACGGTGCTGGTGTCCTCGCACCTGCTCGCCGAGGTGGAGCAGACCGCGACGCACGTCGTCGTGGTCCACCACGGGCACGTGATCGCGGCCGGGACGGTCGACGAGATCGCCTCGGCGGGCGGTGCCGCGAGCTTCGCGGTCGACCGGCCGGGTCTGGCCGCGACCGCGCTCGCCGCGGTCCCCGGCGTGACCGACGTGGACGTGGACGGCGGCGAGGTGCACGCGGTGCTGAACGGCGTGCCGTGCGGTGACGCCGTGGCGGCGCTGGTCGGGGCGGGCGTCTCGGTCGAGCGCGCCGGACCGAGGCGGCGGCTGGAAGACGCGTTCCTGCAACTGGTCGGAGAAGGATCATGAGCGAGGTTCAGGACATCGACGCGGTGCCGGGCTACCGGTCGTCGCGGACGCTCCGGCTCGGGGTCGAGCTGCGCAGGCAGCTCCGCCGCAGGCGGACCAAGCTGCTGCTCGGCATGGTCGTGGTGCTGCCGGTGGTGCTGGTGATCGCGTTCGGGATGGGTGAGGAGCCCGACCCCGACCGCCGCGGCGGCACCTTCGCCGACCTGGCGGTGGTGAGCGCGCCGAACTTCGTGGTGTTCGGGTTCTTCGTCGCGGGCTCGTTCCTGCTGCCGCTGGTGGTCGCGGTGCTCTTCGGCGAGACGGTCGCGGGCGAGGCGTCCTGGTCGAGCCTCAAGTACCTGCTCTCGATCCCGGTGCCGAGGCTGCGGCTGCTGCGGCAGAAGGCGCTGGCCGCCGGGGCGCTGTCGGCGCTCGCGCTGGTGCTCTTCCCGGCGACGGCGCTGCTGGTGGGCGTGATCTGGTACGGCGTCGGCGACGCGACCAGCCCGACCGGGGACGCGGTCCCCTTCGGCACGAGCGTGGTGGCGATGGCGATCACGACGGCGTACGTCGTGGTGCAGCTGAGCTGGATCGCCGGGTTCACGCTGTTCCTGTCGGTGTCGCTCGACGCACCGCTCGGCGCGGTCGGCGGTGGCGTGCTGGCGGTGGTCCTGTCGCAGATCCTGGACTCGATCACCGCGCTCGGCGGCGTCCGCGACTACCTGCCGACGCACCACGCGTTCGACTGGATCGACGTCTTCTCCACCACCGTCGACTGGACGGACATGGCCAACGGCGCGCTGCTCTCGCTCGGGTACACGGCCCTGTTCGGCGCGCTGGCCGCGTGGCGCTTCGCCCGCAAGGACATCACGAGCTGACCCCGCGGGGTGTCCTGGAGCCCGGCGGACCGGGCTTCAGGACACCCTGCGGATCGCCTGCGCGGGGCCGCGCCGGTGCCACACCAGACCGCCGCCGTCGCCGCTGTCGGGGTCGACGACCTCCACCACCCGACCGAGCAGGATCGTGTGGTCACCGCCGTCGCGCACCCCGCCCGGCGAGCAGATGATCCGCACCCGCACGTCGGTCAGCTCGGGCACGCAGCCGTGGCGCACGTTCTGCCCGGCGAACCGGTCGACCGGCGAGGCGAATCGCCGCGCCAATTCCTGTTGGCCCGGTTCGAGGACGTGCAGACAAATGCGCTCGGAATCGACGACCATGTCGTGGCTGAAATTCGCCCGGTTCAGGCACACCAGCACGAGAGGAGGTGACACCGACACCGAGCACACCGCGTTGACGGTGAGGCCGATGAGCGTTCCGGTCGGCCCGTAGCAGGTCAGGATGGCAAGGGGGGCGGGAAGCTGAGCCATCGCCCGACGGAAGGTCGCCACGTCGACAGAAGGCTGGTCATCCCGTTCAACAATGATTGAAGGCTCCACACCGCCACGGTAGGCGCGCGTCGTATCAGCCAACTCTCAACGATCGCGCACGCGCCGAGAATGACGTGAGACCGAGGTGAGACCGGCGCTGAATACCTTTCGCACAGGGAGGTACGCGGCATGACGATCACACACATCGGCCAGGGGACCGGATGGTTGCAGTCCGATCGACTGCCCGACCGGGTCGTGGCGAGCAGCCTGTACGACTCGGCGGGCTGGCTGCGCACGTGGGAGACCAACCCCGTCGAGCGGCGCACGCGGCACACCTACATCAGCGCGGAAGTGGCGGGCGGGGCGTCCGTCGTCCCGCTCTACGAAGTGACCCTGTCGCCGTTCTGGCACGGCTACGAGGTGCAGTGCGACCTCATCGGCCGGTTCGGCTCGCCCATCGTCTTCGCCGGGTCCACGTACTCCATGTACGGCAAGCGCGGGCACGTGCCCGCCGAGCTGGCCCGCGGCGCGCACGCGACCGCGATGGAGTGGATCTCCGGCGGTGACGCCGAGCTGCTGGTAGTGCCCAACCTCACCGCCGAGGGCGTCGACGACTGGCTGGCCGCCGTCGGACCGCCGGTCGGCAAGGTGCTGCTGGAGCGCACGTACAGCTGCGACACGGCGGGCACGTTCACCGACCACCTGGTCACCAAGCTGCCCAACAAGATCAAGCGGGACGTCGAGCGGCGGCTGCGCCGCTCCGAGGAGCGCGGCCTGCGCGTGCGGATGGTCGAGGGCCCCGACGCGCACGACCTGGTGCGCCACGCCTACCCGCTGACCGTCGACACCAGCGACAAGAACGACTGGCCCGCGCTGTTCACCGAGGACGCGCTGAACTCGATGCTGCGGGTGCCCGGAGCCATGATGCTCGCCGCCGAGGTCGACGGCAGGCTGGTCGGCGCGTTCTTCGCGTTCCGGCACGGCGACGAGGTCACCTACATGTGCGGGGGCGTCGAGTACGCCGGCCTCAAGGAGCTGAGCACGTACGTGGCGCTCATGTACGGCGGCACGAAGTGGGCCTACGACAACGGCATGCGCCGGATCGAGTGGGGCCGCGACAACTACAGGTTCAAGGAGAAGCACGGTTTGACCGGCACCGACCTCTGGGCGCTCGTCTACGCCCCGGAAGCCCGCCCCGACCTCGTCCCGGCGCTGAACGGCATGCACGACCTGCTGTCGGCCTACATCGAGGGCACGTGATGGGCCCCGGACAGCGCCGAGCCGCGCTGCTGCTCATCGCGGTCATCAGCGTCAACGCGTCGTACACGGTGCTGATCCCGTTCGTCCCCGACCTCGAGGACCGGGTGGGGGCGAGCCCCGCGGTCATCGCGCTGATGTTCGCGCTGTTCGCGGCCACCAAGACGCTGGCCCAACCCGTCGGCGGCTGGTGGGTGGACCGCTGGCGCGCCAACGGTGTCGCGTGCGCCTCCCTGCTCATCGCCACGGCCGGCATCGTGGTCACCGCGTACGCCGGGGACTCCGCCACGCTGCTCGCGGGCCGCGCGCTGTGGGGTGTGGGCGAGGGGCTGGTGTCCCCCGCGCTCTACGCCGGGATGGCCGCGCTGTGCAAGCACTACGACATCTCCACGAGCCGGATGATGGGCAACTTCGGCTCGGCCGCCGTGGCCGGGTTCCTGCTCGGTCCGCTGATCGCCGGGGTGGCCACGCCGCTCGGCCTCGAAGCGCTGTTCCTCGTCGGCGCCGTCATCACGGCCGCCACCGCCTTCGGCCTGCTGAGCGCCATCCCGTCGAAGGCCGTCCTCCCGGCCGAAGAGGACACGTCGATGTCCGTCCCCGTCTCCGGCACCGCTCCGGTGACCAGGTGGTGGATCTGGGTGCTCGTGCTCGGCGGCCTGGACATGTTCACCGCGTTCATCTACTCGGCGCTGGAACCCGTGCTCCCGCTCTACCTCAGCTCCGCGCAGGACAGCTCGGCCAGGTCGGCCATCTCGGTCGTGTTCGTCGCCGGGCTCGCCGCGTCGGGACTGGGCATGTGGCTGCTCGGCCGCTTCGCCGAGCGGCTGCGCCTGGTCACCATGATCCAGATCGGTCTCGGCTTCATGTCCGTCGGCCTCGCCGGTGTGGCCATCAGCGCGAGCACGGTGCCGGTCGCGGCGTGGTTCGTGGTGTTCATGATCGGGTACGCGGCGCTCTTCCTGAGCGCGCGGCGGGGCATCGTCGAGCTGAAGTCGGCCTCGGCCAACCAGGGCAAGGCGTTCGGGCTGTTCGGGTTCATCTCCGACGTCGGCAACATCTTCGGCCCGATCGCGGGCGTCGTGCTCTACCAGCTCACCGGCAGGTTCTCGTTCGTGGTGCTGGGCGGCCTGAGCGGCCTCCTGCTCGCCGCGCTGTTCCTCGCGGCGGGCCGCACCAGGGCGCTGCTGCCGAGCGGCAGGACGACAACACCGGCGCCCGAACCCGTCGGGTGACGTGAGACGGGGAGGAGAAGCACCCGATACCGGCTGCCAACACAGTGGCAGGAGAAGCGAAACCGAGCAGAACCCGGAGATGCCACCACCATGACCGCCCCATACAGGCTGTGCGAGGCCCACGTCGGCACCCACCCGTCCGCCGTCCGACTGCTGCCGACGTTCGACGTGGCGCGGCTGCTCGACGACCTGAAGGTCCTCGACAGCCACCAGTGGTCGTTGCAGACGACGTTCGAGACCACCGGTCCCGCCGAGGAGGCCGACTTCGACTGGCGCGCGCTCCCGTTGCGCAGCCCCACGGGCAGCGAGCTGCGCACCGATCCCGGCGGCGCGGGTCTCGACGACTTCGCCGACACGAAGTGGCTCGCCGAAGCGCCGTACCTGGCCGAGGTCCTCGCCTCGATCCCCGCTCCGCTGCGCTGCGTCCGGCTGCTCGCGCTCGGGCCCGGTGCGCAGAGCGAGCTGCACTTCGACACCAAGATCGGGTTCCCGTGGGCGAACCTCCGCCTGCACGTGCCGCTGATCACCAACCCCGGCGCCACGCTGCTGATGGACGGCGACCTGCACGTGTGGGAGCCCGGCACGTTCTGGTTCGGCGACTTCTGCCGGATGCACCAGGTGGAGAACACCGGCAAGCGCAAGCGCGTCCACATGGTCGTCGACACCACCCTCACCCCCGAGCTGCTGGCGCTGTTCCCGCCGGAGTTCCGGGAGGCGATGGACCCCGAGGACGTGCTCTTCAACAGCCCGGTGGTGCCGCTCGACGACCTGGAGCGCTACCCCTGCGAGTTCACCGTCCCCCTGTCGTTCACCGACTTCGAGGAGGCGGAGGGCGAGTTCACCCGGCCGCAGCAGTACCTCCCGGCGAGCGTGGACGTCGACGGCGACCGGCTGGTGCTCTCGGTGGACGGCAAGCCGACGTTCGGCCTCGTCCACATCGGCGACGGCGAGTTCCGCTTCTCCGGCTGGACCGACGAGCGCACGGTCCAGCTCGTGCTCGACGGTGACCGCCCGACGGTCGTCCTGCGCACCCGCCACGGCGGGCGGGAGCAGCGGCTGGACGTGCACGCCGCCGTCCGCGCCCCCGCCGTCTGACCCACACCACCGAGTCCCGCCGGGCGCGGCTACCGCCCGGCGGGACGCTCCACGTCGAGGAGGCGCGCATGGACGTCAGTACCGACCTCGGGCTGACGACCGGCCTGATCACCGTCCAGGAGGCGCTCGGCGCGGACTGGGGTGCGACGGCCGGGCTGGACCTGGTCCGCGTCGTCGACCCCCCGCCGGACTCCTGGCCCGCCCTGCACGCCGCGGGTTTCCGGGTGCACCCCTCGTGGATCACCTGGACCGCTCCCGTCGGCGCGTCGGAGGACGAGTTCCTGGCGCGGCTGGACGGCAAGGAGCGCCGCAGCATCCGGGCCGGGCAGCGCTTCGCCTCGGAGCGGGGCATCGGGATGAAGGTGGTCACCCCGCTCGACGCGCAGTCGTTCGACGTGTTCCTCGGCCTGTACGAGCCCCAGATCGCGGCGATGCGGCACGGCGTGCCCTACGCCGCGCTGGAGCGCGACGAGATACTGGAGCAGGGCGACGACTACTTCGCCGTGCAGGCGTTCGCGGCGGACGAGCTGGTGGGCTCGTGCGTGTGCCGGATCCGCCGGGACATCTCCACGGTGGTGATCCGCTTCGCGACGACGGCGCCGGGCAGCCGCCAGCAGCGCCTGGTGCGGGCCCTGTACATGAAGGTGTTCCAGACGGCCAGGGAGATGGGCCACGCCGAGATCTCCCTCGGCACCGACCCCGCGCTGTACGGCCACCTGACCAGGCCGGGCCTGTTCTCGTTCAAGAGCGGGCTGGGTTTCACCCCGGTGCCCGCGCGGCTGTTCGGCTCGATGGACGACCCGGACGAGGCCACGATGGCGCTGCGCCTCGACTCGCTCACCGACCCGTCCCTGCTGGTGTCCTACGACGTGGGCGGAACCGGGCGGGCCACGGCACCACCGCTGCGGCTGACCGTGCTGGCGGGCGACCCGGACACCGACACCTCCCCCTACGGCGCGCCGTTCCTGACCGGGGTGGACGTGCTGGCGGTCGGTTGAGCCGGTACGGGGCACCCCTCGTGGATCCGAGGGGTGCCCCGCTCGTCACCCCCTCCGCATCGACGCGACCGCGCCCGCGATCCACCGGGACTCGACCGCGACGGACGTGAACGACGCGTACCTCGCCCCCGGCTTGTCGGAGAACAGCGACACGACACCGACCTGCCGGACACCGCCGCGACCGTCGCCGACCAGCAGCGGCCCGCCGGAATCGCCGTAGTTCACCGCGGCCCGGTTCCCGCTGGCGCAGATCGAACCCGCCCCGTGCGACGGCGGGTTCCACATCACGTCCGCGCCGCAGGCCGAATCCCGTTCGACGACCAGGTGCGCGCCCCTCAACGACGTCGGGGCGGTCCCGTGGTCCGGCGGCGCGTCCGTGTACCCCCAGCCGACCGTGACGGCGTGGTCCCTCGTCGACGGCTCACCACGTCCCAGCCGCACGGTGGGCGCGGACTGCGGCGACGCGAGCAGCACCACGGCGACGTCCCCCCGGTTGTCGACGGTCAGGTCGTACTCGGCCGGGACCCGGCGGTCCACGACGGGGACCCGCTGGGCGCGGGGCCAGCCGGGCACGTCGACACCGACCACGGCGACCAGGTCGGTCGGTCCGGCGTCGGCGACGCAGTGCGCCGCGGTCAGGACGACGTCGGGCGCGATGAGCGTGCCGCCGCAGAAGTGGTCGTCAGGAGCCTCGGCGAAGCGCAGCGACACCATGAAGCGGTACTGCCGGAAGGGCGCGTCGTAGCCGTTGTGGATGGCGAGGGCGGCAGGCGGCGGTGCCACCGCTGCCAGCAGGACCGCCCCGACCACCGCCGCCACGAGGCGGCGGGCCAGAAAGCGCATCGGAACCTCCAGGTGTGGACAACAGGAACCCGGCGTGCCCGCGGTTGACGCACCGCGCACACGTCCGCTCCCCACGGTCGCGCCCCGCGCTCTCCCCCGGCTCTCAGCCGCTCGGCCCGCCCAGCACCCGTTCCGGCTCACGTCGGCAGGATCGGGCAAGGATCCGCGATCTTTGCCCTCACACCCCCGCGGCTCGGAGCGGTTGACTGCCACCACACCGGTCCAGCACGCGAGAAGCGGGGAGAAACCCACCATGAGGATCGCCGTCGTCACCGGCGCCAGCTCCGGGATCGGCCGGAGCGCCGCCGTCCAGATCGCCAAGCGCGGCGCGGGCGCCGTCGTCACCTACGGCAAGAACAAGGAGGGCGCGCTGGACACCGTCGCGGAGATCGAGCGCGGCGGCGGACAGGCCGTCGCCCTACCGCTGGACGTCGGTGACAGCGCGGCCTTCCCCGCGTTCCGCGACTCGGTGGCCGAGGCCCTGCGCGGAACCTGGGGGACGGACGAGTTCCACTACCTGGTGAACAACGCGGGCTTCGGGCAGAGCGCGCCGTTCGAGGACACGACCGAGGAGATGTTCGACGCGCTCACGCGGGTCCTGCTCAAGGGGCCGTACTTCCTCACCCAGGCGCTCCTGCCGATCATGGCGGACGGCGGCGCGATCGTGCACACGGCCAGCAACTCCGGCCTGCCGCACTGCGTGGAGGTCGGCTACTCCGCCTACGGCACGATGAAGGGCGGTCTCATGGTGCTCACCAGGTACATGGCCAAGGAGTTCAGCGGGCGGGGCATCCGGGTCAACTCGGTCGCGCCCGGCGCCACCAGGACGCGGATCGGCGGCGACGCCTTCGACAGGTACCCGGAGGTCATCCCGCCGATCGTCGAGAGGACCGCGCTGGGCCGTCTCGGCGAGCCAGACGACATCGGCCTCGTCATCGCCTCGCTGCTGTCGGACGACTCGCGCTGGGTGACCGCGCAGAACATCGAGGTCTCGGGCGGCTACCACCTCTGACCCGGCGGGCGGCCCTTGCCCGGCCGCGGAACCCTGTTTAAGTTCATTGCATGAACGATTACTCCGTCGCGGCGCTGCCGGAGGGTGTCGACCCGGCCTGGCTGCCGCCGTCCGCGTTCCGCCCGCTCGGTTCCCGCCGGGTGCGGGTCGTCGGGGACGGGCCGCTCGTCGCCACGGTGCGCGGCGAGGTCGCCGCGGCGGTGCGCGACCACGGCGGCGAGGTGGTCGGCGACGGAGCGGTGGACCTGGAACTGGTCGGCACGAACGACTCCGGCGGTGATCCGGAGGCGTTCACCGTGGAGCGCACGGCGACGACCACCACGGTCCGCGCGAGCGGCGCCGGACTGCTCTACGGCCTCCACCACGTCGTCCGCCTGGGTGAAGCAGCTTTCAGCGCCGCCGCGGCGGGGGAGTTCGCCCCCCGCCAGCCGATCCGGATGCTCGACCACTGGGACAACGTCGACGTCCACCCCGTGATGGGCCAGGTCGAACGCGGGTACGCGGGCGGCTCGCTGTTCTACGACGACGGCGCGGTGCGGTCCGACCTGAGCCGGGTGGCCGCCTACGCGCGGCTGCTCGGCTCGATCGGCGTCAACCGGGTCGGTCTCAACAACGTCAACGTGCACCGCACCGAGGCGCGGCTGCTGACCGACCTGCTGCCCGACGTGGTGCGGCTCGCCGACGTGTTCCGCCCGCACGGGATCAGGGTGGGCCTGTCGGTGAGCTTCGCCTCGCCGGTGGTGCTCGGCGGGCTGGCCACGTCGGACCCCCTCGACCCCGAGGTGCGCGACTGGTGGGCCCGCACGACGGCCGCCGTGTACGCCGCGATCCCCGACTTCGCGGGCTACGTCGTCAAGGCCGACTCCGAGGGCCAGCCGGGGCCGTTCGCCTACGGCCGCGACCACGCCGACGGGGCGAACGCGCTGGCACGGGCGGTGAAGCCGTTCGGCGGCACGGTGTTCTGGCGGGCGTTCGTCTACGACCACCACCAGGACTGGCGCGACCGGTCGACGGACAGGGCGCGCGCCGCGCACGACCACTTCGCCCCGCTGGACGGCGGGTTCGACGACAACGTGGTCCTCCAGGTGAAGGCGGGTCCGATCGACTTCCAGCCGCGCGAACCGGTGTCGCCGGTGATCGCGTCCATGCCGAGCACGCGGCTGGCCGCGGAGTTCCAGGTGACCCAGGAGTACACCGGGCAGCAGAAGCACGTCTGCTACCTGGTCCCGCAGTGGCGGGAGGTGCTGGCGTTCCGGCCGTGGGGCGACGGGGGCGGCGCGGTCGCGGACGCGGTGGCCGGGGTGGTGGCCGTGTCGAACGCGGGCACCGACCCGTTCTGGACCGGGCACCCGTTGGCGCAGGCCAACCTCTACGGGTTCGGCAGGCTCGCGTGGGACGACCGGCTGGCGCAGGGTGCCGTGCTGGACGAGTGGATCGGCCTGACGTTCGCCGACGACGGCGTGCGGGAGGCGCTGCACCGGGTGATGGACGACTCGTGGCGCACCTACGAGCGGTACACCGCTCCGCTCGGCGTCGGGTTCATGGTCAACCCCAGCGGCCACTACGGGCCCGCCGTCGACGGCTACGAGTACTCCCGCTGGGGCACCTACCACTTCGCCGACCGCGACGGCGTCGGCGTGGACCGCACGCGGGCGACCGGCACCGGGTTCACCGGCCAGTACCCGGCGCCGTGGCGGGACGTCTACGAATCGCTCGACACCTGCCCGGACGAGCTGCTGCTGTTCTTCCACCACGTCCCGTACGACCACGTCCTGCACTCCGGCACCACCGTGGTCCAGCACATCTACGACACCCACTTCGACGGCCACGACGAGGTCCGCCGCACGGCCGCCACCTGGGCGGCGCTGGAGGGCCGGGTGCCCGCCGCGGTGTTCGACCGCGTCACCGACCTGCTCACCGAGCAGCTCCGGTGCGCGACCGAGTGGCGCGACCAGGTCAACACCTACTTCCACCGCAAGTCCGGCGCACCGGACGGCCGGGGCAGGCGGATCTACTGACAGCGCAGCAGGACCACCGCCGCCGGGTCGAGCACCACCTCGTCCCCGGCGGCGCGGGCCGCGCCCCCCAGCAGGTCGACACCGTCGGCCGGGCAGGGCACGACGACGCGGGAACCGCTGTGGTTCAGCAGGAACAGGTGCCGCACGCCCTCCTCCGTGACGCGCTCGGCGACCTCGACGTCCGGCACGTCGGCCAGCGGTCCGGCGAGCCCGTGCTCGTCCAGCACCGCCCGCACCACCGCGGCCACACCGGGGTCGTCGAGCAGGGTCGCCACGTACCAGGCGCTGCCGCCGCCCCGCGCGGCGCGGGTGACCGCGGGCGTCCCGGCGTAGAAGTCGGCGCCGTAGGTCCCGAGCACCTCCGTGGAGGGCTCCGGCACCACCACCTCGAACACGTGCCGGGCGTCGTGCTCGACCGCCCCGAACCGCACGGGGTTCACGACGTCGGGCCGCTGGGCGTCGGTCTCCTCCACCCGCAGCCCGAGCAGTCCGGCGAACGGTCTCGGCACGTCGGCCACTCCTCGGGGTCGTAGTCGCCGCCGTAGGCGATCCGGCTCACGCGGTGAACCTCCCGGTGGCGTCGCGCAGCACCGGTTCGGCGGTGCGCAGCAGGACGTGCGTGAGGGGTGAGGCGAGCAGGAGGAGGACCCAGTCCGACGTCAGCACCACGGTCCCGGCCGCCGCGACGAGCAGCGACGCCGTGCCGAGCGTGGTGGCCGGGCGGGCGCCGAGGTAGTACCCGGCCAGCCGCACGAGGTCCCGCGTGCGCAGCGAGAGCGCGGACGACAGGACGAGCGCCTGCGCCGACCAGAGCAGGACCGCCAGCCCCACCAGCAGAAGCACCAGGCCGTACCCGGCGGGCACGCCCGCCACGTCCAGGTTCGCCAGGGTGAAGCCCAGCACGGTGAGCACCACCAGCGCGGGCGGCCACCAGCGCAGCACGTCGAGCCAGTTGAGCCGGTAGCCGCGCCAGAAGTGCGCGGCGGGCGACAGGTCGCGGTCGGCGAGGAACACGCGCCAGGCGAAGATCGCCGCCGACAGCGCCGGGGCCACCGGCACGAAGCAGAGGCCGATCAGCGGCGCGTTCCCGCTCCCTCCCGCCAGCAGCACGACCGCCGCGAGCGCCGGGGCCGTCGTGAGCACCACCAGCACCTCGATCACGAGCAGCCAGTAGACGACGGCCGCCGAGCGCGCCAGGAACCCACCGCCGATCTCGGCCGCCGGGTCGGGTGCGGGCCTCACCGCTCGTGCTCCGCGACGAGCCGGTCGTCGGAGGCACCGAGCAGCCGCCGGTCGTCCAGGCCCGCGTACCCCTGCGGGCGCACCGGCAGCACCTCGACGAACGTGACCTCGTGGCGGGCCAGCGGGAGCCGCAGCTCCACCCGCTCGCCGTGGACCGCGACCGACCGGTGCTCGACGGCCGGGCGGGCGCAGTCGCGCAGCAGGTCGAACGTCCTGAGGTCCGGCGACGCGGGTCGGCCGAGTTCCCGCCACGCGGCGAAGGCGTTGCCGTCGTGCTCGTTCACCCGCTCCCGGCGGACGAACGCGCGGGCGGCCCGCACGGGCAGCGACACCCGGACCTCGTGCCGGTCGGGCGCGTCCGGGCCGTCGGTGCCGCCGACCGGCTGCCACGCCAGCACGGTGACCCGGCCGTCGTCGTCGGCGCAGACCAGGTGGTCCTCGCCGCGCGCGAGCACCCACGCGCCCATCCTGGCCAGGAACGCGTAGAGGTGGTAGGTCGGCTTGGGCACCTGGCGGTGGGTCAGCAGGCCGAATCCGCCGTGGAACACCGAGGTGGGCACGTTGTCCTCCTCGAACACGTCGCAGAACGTCCAGTAGGAGTAGGAGTCCACGAGGTCGAGGCCGCCGACGAGGACCGGCGCCAGGTAGGCGGCGTTGTAGGCCGTGTCGTGGATCGGGTTGTCCGGCCGGTAGGAGGTGTTGAACTCCGTGATGTGCACGGGCAGCCCCGCGAGGGCCGTGCCCGCCAGGTGCTTGCGGGGCGCGTCGAACTGGTCGAGCAGCTCCTGCGGCGCGGTCAGCGTCTGGTAGGTGCCGAACGGGATGGGCTGGGCGGGACCGGAGGCGTAGGCGTGCCTGCTGACGAAGTCGACCGGCACGTCCCGGCGCGCCACGAAGTCGGCGAACGGCTCCCACCACCCGTCCGCTCCGGGGGACAGCGCGGGACCGCCCACCTGGAGGCCCGCGTCGACGTCCTTGACGGCCCGCGCGGTGTTCTCGTAGAGCCGGAAGTACGCCTGCTGGTCGGCGTCCTTCCAGAAGTCCACCAGGTTCGGCTCGTTCCACACCTCGACGGGCCACGTGCGCACCTCGTCGAGGCCGTAGCGGTCGACGAGGTGGCGGAGCACGGCCCGCACCAGGGCGGCCCACTCGTCCGGGTCGCGGGGCGGGGTGATGTTGCCCTTCCACCAGAACACCGTGTCCTCGCCGGAGGCGAGCGCCGTCGGCATGAAGCCCAGCTCGACGAACGGCCGGACGCCCAGCTCCAGGTAGCTGTCGAACACCTGGTCCAGGTAGGTGAACGAGTAGCGCACGCTGCCGTCCACCGAGGACTTGCGGTGCACGCCCATGTCGTCGGACAGCAGCCCGTGGCCGCGGATGTGGCGGAAGCCGATGTCGCGCTGGACGAGCGCGAGCGACTCCCGGTAGTCCGACCGCAGGGCCAGGTTGAGCCTCCCGGTGCCCACGCAGTGGCGCCACGAGTCGGACAGGCGATGGGTGGGGTTCACGGGTGCCACTCCCCTGGGTCGGTGCGGGGCGGGGCGG
>NZ_DASUSQ010000023.1:0-70964 GCF_036375055.1 Umezawaea sp.
GCTAGTGCGTTGGCCACGAACGTTCACCGGGTTGGTGACACACCGGGCAAGGTCCTGGACCG
The DNA here is from genome assembly GCF_036375055.1 of Umezawaea sp. Lineage (GTDB taxonomy): Bacteria > Actinomycetota > Actinomycetes > Mycobacteriales > Pseudonocardiaceae > Umezawaea. The sequence continues at coordinate 63 of NZ_DASUSQ010000023.1, forward strand.
CGGCCTGTGTTGATCTCACCCTCGACAGCGACGACACAGCTGTCGAGGGTGAGGAACACCGATGGCCGACCCGGTCGGAGCACGACGGTTAACCGAGGACGAAGGCCGCACACTTCTGCGGATCACTCGCCGCGGCAAGCACGAGTCGATCCGAGTGCGGCGGGCGACGATCATCATGGCCTCGGCCGCGGGGACCCCGGTACCCGCGATCGCCCGGCTGCTCGCCGCGCACGAGGACACCGTCCGCGACGTCATCCACGCCTTCAACGAACGAGGGCTGGCCGCCCTGGACCCTCGGTGGGCGGGAGGCCGTCCCCGCCTGATCAGCCACGATGACGAACTGTTCATCGTGGCGACGGCCACCACCCGGCCCACCAAGCTGGGCAAACCCTTCACCCGGTGGAGCGTGCGCAAGCTCGCCGACCACCTGACCCGCAACTCGGCCCGACGAATCAGGGTCGGCCGGGAACGACTCCGACAAATCCTGCGCGGCCACGGGATCACCTTCCAGCGCACCCGAACCTGGAAAGAGTCCACCGACCCGGACTTCGACGCGAAGCTGGACCGGATCGAACACGTCACGACCCGGTTCCCACAGCGGTGTTTCGCCTTCGACCAGTTCGGACCGCTGTCGATTCGCCCGCACCACGGATCCGGCTGGGCACCGCGCTCCAGGCCCGACCGGCTGCCCGCGACCTATCACCGCAGACATGGCATCCGCTACTTCCATGGCTGCTACTCGTTGGGGGACGATCAACTCTGGGGCGTGATGCGCCGCCGCAAAGGTGCTGATCACAGCCTTGCCGCTCTCAAGTCGATCAGAGCGGCAAGGCCGGACGGCGCACCGATCTACGTGATCATGGACAACCTGTCGGCGAACAAGACCCCGAAGATCCGTGCCTGGGCGACGCGCAACAACGTCGAGCTCTGCCTGACCCCGACCAACGCCTCCTGGGCCAACCCGATCGAGGCGCAATTCGGGCCACTGCGCACCTTCACGATGAGCAACTCCCACCACCCCAACCACACCGTGCTCGCCCGTGACACCCAGGCCTATCTGCGATGGCGCAACGCCAACGCCCGTCACCCCGACGTCCTGGCCGCCCAACGACGTGAACGAGCCCGCATCCGCAGCGAACGTCACCAGCGCTGGGGCCGACCACGAGCAGCCTGAACAACCCGGCGAACCTAAGTGGTCAACGCACTAGGTGAACCAACGGCCCGCCCCTGGCTCCGCACCGCCCGCCTTGTGGGCCCGGCCCGACGGACCGGAAGTCCGTCAGGGAGACTGGGGGCCAGTGCCCGCCCTCTCGACCTGGAGCCTTTGATGCCGCAAGGGACCGTCCGTTGGTTCGACGCCGAACGGGGTTTCGGCTTCCTCGCGCCCGAGGACGGCTCGCCGGACGTGTTCGTGCACGCCTCCGAGATCGTCGAGGACGGCGGCGCGAAAATGCTCCGCGAGGGTCAGGCCGTCGTGTTCGAGGTCGGCGAGAACGACCGCGGGCCCCAGGCGCTGCGCGTTCGCGTCACCGCCGATGCGGCCACCGGCAGCGCCGTGGGCCTGCTCGGCACCGTCAACTGGTACGAGCCGGGCAAGGGGTACGGCTTCGCGTCGCCGGACGGCGGCGGCGCCGACATCTTCGTGCACAGCTCCGCCATCGTGACCGGCGGCGTGGTCACCGAGGGGCAGCGGGTGGCCTTCCTGATCGTCGACGGCGAGCGCGGCCCGCAGGCCGGGCACGTGATCCCGCTGGGGGCAGGGGCAGGCTCACCCGCCGCGGCTGGTATCTCGGACGGTGCCGACGGCACGGTGGCCTGGTACGACGAGGACAAGGGCTTCGGCTTCATCAACCCCGACTCCGGCGCCGGGGACGTCTTCGTTCACGCCAAGGCCCTGGCCGAGGGGCTGACGTGGCTCGCGGAGGGCGACCGCGTCGCCTACGAGGTGGCTAGTGGAGACAAGGGCCCGCAGGCCCGCGACGTGCACCTGGTCCGGGGCGCCGAGCCCCGGACGGCGCCGCAGCGGTCGGCACCCGCCGCGGCCGCGGGGCCGGCCGCGCGGGGCGTGCCCGTACGAGGCGGCGAGGGCGTCGTCGCGCGCTACGACGGCGACCGCGGCTTCGGCTTCATCACCCCGGACGCAGGCGGCGCCGATCTCTTCGCCCACGTGTCCGTGATCATGGGGTCGGAGCCGCTGCAGAAGGGTGACCGGGTCCGGTACGCGGTGCGTCAGAGCGACCGGGGCCCGCAGGCCGACCGCATCGAACGCCTCTGACGAGGCGGCCCCACCGATGGCTGATCACTTCCCGACGAGAGTGCTCGTTCATCCCCGTCGATGGTGCCGTCGGCAACGCGGCTGCGGACGTTGATCACGGTGCAGGCCGGTGTGAGCAGCGCCGGCGTGGTGCGTTCGGTCCTGTCGTAGCGCAGCCCGAGGCGTGTGAACCGCAGCGGCCAGGAGATGGTGGGTTCGACGACCCAGCGGACCCGGTCGAGGCGGGACTCGCCCTCAATCCCGCGCCGGGCGATACGGACCTTGATACCGCGGCGGGTCAGGTGGCGGCGGCAGCGGCGGTAGTCGTAGCCCTTGTCGGCGTGCGGCTTGTCCGGTCGGCATCGTGGCCGGCCCGGCAGGCCGTGGTGGCCGCGCACGGTCGGGTTCGTGTCCAGCAGCGGCTCGAACAGCATGCTGTCGTGGGCGTTTGCCGCCGACAACACGCTGTGCGGCGGTAGCCCGTTCGCGTCGCGCAGAACGTGGTGCTTGGAGCCGGTTTACCCCGGTCAGCGGGGCTGCGGCCGGTCAGCTCGCCCCCCTTGTCGACCGCACCGACACCGCGTCGACGCAGCCCCTGGTCCAGTCGAGCTCGTCGATGTTGGACAGCTCGTCGAGCACGGGCTGGTGCGGCCGGTCCCACACGCCGGCGTCCTGCCACTCACGTAACCGCCGCCACGCGGTGTGCCCGGAACCGCGTCCGAGCTGCTCGGGTAGGTCTCGCCGGCGGCAGCCGGTGTCGAGCACGAACGAGATCCCCTCTGGCGCGGCACGGTCATCGATCCGGGGCCGCCCACCCGGACCGCGCGGTGCTGGTCGGGACGGGATCAGGGGTTCGATCAGCTCCCGGAGCCGGTCTTCGACCCGCCGCTGCTGCGTCGTCTTCGCCATGACCGCCCACGATCGACGACCAGGACCGGCAGGTTGCGCAGTGACACACCCTGGAGTTTTGAGACCAGGTCTAATGCGGGGGGCGTCGAAGGGTGGTGTCTTCCTTCCGTGTTCCGGCCGCACCCGGTGCCGGGTCCACGCGTTCGAGCTTCGTCCAGCCGGTCCAGCCGCGCGTCCTCAGCAGCTCGATCAGTCGACGAGCCGGCGGGGCGGTGTCGAAGGCCAGTGTGTCCATCAGTTTGGCGAACGGTGGCTCGACCTCGGTGTCGCCGACATAGTCCTCGTCCTGCTCGTCGGCCATCCACGTGATGTAGGTGGCCAGCTTGTCTGCCAGCTCGACCAGATCTGGATCGTCGTCGACTTGGTCCAGAGCCTGCCCCAGGGTGAGGTAGAAGTCGATGAGCGGTGGGTCGGCGATCTGCTCCCACTTGCGCGCCGCCCACTCCGGGACTCGCTCGGGTGAGTGCGCGGCCAGCAGGATCCAGCCGTCCCGTTCGACCTGGACGATCCGCTCGTCGACGCCGAGCGCCCGCAGCCGGTCGAGAACCTCGACCACCTCCGGGGGCAGCACCAGACTGTCCCCGGAGGCAAGGCGGGCGATCCGCTCGCGATGCCGCTGCCGCTGCCGGATCTCCGCCCGCAGCCGCTCGTCGATGTCGGTGACCGCCGCGGCGAACTCCTCCCCGTCGGCCTGGAGCAGCTCCCGCACCCTCGACAGCGGGACCCCGGCCTCGGCGAGGGTCCTGATCCTGATCAGCTCGACCACGGCACCGGCGTCGTACCTCCGGTAACCGGAGTGGTCCCGCTCGGGCTCCGGCAGCAGCCCCTTGGCGTGATAGTGCCGCACCGCGCGCACCGTCACCCCTGCGTACGACGCCAGCTCACCGATGGTCAGCATCGGTCCAGTGTCCTCAACCCTGGAGCTGGTCAGGATGCCGCCTGGCCGGCTGGCCTCCGTGTATCGCGAATCAGCCGGGCGATCTCCGGAGCGTGGGTGACGACGAGCCGGTGGTCGGCGTCGAGCCACGACGTGGAGACGTGCGGCCGTTCGCGGACGAGCCGCTCGATGCCGGCCCGCCAGTTCTGGTTGCGCCACTGCGCACGCCCTTCACCGCTGTTCCCGGCCATCGAGGTGGACATGATCATGCGTATCGGACGGTCGATCTTCCGGTACCGGTCGAGGATGCCGGAGCGCACCACTTCGATCTCGAGGTTCAGGTCGAGGAAGTCCTGAGGGGTCAGCAGCACCTGACGCGCGGTGCCCTCGGCCCGCTCGAACTCGTGCCGCAATCCCTCGGCCATCGCGCGAAACTCCGGCAGGTCGGCCTCGGTGATGAACGGTTCGGGCACCGGGTTCGCGCCGTCGATGAGGACGAGCTCGGCCACGGCGTCCGGATGCTCGGCGGCGTGGTGCACGGCCAGGTCCGCGCCCAGCGAGTGTCCCACAAGCACGGGCGCCGACGGCAGACCGCGGTTTCCCCACTCCGTCATCACGGCGTCGAAATCGCTGAGGAACGCCTCGAAGGTGTACCGGTCGGCGGGCGAGGAGAGGCCATGGCCCCTGAGGTCGAAGGTCACCACGTCGTAGTCGCGGCGTAGCAGCTCGATCAGCTCGTGCAGGTCGGCCTGTGTCGTGAGGAGCCCGGGACACAGGACCAGCAACTGTCCCCGGCCACCGCGAGAGACCCGGATCGTGACGCCGTTGTGGTGGACTTTGAAGTGACTGGCTTTCGTGGTCATGGCAACCATGCTGAGGGGTTGACCCTGCGTCAGGGTCAACCGGCGGGCAACAGGACCTCCGCGCACCTGCGGCCGCCGACCTCTGCCTCGGTGTGTGATCACGGCGCGGTGGGCTGTCGCGGTCGGTACGTGGTCATGTCGGTGACACCGCCGCGGGCGGCAAGTTCGTTGACGGGTCGGGTGTTCTCGACGGTGAGCCGCCGGATGTGTTCCTCGTAGAGCTCCACGTGCAGGCGCAGTTGTTCGTTCTCCTGCCGGAGCTTGGTGATCCGCTCGCGCAAGGCCTGCGCTGGTGTTGGTGTAGAGGGTGGTGCGGTAGTTCGGGTGGTGATCGCAGCACGGAACCGTTCGACGAGGGCTGGGTGATTGCGGTAGGGCGTGGGCCGTGTGGTGCCGGCCGTTTCGGCCCGCGCCCTGACGCTGGGTCGAGTGGTTCCGGCGTGTGCTTCGGCGATCAGCGTGTCGGCGATCGCTTGGAGCTGGGCTTCGGTGGGTTCCAGGAGTCGACTGATCTGTGTTCGCCGCTGCTGCAACCGGTCACGCACGTGGGGTGCGAGCGCGTCCCCGGTGGTGAGCGTGCTGTCCACTGTGGTCAGATCTTCCTGCCAGCGTCGCGGTCGTCGGTGGTGAGCGCGACGTTGCGACAGGCCAGTGGCTGGCAGTCGTCGAGCGAGGGGCCTTGGCGGGTGCCGTTGTGGCACAGGGCCCTGTTGGGTACTCACGCAGTCGGGTGCGGACTTCTGCGGCGGCCGGGCCGGCAAGGCGTTCGTGTTCGTGGCGGTCGACCGTCATGGCGAGGTCTTCGCCGCGAGCCAGGGCTTGTTCGGCTTCGACTTCGGCGCGGAACCCCGCGTTCGAGGTGCCGGCACAACCTTCGAACACCTGCACGCTGGACCCACATCGTCGAACAAGCCGGGTGGCCCGACGCCGAGGGCGAGCACGCCCTGGTCCGCGACTGCACTACGGCCAGGAGCGACCGTCACGCGGACTGCGGGTCGGACACCGCACCGTCGCCCACCAGATCGACTGGCTGCTGCGCCGCACCACCAAGTGGGGCTTCACCGTCCCCGCCTCCCGCACCGACACCGCAGCCCCTGGCATCACCGGCGCCGCTGGCGATTCCGCCCCGCACGAGGTGCGCGTTGCGGACACCACCGGCTACCGCGTTCAAAAGAAAGGCATGCGGCACCCCGTCACGATGCGCGCGGTCTCCTTCGAAGGACGCCTCACCATCACCGACCCGGAACTGCTCCGCACCGCGATGCTCACCGGCATCGGCCCCGACGAAGCCTACGGATGCGGACTGCTCTCCATAGGTTTTCAGGACTTGCCGTGCGTGGCCCTCAGCCATGATCAGGATGTGGTTGAGGAGTTCGCGTCGGATGGTGCGGATGACTCGTTCGCAGTGGGCGTTCATCCGGGGGCCCATGGCGCGCTTTTGAGCACGCGCAGGTCGTCGGCTTGGAAGACAGGGTCGAACGCGTGGCCGTACTTGCCGTCGCGGTCGCGGAGCAGGAATCGCAGGGACCCGATGTGGGTGCCGAGGTCGGTGGCGAGGTGTCTGGCTTGCTGGGCTGTCCATGCCTGGGTCGGGTGGGTGGTGACGCCGGTGATGTGCAGGCGTCGGGTGTGGTGTTCGAGAAGGGCCGGGGCGTGGAGGCGTGTGCCGAGCACGGTGTCGAGGTGCAGGAAGTCCGCGGCGATGATGCTCTCGGCTTGGGCGGTGAGGAATTCTCGCCAGGTCGGGCCGGTTGTCTCTGGCAAGCCGCAGCACGAGTGTCTTGACCGGTGCTCGTGTCGGTGGACGTCGGGTGCGTCGATGTGCGGTGTGGTCCCGCTTGCGGGCGATGAGCCTGCGGTGCCAGGCGAGCAGGGTGCTCGGCATGACTGGGAAGACCTCCCGCCAACGGCGTCGATCCACCAACCCGGACGAGGCGGCGAACCAGAACCGGTCCGCGGGTTCGTAGCGGATCGGACCCGTCAGCCGCCGTCGGGGTATCGCGTTCTCGTGCCGCAGCACGAGAAACTCGGCATCCTTGGCCGTCTCGGTGCTCAGCACCACCGACGGGACGGACAGCAGCTTCCTGGTCACCTTGTACAGCAGGGGGCACGATCAGGCCGTGCTCCCAGCACGGTGACACCGCCTGGCTCCACCAGCGGCGACCACTTTTCGAGCGGTACAGGCCGTTGGCATCAGGCATGCGGGTTGTGGTGATCCCGTACTCCGGTCACCGCCACTGCGTCGCCGGCCCGGCCTTCTCGCCATTGACCCACGCGCTGGCACTCAAGCCCTCCGCCTCCTGATCAGCGTGGTAGATGACCGGCAGGCAAGACTGCTGACGATCGTTGAGCCGTGCCCACCACGCGGCCCGCTGTTCGGCTTTGGTGGCCCGCTGCACCGCGGTGGCCATCGCTGGCTCCCCTCTCTGTCGTGCGGCGGTCGTGGGGGGTGCGGCCATCGATCTGCCTGGGGGTCGGCGGCGTACGGGACGCCGTCACGGCGGCGGCATCGGCATCGTCGAGGAACGCGTCCACGTCGTCCTGCCGCATACGCGTCCGCAGGCCGATTCGCCACCAGTTGGCCGGCGCCCTTATGGGCGCGATAGACATCGTGAATGAATGAACTTCGATTGGCCGCTTTCAGGTCGGTCGGCGAATGATAAAAGCCGGCGACCCGCCGACTGCCGGTCCATTTCCGGCACTGTCGCAGCGGTGGGGTCCGCGCGACTGACCTCGGGTGTTCTGGCTCAGCGCCGGACGGGTGCCCGCGTCGATCGGGGTCGCCGAAATCGACTTCCGTCGCCCTCTGTCACGTGGTTGGCGAGCCCTGCCTCAGTTGTACGCCAACTGGCTGACGTATTAACGGGAGATGTCCATTCATCATCGACAGGGTTCCACGCCGTGTATACGGTGGCCCTTGATAAGGCCCGACCGCCTGGGGGACGGCCCGTGTTCACGAATGGTTGGTCATGGGGGATTCCGCTGTGCGGTCGGCGACCGCGGTCGAACTGAGCGGCCTGTACGCCGCCTTGGCGCGGGAGGACCCGTCGTTCGACGCGGGTCTGCCCGCTGTCGTACTCGTCGGGACGCCTGCCGACGCGCTTGTGCGCAAACGGTTGCAGCACTTCGGGTTCAGCGTCCACACGCAGGATGGGCAGGCGCCCGGCGCCTACGTCCTCGGGGGCTCGCTGCACGGGACGTGCCTGACCGGCTCCGACTTCGTCGACGTGCTGGAGCGGGCCCGGCTGCGGGACTTCGCGGCCGACGTGGTGGACCAGCCGCGGTTCACCACCCTGCACAAGCCCGGTTCCGACTCGCGCGGGGTCGTCCAGTTCCACCTCGACGGCCGCGAGGTCGTGGCGAAGATCGGTGAGGCGGAGGCGATCGCGGGCGAGGTCGGGTTCGCCCGCGAGGTGAACGACCTGCTCGCCCGCGAGGGCAGGCGCGCGCTCTTCCCCGTGGTGCACGGACTCCGCGTCGAAGGTGGCCAGGCCGTCAGCCTCATGGAGGCGGGCGAGCCGATGCCCATCGCGCTCCTGTTCGCCGACGACGGGCGCACCACGCTCGCCGACGACGCCCTCGGTCGCCTGGAAGCGCACCTCGACCAGGTCTCTGCCTGGTACCGGCTCACCGTCGCGGACCGGCGGCCTACCGTCGCCGACTACCTCTACCGCGAGCGCTACCACGCGCTGCCCGTGGAACCCGCGTTCGTCTCCACGTTCCGCGCCCTGTTCGGGAACGCGGAACTGGACGACGTGCTCGACGCGCGGGTGCTCCTGCCCGGCGGTGTGGACCTGCCGTCCTACCGGGAGTCGGTGCGCGGGCTGGACGACATCGTGCCCGGCCTGCTGCCCGACCACGGCAGCGCGGTGCACGGCGACATCTACGCCGCGAACATGCTCCTGCGCGCCGACGGCAGCGCGGTGCTCATCGACCCCCGCACCGTGTGGGAGGGGCGGGACCGCCCGGACGTCGGGTACGGCGACCCGGTGTTCGACTTCTCCACGCTGCTGCACGGCGTGTTCCCGATGGCGGCGATCCTGCGGGCGGTCGAGACCGACACGACCGGCGACCTGTTCGGCGACCCGGTGCGGCCTGCGGCGGACGTGCTCGACCTGTCCTCGCTGCGCTTGCCCGTCGAGTTCCCGGATGCCGTGGAGAAGCTGAAAGCCGTGATGCTGCAAGGGCTGCCGCGTCCCGACGGGCACGCGCGCACCCGGCTGCTCATCGGCGCGGCCACGTCGCTCCTCGGGTGGCTCAAGTACGAGCGGTCACTGCGGACGCCGGAAGCCTGGCTGGCCACCTTCGGCTACGTCGCCTGGTACCTCGACCAGGCCAGGAAGTCGTGGGACGACAACGGGAGACAAGAGCTGTGACGGCACTGGACTACGACGACCTGGCCACCGAGTACGCCAAGCACCGGCGTCCCTACCCCGGCCTGGTCGAGCACATCGTCGAACGCGCGGGCGTGACGGCGGACTCCACCGTCGTGGAGGTGGGCTGCGGTACCGCGAACCACCTCGCCGCGGTGCGTCGCACCACGGGCGCGCGGTGCATCGGCGTGGAACCGTCGGCCGAGATGCGCAAGCAGGCCGCCGAGCACCCGGAGGAACTGGACCTGCGGGCGGGTCTCGCCGAGGAGCTGGACTTCCCGGCGAACAGCTTCGACCTGGTCATGTCGGTCGACATGATCCACTACGTGCGGGAGCCGCTTCGCTACTTCGAACGCGCGTTCCAGGCACTGAAGCCGGGTGGCCACTTCGTCACGGTCACCGACTCCGACTGGGCCATCCGCAACCGGATCCCGATGGCGAAGTACTTCCCCGCCACCATCGAGGTGGAGTTCGCGCGCTACCAGCCCGTTCCGGCTCTCGCGGGAGACCTCGCGCGCGCCGGGTTCATCGACCTCTACGAGCGGATGATCGAGAGCACCTATCCGCTGCACGAGGCCACCAAGTTCGAGGACAAGTCCCACTCCTGCTTGCACCTCATCGACGACGAGGCGTTCGCGACGGGCATCGTGGCCCTGCGCGCCGACTTGGCGAAGGGACCCATCGAGGCGAACCAGCGGAGCCTCGCGCTGTGGGGGCGGCGGCCGCTGTGATCGACCGGTACGCCCTCCCCGAGATGAAGGGGCTCTGGACCCCCGAGCGGAAGTACGCCTCGTGGGTCGAGGTCGAGGTCCTCGCGAGTGAGGCGCAGGTGCGGCTCGGCGTCGTGCCCGCCGAGGCGTTGCCCGCGATCCGCGCGGGCGAGGTGCCGGCGCCCGCTCGCGTCGAGGAGTTCGAACGCACCCGCGACCACGAGATCCTCGCGTTCCTGGCCGCGTACACCGAGACGATCGCCGACGGCCACGGCCGGTGGGTGCACCACGGCATGACCAGCTACGACCTCGTGGACACCGCGCTGGGCCGCACCCTGGCCGCCTCGTGCGACCTGGTGCTGGCCGAGGCCGTCCGGCTGCGGGCGGTGCTGGTCGGGCGGTCGAAGGAGCACTGGGACACGGTGTGCGTGGCCCGCACGCACGGCATCCACGCCGAGCCCACCACGTTCGGCCAGAAGTTGGCGTTGCACGCCTTCGCCGTCGACCGGAGCATCACCCGGCTGCGCGCCGCCCGCGCGGCGGTCGCCGTCGGCACGATCTCCGGCGCGGTCGGCACGTACTCCAGCATCGACCCGGCGGTCGAGCGGCACGTGTGCGACCGGCTCGGGTTGGGCGTGGAACCGGTGCCCAGCCAGGTCGTCGCCCGCGACCGGCACGCCGAGCTGATGTCGGCGCTGGCCCTGCTCGGCTCGGTCGTCGAGCAGATCGGCCTGGAACTCCGGCTGTTGCAGCGCACCGAGGTGCGCGAGGTCGAGGAACCGCGGACCAGCGAGTACCAGGGTTCCAGCGCCATGCCGCACAAGCGCAACCCGACGACGAGCGAGCGGATCAACGGTCTTGCCAGGCTGCTGCGTGCCTACGCCAACGCGGCCTACGAGAACGTGGCCCTGTGGCACGAACGCGACCTGGCGCACTCGTCGGTGGAGCGGGTGGCGTTCCCCGACGCGTTCACCATCGCGCACTACCAGGTGAGCAAGGCCGCGGACGTCATGGCGAACCTCACCGTCCACAGCGGACGGATGCGGGACAACCTCGAGGCCACTCACGGCCTGATCTACAGCTCCGAGGTGCTGCTGGACCTCGTCAACGCGGGCGAGGACCGGGACAGGGCCTACCGCGTGGTGCAGGCGGCCGCGCTGGAGTCGACCGAGACCGGGAAGCACCTCGCCGACACGCTGGCGGACCGGGGCGTCCCCACGACCGCCGCCCAGTTCCAGCCGGAACGGTTCCTCGGACGGCGGGACGTCCTTCGCGACAGAATGGAGAAGTTGCTAGATGTGGAAGTGTGAAGTCGTCCAGGGCGCCGACCTGGACGTGGCCGAGGTCGCTGCGCTCTACCACGCGTCGACCCTGGGGGAGCGCCGCCCGGTGCGGGACACCGAGCGCTTCCGGGACATGGTGCGCAACGCGAACCTCATCGTCGTGGCCCGTGTGGACGATCGACTCGTCGGTATCTCGCGGTGCGTCACCGACTGGTCGTACGCGACGTACCTGTCCGACCTGGCCGTGGACCAGGAGTTCCAGCACAAGGGGATTGGCCGCGACCTGATCGCGAAGACCAGGGAAGCCGCTCCCCGCGCCAAGATCGTGCTGCTGTCCGCGCCCGCCTCCGTGGAGTACTACCCCCACATCGGGTTCAAGCAGCACAACTCGGCCTGGGTGATGGATCCACTGACCCCATGACCACGAGCAGAGCGCCCCGGATCGGTGTCACCACGTACCAGGAGAACGCGTCCTGGCGTGGCTGGAACCGCAGTGCCTCCCTGGTGCCCAGGGACTTCCTCACCCCGCTGGCCGACGCGGGAGCGTTGCCGCTGATGGTGCCGCCCGACGGCGGACCGGCCGAGGCGGCGGACCTGGTCGCGTGGCTCGACGGGCTGCTGCTCGTCGGGGGTCCCGACGTGGACCCGGCCCGCTACGGCGCGGAGCGGGAGGAGCGCACCAGCGGCGTGGAGCCGAAGCGGGACGAGTGGGAGTTGGCGCTGCTCGCCGCCGCCATCGACGCCGGGCTGCCGGTGCTGGGCGTGTGCCGGGGCATGCAGCTGCTCAACGTGGTCCGGGGCGGCACCCTGCGCCAGGACATCGCCGCGACCGACCACCAGCCCGAGGGCAGCAGGTTCGGCACGGTGGCGGTGGACATGGTCGAGGACTTGCTGCCGGGCTCGGTGATCGGCCCGTCCACGACGGTCGCGTGCTACCACCACCAGGCGGTCGACGTGCTCGGGGCCGGTCTCGTGGCCACCGGGCGCAGCGCGGACGGCATGGTGGAGAGCCTCCAGCTCGTCGACCACGAGTTCGTGATCGGCGTGCAGTGGCACCCGGAGGTGGGCGGGGCGCAGTCGCTGTTCAAAGCCTTCGTGGTGGCGGCCGCCGGGCGGATCCCGTGCTGAGCGGCGTGCTGCCGCGCAGCCACCGCGGGCGGGTGCTGGCCGCAGGGGCGTTGCTCGACGCCGTCGCGACCGGCCTGTACCAGGCGGTGGCGACGCTGTACTTCGTCCAGCACGTGGGCATTCCCGCCGCGTCGGTCGGCCTCGCGCTCACGCTGGCCAACACGTGCGGCTTGCTCGTGCCGATGCCGATCGCCCGGCTCACCCGCCGGATCGGGGTGACCAAGGTCTACGTCGCGCTGCTGGTGCTGCGCGGCCTCGGCATGGCCGGCTACGTCCTGGTCGACGGCTACTGGCGCTACCTGCTGGTCACCGCGTTCTTCACCGCCGCGAGCCGAGCGGCGCTGCCGCTGCTGCAGGTGCTCGTGGGGCAGATGGAGGGCGAGGGTGACCGGACCCGCACGATGGCGTCGATGCGGACGGTGAACAACATCGGCCTCGCCACCGGCTTCTTCTTCGCCGCGGGTGTCCAGCTCTTCCACTCCCGCACGGCGTACCAGGTGCTGTTCGTGGTCGGTGGCATCGCTTTCGTCCTCGTTTCGTTCGTCACCGTCGCGGCGACGCGGGGGATCGAGGGGCGCGACGCCGCCGTGCCGGACAAGGCGAAGCGGCCCAAGACGGTCTATCGGGACGGCCGGTTCATGGTCGTCGCGGTCGCGAACGCGGCCCTGATGCTGCACGACAGCATGTTGTTCATCCTCATCCCGCTGTGGGTGGTGCAGCGAGCGGGCCTCTCGCCCACCGCCAGTTCGGTGCTGCTGATGCTCAACACCGCGATCACGGTGCTCATCCAGGTGCGCCTGGCCGCGTACGGCAAGGGTTTCGGCGGTGCGCTGCGGCTGCTCCGATGGTCGGTGGTGGCGCTGGGCATCGCCTCGCTGTTCCTCGGATCGGCGGGCGGCGGCGGGGACACCTGGGTGCTGATCGGCCTCCTCGCTGGGGCGGTCGTGCTCCTGACCGTGGGCGAGAACCTGCACTCGATCGCCGGGTGGGAGCTGTCGTTCCTGCTGTCGGCCCCCGAACAGCGCGCCCAGTACCTCAGCCTGTTCAGCCTCGGCTACACCGGCCAGCTCATCGTCGGCCCGGTGCTGATGACCTCCGTCGTGCTGCCCTGGGGCATGCCGGGTCTGTTGTTGATGATCCTCGTCTTCGTGCTCGCCGCGATTGCCACCTCGATCGCGGTGCGCGGTCACACGGCGGTCCGCGAAGCGGAAATGCGCGCGTGAGCACGCGGACCGGGTTCGTCTTGTCCCATCTGTCGCTCGTCAACGGACCGGCTTCCCCTGATCAATCCGGTGGATGCCAGCCACGGGAAGGGGAACTGTGGTCTCGCTCAAGTCCGAAGGATTCACCGAACTGGTCGCCGACGTCGCGCGAGTCGCGCGGTCGTCACGAGACGTCGCCGTGGTCACGAAGATCGCCCTGACCCTGGACGGCCGCCTCGGCGAGGACATCGGGTCCGCGGCGCTCACCGCCGCGGACCAGGTGCTGGTGGAGTTGCTGCGCTGTCCGGGGATCCACCTGAACACCGCCGCCCCCGACACCGACGACCGACTGTTCCTCACCCGCACCGGCAGGCTCGCCGTGCGGCTCGACGGGGCCGAGGGGCCCGACGACGCGTTCCCGCTCGGCGGGGTGAGGTGGGGCGACGTCGACCCCGCCCACGTGAAGGCGCGGGCGCGGGCCGAGCACGACCGGACCGCGCGGGCCGTCCTCGCGCTGCACGCTGAACTGGTCGCGGAGCCGGAGGCCGACGTCCACGCCCGGTTGGCGCGGATCGAGCACGCCGTGGTGCACATGGCTCCCGTGCTGATCTACGTCGACGAGCACGTCTACACCAACCTGACCAAGGCCGGCACGCTGCCGGGGAAGTCGCTGTCCGCGAGCCATCCCCGGTCGCTGCTCAACCGCCTGCGCGCGACCCCGGTCGCGGACTGGAACCCGGTGGACGCCTGCTTCGTGGCGTGCGCCGACGTCCTGCTGATGTCCGGGCCGCCGGTGCGCCTGGAGGAGTTCAACGGGACCCAACTCGACCCGGACACCCTGCGCAACTTCCTGGTCGAGCGCATCGGCACCTACGGAGGAGGGGCGCTGCCGGGGGGAACGAGCCTGCGGCAGCTGGAGGAACTCGCCGCCCGGTGCGCCGAGCTGCGCAAGCAGACCGTCGGCGGTGGCGAGTCGACGCCCTACCGCGTGATCAACGGGCTGAACCTGCACAAGTCCGAGCACCTGCTGCCGACCCCGGCGGTGCTCGGCGACGCGCCGGAGGCCGTCATGGGCCGATTAGCGGAACTCCTCGGGGTCGACTCGCCCGTCGACACCCGGATCGCCGACCTGGCCCCGCTGTTCGCCGACCTGGCCGGGCGACTCGTCGACGCGGCCGCGCCGGACGGGTTCACCACGGCGTTCGAAGCGGTCCTGCACGCGTTCGTGACCACCGCCGCCGAGGCGTTCGACGCCGACGTGGCGATGAGCAGGGGACCGGAGACCTTCGACCCGCTGCGCGTCGAGCACGAGGTGGACCCGCTCGGGCTGGGCACCGGGGACTTCTACTGCTGCGTCGCGCCCCGGCAGGCGTTCGTGGAGCGGTTCCGCGAATTCACGCCGGGCCTGACGCGGGCGCTGTCCGCCTACAGCGCCCGGATGCGGTTCAACACCTGGCACTACCTGCCCTCGACGCTGGGCATCGTGGAACGCGAGCCCGGTCGGGACGACTGGTTCTTCGCGCCGACCATGCCGGACGTGGCGTCATGGTCCGACCAGCACCACACCGGGCACGTGGCGTTCGGCGTCCGGTACGCCATCCGCGTGCCGTTCGGCATCGAGTACGACGGCCGCGCGATGCCTGGTCTCTACGACTTGCGGCTCATGCGCACGTCCCTGCCCGCGTTCACGGTGGCGGAGCTGCGCGGGGCCATCGCCACGGCCCTGCTGCTCAAGCAGCTGTACCAGGCGATGTCCGTGCACGACCCGAAGGTCGTGGACTTCGGCAAGAGTTGGTACGAGAGGTTCCATGGCTGACCTGCGCTACGCGGGCGCGGCCCAACTGCGCGCCCACTACTCGAACAGGGAAGTGTCCCCGACCGAGCACGTCCGCTCGACGCTCGACCTGCTGGAGCGAGCACAATCGGAGCTGCACGCGTTCACCACCGTCACCGCGGACCTGGCCTTGGCGCAGGCCGCCGAGGCGGAGCGGCTGATCCTCGCGCACGGCCAGGAGGCCTGGCACGGCCGTCCGCTGCTGGGCGTCCCGGTGTCGGTCAAGGACCTGACGCCGACCGCGGGGGTGCGCACGACCCGCGGGTCGCTGCTGTGCGCCGACTGGGTGCCGGACCGGGACGCGCCCGCCGTGGCGCGGCTCCGCGCCGCGGGTGCGGCGCTGCTCGGCAAGACGACCACCTCGGAGTTCGGCTGGAGCGCGGGAACCGTCAACCGGGTCACCGGGTCCGTGGCGAACCCGTGGGACCGCACCCGCAGCGCGGGAGGGTCCAGTGGCGGCGCCGCGGCAGCCACGGCGGCCGGGATCGGCGTCGCGGCACTGGGCACCGACGGCGCGGGCTCGATCCGGATTCCCGCGGCGTTCTGCGGGGTGGTCGGCTACAAGCCGACGTTCGGCCACGTGCCCTACGTGCCGCTGAGCCCCGAGGGCTTGTCGCACCTCGGCCCGCTGGCCCGTGACGTGGCCACCGCGCGGCTGGTCGCCGAGGTGATCGCCGGACCGCACCCGGACGACCCGCTGTCGGTGGTCCGCCCGCCCCGGCGTCCCGCGCCGGACCGCGTGCGGGTCGCGTGGCTGCGCTGGCCCGGCGAAACCGGCGGGTCCGCCGAGGTGGAGTCGATCGCGAGGGACGCGGCGGCCGAACTCGGCGACGTCGTCGAGGTCGACCTGCCGTTCACCGACCCGTACCCGCACCTGGTGACCATCCTCGCCGCGTTCGACGCGGGCCAGCGGCCCGAGGACGACGCGCTGTCCGACCCGTTCCGGCTACGCGTGGTCGAGCACGGGCGGCGCCTGGGGGCCGCCGACCTCGCGCACGCGCTGACCGAGCGGCAGCGGCTCGTCCAGCACGTCGACGCGCTGATGGAGCGCTTCGACGTGCTCGCCTCGCCCACCGCGTGGATCGAGCCGTTCGCGGTCGACCGGTGGCGGCCCGACACCGGCGCCGACCTCGACTGGCTGGCGTGGTGCCGCGCCGCGTACCCGTTCAACCTCACCGGCCAGCCCGCGGTCTCCGTCCCGGCGGGCTTCACCGCGGCCGGACTCCCCGTCGGGCTGCACCTCGCGGGCAGGCGACACGAGGACGACCTCGTGCTGGACCTCGCCGAACGGATCGAGAACGCCCGCCCGTGGCACCAGCAGTACCTTGGAGAGGATCAATGGTGAACAGCGACAGCTACCTCGCGCAAGCGGCGGGGCAGACGGACTTCGTCGCCCGGCACGGGTTGTGGGACGACGAGAAGCACGCCGCGGCCGCCGCGCTGGAGGCGCAGCTGGACTCGGTGGACTTCGTGCGGGTCGTGTACGGCGACCCGCACGGCGTCGCGCGCTCCAAGACCGTGAGCACGGAGGTGTTCCGCACCATCCTGCGCAACGGCATGGACTTCAGCCCCGGCCCGTTCGTCTTCGACACCGGGCACGCGGTCGCCGTCGACTTCTTCGCCGAGGGCGGCGGAATCGGCATCCCGGAGCTGACCGGGGCGGGCGACTTCATCGTGGTGCCGGACCCGCGCACCTTCCGCGTCCTGCCGCACACCGGCCGCCCCACGGGATGGGTGATCGGCGACGAACACCTCCGCGACGGATCGCCGCACCCGCTGTCGAGCCGGGCCGTGCTCAAGCGCCAGTGCGAGCTGCTCGCCGCCCGCGGCATGAGCTACGTGGTCGGGTTGGAGGTCGAGTGGTACCTCACCCGACTGACCACGCAGCCACTCCCGCCGCCCGGAGGGTTCGGCGTCCAGGGCGCGCCGCCCGCGGTGGAGCACGTCAACGGCGGCTACCAGTTCAACTCCGACTCGCTGCTCGACGCCGTCATGCCGGTGATCGACCCCGTGCTCGACGCCCTGCTGGCGCTGGGCCTGCCACTGCGGACCGTCGAGCACGAGTCGGGACCGGGGCAGCTGGAGTTCACCTTCAGCCCGATGGACGGCCTCGACGCCGCCGACGCGATGCTGCTGTTCCGCACCATCACCAAGCAGGTGCTGGCCCGCAACGGCTACCACGCGTCGTTCATGGCGCTGCCCGGCCTGCCGGGGTTCGACCCCAGCGGCTGGCACCTGCACCAGTCGCTCGCCGACCGCGAGACCGGCCGCAACCTGTTCGTCGCCGAGCCCGGCGCGGACGTGCTGTCGGAGCTCGGGATGTCCTACCTCGGCGGGCTGCTGGAGCACGCCTCCGCGGCGAGCCTGCTGTGCGTGCCGACGATCAACGGCTACCGCCGCATGCGGACCGGGTTCAGCCTGTCACCCGACCGGATCGTCTGGTCGACCGAGAACCGGGGGGCGTTCCTCCGGGTGCTGGGGGCGAACGGCGACCCCGGCAGCCACGTGGAGAACCGCACCGGCGAGCCGTCGGCCAACCCGTACCTGTACCTGGCGAGCCAGCTCAGCGCGGGGATGGACGGCGTGGACCAGCAGCTCAAACCGGGGCTGCCCGCGGGTGACCCGCACGGCACGACGTCGCTGCCACTGCCCACGACGCTCGTCGAGGCGCTGGAGGGCTTCACGGCGAGTGATCATTACCGCGTTACGCTGGGCGGGGCCCTGCACGAGGCGTTGCGGCTGATGAAGGTCAGCGAGCAGGCCAGGT
The DNA here is from genome assembly GCF_036375055.1 of Umezawaea sp. Taxonomy (GTDB): domain Bacteria; phylum Actinomycetota; class Actinomycetes; order Mycobacteriales; family Pseudonocardiaceae; genus Umezawaea. The sequence continues at coordinate 18,263 of NZ_DASUSQ010000023.1, forward strand.
ACGACGAGTGGCGCACCGGAGGCGGTGCGGTACGGGACGACGAGGTCACCGAATGGGAGCACAGTGAGTACTTCGCCACTTACTAGCGGCGCTTATCGGCGTCGGGTGGTGCGCAGCGTCGACGACCTGAGCCCCGGCACGGCCGCCGTGGTCAAGGCCGCGGGCGCGAACATGAACTACAGCACCGAGTTCATGCGCGCTTACGAGCGCTACCCGATCCAGGCCGTGCACGGTTGCTACTACGTCGAGCTGCTCGACGGCGACGGCGAGGTGGTGGCGTTCGCGCCGTGCTTCGTGCAGGGCGACCCGCTCGGCGCGTTGGGCCTGGGCCCCGGCGAACACGCGCTGCTGAGCCAGGTCTGGCACTGCTCGGACACCCGGCTGGTCGCCGCCCTGGCGTCCCCGGAGATCGCCACCGAGCTGCTGGCCGCGATGCGCGAGGTGGCGGCGTCGCTGAACCTGACGCGGACCGGGTTCATCAACGTCGCCGACGGCTCACCCAGCGCCCGCGCGCTGGAAACCGCGGGTGTGAAGGGTGTCCACCTGGACACCCGGTACTGGCTCGACCTCGCCAAGTACGGCAGCGAGGAGAACGTCATCGCCTCGATCAAGCCCACCAACCGCCGCGAGTACCAGCGGCACTGGCGGCGGGCGACCGAGGCGGGCGTGCGGATCACCACCCGCCACGCGGGCCCCGATGAACAGGTGTCGAAGCTGAACCTGCTGCTCACGACGATGGACCGGGTCGGCTCGCCCGGCTACTACGACGCGGACAAGCTCGTGAAGTTCCTCGCCGAGACCCCCAGCGCCTGGATCATCGAGATCGCCTTGGACGAGAAGCTGCTGGGCTTCGCGATCCTGTTCGTGGACGACACCCGGCTGCACGCGTGGGCGCTGGGGTACGACCGCGAGGTGAAGCTGACGTTCAGCCCGTACTACCTGATGTGGGGTTCCTTCATGCGGCTCGGCTACGAGCTCGGGTTGCCGACCCTGGAGGCGGGGCGGCGCAACGGCGAGTTCAAGATGCGCCACGGCCTCGTGCCGCAGGACCTCAGCGCGTACGTGGTGGACGTGTGATGGAACTCCTGGTCACCCCCGGCCTGCCCGACGACTGGGACGCCGTGGCCGGTGACGGCCCGGCGGCGGGCCGCGGCCGCTGGGTGCGGTTCGGCCAGTCCTGGTACCCCGGCCCGTACCGGACCTTCGCGCTGCGCGATGACGACGGCGCCTGCCTGGTCGCCATGGGCGGCACGGTCCTGCCCGAACCGGCGGCGGTGCCGCGACGCGACGCGTACCACATCCTCACCGGCCGCACGGCCCACCTGGGCCTGTTCGCCGACGGCGACCACCCCTGGCCCGCGGACCTCGACCCGGCCGACGTCCACCCGTGCCTGGTGCTGATGTACCCGAACTACGCCACCTACCAGGCCGGGCCCGGTGCCGACGACCCCGAGGTGCTGCGCCGGTTCGTGGCAAAACTCGTGGCATGGGCCAAGACCGAGGGCATCGTCTCGATCGCCCTGCTGTACCTCACGCCCCGCGCCCAACCGCTGATGGACGAGCTGGCCAAGGCCGGTTTCGGCGTGCACCGCAAGGGCGACCGCTGCGACATGGCGGTCACCTGGACGGACTTCGACGGCTACCTGCGCGCGTTGCCGAAGAAGTACCGCGACGAGGCCAAGCGCGAGATCAACCGGATGAACGAGCGCGGCCTCGTCCGCGCCCACCGCCCCATGGCCGCCGACGAGCCCGAACTGCTCGACCTGAGGTGCCGCCTCATCGAGAAGTACGACGGGAAGGTCAACCGGGCCGACCAGGAGGCCATCTTCGACGGTATCCGCGAGCACGTCGCACCGGAAGACATCACGGTGTTCACCGTGTCCGACGGCGACAAGCTGCTCAGCTTCAGCCTGTTCATCCAGGACGGTCCGGAGTGGACAGTCATGCTGATCGGCTCGGACTACCGGGAACCGGACGCCTCCTACGGCTACTTCTCCTGCATGTTCTACCAACCCATCGAACTCGCGCCCGCACGCGGTGTCGAACTCCTGGCCTACGGCTACGGCACGTTGGACGCCAAGCGCCGTCGGGGGTGCCGGCTCTCGCCGTACTACACCGCCGACTTCCGCTTCTGACCGGTCGACGGTGGGGACAGGCGTTGGCACCTGCCCCCACCGTCGAAACCGGTTCAGCATCAACCGGGCCGCAGGCCGGACGAAGGCCGGGCTTGGGCCTCGCGGTGGAAGACGTCGTCCGGGCCCAGGCGCGGGCCTCAAGCCGGTTGTCCGGCACCGTGCTGGCCGAAGACCACGTCCGTGCTGGTCAGGCGGCTTGGTGGTACTCGTTGAGGATGCCGCCCAGTCGTTGTCGGCGGCGGACGTCCAAGTCGCTGGTCTGGGCTCGGTCGGTGATCGGTGGCGGCAGCGGGTGCAGTGGTCGTGCGTCGGCGGTGCCCCGTGGGGTGCCAATGACCGGCCACGTGGTCTGACCTGCGGCCAGGGCCTGTGCCGAAGTCGGCTGAGGTGACTTCGATCCAGGTTGGCGCTGTTCGGCGTGTTGGTGATCAAAAATGAGCGAGGTCTCCGGTAATCGGTTCGTCGACCAAGAAGAACCCGAACACCGGAGACCTCGTGGACACCACGAGCACGACCTCGCGCCGGGGCGACCGGCAGGACCTCGACCTGCTGCTCGCGTTCTTCGACGAGGCCGTCGAATGGACGGTCGCGCGAGGCCGGCCCACCCAGTGGGGCATCGAACCATGGTCGACCGACCCGAGCGGGTGTCCCGCGTGGGTGACCTGATCGAATCGGGGCAGCTGTGGATCGCCGAGCACGACGGCGTGCCCGCTGGCGCGTTGATCGTCGGCGACCGCCCGGACCCGCACGTGCCGCCGGCGGATGAGCCGGAACGCTACGTCCGGCTGCTGATCACCTCACGATCGCGCGCAGGCAAGGGCATCGGCTCAGTGCTGCTGGACAAAGCCGGGGACGTCGCCCGCAACGACGGCATCGAACTGCTGCTGAGTGACGTGGTGGACGGGTAGCGGGGCCCTGGTCCGTGCAGGAGCGCGCCGCCTCGGCGATCTGCGCCAGCCTCGACCACAGCGCGCGACGCGGCAAACCGGTCTTCGGTGCACGCCGGTGCTGGTGCCGACCGGCGTGCACCGCGAAGACGCACGGCCGCGAACCCATGGGTTGATAGTCGGTACACGATCGTGTGTCAGATTGAAAATGACGAGAAATTTCTGTAGTTTTCCTCGCGAGCCCTGGACTGCATGACAGCATAAGATTGCGCGTTTTGTAGTCAAGTTTTCCTGTGTCAAATTGGTGAGGGTAAATTGTTCAAGAAGATCGGTGCTGTTGTCGTCACCGCTGCGGCGGGGATGGGGGTGATGGGGGGAGTGGCCTCGGCCTCGACGGACTTCTGTGGCGACTACTGCCTCGCGGAGGATCCTGCCGACCGGGCCGAAAATATCGGACCGGAGTATCACTATCGCGCCGGCCTGGTGTTCGTCAACGGTGAGGACGTCGTCCGAAGCACGAGTTTCTCCAACGCGTTCTGCGGCAATGACGTCGATGCTGCCGGAGTGCGATCCCCTGCGGGGGACGCGGTCGACGGCGTGGATTTCCCGGTGATGGCGCCAGGGCAACATCAGCCTGTCAACGCATCGCCCGATTTTTGTTCCGTGTCGGGAACCATCGACCAGGGGATCGATTCGAACGGTCGCTGAAAGGACGGGCGGCCCTTCCGCTGCTTCATGGGCTCACCAGCGTGGAGCCCGTCGACGGGCTGGCCGTCGATGGTGAAGAAGTCCGACCTGATCGTGCGCGAGCGCATCGCGATCTTCGCTTTTCCCGGCTCGACGTCACCGGTCGGATTCCTCGGGTTCGCCGTCGGCGCGGTGGATCTCGACGTTGTCGAAGTCCTGGAGGAAGCCGCCCCGTCGGACAAGACGAGGACGGCCTCGACCAGCTGGTCGAGTACGCGACCCCACCAGTCAAGCGATCCTGCCGGCAACGTCGTCACCGCTGGGGCGTCCTGTCAGCATGACGTCGACTTCGGAGAGCAGCGTGGTTGCTGCTGATCCCGCCCAGGAAAACGGCTATGACGGTATCGCCGAGGGATATTCGGCCGAGAACGAGACCAACCTGATGAACGCCTACTACGAGCGGCCCGCGGTGCTGGCCCTCGCGGGCGACGTGACCGGCAGGCGGATCCTCGACGCGGGTTGCGGCTCAGGGCCCCTGTTCGCCGCGCTACGCGATCGGGGCGCGGTTGTGACCGGTGTCGACGCGAGCGCGGGCATGGTGGAGCTGGCCCGGCGACGGCTGGGTGCCGGGGCCGACCTGCGGGTCGCCGATCTGGCTGATCCGCTGCCCTTCCCCGACGGTGAGTTCGACGACGTCATCGCGTCCCTGGTGCTGCACTACCTGCGGGACTGGGGACCGACGCTGGCCGAACTGCGACGCGTCCTGACCCCCGGCGGACGGCTCATCGTCTCTGTCGAGCACCCCTTCGTCATCACCCTGGTGCAGCGCGAGGCCGGGGAAAGGCCCGACTACTTCCAGACCCGCAGCCGAACCGAGGAGTGGACGCTGGGCGGCCAGTCAGCCAGGTTGACCTTCTGGGACCGCCCGCTGCACGCGATGACCGATGCCTTCACCGCGGCCGGCTTCCGCATCAACGTCATCAGCGAGCCGCCGCCCGCACCCGAGGCCCCCGAGTTGTTCCCCGACGACTTCCGGCAGTTCACCGGCACGAGGTTCCTGGGCTTCCTCTTCTTCGTCCTCCAGGCCGACTGACCAGGGACGGCCACAGCATCGGCGATGCCCTGGTGGGGTCGGTGCGCGTTGGAGATCTGTAGCGGCGATGACGTTCCGAGCGGCACGGGCACGCGTGGCTCGGGTGCGCGGCGGCCGTGCTGACGCGCCCGCGGTGCCGGTGCACCGCGGGCGCGTGACCTGTCAGGGTCGGCAGACGGAGTCCGTCTTGCGGCAGGCCTTCGAAGCCTTGTTCTTGTGCACCGAATCGGTCAGCTGGATGTTGACCTGGTGGATGCCTCCCGGCACGGACGTCGACAGGGAGAAGTCCGCGATGGGCACGCTCTCGCACACCCAGTCCAGGCCGACCGGGCCGGCCACCAGCGTGTTGCCCTGGTATCCGGCGTAGCCGACGTTGACGCACTCGTCCGTCTTCACCGCCAGCGTCTGGTTCGTGAAGGTGACGGTCCGCCCGGAGGACGACCAGGCCAAGTTCCCCTGGATGTGACCGACGATCACGCCGGAGCTGTGCTGCACCACCACGTCGAACGAGGACGGGGCGGCGTTGGCCGTTCCCGCGGTCGTGGTGGCGAGCAACGCCATGGTCCCCAGGGCGAGTCCGGCTCGTTTCAGGCTGCGCATCAGAGAAGTTCCCTTCGACTGGCCGACTCCCTGCCGACCGGTTTCCATGACCGCAGCCGCCGTCACCGGTTCGTCCTCGTTCCGTCCTCACCGCCGCTGACCTGCGCGTGGGCGAGGCGTTCCTGCAGACGACCGTGCCGGAACTGGTAGACCCCACCAACCTGCCGCAACACGCCACGACGGTGGGCGTCGTCGAGGAACGTCAGGAAACGCCAGGGGACGCGGCCTCGGGCGGCCAGCCAGACGACCACGGGACCCAGTGCGCCGGAGGCACGGGCCAGCCACACGCTGAGCCCCACCGAGAGGCCGAACAGCCCACCCGCGAGGCACGCCTGCGCGACGCTCCGGGTGGGTTCGAAGATCTGCCCGCCGATGACCGCGCCCGCCGCCGCGTAGGCGAGACCGCCGGGACGGGGGACGAGCAACCGGCCCAGCAGACCCGCGGCCACCCCGCCCGCCACACCCAGGACCACGTCGAAGCGGCCGTTCAGGATCTCGGTCGTGGGGTCGTCCGGGGTGAGCAGCAGCGCCAGCGTGAAGAACAGGCTCAGCGACACCACGAACGAGGCGGTCAGGGCGAGCGCCGCCCTGCGGTCGTCGCGCAGCACGGTGCCGGGGCTGGAGACGCGGTTCGCGTCCAGCGGGGTGTCGAGCCAGACGTGCACTCCGATGGCCAGGCCGAACACCACCGAGAGCAGGCACGTCGCCCACACCGGGAGCGACCAGCCGAACCCGAGGCAGACACCGATCACCGCACCGATGGTGAACCGCTGGGCGAAGCCGGCCGCGGTGCCCGCGAACCTCGCCTCCACCCGCAGCGGACCCGGCCTGCGCATCGCCCGGTGCGTGACGAACCCGGCGGCGCCGAACGCGACACCGTAGACGATCCCGATCGCGGGACCTGCGGCGAACCAGCCGGTGAGAGTGAACAGCACCGCGGGCGGCAGCCCCAGCAGAAGGCCCGCGATCGTGCTCGGCACTGCGCGTTCGAGCTGCCACCAGGCGAAGTCGTGGGAGCCGCCCAGGTGGCGGGCGAGGAAACCGAGCCAGCGCCGTGCCTCGGCCAGTTCGTAGTGGCGTGCCCTGGTGGCGCTGCCGGGCGGAGCCGGACGATCGCTGTAGACGGCGGGGAGGTACGCGTCGAGCAGGTGCCGTTCGACCGCCGCCTGATCGGGGAACCGCGTGGTGTCGCAGAGTTCGCGGGGATCGGTCGCGGGGTCGCGGTAGGCGGTCTGGGCCAGGTCGACCATCAACGGCGTGCGCAACGCCCGTGCGAGCGCTCCGTCCGGTTCCTGCCGCAGCGCGCGCACCACCGGCTGCCACCGCGTCTCGCCGGTCCGGCGGCGCGCGGTGAGGAAGTCGATCGCGTCCTGCACCCGCACCGGCCCGATCTCCACCACGGCGGCGCGGACCAGGAACGCCCCCTCCTGCCGCACCGCCGCCTCGTACTCGTCGCCCCGGCAGGTCAGCACGAGCGGCCGATCGCCGGTGACGGCCCTGTTGATGGCATCGATCGCGGCTGTGTGCAGGCCCGGCGGTGTCTCGTCGAGGCCGTCGAGCACCGGCATGACCCGCCCTTCGAGCACCAGCCGCAGCGCTGCGTCCCGGCCGTACGTACCGGTGTTGCCGAGCCCCGGGTACTCCTCGACCAACCGGCGGGCCAGCCACGAGTGCAGGTGTTCGGTGTGCGGGTTCCACGACGCCGGCGACAGCAGCACCGGCACCGGCTCGCCCGGCAGGGGGTCCGCGAGCAGACCGAGCGTCAGGAGGATCGCCAGCACCGACTTGCCCGCCCCCGGTTCGCCGAGCACCACGAGCTGACGTGCCGGTATCTTGCGCAACGACTCGACGACGTCGCTGAGGTCACCACTCAACGCCAGCCGTTCGGGCACCTCGCCGGGCCGCGCGCCCAGCACCGACGAGGCCGCGGCCGCCACGTTGCGTTCGGTGCTGGACCACGTCAGCGGCACGGGCCGCAGCCGGTCCAGCGACCGCAGTTCGACCTCGGCCGTCCACTGCCTGCCGATCGCCGCCGCCAGCTCGCGCACCGCCCGGTCGAGTTCGTCGTGCCGGGCGAACGCGTCGATGTCCGCGGGCCCGCCGGGTGTTCTCGTCTCGCCGCGCAGCACGCGCTCGTGCAGGTCCCGGATCTCCTGACCGGGATCGAGGCCGAGTTCCTCGGCCAGGGTCGTCCGCAGCCTCTCGAACACCTGCAACGCGTCCGCCCGCCGTTCGCAGCGGTCGAGGGCGAGCATCAACTGCCCGTGCACCCGCTCCCGCAACGGATTCTCGGTGGCGACCTCGGCCAGCTCGTCGACGAGGTCCCGGTGCTGTCCCAGCGCGAGCTGCCAGTCGACGCAGCACTCGAAGGCGTGCAGCCGCTGCTCGTCCAGCCGAGCCGCCCGGCCGTCCAGCGCGCTCGCGCCCAGCCCGCTGAGCACCGGTCCGCGCCACAGCCGCAAGGCGGCCCGGATCTCGGTGACAGCCTCGTGCAGCGCACCGCGCTCACCCGTCTGCCGCGCCTGCGCCACCATCCTGGTGAAGCGCAACAGGTCGAGGTCGTTCTCGCCGACGGCGACGCGGTAGCCGGGACCATCGGTCACGATGATCCGCTGTTCGGTGTCGCCGAGGCGGTCGCGCAGCGCGGAGACGCAGTTCTGGACCTGCTTCGTGGCGGTCGCGGGCGGTTCGCCGTCCCAGGTCACCTCGACCAGCCTGCCGATCGTCACCACGGCGTTCGGTGTCAGCAGCAGCGCGGCCAGCACCCGCTGGTGCCTGCTGCCCGGCAGTGCGAGCCTTCCCTCCCCGGTCCACACCTGCAACGGTCCGAGCACGCGAAAGTCCACGCGACCACCCCCCGCGAGGAAGGTACCGAGGTCACTCGTCGGATTCGGGTGAGGATTTCCGGCTTCGCGGGTCGAGCGCTCAGGACCGCGACTCGTGCGACCGGCTGGCACGACCCCACGGCTTCCCGGTACGGCCGGTCGAGCACGCGGTACGGCAACCACCGCGCGAACCGGGCGATGGACGACCACGTCGACGTGATGCGGTTCAACCGCAAAAACGACTGACGCCGACCGGACGGGTCCTACGTCTGGCATCCGCTAGGCCCACGCCTTCGCTCGCTATCCCCTTTTGGCCTCGTGAGGTAAATCTCCCGGTGCACGAGTGCGAAAGTTGTCGTCTCCACGGGCAGAGGTACGCGATCCACTGTGGATGGACTTGATCACCCGGTGCTGCGGGCCCGGTGCTCCACGGGTGTGGACGAGGCGGCCGTATCCCCGCGCCCGTCGGGAAGCGGTGCGAGTGAAACGTTCGACGTTGCTTCGCCGATAACGACTTCTGGAGGTCCTGTGCGCGGAGTTGCGCCGGAAAGGAAGAAGCTTGCGGGCCGCGGTGATCGAGTGTCGGTCGCTGATATGAAGTAGGCGTGTTTTCGAGTAGAAACGCGCTCACGGCCGTTTTGGGGAAAGGTGATCTTTCACCCAATTGGTTGACATTGTTGATCATGTATGAAAGAACTTCACGTGCTCCGGTCGGTATGTATTCATCCATTCGATTCGTGCGGCGCTGGGTTGAACGGGCGACATGGACCCCGCTCCGGCGGTCGAGGCAGCATGATCGGGGGAGGGACCACCGGAGCGGGGCAGAGCGGAAGCCACACCGACAGAGGCGGCGAGTCGAGGTCGATCGAGGAGTTGTTGCTGGTGAGTCGGGCGCGGGACACACTGTCGAACGACGCCGAACTGCTCCTCTGCTTCCAAGTGCTCGACAGCCCCACGCTGCCCGCCCGCACTCTGGCCGCCGGTGCGAAGCGTGACCCCGGCGAACTCGACCGGCTCTCGACACGACACGACCAGGCACCCGCGGGCGTGGTCCGCCTCGACGAGGACCTGTTCGGCTGGCGCCCCGACGTCCCCGCCCTGCACCGACCGTGGACCGAGCCCGCCCGGCTGGTGACCCGCCGTCTCGGTGAAGACCTGCTCACCACCCTCGATGCCGCGTGCGACCGACTGGGACGCCCGGTCACCGGGTTCGCCTACCCGGTCAACACACCATTCCTGCCGCCGATGCGGTTCTCCGACGCGCCACAGGCCACGTCCTGGGTGCGCCGGCACCTGTCCCTCACGCTGGCCACCGTGCGCGCCGGCGGCACTGCGCGCTTGCGGTCGCTGGCCACCGCGCTCACGGCCCGTCTGTGGGCCTGCGCACCGACGGACGCGCCGCGACACTGGGCCGTGGATCTCGTCGAAGCGGGTACCCGCGCGGCGATCGACGACCGGCAACCGCACACCCTTGCCGGACTGCTGCGCTTGAGCGCTCGCTGGTTCGCCACGCAGGGCGATTTCGTCACCGCCGAAGCCCACGGAGTGCGGGAATGGGTGGTGTGGAAGGAACTCGACGACACCACCGGCATGATCGACACCCTCTGGCGGCGGGCGGTGATCTACCGCCAGGCCGGACGCGGCAATCGCGAGTTGGACTGCTACCAGCGTCTGCTGTCGCTCTACCGGCACACCGGGGACCGATTCGGTCTGGCACGCGCCCAGACCGCCCGCGGTGTCACCCTGGCCGCCACCGGGCGGGCCCGCGACGCGGCCGAGCAACTGCGCGACGCCGCTCGACTGGTCGAGGACCCCGACGACCTGCCGGGGGTGCCACCCGTCGAACTCGCCGGTCTGCTCGAAACGATGGGCCGCGCCTGCTGGAGCATCGGTGCCACCGGCACGGCCCGGCGGCATTTCAGCGACGCGCTGCGACTGCTGGTGGATGTGGACGAGCAGGTGGCGCACCGCATCCGCACCCTGCTGGCCACGCCCGAGAACCACCCCCTTCCCGGCAACGCCAGTCGGTCAGTCCCGCCATAGATGCACCAACGCGACGGCCACCTGGATCAGCGTGATCAGCGGTTTGAGCGCGGTCACCACCCGGCGGCGAACCGGGCGAGGCAGACGACGGTGCCGCCGGTGGTGGCGGCCGAGACGGGCAGGGCGGCGCGGTTCGGGACGGTCACAGGAGGACACGATCGGTCGCTGCTTTCGGAATCGGGGAACGGGTCAGTTCGCGGGAGGGGAGAAGACGGCCCTGTCCGACTCGGGGGCCTGCGGACTCTGCAACGCGTACACATCCAGCACCTGCCGGCAGACGAAGATCTTGTTGTAGGACTTGCCGCCGATGTTCTCCAGGACGCCGTGGTCCACCAGTTTGCGGGAGACCTGGGTGGCGGTGCGATCGGCCATGCCGTACATCGCCTCCAGCGCGCGATTGCTCGTCACCGGGGCGGTCATCAACCCTGCCACCACGCGCTGCACGGTGGGGGAGCCGTTCACCCGCTCGAGCAGCGCCACGCGCAACCCGTCCAACTCCTCGATCAACCGCAGTTGGGCGTGTGCCTGGGTTCGCACTCCGCGGGCGAAGAAGTCGATCCACTGCTCGATCGGACCGCCGTCGACCACCGCGCGGATCCGATCGTGGTACTCCCCGGCGTGCTCGTCCAGCCACGACGACAGTGGTAGGACGTGGCGGCGCAACAATTTCGAGCGCACCATCTCCAAGGAGCTGCAGATGCTCGTCAGGTAGGCGCCGGTGTCGGGAAACGGATCCAGCAGGGCCAGGTTCAGGTGGCCCATGGCGATCTTGCCGATCCGTGGCAGCGGATGCGGCGCGCGCACCCAGGTCGACCACTGGGCGAACGCGCTGTGCAGCATCGCCCCCGGTGGCGTGGTGAGGATGGGAACCTGCTGCGGCGACCTGCCCCGCAGCCACCCTTGACGAGTCCGCAGTCCCGACTCCAGCGGCCCGGTGACGGTATCGGTCAGCCTCTGGTTGATCTCGCCGAGCAGATCGGCATCGACGACCGCCCCGCCCGCCACCCTGGCCGTGCCGTGCTCGAAGGCGAGGATCACCCGACCGACCGGATGGCGCCGCAGCACCGCCTGCTGCGCGGAATCCCCGGCGGCCCGCGCCAACAGCAGTTCGGTCAACCACGTTTCCGACAGGTCCAGGCTCATCCCCGCCAGTTGCGCCGTGTTCTGCGCTTCTCGCAACCGTGTGCACAACGCGAACATCTCGCCGTGGGGCAGGCGGCGGGTGCTCTCGTTCAATTCACCCAGGGTGTACTCGGCCATCGCCAGCACGCGATGGGTCTCGGTGGGCACAATGAGGTCGGACGGCAGCGGGCGCGGCACGTAGGCCCGCATCCCGTGCAGTGCCTCAGGCAGGTCGTCGCTGTCCGACGCCTCGACCCACTCGCCGTGGGGTGCCGATGGGGAACTCATGGCGGAAGAGTGGGCCATCCGACCAAAACACTGCAACTGGTCAATTGTGACCATGCAAGATCAACATCCCGAGGCGGATGATCGTGCATCTGCCGGTGCACGGCCGGGTGACCGCCTCGAACCGGTGTTCATGCACGTCAACAACACGGGGACGGCCACGTGAAAGGGCAAAAATGCGGAGTGCGCGAACTCTCGGATGACTGCCGCCACCCATTCGGCAGATACCGCCTTGTCGATACATCGGCCTGCCGAGGTCGAAAAAATCACTCGATCGTGTACCTGGCTTGAGGTGTGTGCGGTTCTGCGGTCCTCTCGGGCGACACACTTCTGTGTGGCGAAGGTGCACCACGAGAACAGCCTGCTGCCAACACCGGCTGCGCGTGCGGCACGCCGCAAAACCCCGTGTTCAACACCCAGGGGTGAAGTCCCCTTCCGTGAACGGCCGCACCACGGCCTTGCCGCTACCTGGAGGTGGGTGCGCCCGCGCCCGTAGTCTCGCCGTGGGCTCCGCGGACGTGGAGCCGGTCGTTCGGTGGTTGACCACGACCAAACAGGCGTTCACCTGTTCCGGCCCACCGTCCGGGAAGCAGGTCACCGAGTGCGGGAGGTGGGCTTGTGCGCAGCCTCGATGACGAGGTGCTCGTGGAGCACGGCGTGTTCGGGCTGATGGATCTCGACGTGGACGGGTGTCCGCGCCCGTGGCCGGAAGGTTCGATGGAACCGGGTGCCGCGGTGGAGACCATCCGCAACCGGGTGGACATCGCGAGCGCGGCGCGGGACCACCTCGTCGCGGTGCGGCTCGAGTCGTGGTCGTCGAAGCCCGTCACGGACCGGGAGATCGACGACGAAGTGACCGTCGAGTTGACCTCCGGCACCGTGCAACTGTGGTCGGTGACCAGTGGGCCCGGCCGGGAGTTCGAGGTCGGACCCACTGGCACCTACAACCTGCGCGTGTCGTGCGAAGGGCACGAAGCGGCCATGCGACAGGACCTCGTTCCGGACTACACCGAGCGCTACCTGTTGCAGTTCTGGCCGGTCTGACCGGGCAGGGGGAATCCGGCCCGGTCAGGTGACGGGTCAGGACACGATCTTGATGAAGAACGCGTCGCCGTCGAGGATGCGGTCGTTGCCGTACCAGGTGCCCAGTCGACGTCCGGAGTTCTCGTTGTCGTAGCCGTTGATCGGCCTGACCGAGAACCGCCCGTACGGCTCGGGTTGGTACAGGTGCCGTGCCGCTCCCTCGTACGTGGAGGCGTGCGGGTACTCGTCACACTGCTGCCCGAGTTCCTCGTAGCCGGGCCACTGCTGCTTGCAGACCGGGACGGCGAAGTCCTCGCGGTTCTGCCGCCGCCGTTCCGCGTCGTGGTACAGCCGGTGCAGCGGGTCCTGCGCCGACGCACCGGGGATCGTCTTCCCCTCGATCCTCGGATAGGTCGACCCCGGCTGCTCTTGCGCGTCCTTGATGTGGAACGCGCTCTGCGTCACCTCGGGATCACCGGTGGACAGGGTCAGGTACGGGTCGACGCGGTTGAAGATGGAGCCCTGCTTGTTCGGCAGGTACCACGCCGAGTCGAACCGCACGCTGGTCTCGGGGCCATCGCGGTCCTGGGTGATCACACTCCGGAACTCGTACTCGATCTGGAACGTCCCCGTCGCCCGCTGCTCCCCCCTCGCGGGGTCCGGCGGGTCACCGGGGGAGTTGTAGAAGATCTTCCCGAGCTCGTCGTTCTCCCAGTCCGGCACCAGCTTGCTCACCCCGTTGTTGGCGGTGCGGCAACTTCCCGCGGGGTCGGCGGCGCAGTCGGCCTCGACCCGCAGGATGCCGAGGTTGCTGACCCCCCAGCTGTCGATCTCGTCGACCCGGATGCCCCAGTCCGTGTCGCGCAGACCGTTGTAGGCGTACCCCATGTTCGTGACCCGCGCGGAGAACCCGCCGACGGGGACGAGGAACGGTCCCACACGGCGGAACTGGTCGAATGAGAGCAGGCCCAACTGGCAGTACGAGAAGTGGTTCTTGATCCAGCCCTCCGGGCGCGAGGACTTCTCGGGGTTGGCCCGGCACTCCTCCGGGGTGATGTCGTCGATCAGCTGCTGCTCGACCGTCTCGCCGGCTGTGCCGTAGGTGGCGTCGTGCCGCAGCGCCAGCTCCCTCGCCTGCTCCTCACTGGTCGGTCGGACCTGCTGGTTCGGCTCCGACTTCGGCAGGTCCTCCACCCGCACGGTGTCGCTGGTCTCCTTGGCCCGGAACTCCGCGAGCGGTACCCCCGCCTCGTCGAAGTGCCGCGCTCCTGTCAGGAACCGCGCGACGCCGACGATCTCCCCTTCGGCCGGTTTTCGCCCCGCTACCGCGGGCTGAGCCGTCGCCGCGCCGATCAGCACGACGAACGAGGCCGCCAGCAGCGACCGGTTGCGTAATCGCATTGCTGTTTCTCCCCCCTGTTCCCCGACGAACGTGGGCGTTCGGTGTCGCCCGTGCATCGTGTTCCAGACGAACACTCGAACCCCCCGGTGCGGCAATCACCGTAGGGGCCAGAGGATCCAGGGGTGACGGGTTGCGAAACACCCATCCGATCGGCGGCGTCCAATCGGATGGCATGGCGTCGCCTGGGCCCGTGCGCCAACACCGCGGAGCCACGGGTCTCGACCCGTGGCTCCGGACGAGGCGAGACGGCCGTCGCGCGGCGACGTGATGCCGGTGCAGCGATGCCGCGAGGAACGCCTGATCAGCGGGAGAATCGCAGACCAGCCGCAGCAGCATGGCCGGCCATCGTCCTACAACGAGTGCCACCAGGCCGTCTGACCAGCGCGGACGACATTTCCGGCAAGCACGACACCGCTGCGCCTCAGACTGACCACGCCTCATTTTCCTTGCGCGGCAACAGCTACGCGGCCTTGGGGTGAGGCTCCTCCTTCACCCCGGCTGGTGGCGCGTCGTCTTGTCGCACTGCCAGGTGCGGATGGCTCGCGCCCTTCCGGCGTGGCTCCTGCTCTCCTCGACGCGGCCGAGTTCCCGCAGCGCCTCCGCCATGCCCTCGTGGGCGCGGGCCTCCTCGACGCGGTAGTCGGTGCGCAGAGCGAGGTCGACGGCCTCCTGGTAGTGGTCGAGCGCCGCTTCGGGGCCCTCGGCGCGGTGGACGGTCCACGCCAGGCACAGGTCGACGGTGTCGGGCGCGACGTTGAGCGAGTAGCCACCGTCCCGCCGGGTGATGGTCGCCCCGGTGTCGGCGAGCGCCTTCCGCAGCCGCGACACGTAGGTGCGCAGCACGGACCGCGCTCGAAGGGGCGGCTTCTCGTCCCACACCCGCTCCAGCAGGCGGTCGACCGTGACCGCCCGGTTCACGTCCACCAGCAGGGCGACCAGCACGCACCGCTGGCGCGCGTGCCCCAAGGGCAGCCGCCTGCCGCCCACACGGGCCTCGACACCGTCGAGGACCCGGAACTCCACGTCCACCACATTCCCCCTCCGCCCTTCGTACCGCTGTTGACGAGGGAATTCAACGTTTCGTCGACGGCTGCTCAACGCACAGCGCCCACCGTCGGTGGTGCGGTGGTCCTTCAGAGGGGTGGGCCACCGCGTCGACCACCACCGGGAGGTGCCGCGATGCACTCGCACCACAGCCACGATCCGGTCATCGTCCGGCAGCGCATGAGGGAAGCGGAGCAGGCGGCTGCGAACCACGGCCTGGCACGGCTCTTCACACGACGGCGGCGGAAACGCGTTCACCGGGAAGATCACGAACGTCGTGCTGGTGGGACTGGCCGAGGGCACCCCGGTTCGGCCAACCGCTTGCCGGGAGCGGGGACCGCCACGTCGTGATGGCCGTCCCCGCGACAAGCCCTGACGGTGCTCCACACCATCGGACGTCTCGGACCGCTGATCGGCTCGCGTGCCGATGGCGGCTGCACCGTCTCCGCCGGATGCACGATCGACGGGGCGGTCTCGGCGCTGGACAGCGAAGCGGGGTAGGGCGCGGTCATGGTTGAGCTTGCAGGATTCGGTCCAGGTGGTAGTCCAGGGTGCGCCGCACGTCTGCTCGGGTGCGGCGCTGGTGCAGCAGGTCAAGGCCGAGCCCGGTCACCCCGGCGACGAGCAGGTCGGCCTCGCGGGCCGCGTCGATCGAGTGCCGGGGCCCGGCCGCCGAGATCAGGGCCGTGACCATGTTCTCCAAAGGACTCCCGTCGTGCAGGAAGACCGATGCCAGCGCGGGATCGATCAGACTCCGCGTGTAGTAGGCGGTCATCACCCGCAGGCTGGTGCGGCGCTGATCGTCGAGCGGGAGCAGTTCTTCGAGCGCGGCACGCAGCAGCACCCTGGGATTCGACGCGTCGCGCAGTGCGGCGATCCGGTCTCGAGCCCGACGCTCGTTGTCGCGGTGCAGCAACCGCAGCGCCACGACCAGCAGGTCGTGCTTGCCCTTGAAGTGGTACTGGACCACCCGCGCCGACACGCCCGCCTCGACGGCGATCTCCCGGACGGTGGCCATGTCCAGGCCGCGCTCGGCGGCGATGCGCCAGACCGCCTCGACGATCCGGCGCTGACGCGCGGTCGGCTCGTCGACGACCACCGGGACCGGCGGGTTCTTGCGCGACCGGTACGCCCGAGCCCGGCAGGCGCGGGAGCAGTAGACAGGGCGACGGCCGCGCGAAGCCGGCCGCACCGGGCCACGGCAGACGCGGCAGCTCATTTCGTCACGCACATCCTCACGATACTTGACGTCAATACCGTGACGTATTGACTCATTGTGCCTTGATATAGCCAATTGTGAGTGATGAGGTTGATACGTTCGTATCCTGATGGAGGTGGCTCGTGGACGACGGCTGGTACCGGCTGGCACTGCTTCTCACGCTGATCGTGGGAGTCTGGGAAGGGCCGATCGCCATCATCTTTCGGGCCTTCACCGACAAGGGCCCGAACGCGCTCGTGGCGGCCAACTACCTCCCCGCACCGTGGTGCTACGTCGCCGCCGTAGCCGCGGGAGCCGTCGCGTTCGCGGTGATCGCCGTCCTGGAGACCTTGCGCAAGCACGCCGTGGGGGAAACCAAGTAGTCGAGCAGTCCGGCGCTGTTCGGCTGACGGCGTGAGTCCGGTCGACACGGAGAGGATCGACACGAACGCGGGGGAGGGCGTCGTCGTGCCGTTCGACCGTTGCCGTCGACGGGCGTAGAGGTCGGTGATCGGTGGTGGGAGCGCGTGCAGCGGTCGTGCGTTGGTGATGCCTCGGTGCGGAACTGGAACTCCTCCCGCTCCGCGTAGGGCACGCCCGAGCAGTTCGCAGATCACCTTCGACGGCACCGGCAGCGCGACCTCCGGCAGCGGATCCGCGCCGGGGCCCGCCCCCTCCAGTTGGTCGACCTGTTCGGTCACGACCTGTTCGACGTAGGGCTGGAGCGACCGCACCCGCTTGAGGGTGAAGGCTCCGGTGAGCATCCGGTGCGGCCGCGCGTGCTCGGTGCCGTTGTAGTCGAGCAGGAACCCCGGCTGGTCCTGCGGACCGGTGTCCTGCCCGTGGCGGGCAGGACACCGGAACCGGTCGCGAAGCGCGGATTGCCGGTGGCCAACCGCCCTGAGCGCCGTTCTAACGATCGTCTCAGGTTCGTTCGGTACGAAGTGGGCATCGCCGGACGACGCGGGTCTCGGCCTCGCCTGCGTGGCCGAACGCGCCGCGCTCGAAGGCGGGACGGTCAGCGCAGCCCTCGCGTCGGACGGCGGCCGCACCGTCCACGCGACCCTGGAAGGCAGCCATTCATGATCTCTGTGCTCGTGGTGGACGCCCAGCCGCTTCAGCGCTTCGGGTTTCGCATGCTGCTGGAGAGCACCCCCGACACCGAGATCGTCGGTGAGGCCGAGAACGGCGCCGAGGCCGTTCGGTGGACCACCGAGCTGCGTCCCGACGTGGTGCTGATGGACATCCGCATGCCGGGCGTCAACGGGATCGAGGCCACCCGGCGCATCGTCGCCGCCGGTTCGCGGATCCTGGTGCTGACGACGCTCGACGTGGACCGGTACGCGCTCGCCGCGCTGCGGGCCGGGGCAAGCGGTTTCCTGCTGAAGGACATCCGCCCCGAGGAGCTGCTCGCCGGCATCCGGGCCGTCGCCGCCGGGGACGCGGTGATCGCGCCCGCGCTGACCCGGCGGCTGCTCGACGCGTTCGTCGACCGGCTCGGCGATGACCTCTGCGGGCCAGCGCGGGAAGATCCCCGGCTGGCCTCCCTGACCGGCCGCGAGCGCGAGATCCTCGTCGCCATCGGCCACGGCCTCACCAACGGCGAGATCGCGCAGCGGTTCACGCTGGCGGAGTCGACGGTGAAGACCCACGTCGGGCGGGTGCTCGCCAAGATCGGCGCACGGGACCGGATCCAGGCCGTCATCCTCGCCTACGACCTGAGGCTCACCCGGCCGGTTCAGCGTGCGTCCGTCGGGTGCACGGGATGAAGTTCCCAGCCGATCCGCTCCGCTGCCCGCACCGGGCGCGCGACGCAGTACCCGGAGCGGGTCGTCGACAAAGCTGTTGCCGCGTTCCGAGGCAGCGCCGATCTCTCCGGCGAGACAGCGGCCACTGCCCCCGTGTCGAACGGCCCGCCGAGTTCCCGCAGGCCGTTCGACACCTTTCTAGGCGGTCACGACCGAGTCGCCGCTGATCTTCACCGGGATCGGGGTCAGGCCGGTGTTCGCCGGCCCCTTCTTCTTGTCGCCGGTCGCGGCGTCGAAGACGCTGCCGTGGCCGGGGCACGTGATGGTGCCGCCCACCGGTTTGGAAACGATGACGCCCGCGTGCGGGCAGACCGGGTTGAGCCCCTTGACCTCGTTCTCCGATGGCCGGACGATCAGGACTTTGCCTGACGGTCCGTCCACGATCGCCCCGCTGCCGACCGGGACGTCGGCCAGCTCGGCCAACGGCGCGCCACCGGAGCCGGGGGTTCCTCCGGCGGGCGGGTTGGCGGCGGGTGTCCCGGAGGAGCAGGCGGTCAGCGAAATCGGTGCGACCAGACCGGCTAGCAGGCCGCAGACGACCGTGCGGCGTGTTGGATCTGGCAAGACGGTGCCTCCTGAGCGCGAACAGTGGTGTTTTCGCTTGTCGACCTCGGTGAGGTCACACGTTCGACGCTTCGTCAGGACTCGCGAAGGGAGACCGTCATGATGCCCGTGCACATCTCGTCGCTGGTGCCGTCGCCCCACACCACGTAGCGCGGCGGCAGCTTGCTCAGCTGCGGCAGCAGTTTGCGCAGCCCCGCGTCGTGCGTGCACGTCACCCGCAGCGTGTCACCCGGACCGATGTCCACCGGCGACGGCAGTTTGATCAGCCGCTGGTCGTCGAAGTCGAACCGCGGCACGTCCAGCACGACCTCGGCGTTCGGCGTGCCGGGGTTGAGTTCGACCTTGATGGCCCGCCCGAGCAGGTGCATGTGGCCGAAACCGCCGAACAGCGTCATCGGCGCGGGCACCGCGTGGTCGCAGGTCTGCGTGTTGCCGGGCTTCGGCGCGCTCTGGCCGCACTCCTCCAGCTGCTCGTCCGCGGTGCTGCCGACCTCCTCCCCGAACCGCTTCGTCACGTCCGCGATCGAGGCCGCCCGGTCGCAGAGCGGACCCGACTCGTCGGCGGTGCAGGGCAGGTCGGTCGGCGCGTCGAGCGGCCACGTGACGAATTCACGGGTCTGCGGCGTGCCGTCCGTCAGCCGCAGCCGCACCGCCGTGCGATCCGACCCAGCCGACTTGCCATCGGTCACGAGCAGGTTGTAGTGGAGTTGGAGGATGATCAGGCTGCCCGCCTCCAGCTTGAAGCCGGCGTCATCGGCGAACAGCGTCTCCGTGGCGTTCGGCGTCCAGGTGTCCACCCACGCCGCGTTCCCCTCCTCTTCTTCCACGTCGGCGCCGGGCACGCCGGTCCCGCCGAAGCACCGCCAGCCGAGGCCGGGGGTCTTCTCGTCCTGCTCGCGCACCAAGGCGGCGACGTCCGGCCGCACCGCGTACACGACGGCGTGGTGCGCGATGGCGATGTTCTCCGGCACGACCTGGGTCCCGGTCAGGAACGCCGTCTTGGTCAGGCCCGGATCGATCACCTGGCACCGGTACTCGTCCGTGCCGCCCTCCGGCGGCGCGGGCGTGTAGGCCTCGGTCATCCTCAGGTCGAGGAACCGCTCGCCCGCGCGCAGCGGCTGCGGTGGACCCGACGGCTCGCCCGCGTGCGCGCTGTGCGAGCCCGCCGCGGCGGGCGCCGCCTCGTTTCCGGTGTCCGTCCCGCAGGCGGCGACCACAGTGAACGCCATCGCCAGCACCGTGGTGGCCGCCCCGAACCTCCACGGTGGACTATCAGGTTTCTTCATGGCCTGAACGCTAGGCCGAATTCCGTCCCGTTTCGTCGTACCGCGGTCGTCATCTTCGGGAGGAAGGTGGTACCACGGTACGTCTTCCCGGAGCGCCATTCGACAAATGGCTGCCGCTACGGCGATGCGCGGGCAGAACCTCGACACCACGCCGGCGCTCGCGACACCTGGTTCGGGCAACCGGTCTGAGCGCCGCATTAACGGTCCTCTCAGATTCGCTCGGTAGGAAGTCGGCGTCGGACAAGCGATGTAACCCTTGTGTAGGAGGCTAGTGATGGCAGTCAACGCAGCGCCGCCCGGGAAAGCGCCGGCCGGTCGGTTGGCAGGCCGGTGGGTGCCGTGGTTGGTGATCGGCTTGTGGGTCGCGCTGTCGGTGATCATGGTGCCGCTGAGCGGGAATTTGAGTTCGGTCACCACCGACAGCGCCGTGGACACCCTGCCTGCCAACGCCGAGTCCACCAAGGTCGCGGTGCTGGAGGACAGTCTCCCCGGCGGGGAGGACAACACGTTCGTCTTCGTGTACCACCGCGCAGGCGAGATGACCGACGCCGACCGCGCGACGGTCGAGCGCCACTACGACACCTTGGCCAAGCGGTACCCGCCGAAGGTGGCGGCCCCGGCGGGCGAGGACGACGAGGGTCCACGGACGACACCCTCCACCGACCGCAAGGCCATGATGTTCACCCTCGACGTGAGCACGGCCTACGGCGCCCCGGAGGCCATCGTCGGCCCGCTGCGCGACGCCGCGGAGGACCGCCCCGCCGGCCTGGAACTCGACGTGACCGGCCCGGCCGCGATCGACGGTGACATGGACGCCGTCTTCGACGGCATCGACCTCCAGGTCCTCCTCACCACCGTCCTCGTCGTCACGCTCCTGCTGATCCTCACCTACCGCAGCCCGGTGTTGTGGCTCATCCCGCTCGTGGCCGTGGGCGCGGCCGCACTGACCTCGATGGCGACCGTCTACCTGCTCGTCAAGGGTTTCGGCATCGTGATCAACGACCAGAACTCGGCGCTGCTGACGATCCTGGTGTTCGGCGTCGGCACGGACTACGCGCTGTTGCTCATCGCCCGGTACCGGGAAGCACTGCACCACCACGAGAACGTCCGGGTCGCGATGGTCCACGCCCTGCGCGGCGCGGCGCCCGCCATCGTCGCGTCCGCGGCCACCGTGATCGCAGGCCTGCTCTGCCTGCTCGTCGCGGACCTGAACAGCACCAGTGGGTTGGGCCCGGTCGGTGCTGCTGGAATCCTGTGCGCCCTGGTGGCCATGCTGACGCTGTTCCCGGCGCTGCTGGTGGTGCTCGGCAGGCGGATCTTCTGGCCTGCCATCCCGCGGCTCGGCACGGCCGTGCAGGAGAAGCCGGGACTGTGGGTGCGGCTCGGCGCCGCCATCAGCCGCCGTCGGTGGGTGGCGACGCTCAGCTCGCTCGCGGTCCTGGGCGTGCTCGCCATCGGGCTGACGGGCAACACCAGCGCTCTGCGGGAGCAGGACCAGTTCGTGTCCGCGCCGGAGTCGGTCACCGGCTTCACCGTTCTCCGCCAGCACTTCCCGGAGCTCGGCGGCCAGCCGATGACGGTCTTCACGCGACCGGCGCACCAGGACCGGGTGCTCGACGTCGTCAAGGGCACTCCCGGTGTGGCGATGGCCGTGCCAGGGCAGACCAGCGGTGGCTGGGCCGACATCTCCGTGTTCCCGACGGACGCGCCGGACACCGACGCGGAGTACGACACGATCAAGCGGGTGCGCACCGCCGTGCACGCGGTGAGCGGGGCGGAGGCGATCGTCGGCGGGCCGAGCGCGGAGAACCTCGACACCGAGGTGACCACCAGCCGCGACGAGAAGCTGGTGATCCCGTTGGTGCTGGCCGTCGTCCTGCTCGTCCTCGGGCTGCTGCTCCGAGCGGTCGTGGCCCCGCTGGTCCTGATGGCCACCGTGGTCGTCTCGTTCGCGGCGGCCTTCGGCGGCAGCGTGTTCGTCTTCGACACGATCCTCGGGTTCAAGGGCGTCGACTACTCGGTGCCACTGCTGGCGTTCCTGTTCCTGGTGGCGCTCGGCGTCGACTACAACATCTTCCTGGCCAGCCGGGCCAGGGAGGAGGCCGTGCGCCTGGGCACCAGGGAGGGCATGCTCAAAGCCCTCTCCGCCACCGGTGGCGTCATCACCTCGGCGGGCCTGGTCCTGGCGGCCACGTTCGCGGTCCTCGCCACGCTCCCGCTGGTGATGCTGATCGAGGTCGGGTTCCTGGTCGCCTTCGGCGTGCTGCTCGACGCGCTGCTGGTGCGGTCGGTCCTGGTGCCCGCCCTCACCCTGCTGATCGGCAGGCGGATGTGGTGGCCGAGCAGGCTGTCCCGGCCGGTGGAGCTGCCGGACGGTCGACGGCCGCTCGTGGACGATGAGGAGCCCGCGCTGCAACGGTGAGCGCGGCGGCACGAACGAGATCCGGGACGGGCCCCAGGCCCGTCCCGGATCTTTTTCACAGGCCCTGCGGTCCTGCGGCGCGCTGCGCGATCGGGGCGGTCGGAAGGTCGACCCGGAGCAGTGCGCCACCGCGTGGGGAGCGGGCGACGGTGACCCGGCCGCCGTGGGCGTCGACGACCCGCTGCACGATCGACAGCCCCAGACCGGATCCCGGCAACGCACGGGCGCTGTCGGCGCGGTAGAACCGGTCGAACACCCGCGGTACGTCGGCGGCGTCGATGCCCGGCCCGGCGTCGTCGACCTCGAGCACCGCCGACGCGCCCTGGGCGCGGAGCCGGACCTGCACCGGCTGGTCCGCGGGGGACCACTTGCCCGCGTTGTCGATGAGGTTGAGCACCGCCCGCTGGAGCGCGGCGGGCCGCCCGCTCACCCGCACGGGGGTCACGTCGAGCGCGATCTCGATGTCGGGAACGCGGGAACGCACCTGGGTCGCGGCGGCCACCACCACGTCGGCGAAGTCGAGCAGTTCGGTGCTCTCGTCGCTGACGTCACCGCGCGCCAAGTCGGTCAGCTCCGCCGCGAGGGTGCTCAACTCGGCCACCTGGGCGCCGAGGTCGTTGAGCAGCCGGGTCCGGCTCTCCGCAGGCAGGGCGCTGTCCAGGGCGCCGCGCCGATCGAGCCGGATCAGCAGTTCGATGTTGAGGCGCAGGCTGGTGAGCGGGGTCTTGAGCTCGTGGGCGGCGTCCTCGGCGAGCAGCCGCTGAGCCCGCCGGGAGTCCCGGAGCGCGGCGAGCATGTCGTTGATCGACTGGATCAGCCGCCGGATCTCCCCACCGCCCTCGTCCGGGATGTCGGCGTCGAGATCCCTGGTGTGCGCGACGCGGACCGCGGCGGCGGTCAGCCGGTCGATCGGTGCCAGCCCGGTCCGCGCCACGGCCCGCCCGACAAGTCCGCCGCTGACCGCGCAGAGCAGCCCGATCAGCAGCATGCCGAACCCGAACTGGTTGATCGGGCTGTCGTCGGCGGCGCGGGCCACCTGGATCGCGCCGCCGGTCGCCCGCAGCGTGTAGATGAGGTAGCCGTCGTCGTCGCTGTCGTCCGCCTCCACCAGGTCGGCCGACGCGCCCTGCGCCACGCGCCCGGCGGGCTCGCTGACCGGGGGCAGCGCCGGTTGGCCGTCCGGCGTCCGGATCGAGCCGTCGGCCAGGATGACCCGCACCAGCCGACCGGATCCGGGATACGGCGGTAGCTGGACCTGCGCCAGACCCGCGCGCTCCGCGTTCGTCGCCAGGACGCGGGAGTCGGCGCGCAGCTGATCCTCCGCGCTGTTCCGCAACTCCCAGTCCAGCAGCTCGCTGGCCACCTGGAAGGCCATGAACACGCTGACCGCGATGGCCGTCGCCGCGATCACCGTCAGCCTGCTCCGCAGGGACCGCCTGCGCCACCAACGGGTCAGCCCGCGCGGGCCCCGGCCTGCGGGCCTGCTCACGGAGGAGTCTCCCGCAACGTGTACCCCAGGCCGCGCAGCGTGTAGATCAACCTCGGCTCACCCCCGGCCTCCATCTTGCGGCGCAGGTAACTCACGTACACCTGGAGGTTGTTGGCGGTGACGCTCATGTCGAAGCCCCAGATCGCCTCGAACAGCGCGCCCCTGGTCAACACGCGGGTCGCGTTGCTCACGAGGACCTCCAGCAGGGAGAACTCGGTCCTGGTCAGGCGGAGCGGCCGCCCGCCCCGCCACGCCTCGAACCTGTCGGGATCGACCCGGACGTCGGCGAACGTCAGGACCTGCGACTCGTCGTCGCCCGGTGCGCGGCGGCGCAGCAGGGCCCGGACCCTGGCCAGCAACTCTTCGATGGCGAACGGCTTGGGCAGGTAGTCGTCGGCGCCCGCGTCCAGCCCCGCCACCCGGTCGGAGACCTGATCACGGGCGGTCAGCATCAGCACCGGCAGGTCCCGACCCGCCGCCCGCAACCGCCGGCAGGTCTCCAACCCGCCGAGGCGGGGCATCATCACGTCGAGGATCAGCAGATCCGGCGCGTCGTCACCGAGCTTGTCGAGCACGGCGAGACCGTTGGCGACGGTGCTGGTGTCGTAACCCTCGACCTGGAGCACCCGCTCCAGCGACTCGCGGATGGCCGCCTCGTCATCCGCGATCATGATCCGCACGCCTGCCCGCCTCCTCCGGTCGATGCTTTTGCCGGTCATCGTCCCCGACCAACCTGAGGCGAGCATTAGAGCGTCGCCGCTGTGGTGCCCGCGGGCCGTGCTCCTACCGCTCGGAAGTGCGTCCCGTCGGCGGTGCTGCGCAGCGAGACGGCCAAGGATGGCGAGTTGTTCGTGCTGCGGCACGAGAACGCGGTACGTCGACGGCAGCTGGCGGGTCCGGTCCGCTACGAGCCCGCTGACCGGTTCTGGTTCGCCGCCTTGTCCGGGGTGGTGGATCGTCGCCGCCGGCGGGACGTCCGCGTCGGCGAGGATGGTGTCGAACGGGGCGGGGAACCTCCCGTCGCGGTCGCGGATCGGGAAACGCGCGGAGTCGCCCGCGTCGTCGAGGTCCATCACGAGGACCTTCGCCGCCAGGGCGACCCGCGCCGCGGTCGGTCGCGTCCACGAGCCCGCGGGCTTCGCGTGGCGTCACCCGCACGGATGGGATCGTCGGCAACCCGCTCCACGTCGACCCCCTCCCGCCCTCCACCAGGTCCTCAGCCGACACCGACGTCATGACCCGCAACACTCGGACGCCCGCTTCAGGCCGCCTCGATGGCCTGGACGATGAGTTCGTTCCGAGCGTCTTGGCCCAGTGGTGCGGTGGTGTGGACGCCGTCGCGGAGGTACGCCGTGAGACGGGTCGGCTTCGCGGCGAGGAACTCGGCCCAGCGGATCACGACCAGGTTCGGGTGTCGGCGTTGGGCGTCGGCCAGTTGGAGATTGATCCAGGCGCTGTTGCGCTGGTCGGCCAACTGGACGTCGGTCGACTGGCTGGTCCGGTGAACCTGGGTGTTCACCCAGTACACCTTTCGACCGGGGCCCGCGATGCTCATCGTGCGATCGACCTGCGCGGCGAACACCGGCGGGGTGAAGATGTCGTTCGACCCGGTGGCCATCAGGATTCGGTTCGGCAGCCCGTAGGTGTGAGCCCACTGCGCCAGTGCGTCGACGGCCGGAGCCGTCGGGCGACCGGACCAGTTGTGCACGGCGATGACGTCTCCGGTCCGGCTGTGGAGCCGCTTGGCCAGGGAGCTGCCGTCCTGGACGGCGATGCTGTCCCCGAACATGAACAACCCGTCGGTGTCGAGAACCGGCCTGATCTGGGTCAAGGTGGAGATCGCCTTGGACAGCGTCTCCCACTGCCCCGACGCGCCCGAGCCGTACCCGTCGGCGAGCGCCCGTCCTGGGCTCAGGAAGGTGGAGCCGACCGCGACGACGCCCGCCGTGAGCAGTCGCCGGCGTGTGGTCGTCATCCGCGCGCTCACGGGACGAACCCGTGGTCGTCTGCCGCGGTGGGCATCGTGCAGGCGGTTGCCGGTCGGTGCATGGCGGGCCTCCGAACCAGTGATCACGCGGATCGTGGGTGGCGGGACGAACCGGGTACGGACGTGGTTCCTTCGACCGGCTGGGCCGCGCGCGGCAGGCGCCCGGCCCAGCCCTCGATCCTCTAGTTCACGGCGAGGTTGAAGCCGGCCCAGCCGCTACCGATCTGGGTGGACCGGTCGAACGTGCCTGAGCCGGTGCCGAGCCACTGCCACAGCGTGTTGTCCGACGTGCGGACACCCACGAGGTCTGCTTTGCCGTCACCGTTGATGTCCATCGAGACCATCTGACGGAACTCGTTCCAGCCCGTTCCGACCTTCACCGCGGTGGCGTAGGTACCACCGTCGCGCTTCCAGAAGTAGAGCTCTCCCAAGCTGTTGGTGGCCCAGATGTCGCCGTCGCCATCGCCGTCGGCATCGGCCGCGGTGTGCCTGAGAAGACTCGCCCAGCCCTCGCTGACCAGTGTTCGGGAGCTGAACGCGCCAGCGCCTCGGCCCGGGTGGAGGTACATGTTTCCGCCGTCCCTGGCGAGGATGTCGGTTTTGTCGTCGCCGTTGACGTCGGCGAGCGAGATCCATTCCATGGCCGACCAGCCGGGGCCCACATCCTGTGACGCGGCGAACGTGCCATCGGGGCGGTTGTGCCAGTAGTAGAGCGTGTCACCGCTGACAGCCCACAGATCCGCCCTGCCGTCAGCGTCGGAATCGTTGACCGCGATCCGGGAGAAACCACCCCAACCAGGACCGTGGCGCAGGGCCGCGGTGAAACCACCACCGCTTTTACCTCGGTAGAACCACGCGACCCCAGCAGGGTCGACACCGATCGCGTCATCGAACCTGTCCCCATTGACGCTCCTGCTCGGGCGGTTCGCCGAAGAGGCGCAGTTCTGGCTGACGTGGGTTTCGACGCCCGTGGTGTAGTCGAACGGATCGCCGTGGAAGGAAGCGGGCTTGATGGTGCCGTTGTAGCGGTACTCGAAGTGCAGGTGGGCGGTGATCCCGGAGCTGTTGCCGTCGGTGTTGCCGAGCGTGCCGATCTCCTCTCCCAGGCGCACCACGTCGCCGTCGTGCGCGCTCTTGCTGTTGAGGTGGGCGTACAACGTCGAGTAGCCGCCACCGTGGTCGATCTCCAGGAAGTTCCCGTAATCCGATGACTCACCGCCCTCCCGGACGACGGTCCCGGCAGCCGCCGCGTGGATGGGCTCGCCGAGGTCCTCGTTCCCCGAGGTACCGCTCTTGTTGAAGTCGATCTCATAGCTGACGTGCGCGCTGCTGCCCTTGGAGTTCCCGACCCAGGAGGTCTGGCAGAGGAACGGCAGTTCGAGCGCGGGCGCCGCGACGATCTGCGCGGTCGCCCCAGTGGCCTGCGCCAACGGCGCCAGCGTGGTTGCGGCGACGGCGATGGCGATGCCCGTCGCCATGCCGATTCTCGTGACCTGAGATGTACGCATTGGAAAGATCCGTTCTGCCATGGTGCTGATTCGTGTCGTTCGCAGGCCGTGGGCGAAGACAGCCGGTCGCCGACCCTGGAAAGCGTTTACCGCCCTTTTCCTTTCAGACCACTCTGCTGTGCACTGTTGATAAATCCTGGTGATTCGGTGTCGGGTGCCCTTCGGCCCCGCCACGGCAACCACTCCCAGCTTCTCCGGGCAACGGGTGAGCCCTCGTACCGCCGACGTTCGAAGACGACCCCTCATGAGCGTCGCCGCCGTTGTTCGCCAGGAGGCAACTCAACCCCGTACCAGCCTTGTGGTGAAAGCATTCGAACCAGTTCGAATCCATGGTCCGACTGCTACCCTGGGCGAGGTGCTGACGCTGCGCGTAGACGCCGACACGGTCTCCAGGACCCGGTTGTCGCCCTCCCCGGCGTCGGAAGCCATGGCATGGCTGAAGCTCGCCGCCGCGTCGGGCCGGCACCCGGTGTTCGGTGATCCCGGACCGCTCGCCCGCGCGTCGCTCACTCACCCGGACGTCGCCCTGCTCGCGGACCTGCTGCCGCGCAACGGCGACACCTACATCCCCGATCTGCTCACCCCGCAGCCGGGTTCGGCCTCGCGGCGCCGTGAGCTGATCGAGGAGCAGATCGCGCAGATCGAGGCAGTAGCGCAGGGCGAACTCGAAACCCAGGTGTTCACCCACACCAGGACTCACTGGAACAGGCCGCTGCGGGCCACGACCCGCCGGATCGCGGAGTCCGGGCGGATGCAGCGGCGTCTCGCCAACGGTGTCGCCCGGTTCTGGCGGGACACCCTCTCCGACGGCTGGCCCGCGTTGCGCGCGATCATCGACCAGGACATCGCCCACCGAGCGACGGCCATGGCCACCCGCGGCCTCGGCCGGGCTCTCGGAACGCTCCACCCCGACATCGAGTGGACGGGCGACGCCATCAACCTCTGCACGCCGTTCACCGGCGAAATCGACGTCACCGGCCGGGACCTGGTCCTCGCTCCCAGCGTGCTCAACTGGCCCGACGTCATCATCCAGGTCGACACACCAGGGCAGTTCGTCCTCTACTACCCCGCCCAACGGGTCGGAGCCGGCCAGGACCGCGGGTCCGGGAGCATCGCGCACGTTGTCGGCAACGCCCGAGCGGCCCTGCTGGCAGACCTCGACACCGCCAGGTCCACCGCGGAGCTCGCCGCCCGGACCGGCTACGCCCCTGGCACCGTCTCCTACCACCTCAGCGCACTGCACCACGCCCGTCTCGTCACCAAGGT
Source organism: Umezawaea sp. (assembly GCF_036375055.1). Lineage (GTDB taxonomy): Bacteria > Actinomycetota > Actinomycetes > Mycobacteriales > Pseudonocardiaceae > Umezawaea. The sequence continues at coordinate 46,937 of NZ_DASUSQ010000023.1, forward strand.
CAGGGCCGGGCGCTACGTGTTGTACCAGCGGACCGAACACGCGACGGGTCTGCTGGAAGTCGCCCGCGATTGAGGACTTCCCGACGCCACCCCAGCGAGGCCACCTCACCGGTACGTGGAACGCGGGCAGGCGTCGCACCACCGCGGCGAGCACCGCGCGATCGGCCCAGGTCGACTGCGAGCGGGGGTTGGTTCGGCGCGGCGCGCTGGTCAGGGTTCCGGTGTGCGCGCTCCACGCAGGGGTTCGACCACGCCGAAGCGCCGCGGGAGACCGACTCGGGGCACCGGTTCGAGCCGGAGCGGCAAAGCAGTTGACTTCACAGCGGCTGCAACGTTGAGGATTCCCCCGTGGATGAACGCACGGACCTGCTCACCATCGGTCGGCTCGCACGTCGTACGGGGATCTCGGCGCGCACCCTGCGCTTCTGGTCGAACGAGGGGATCATCCCGTCGGCGGGCCGCACGGCGGGCGGTTACCGGCTCTACGACGCCGCGTGCGTGGCCCGCGTCGAACTCATCCGCACGCTGCGGGAGTTGGGACTCGGGCTCGACGACGTGCACCGGGTGCTCGACAACAGGGCAACGGTCGCCGACGTCGCCGCGGCGCACGTGGCCGCGATCGACACGCGGATCCGTGCCCTGAAGGTGAGCCGGGCCGTCTTGTCCACCGTGTCGAAACGTCGATCCACCCCTGAGGAGACAGCACTGATGAACCGGTTGGCACGGCTTTCCGCCGCCGAGCGGGCGCAGATCGTCGACGAGTTCAAGGCGGACGTGTTCGGCCGCCTCGACATCGCCCCGGAGCTGCGCGAACGGGCACGTGAACTCAGCGTCGATCTGCCGGAGGACCCCACACCCGACCAGGTGGACGCCTGGATCGAACTGGCGGAACTCGTGCAGGACCGGGGTTTCCGCGTTCGACTGGGAAGGTTTCTGGAACTCAACACACCCGCCCCCGGACAGCAGGCACCGCCCGGCGCGACCATCTGGTGGGCGCGGCAGGTGGTGAACACCGTCGCGCAGGCCAGGAAGGAGGGCGTCGACCCCGACGACCCGTCCGCGGCGGAGCTGATCTCCACCGTGTTCGGCGACGCCGATCCGAACGCGGTACTGGCGTCCCTGGAAGCGGGGATCGACGCGGGCGCGGAACGGTACCGGGGGCTCGTCAGTCGCGTGCGGGGGCGGTACGGTGCTCCGGACGCCACGGGAGAACTGCGCTGGCTCGCCACAGCTCTGCGGATCGCCACCGGAGGAGAAGTGACCCCAAGCCCGCCCTCCCGACGCACTCGGTGATCAGCCCACCGAGGACTGGCCGGTGGCGTGTCGACGAACTCCTGGATCCTGTCCCCGTCGTTGTCATCAGATGATCGGACTTTGGAGCACCAGTGACCCTCATCCAGTTGGCGGACCGGGTGGTTCTCGCCGATCCGGCCGCGGTGCTCGTCGGAAGGGTCTTCGACCCCGGTGCCGACGGGCCGTGCCTGGTCGTCAGGCGTGGCGACGAACTCGTCGACATCACCCCGCACGGGCCGACCTCCGCCGATCTCCTGGCCCGGTCGGACGTCCTGGACGTCGCCCGCCGAGCGGAGGGGCGGACCTGGAACCTCCGCGACGTCGTCCGCTCGACCATGTCCGGTGGCCGGGGGAGTGCGCACCTGCTCGCTCCCTGCGACCTCCAGGTGATCAAGGCGGCGGGGGTGACCTTCGCCAGCAGCATGATCGAGCGGGTCATCGAGGAACGGGTCGCGGGGGACGCCGCGCGGGCGGACGGCATCCGCGCGTCCCTGCACGCCATCGTGGGCACGGCCCTCACCGTCACGCCCGGCAGCCCCGAAGCCGCGGAGGTCAAGCGGGCGCTGGTCGAGCAGGGCCTGTGGTCGCAGTACCTCGAAGTCGGCATCGGACCCGATCCGGAGATCTTCACCAAGGCCCCCGTCCTGTCGGCGGTGGGGGTCGGCGCGGACGTCGGCGTGCTGTCGGGATCCTCCTGGAACAACCCCGAGCCCGAACTGGTCCTCGTCGCGGACCCGGACGGCAACGCGGTCGGCGCGACCCTCGGGAACGACGTGAACCTGCGCGACTACGAGGGGCGCAGCGCGCTGCTGCTGGGCAAGGCGAAGGACAACAACGCCTCCTGCGCGATCGGTCCGTTCATCCGCCTGTTCGACGGGGGTTTCGGCCTCGCGGACGTCGCGAGGACGACCATCACGACGCGCGTCACCGGTGAGGACGGGTTCGAGGCCGAGCACGTGGGACGCCTCGCGGACATCAGCCGCCCGCTTCCCGAACTGCTGGCGGGTACCTGCGGGCGCCACCACCAGTACCCCGACGGGTTCGTGCTGTTCACCGGGACCTCGTTCGCCCCGGCGATGGACCGGGGGGAGCAGGGCATGGGCTTCACCCACCACGACGGCGACATCGTCGCCATCGAGTCCCCCCACCTCGGTCTGCTGGCGAACACGGTGGTCAAGAGCGAGGACGCCGCGCCCTGGACGTCCGGCGTCAGGGCGCTCATGCGGAACCTGGCCGCACGCGGCCTCCTCGGCGCTCCGGGCGGTGCCCGATGAGCCCTGTGCCCGCCTGTCGTCCGTGCTGATCAGGCGGTGTGGTGGCACTCGCGGGGGATGCCGCCCGACCGGTCGTCCCCGGCGAGCCGCACTCCGAGCGTCGTGATCGCTGCCCCTGCCGCGGGACGAGGGGTGCTGTTCAGCGAGGAGCGGTGTCGTCCTGGTGTTCGGCTTCCAGGAGCGCGAGCAGTCCGGGAAACCTGCTCTCGACGTCCGTGCGCCGCAGGCGAATGCCCTTGCGGTTGCCGTAGTCGATCTCGGTGATGAGCCCTGCTCGGCGCAGGACCCGGAAGTGGTGGGTCTGGGTCTGCTTGGAGATCGGGAGGGCGAACGAGTTGCAGCCCCGTTCACCGTCGGTGTGGTCGGCGGCCAACTCCGTCATCACCGAACGGCGGTGCTCGTCGGCGAGGGCGCGGAGCACCACGCCCAGTTCGAGCGCGTCGACCTCTGGGCCGACCAGGTTCGTTCCGGCCACGGACACCTCCCTCAGGTACGTCTTGCATCGTACCTCAGGGGCGTGCTCTACTCGGGTACGAAATCGATCGTACCTAGGTGGCCGGAACCGCGGTCGTCGACGTTCCGAGAGGTCTTGTCATGACGAAGCCCGAGGTGCTGATCGTCGGTGCCGGAATCGCCGGGCCCGCGCTCGCGCACTGGCTCGCCCGGAACGGATACCGGCCGACCGTCGTCGAGCGTGCCCGGCAGCTGCGCTCCGGGGGCAGCGCGGTCGTCGTGAAGGGGCCCGCGATACCGGTCGCCGAGCGCATGGGCGTCCTTCCGCGGCTGCGCGACCTCGCCACCCGCAATCGGTCGCTGACCCTGCTGGACCCGGCGGGCGAACGGGTCCTGCGACTCCCCACCTCCTCGGGAGGGGCGCCGACGGTCGAGGTGACCAGGGCCGACCTGTCCGAGGTGCTGCACCGGTCGGCGCGGGGCGATGCCGAGTTCGTGTTCGACGACACGGTCACCGCGCTCGATCAGGACGAGGGCGGGGTCGACGTCACCTTTCAGCGGTCCGCGCCACGGCGTTTCGACCTGGTGGTCGGTGCCGACGGGATGCACTCCACCGTACGGCGTCTGGTGTTCGGGCCCGAACGGCAGTTCGTGGGCGACCTGGGTCTCTACGGCGCGACCGTCCCGCTGCGACCCGACGCCATCGACGACCCGAGCGAGCTGACGGTGCTGACCGTGCCGAACCGGATGCTGGTCGTCCACCCCTCGCGCACCACGCCGCTGGCGATCTTCACCTTCCGGGCCGCACGGCCCGCGCCCCACGACCGCGGGAACACCGCTCTCCACAAGCGGACCGTGGCCGAGGCGTACGCCGGCGTCCGGTGGCGGGCGCCGGAACTCGTGGAGGCGTACCTCGACCACCCGGCCCCGTTCTTCGACCCGCTGACGACCGTCCGGATGCCCTCGTGGTCCCGCGGACGGGTCGTGCTGCTCGGGGACGCGGCGGCGGCCACGGCCCTGCTGGGCGACGGGTCCAGCACGGCGGTGGCGGGAGCGCACGCCCTCGCGGAAGAACTCGCCGCCCACCACGGCGACCACGCCCGCGCCTTCGCCGCCTACGAGTGGCGGCTCCGCCGTGAGGTGCGACCGCGGCAGCGACGCGTCGGCCTGCTGTCCAGGCTCGTGGTGCCCAGCACCCGACCAGGCCTCGTGGTGCGCAACGCGGTGGGCCGCGCGGTCGGTCGCACGAGCCGGATCACCTCTCGCGACCCCGCGACCGGAAAGGCCGGGTAGCGGCGGCCGGGTGAGGAGACCAGGACCTCGGCGGGGACGATCACCGGCCATGGCTCTCACGCAGGCGGCCCGCCGGGGGTGACGGGTCGCACCGGCGCGACGACAGGTGTCGCCCAGCCGGCCGAGGTGCTGGAGGACGGCCAATCGAGACGTCTGTCTCGTGCGGCGACGGCCGCCCGGACAGCCGGTGACCGCTGCCGGCGTCGGCGCTTCGGTCCGCCCGAAACCGCAGGTCGGTCAAGTCGCCCCGCCCCGGGGGGACGGGACGCGTCCCCGCCCGGTCCGATGTGGACGGACGGGCGCGCAGTCCGCTGAGTCGAATGGTCGATTCCGGTCGAGGGGCGTGCGCTGCCACAGTGCCTTCGGTGATTGCACAACTCTTCTGCGCGAAGGAGGAACCTTGCGAGCACTCAAGACTGCGGCGACGGTCGCGGCCAGCCTGGCGTTGGTCGCGGCGGGCACCGCTCCGGCGACCGCCGCGACGTGGAGGATGGAGAAGGGCCGGCAGGGGGTGTGCTTGGACCCGGACTTCGGCCATCCGGGTGCCTACTTCATCGGATCCGTGGTGGGCACGTGGTCCAGGACGATCACGACCGGGCTCTCGAACCTGCCGCCGAACGCGGTCTTCAAGGGCTCGTCCGTGCTCCCTCCCGGCTCGCACGTGAACCCACCCGGCTCCTCGATCATCAACGTCTTCGCCGGTGTGGCGATCGGACCGGCGCCCGCGGGGGAGTACCACTCGGAGCTCTGGGCTACCGACGGCAAGCACACCGAGTCGACGCCGATCCGGATCACCTTCCGGGACGGGTGCTGAGCCTGCCCGCGACGACGCGGGACCGGTGCGGCGCCGGGTCAGGCAACGAGGACCAGCCGAATCCGGTTCGCCGGTCTTCTCGGCGAGCTGCCGCACCACCTCGGCGGGCGGCGTTCTCGGCGGGCGCGACGGTCAGGCGGTGGCGATCAACTGCGTGGCGGCGAGTTCGGCGTAGACGCGGTCCGTGGCGACGAGCCGCGCGTGGGTGCCGATGGCGTGGACGCGGCCCGCGTCCATCACGATGATGCGGTCGGCCATGGTCACCGTGGACAGCCGGTGGGCGACGACGAGCACGGTGGTCGTGCCCGCGACCTCGGCGACGGTGTCCCGCAGCGCGGCTTCGTTGACCGCGTCGAGCTGGGAGGTGACCTCGTCGAGCAGCAGCAGCCGCGGCTCGCGCAGCAGGGCGCGGGCGATGGCCACGCGCTGGCGTTCGCCGCCGGAGAGCTTGGTGCCGCGGTGTCCGACCTCGCTGTCCAGGCCATCGGGCAGGCGGGCCACCATCGCCCCGAGCCTGGTGGTGGCCAGCACCTCCGCGAGTTCGGCCTCGCCGGTGTGCGGCGCGCCGAAGAGCAGGTTCTCGCGCAGGGTGCCCGCCAGCACGGGGGCCTCCTGCTCGACGTAGCCGATCGTGGCGCGCAGGTCGGCGAGCGGCAGGTCAGCCAGGTCGGTCCCGTCGAGCAGGATCCGGCCGGAATCGGGTTCGTAGAAGCGTTCGAGCAGGGAGAACACGGTGGTCTTGCCCGCGCCGGAGGGGCCGACGAAGGCGGTCATGCCGCCCGCCGCCACGTCGAAGGTCACGCCGCGGTGCACCTCGGGAAGCTCCGGCCGGTAGCGGAACCGCACCTGTTCGAAGGTGACCGCGGCCGGTGAGGACTCGGCGGGCGCTGGCTCGGCGGGCGGCGCGTGTGGTTCGGCGGGAAGGGACTCGACCTCCCGGATGCGGGTGACGGCCGCCGCGGCGACCTGGTACTGACCGGCCACGTGCGTCAGCTCCCGCAACGGGGGCATCAGGTAGTACAGGTAGAGCAGGAACGCGATCAGGGTGCCGACGTCGATGGCGCCGGAGACGACGCGGCCACCGCCGAAGGCGAGCACCATGATGAAGGACAGCTGGAGCGCCAGCCCGCCGGTGCTGCCCGCCACCGCGTGCCACTTGGCGGCCCGCACCCCACCCCGCCACGCCCGCACCGCCGTGGCGTGGAGCCGGTCGCGCTCGCGCTCCTCGGCGCCGGACGCCTTGATGGTGCGCAGGTTCCCCAGCGCGCGCTCCATCGCCGCGCTCATCGCGCCGACGGACTCCTGCGTGTGCTCCGCCGCGCGCGCGATGCGCGGCACGACCACGCCGAGCACCACCTGGGCCACGCACAGCACGACCAGGACCACGGCGAGCAGCACGGGGTCGAGCAGCGCCATCATGGTCGTCGTGGCCAGCAGCGTCAGCACCCCCGTGATCCCGTAGACCACGGACCGGGTGCTCACCTCGCGCAGCAGCGTGGTGTCGGTGCTGACCCGTGACATCAGGTCGCCCGGCTCGGTGTCGTCCAGGACGGGGATCCGCAGCCGCAGCAGCCGCGACACCAACCGCTTCCGGGCGACCAGCACCACCGACTCGGCCGTCCGCTCCAGCAGGTACGCGCCGACCGCGCCGACCGCCGCGTGGGCGAGGACCAGCACGCTCATGAGCACCAGCAGGCCGGTGACGACCCGCTTCGCCGCCAGCTCGGCGATCAGGTCCCGCACCACCAGGGGCAGCGCGAGCCCGGTCGCCGCGGTGGCCGTGCTCAGCAGCCCGCCGAGCACCAGGTCCGTCCGAAAAGGACCGACGTACGCGAGCAGCACCCGCCACGGTGGTCGGCCGGACCGCTCACCCGCGGAATTCCGATCGACGGTAGGCCGGAGGCCCGTCATCGAACCGGGGGGTGAGGCTTCGTCACGAGGTGGTCCTCCAGGACGAGCGCGTCCAACGGCATCGCCAGGAACGCCGCCACCGCGTCGGCCGGGGTTTCGACCAGCGGTTCGTCGCGCCGGTTGAAGGACGTGTTGAGCAGCACCGGAACCCCTGTCCGGTCGGCGAAGCGGCACAGGAGCCGGTGGCAGACCTCGTCCTGCTCCCGGCTCACGGTCTGGACCCGAGCGGTGCCGTCGACGTGGGTCACGGCGGGGATGACCGCCCGTTTGGCGGGGCGGACCGGGACCGCGAACGTCATGAACGGGCTGGGGTGGTCCAGTTCGAAGTACTCGCCCGCGCGGTCCTCGACCACCACCGGGGCCAGCGGGCGGAACCACTCGCGCTCCTTGACGACCGAGTTGACGTGGTCGCGCATGTGCGGCCGTCGCGGATCCGCGAGGATGCTGCGGTGCCCCAACGCCCGCGGGCCGAGCTCCGAGCGTCCCCGGTACCAGCCGATGACCTCCCCGCGCTCAAGCCTGCTCACGACCTCGGCGAGCAGGGCGTCCTGGCCCGGCCGCGAGGAACGCAGCCGCGACCGGGCCGCGTCCAACGCCTGGTCGACCGCCGCCGCCGGGTACCGCGGCCCGTAGTAGGCCGTGTGCATGGTCGTGTCCACCGGCAGCCGACGCCGCTTGACCTCCAGCAGCACCTTGCCGATCGCCTGACCGTCGTCTCCCGGCGCGGGCACCACGAAGACCTGGTCGAACCCCGCCTGCCGGGCCACGCGCCCGTTCACCACGCAGTTCAGCGCCACACCGCCCGCCAGGCAGAGCCGGGTGCACCCGGTCAGGCGGCGAGCCCGTTCGGCCAGGCCCAGCACGATCTCCTCCAGGATCGTCTGCCCGGCGTAGGCGATGTCCACGTCCGCCCGCGTCACCGCGCGCCGGGCGTCCCCCGGCGGACCACCGCGTGCCGCCACGAACCGCTCCCACAGCGCCTGGTCCTCGGGCGTCGCGGACTCCCACCCGAAGAACTCCCGGCCCAGGGTGTTGGCCAGCACCGCCCGGACGAAACCGGGGGCGACGCGGTACGTGCCGTCCGCCGTGGTCCCGGCGAACTCCCGCAGGAGGTCCAGCAGTCGGGACGGCCGACCGTAGGCCGCCAGCGCCATCGTCTTGCCCTCGGCGTAGAGCTCCCGCATGCCCGCGAGCGCCCCGACGGCGGTGTAGAAGTGGCCGATCGACTCCGCGGCGAACGGACCGGAGGACGGGTTCAGCTCTTCCACCAGCCGCAGGTCCGGCCCGACGCCGTGCCAGATGGACGTGGTCGCCAGGTGCCCGTCCAGCTCACCCTGCCCGTCCAGCACCAGTACCGCGGCCTCGTCGAAGCCCGACCCGAAGAACGTGCTCGCGGCGTGGAACAGGTGGTGGTCGCAGGGCTCCAGTCCGAGGGAATTGTCGACGTAGTAGTCGTGTTCGCCGCCGAAAGATCGGGCGTACCCGTCGATACCGCGGAGATGGTGATAGGCCAGACCCGAGTTCCAGTGGTGTTTGTAGCGACCGCCGACCCTTTCCGAGGCGAGGGCGACGATCTCGCCCTCCGCTGACAGCAGCGCGACCCCGCCGTCGTGCCACGTGCTCGCGTGACCGTGCACTATCGGGGGCAGCTCGGCTAAATCCCCCACCGCCTCCCCGGAGGACCCGCCCACCGCTCCAGTGCCGGGATCCGGCATGCCGAGCACCCCCAAATGATCAATTCCCGACTCGCGGCCGTCAGCGGAACCTGATTACCTATACCACCCCCGTCACGGCTCGGTAGTATTGTTCCGAGGCCCAGATCGACATTCCGCCGGTGATACCGGTACCGACTGCTCCGTCCGGCCTCCACGACTTGCATCGCACGCGGGGGAGGCTGCGGTGGAACTGGTCCCGTTCACGGATTCCACGTCGTTGGTGGGCGATTCGCGCGCGCTGGCCTCCAGGCTCGCCGAGGACGGGTACCTCTGCTTGCGCGGTCTGCTGCCGGAGCCGGACGTCGCCGCGGTGCGCGACCGCATCCTCGCGCTGGCGCGCGGTGCGGGCTGGCTCCTGCCGTCGACGGGCACCGAACTCCCGCTGGCGGACCGGCGCGCGACGGCCTGGTGGCCGGATCCCGGCTACGTCGCCGTGCACGACCGGATGTGGCGCGACCGCGACCTCCACGCCCTGATGCACAGCCCCGCGCTCCTCGCCGTGCTGTCCGGCCTGTTCGGCGAGCCGGTCCTGGTCCACCCCCGCAAGGTCCTGCGGGTCGTGCACCCGCGGTGCGCGACCACGCCCCCGGAGACGGGCTGGCACCAGGACTACCCCGGTATCCAGGGCTCGGAGCGGACGGTCGCCGTCTGGACGCCGCTGGTGCCGGTCGAGCCGGGGACCGGTGCGCTGACCGTGCTGCCCGGCTCGCACCGCGCGGGGCAGCTCCCGATGCGGCTCAGCAACAACTCGATGGTCGGCTGGGAAGCCGATGCCGACACCTCCACCGTCCACACCGGACGCCTGGACCCCGGTGACGTGATCGTCTTCACCGCCTTCACGGTGCACAGCGGCAGCGCCAACGAAGGTCCTCGGCTGAGGATCTCGGTGGACTGCCGCTACCAGCCGGTGAGCGACCCGGTGTGCCCCGGAAGTCTGGAGTTCGACGACGGCAGGACCTGGGACGACGTCTACCGCACCTGGCCGAGCGGCGGACGGGGCGATCCTCTTTCGCACTACTGGCGCCGACTCCCGATCACCGTCGTCGACTACGACCCCGGCCCGCACAGCGCCCGCGAGCACGAGGTCATCGCCGCGGCCGAAGCCGGGAACCCCGACGCCCGGCGAGCCCTCCAGGTGATCTCCGTCTACGGCGGCGACCACGCGAGCAGGGAACGGGCGACCGCGTTGTTGCGGGAGCCGCCCTTCGGGGCCTCGCGGGTTCCCGTGACCTCGCCCGAATGACCCCGTGCTCGTTCGAGGTCGGTGGTCGTTTCCCCGCGGGGCACCGGTGCCGCTGGAGGCGCTGGACTACCGGCTGGGCGCTTGACCCCCGGTCGCCGTCTTCTCCCGGCCCGCCGCCCACGACGCCAGCACGGCCAGACCGTCCGCGGTCGCCGTGCCGGCTGGCGCGGTGTAGACGTTCAGGAGCAGGCCGGGTTCGGCGGGCACCTCCATGGACTCGACGTCCAGGTCGAGCCTGCCCACCACCGGGTGGTGCACGCGCTTGAGTCCGGACCGGTGGAGCTGAACGTCCTGGGACGCCCACCGCCGCCGGAACAGGTCACTGCGTGTCGACAGTTCACCGACCAGGGCGATCAGCTCCTCGTCGTGCGGATCGCGGCCTGCCTCCGTGCGCAGCTTCGCGGCCACGTCGCGGACGATCCGGTCGTGGTCGACGAAGAACGCCCGTGCCGCTTCGGGTTCCAGGTACACGAACCGCGCGGTGTTCGCGGGCCGTCGTGCGTCGGCCAGCACCGGTGAGAACAGCGCGCGGGCGAGGTGGTTCATGGCCAGCACGTCGTACCGGCCGTTGCAGATCCACGCCGGCGCGTCGGTGATGGCGTCGAGCACCCGCCGCAGCGCCGGACGCACGGCCACGGCCGGTCGCCTGCGGCGTGGAGCGCCGGGCGTCCTGGACCGCCGTGCGAGCTGGAGCAGGTGGTCGCGCTCGGCCTCGTCGAGTCGCAGGGCGGAGGCCAGCGCGTCGAGCACCCCGTCGGAGGCGCCTGCGAGGCCGCCGCGCTCCATGCGCACGTAGTAGTCGACCGACACCCCCGCCAGGAGGGCCACCTCCTCGCGACGCAGGCCTTGGACGCGGCGGTGGCCGCCGTAGGCGGGCAGTCCGGCCCGCTCGGGCGTGATGCGCGCGCGACGCGAGCTGAGGAACTCCTTGATCTCGGTGCGCAGATCGGTCGTGGCCACCCCGTCACCGTAGGCCCTGCCCGCGGGCGGAGGGAGGTTCTGCCGGTACCCCGACGGCTAGGTACCCGACGCGGTCGTGGCGATGCCGCCGTCGACCGGGATGACGGTGCCCGTGAGGTAGGCCCCGGCCCGGCTCGCGAGGAACACGGCGATGCCCGCCATGTCGTCGTCGCGGCCGATCCGGCGCAGCGGGGCCTTCGCCGCGATCGTGTCGCCGATGGCGTCGAGCGTGGAGGCCATCATCTGCGACGGGAACGGCCCAGGGGCGACCGCGTTCACCGTGACGTGCTGGGGGCCCAGTTCCCTGGCCAGCACCCTGGTGAGTTGGTGGAGCCCCGCTTTGCTTGCCGCGTAGGAGTAGTTGGGGGACGCGGCGACGTGGACGGCGGCGATGCTGCCGATGTTGATGATCCGCGCGGGATCGTCGGCGGTGCCTGCCCGGCGCAGTGCGGGCAGCAGCGCCCGCGCCAGCCAGAACGGCGACTTGAGGTTGAGGTCGATCACGTCGTCCCAGGCCTGGTCCGGGAACGTCTCCAGCGGCTCGCGCCACATCGCTCCCGCGTTGTTGACGAGGATGTCCAGGCGATCCGAGTCGGCCGTGACGAGATCGGCCAGGCGCAGGCACTCGTCGTGCTTGGACAGGTCGGCGGGGATCGCGCGGACGTCGCCGAACTCGGACAGCAGGTGTCGCGCCTCCGCGCACGCGTCCGCCTTGCGTGAGCTGATCACGACGCGGGCGCCCGCCCGCACCAGGCCGCGCGCCACCATCAGCCCGATACCCCTGGTGCCGCCGGTGACGAGTGCGTACTTCCCACTCAGGTCGAAGAGGTCCGCGTGAGTGGTGAACCGGGTGTCCGTCATCGGTCTTCGTCTCTTCTGTCGTGGAAGCCCGCACCGACGCGGTGCGGGCTGGGTTGCCTCGACCAGGTTGACCGGCGTCCTGCGCGTCTGGGAGCCCCTGGTGGTACGGGTACCGCGAGAGCCCCCTGTCTGGTGTGCGCTGCCGCGACGTCCTCCCGCGCGGTGATCTTCTCGGATGGAACGACCTCGATCTTCCGCGCTCATCGCCTTCTCCGTCATCGGCTCTGGTTGTGTGGTCGGACGATGTGCTGTTTCCCACCGGGGAACACCAGCGGGTGCTCCCCGACACCCGACGGCCAGGTCCACAGGGTGGGCTCAGCGGTTGGACGGAGCAGGTGGTGGATCGTTGGTTCGCGCATCGGCGCGAATTCGACAGCGGACAACCGACGGACCGCTTCGTGGATCGGCGTCCAGGCGACCTCCCGCACCACGCCGTCCGGATCGGCGGGCTTCAGGTCACCGGGCGGAGCGGTGGTCGTGAAGGTCAGCGCCGTCCAGAGGTCGGCCCGTCTACCTGCCGCCACCTCGTACTGGGCCACGCAGGACAACCGCCAGGGGGCGGCGATCGTCAGCCCGGTCTCCTCCGCGACCTCGCGTGCCAACGCCTCGTGCGCGAACTCGCCCTGTTCGACGACTCCGCCGGGCACCGCCCAGTACGGGGTGGGATCGTCTCGTCCCTGCTGCCGCACGAGCAGCACGTCCCCTTCGCGGACGATCAACGCGGCTACCACGAGCTTGGACGTAGCTGCCATCTCCGCAGTGTCCCAGCCGATCCGCACCGGTTCGCGATGCTCCGGGGGCACGCGGTACAGCCTTGGACGGGACTCGTTTTTTCGCCGCATTGTTGATGTTCACAGTGTGGAGAGCGGGATCCGAGCGCAACCGATATTCACCTGATCGGCCCTGTCGACGATTGCATTCCGCGCTACAGTGGAACTCGGGGGTGGCTGTTTTCCTGGGGAGGAGAAATGGTTCAGGGGGTTTCTTCATGGGCTCTTGAAGCTGCTCGGATCTGGGTCCGTGAATATCTTTGCGAACCGCACGAATCTATCGGCAGAACCGGTGCTGTGTGTCCGTTCGTCGAACCGTCGTTGAGGGCGGACTGCCTTGAGATCGAAGAATGGCCGGTCGAGGAGAACGCGGGTCCGCGCGAGGTCGTCGTGTTGATCGAGCGCATGGTCCTGCGCTTCGGCGAGATCGAGTGGGCCTCGGCGAACGCGACGTTGCACGCGCTCGTGGTGGTGCTCCCCGACCTGGTGGGCGAGCGTGCGCGACTGCTCGACGAGGCGCACGCGAAACTCAAACCGCAGTTGGTGCGGCGCGGGCTGATGCTCGGTCAGTTCCACGCGGAATGTGACGAGCCTGCCGCGCGAAACCCGGAATTCCCGGTGTCGAGATCGCCCGTTCCGCTGCTCGCGCTGCGGCACATCGCGTTTCACGACATCCTTTTCCTCGACTCCGATCCGGGGTGGTTCACCCATTACGCGGGGCGCTACGGAAAACGCTACGCCAAGGGAGCCGTGCGCGAGCCCCTGTTCATAGAATTGTTCACGCGAGCCTGTACTCGGTGGAGGTACGAGTGACCCGTCCACCGCCGGACCTGGGGATCGGCAGCAACGCCCAGCGGCAGCAGTTGGCCGCCGCCACCAACGGGTGTCCGGTGCTGGACTTCCCCGGTGCCAGCACGCCCTACATCGACTACCAGAGCATCGACGTGCTGCTGTCGTTGCAGCAGCCGCGTTCCGGGGACCCGTCCGAGCTGACGTTCTACGTCCTCGGCCAGGTGAAGGAGCTGCTGTTCAAACTGGTGCACACCGAACTGGTCCGGGTGCGCGGGCTGCTGGACGCCGACGACGTCAGCGGGTCGGTGTGGGCGCTCCGCCGCACCCGCCGGGTGGTCGAGCTGCTGGTGAGCAGTTGGGACGTGCTGGGGACGCTGGCGCCGACCGAGTTCAACGCCTTCCGCGACCACCTCGGCCAGGCCTCGGGGTTCCAGTCCTACATGTACCGGATGGTCGAGTACGTGCTGGGCAACAAGGTCGAGGCGCTGGCCCGTCCGCACCGCAACGTGCCGCACGTGAACGAGCAGGTGGACAGGGCGCTGCGGGAGCCCGGCGTCTACGACGCGGCCGTGGCGCTGCTGGCCCGCCGCGGCGCGGCCGTCCCGCCCGAGGTGCTGGACCGCGACTTCTCCCGTCCGGTGGACCCGCACCCGGACGTCGAACGGGCCTGGGCCGACGTGTACCGCGACGGCGGCCCGGCCGATGAGCTGTTCCTGCTGGCCGAGGGGCTGATGGACGTCGCGGAGGCCGTCTGCCGCTGGCGGTCGGTGCACCTGCTCGTCGTCGAACGGATCATCGGCACGAAGCCGGGCACGGGCGGCACCGCCGGTGTGTCCTGGCTGCGCCGCATCAACGAACACCGGTTCTTCCCGGAGTTGTGGACCGCCAGGAGGTTGCTGTGACCGTGATCGGGAACGTCGCCGGGCTCCGTGACGCCACCGACCCCCTCGCGCACCTGCGCGAGCGGTTCCACCCGGTGCCCGAGGACGCCGTGTACCTCAACGGCGGCTCGCTGGGCAGGTTGCCGGCCGCCACGGCCGCGCTCGTGGACCACGTGGTCCAGCAGGAGTGGGGCAACGGCCTCGCGGAGGCGCGCACCCAGTGGTTCGACCTGTGCGAGCGGATGGGGGACCGGGTGGCGGAGGTGGCGCTCGGCGCGCACCCCGGCGAGGTCGTCGTCGGCGACTGCACCAGCGTGAACCTCTACAAGCTGGCCGCCGCGACGCTGGACGCGAACCCGGAGCGCCGCACGATCGTCACCGACGACGACAACTTCCCCACCGACCAGTACGTGCTGGCCGGGGTCGCGGCCGAACGCGGTGGCACCCTGCGCCGCCTGCACTCGCACCCGGACCGCGGCCTCGACCTGGACCTGCTGCGGGAGGCCGTGGACGACACGGTCGCGCTGGTGTCGCTGTCGCTGGTGTCGAGCCGCTGCGGTGCGCTGCTGGACATCGCCGAGGTGCACCGCATCGCGCACGCGGCGGGCGCGCTGGTGCTGTGGGACCTCAGCCACGCCGCGGGGGCGGTGCCGGTCGACCTCGCGGCGAACGGCGCGGACCTGGCGGTCGGCTCCACCTACAAGCACCTGTTCGCCGGACCCGGCGCGCCCGCCTTCCTCTACGTCCGACGCGACCTGCAAGCCGTTCTGCGGCAACCGATCCACGGGTGGTACGGCCACCGCGAGCAGTTGGCGATGCGCATCGACTACGACCCCGACCCGACCATCCGGCGGTTCCTCACCGGCAGTCCACCGATCCTGTCGCTGGTGGCGACGGGCGCGGGCCTCGACGTGATCGCCGAGGCCGGGCTGCCCGCGCTGCGCGCGAAGAGCGTCGCGCTGACCGGGTACCTCCAGGAACTGCTGGAGCCCACCGAGCTGCGGCTGGCGGGTCCGGCCGATCCGGCCGGGCGGGGCGCGCACGTCACCTACGAGCACCCGCGCGCGGCGGAACTCGTGCCGCTGCTGGCGCGCCGTGGTGTCTTCGTCGACCACTCGGTGCCGAACCGGTTGCGCCTGACGCCCGCGCCGCTGTCCACCCGCTTCACCGACGTCGCCGAGGCGGCGAGCCGCATCCGAGAGGTCCTGGAGGGGAACGGTTCATGAGTCGACGGCGGGTACTGGTCACCGGCGCGTCGCGCGCCAGCGGCATCGGCGCGGCGAGCGCCGCGGCACTGGCGGCGGGCGGCGCCGTGGTCGCCGTGCACGCCCGCGAGGACGTGGAGGCCGCCGAGGCCGTGGCGGCGAGCCTGCCGGGCGACGGGCACGCGGTGGTCGTCGCGGACCTGGCCGACCCGGACCAGGTGGCCGAGATGGTGCGGCAGGCCGTCTCCGCGCTCGGCGGCGTCGACGTGCTGGTCAACAACGCCGCCCTGCACGTGGAGCACCCCATCGCGAGCACCTCCTACGCCGACTGGCAGGCGCTGTGGCGGCGGACCCTGGACGTGAACCTGATCGGCACGGCCAACGCCACCTGGTGCGTGGTGGACCACCTGCTCACCCGACCGGAGGGACCGGAGAACGCGTCGATCATCATGGTCGGCTCGCGCGGCGCGTACCGGGGTGAGCCCGCCGTGCCCGCGTACGGGGCGAGCAAGGCGGGGATGCACGCGTTCGCCCAGTCCATGGCGGTCGCGCTGGCGCCGCACGGGATCGGCGTCGCGGCGGTGGCGCCCGGCTTCACCGTCACCGACCTCACCGAGGACCTGCTCAAGGGGCCCGAGCGGGAGTCGATCCTGGCGCAGCACCCGTTCGGCCGGGTCGCAGCCTCCGCCGAGATCGGGGCCGCCGTCGCCTGGCTGGCCTCGCCGGAGGCCCAGTGGGCCAGCGGCACGGTGCTCGACCTCAACGGAGCGTCCTACCTGCGGTGAGGTCGAGCACCGCCGGTCAGGAGCGGAAGAAGGTCCGCAGGTCGCCGACGAGCACGTCCGGGCGTTCCAGCGCCGCGAAGTGCCCGCCGTCGGGGAACTCCGACCAGTGCACGACGGCGGTGTTGTCCCGTTCGGCGAACGCGCGGATCGACGTGAAGTCGTCGGCGAAGACGGCGACCCCGGTCCGCGACGGGTTCACCTCCGGCTCGCGCGCGGCCTTCGCCTCCTCGAAGTGGTAGCGCCCCGCCGTGGCCTGGGTGTTGGTGAACCAGTAGAGGGAGACCTGGGTCAGGACCTGCTCGGTCGTCACGAGGCTCGTCCCGTCGCCGAAGTTGGCGAACAGCTCGCTGTAGGCCAGCTGCCCCACCGGTGAGTCGGCGATGCCGACCGAGACGGTCTGCGGGCGCGTCGCGTTCATCTGGTTGTAGCCGCCGACGGACTGGAACCAGCGCATGTGCTCCAGCGCCGCGTAGTCCTTCGGTTCCAGCTCCTCGAACTCCGCCGGGTCTCCGGTCGGGAACGAGAACAGCTGGAGCACGTGCAGGCCGAGGAAACCCTCCGGCCGCATCAGCCCCAACTCGCGGGAGATCAACGCGCCCGCGTCGCTGCCGTGCGAACCGTACGAGTCGTACCCGAGGCGCCGCATCAGCGCGTCGACCGTCTCCGCCACCCTCCGCATCGTCCAGCCGCGGCCGACGAGCGGCGTGCTGAAGCCGAATCCGGGGATCGACGGCACGACGACCGAGAACGCGTCCGCGGCGTCGCCGCCGTGGGCGACGGGATCGGTGAGCGGGCCGATCAGGTCGAGGAACTCGGCGAACGAGCCGGGGTAGGTGTGCAGGAGCAGCAGCGGGGTCGCCCCCTCCTCCTTCGACGGCACGTGGACGAAGTGCACGGTCTGCCCGTCGATCTCGGTCAGGTACTGCGGGAACTCGTTCATCCGGGCTTCCTGCGCGCGCCAGTCGAACGTGGTTCGCCACTGCTCGACGGTCTCGCCGAGGTAGCTGTTCGGCGTGCCGTACTCCCAGTCGTCGGTGGGGGCGGGCCGCGGCAGCCTGGTGCGGGCGAGGCGCTCGTCGAGGTCGTCCAGGTCGGCCTGGGGGACATTGACGCGGAAGGGGCGGATCTCGGTGTTCGTCATGGGACCCACGGTAGGAGCTGTATAGGAACGTTCGGTTCCTATAAGGTGGATGGGTGTTGGACACCTCCTCCCGGCTGCTCGCGCTGCTGGCGCTGATGCAGTCGCGGCCCGCGTGGTCGGGTTCGGAGCTCGCGGAGCGGTTGAACGTCACGGGGCGGACGATCCGCAACGACGTCGACCGCCTGCGCGAGCTCGGGTACCCGGTCGACGCCGTGCGCGGACCCGCCGGGCACTACCGGCTGGGCGTCGGGGCGAAGCTGCCGCCGCTGCTGCTCGACGACGACGAAGCGGTGGCGGTCGCGATCGGACTGCGGGCCGGACGCGGGGTCGCGGGCATCGAGGACAGCGCGGCGCGGGCGTTGGCGAAGCTCCAGCAGGTCCTGCCGCACCGGTTGCGGCGCCAGGTGACCGCGGTGCACCAGGCGATGACCGAGGGCCCGGAGAACACCGGCGGCAACGTCGCGGACCCGGTGGTGGACCCCACCGCGCTGGCGACGATCGCGGCGGCCGTCCGCGACTCCGAACTGCTGCGGTTCGACTACGCGGCCCCGGACCGCACCGACGACGGGCCGCGCCGCAACGACGCCTCGGCGCCGTTCGGGGAGTGGCCGGTGCTGGTGGAGCCGTACCGGCTGGTGAGCTGGGAGCGGCACTGGTACCTCGTCGCACGGGGACCGGAGACGGGGACGTGGCACACGTACCGCGTCGACTGGATCTCGTTGCGGATGGCGACCGGTCGCCGCTTCACCGCGGTCGCGCTGCCCGGCGGGGACTACGCGGACTTCGTCCTGCGCGACGTGGCCACCGCGGGGTGGAGGGTGCACGCGAGGATCACCGTGTTCGCGCCCGCGGAGGACGTGCTGGCGCGGATCAACCCGGCCGTCGGCGTGGTGGAGGCGGTCGACGGGTCGACGTCGGTGCTCGTGACCGGGGCCGACAGCCTGGAGCTGATCGCCGTCTACACCGGGATGCTCGGCCTCGACTTCCACGTCACCGAGCCGCCCGAGCTGGTCGAGCACCTCCGCGTCCTCGGCGGGCGCTACGCCCGCGCGGTGGACTGACGGAGCACCGCGCCGCGCTCGTCGGTCTGCTCGACCACGCCGCGCCCCCGGCCACCGCTCCCGACCCGCTCCCGCGGTCGTCGAGCGGAACCGCCCGCTCGGTGCGGACGCCGACCCCGGTGGGATCTAGGGTTCGGGGCCTGTGCGCAGTGGTGTCGGAGGTGGGCCGTGACGGGTAGCAAGACCTTCCTGGTCGCCGGGGTGGGTGGTGGGCTCGGGCGGGCGTTCGCCGAGCGTGCGCTGGGTGCGGGCCACCGCGTCGTCGGCATCGTCCGCAGACCCGAGCAGGTCGCGGAGTTCGAGGCCCTGGAGCCGGGGTCGGCGTTCGCGCGCGTCCTGGACATCGGGTCGGCCACCGGGATCGAGCCCGCGATCAGGTCCGTCGAGGCCGAGATCGCGCCCATCGACGTCCTCGTGGCGGGCACGGACCACGCCGAGTCCACGGTGGAGGACCTCCGTAGGCAGCGGGACATCGACGTGTTCGGGACGGTCGCGGTCGTGAAGGCGGTCCTGCCCGCCATGCGGCTGCGGCGCGGCGGGACCGTCGTCGTCGTGACCCCCGACGCGACCCCGTCGTACCACGGCAGCAAGTTCGCGCTGGTCGGCATCATGCTCTCCCTGGCGACGGAGGTGGCCCCGTTCGGCGTCCGCGTGACGGCGGTCGAACCGGAGGCGTTCCGCGCCGCCTGGTCGAACGAGGGGCTGGTGCTGGAGTCGGACGGGCCCCTGGCCCTCGGTGCGGGTACCACCTCGCCCCCCTAGTCGAGTGAGTCCGGCGGGGAATCGTCACGGGCTTCGTCACCCAGGGCGGCCATCTCCTCCACCACGGCGGCCGTCTCGGCCAGCAGGGCCTCCACCGCGTCCTCGCGGCCACCCTCCGCGGGCACCCACCCCTGGCTGATCAGCCACAACCGGTCGGCGTTGTCCCGCAGCCGGATGGCCAGCGCGGCCATCGCCCCGAGGTTGCGCGCGGCCGCCGCCGACACCCGCGTCCGGTAGGCGGCCTGTCTGCACGCGGCCGAGCAGTACCGCCTCGGTCGGCCCGCGCCCGCGGCGGGAATCTCGTTGTCGCAGTTCCGGCACTGTTCGCTTTTCGTCACCACAACCTCGGTGACGTAATAGGAAAAACGTTGACCCGGCGTGCTCGAAAAGGACGCCCTATCAGGCGACGGACAATTCGTTGACCGGTCTGATTTCGGCGTGTGTACTGAGACGGCAGTCGCAGGAAGAACGGCAAGGAATTGCGGCGGTGTTCCGGCCCCCACTCCCCGCTGGAATGGGATTTGTGTTCTCGGTGCAGGTTGGAAACATGTCCGCACTTAATTGTGAGGAGTATTCCGCATGTCCACTCAGTATTCGCTGACGGTCACGAACAACTCGACCCAGTTCCAGGACATCGTCGTCTACCAGAAAGCGGTGGACCTCGGCGTGCCCAACGCGCTGTCGCTGGCGTGGATGACCGCGCCCGCGCACCCGAAGACCACGGTCACCTTCACCTGGAGCGAGGACTACAACTTCGTCTGGTCGCAGACCGGCACGCTCCAGCCGGGGGTCGCGTTCAAGGCGCAGCAGACCATGGACGCCGACCCGGAGAACCCGGAGGCCAACCAGGTCCAGTTCGGCTCGCCGAAGGGCGCGTTCACCTTCATCGACGGCCCGGCGATGGGAACGCCGCAGCTGGGTTCCCTCTACATCCGCACGCTGCCCGACGTGCCCGCCGACACCGCGTCGGTCGGCATCGGCATGTCGAACGCGGGCACCTTCGTCGTCACCGCGGGCCCGAACCTGAACTACGTGTTCACGCCGCACCCGTCGTACTGGGTGGCCGCGGGCACGTTCACCGCGGGCGAGGTCCTGGACGTCGAGGAGATCACCAACACGCAGGAGATCACCTACCGGAGCACGTTCGCGCAGAACGCCGTGCTCGGGTCGAACAACCTGTGGACCGTGTCCTGACGGCCCGCGTCCGCGCCTCGTAGCGCGCGGGCCCGTCACCGGCGTTCCGTGCCGCCCCCACCTCCCGGCACCGGACGCCCCACGGCTGGGTGCGCGGCCCGTCCCCCCGCGCACCCAGCCCGGTAACTCGCACCCCCGCACCGCGCCGCCCTCCACGACCCGGCGCGGTCGCGGTAACCGGACCTCGTCCGGCCGCGCCCCTGCCTCCGGCGCGACCCCGGCGCCCCGCAGCACCGACACCCAGCACCGACTCCCGCACCGCGTGCGGGAGTCGGGCATCCCCGAGGAGAACTCGTGAAGAACTACGAGAAGGTCCAACTCGTGGCCTACGGAACGGTCACGTCGGCACCCGTGCGGGTGCTGCCTCCCGGAAGGCCGCCCGCGGAGGAGTACGACGCCGACATGAAGACGCGCGGCGCCACCCTGTGCAAGGTGGCCAACTGGATCCAGGCCAACCACTCGGCCGCGGTGTCCGACCCGACCGTGCTGAAGGTGCTGGTGGTCCCCGAGTTCTACTTCCGCTTCGGCGGCCCGGTGGCGGCCGACTCCCCGCCGGACACGCTGAACAACAGCTACCCCGACGCCGTCGGCATGATCTCGAACCTGATCGGCGACGTGCTCGTGCCCCAGTTCTCGACCGACGCCTGGAACGACTGGATCATCATCGCGGGATCGGCGTTCTGGCACGTGCCCGCCGCGAGGACGACGAACGGGAATGTCGCCTACTTCAACACCTCCATCGTGATCAACGGCGGTGAGCTACCCGAGGACGAGCCCAACACCAACGACGACCCGGCCACGGTGCCCACGCTGGGGCGTTCCTCGACCAACCAGAAGGCGCTGATGTCGCGCATCGACTGGTCGGTCGCGCGCGGCAACGACCGGAGCAAGTGGGACGCCGCGCTCAACCCGATGTTCACCACCCAGCTCACGGACGACAGGTACCTGCGGTGGCACCTGTTCAAGACCGGGGGCAAGGGCAACCGGGGCGGCAGGTCGGTCGTCCTCGGCGTCGAGGTCTGCCTGGAGCACGTCCGGGCCAGCGAGGACAGGGGAGAGGTCGCCGGGGTGCTGCGGGTGCTCGCGGCTCAGGAGCCGCAGATGCCCCCGCCGGACGTCCACGTGGTCACCTCGTGCGGCATGGACCTCGTTCCGACGATCGGCGTGGCCACGGCGCCGGGCGGGATCGCGATGATCTGCGACGGGGCCCAGCCCGACACCGGGATCCAGCCCGTCTGGTGGCCGCACGCCGAGGTGCGCCGGACGACCGGCGTGACGAGGGACGGCGTGCGGCTGATGGCGCGTGGCCGGAGCCTGGGGTCGTTCGAACTGCCGGACGGCCTCCAGGTCGGAGCGCCCGGCGACCCGAGGACCCCCAGGGACGCGGTGTCGATCTGGGAACCGGTCGACCTGCCCTGATCCGACGCCGGGAGGCGCCGCTCGTGCGGTGCCCCCCGGCTGGGGGCGATCCGCGCACCGCCGCCGCGCTCCCACCGGGGCGCGGGTCTCGACGTGCACGGCGAGCGGCATGGTCCGGACGCTACGCGGGGAAGCGGGGACCGACCAGGGGCGCGCGCTGGTGCGGACCCGTTCCTCGGCGGTCCACCTGCCGTTTCGACCCCGGTGCCGGATCGGGGGACCACCGACGGGGTGATCTCCGGTGGTGCTGTCCGGGACGCGGTCGTACGGCTCCGCGCGGCCGGGTCGGCGGTGCCCGCCTACCGCGTCGGGTCGGGTGGCGGGGGAGGGTTGGTGGCGAAGACCGGTCGCACGTCGCCGATCCACGTGTCGGAATCCGCGGTGACCATGGTCGTGGGGCCCACGGCGAAGTCGCGGTACACGCGGGTGCTGTCGAACTCCCCTTCGCCGTAGCGGTTCCAGCCCGACCCGTCCGCGGACGTCCACAGGTAACCGGCCTGCGTGACGGCGTGGCCGAGCAGCACGAACCCGTCGCCCCAGTCGCGGACCCGGTCCAGCGAGCGGCCCACGGCCGGTCCCACGGCCGGATCGGGGAGCCTGCCGGGGTCGATGCCCGCCTGCCGCCACACCCCGTCCCGGCGGAACCACACCTGCTGCCCCTCGCCGTCCAGGGACGAGGCGACCAGCACGACCGCGCCGCCGTTGCCCGCCAGCCCGTCGACCGACAGCAGGGGCAGACCCCCCGCGATGTCCTCCCACCCGACACCGTCGGGCGAGGCGTAGACGCGAACGGGGTCGATCTCGTCGTCCACCGGCACGGAGGCGCTGCCGTACGCGTGGCCGGGCTCCACCAGGAAACCGTCCGGTGTCGCGACCGCCAGCGGCGAGCTGTTCGGCAGCACGGCCTCCGCGCCCGGCAGGGGTTTCGGGGCGTCGAACGACCGGCCGTCGCGGGAGTGCCAGTACGACAGGCCCGCGTGCTCGGTGTCGCTGCGCACGACCAGGACGCCGCGCGGCCCGGCGGCCAGCGCGACGGTCGCGTCGTCCCACTCGGACAGGGGCACCTCGTCCCACCGCTGTCCGTCGTCGCTGCGCCACAGGGACAACCCGATCGTCGTCGCGCCCAGGACGTACGCGGAGGAGCCGTGCGCGGCCGTGGCGATCGGCTCGTCGAGCCCGTCGAGGTAGGTGGGGTCCCAGTCGCGCCCGTCCGCCGACACCGACACACCCTGGTCGAGCGCGAGGAACCCGCGGTCCCAGCCGTCCACGGCGCCCCGTGCGGGCTCGACCCGCGTCCACGGGGACGTCGGCGGCTCGGAGGAGCACGCCGCCAGCAGCAGCACCAGCACTAGGAGCAGTCGGAACGCCACATCGCCTCCCCGTCCAGGCACAGCTCGCGCGACCCGGTCACCGCGGTGGTGCGGAACGGCAGGCCGTGGTCGTCCAGCACGAGTTCGCCCGACTCCTCGCCGGACGTCCAGGCCAGGCGCAGCCGCCACTCCACCAGCGCCGTGGTCACCTTCGTCGTCACGATCAGCTGCTCGGGGTCGGCCTGGTCGACGCGGTAGGGGAAGTCGGGGGTGTCGGGTTCGGCCACGAGCCTCGGCTCCGAGCGGTCGAGGTCGACCCGGAAGTACCGGGGCGGGACCTTGCTCGCGCAGCCCGCCCGCAGGAACAGCCCGACCGGCGCGGGCAGCGACCGGACCACCTCGACGCGCGCGGACTGCAGCACGACCGCCCGGCCCGCGGTGCCCTGCACGGTGACGGTGACGCGCGAGCCCGACGCGATCACGGCCTCGGCGGGCGGCACGTAGCCCTCGCTCGCGATCTCCCGCTGCCCCTGGTCCGGCACCACCCGGCCCGAGGCGCAGTCCACCGGGTCGTACTCCACCACGGCCGCCACGGGTGACGCGGGCGCCGGCCGCGGAGGCTCCGGCCAGACCGCGACCGCCACCAGCCCGGCGGCCAGCAGCACGGCCACGACCGCCAGCGCGATCACCCCGCGGCGGTCGTGGTGCTGGTCGATGCGGTCGCCGACCTGGACGTCCTGCACGGATCCGGCCTGAACCGCCGCCGTGACGTTCCCGTCGATCCTGTTCCGGCTCTTCCCTGTGTCGATGATCCGATCATCGCCCACGATCCGCCGCCACGATCCGCAGACCGGCGGAGAGACACTCGTTCGGACGAGCGCCGCGCCCCCG
>NZ_DASUSQ010000024.1:0-49298 GCF_036375055.1 Umezawaea sp.
ATCGTGGTGGCGCATCGGTTGAGCACGGTGGTGCGGATGGATCGGTTGGTGGTGCTGGATCGGGGTCGGGTGGTGGAGCAGGGGACCCATGCGGAGTTGTTGGCGGTGGGTGGGGTGTACGCGAAGCTGTGGCGCCACCAGGCAGGCGGGTTCCTCGACGCGAGGGAGGACGACCGCTCCCCCCTCGGAGGGCACAGGCGGTAAAGGAAAAGGAAAACCGCAGGTCGTGCGCGGTTCCCCGCGGTGAACACGATCCCTAGGCTCCTTCGCGCCGGTTGGCGAGGCAGGCCCTAACCCCTGTCCCCGCCGGCCAAGAACACGGAGGAGTACTGGGGTGTTCGAGAAGAACCTTTCGAGGCGCGGCTTCGTCACGGGCGCGGCGGCCGTCGCGGGTCTGGCCGGTCTGTCCGCCCTCGCGCCGGGGTTGGCCGGTGCCGACCCCAAGATCAACGACCAGCACCACGAGTCCGAGTTCGCGCCGGGGGTCGGCGCGCTCGCGATGATGACGTTCCAGAACATCGACGGGACGCCCGTCTACTACTGGCGCTCCAACCGCGGCAACACCACCGCGCGCAACTGGCAGGCCACCGACGCGTTCTACAACGCGCTCGTCGCGTGGATCCGCGACCTGCGGTCGCTGTCGTCGGGCTACGGCTCGATCAGCTACATCGTGTCCGCGGGCTTCTACGTCAACAAGGCGGGCCAGCACGGCGCGGGCACCGCGATGGACCTCGACCACGTGCGCTGGTCCGGCGGCAACACCACCTCGCCGCTCGACCAGCACCACGCGTCGGGCACCGCCGCGACCCGCAAGCGCTACCTCGCGACGGAGGCCGTGTGCCGCCGCCGGTTCCGCTACGTCCTCGACGGCTGGTACAACGCCGACCACGCCGACCACATCCACGCCGACTTCGGTGGGATGCCGGTCCGCGTGCTCAAGGACTCCGAGGCCGACACGAAGTTCGTCCAGGCCACGTGCAACAACTTCCGCGCGGCGGGACTGGCGATCGACGGCATCTGGGGCCCGAACACGCAGAACGCGTTCAACGGCCTCAAGTCGGCGCTGGCCGTGACCGGTGACCCGCACACCAGTTCGTCCGTGTGGCAGGGCATGTTGTCGAAGATCGCGACCAAGGGGTTCGCGAACCAGAACATCTGACCCGGCGATCCCGCTCGGGGCGGTTGGAGCGCAGGTGTGGTTCCCGGTGCGCGACCGGGAACCACACCTGTTTCCGCTGTCCTACACGATGATCCCGTCGTGCGACCGGCACGTGTCCCGGATGCTCCAGAAGTTGCGCAGGTACTCGTCGTGCACCGTGCGGCCCATGATCCGCACGACCTGCTCGTCCGCCTGCCGCAGCGCGGAGTACGAGTAGTTGTGGCTGCCGGTGTAGACGCGCGGAACGATGTCGTCGTCGTACGCGCCGTCGAGCAGCATGTACTTCGAGTGCACGCGGACGTCCAGGCCCGGCCCGTTGTTCCAGTTGCACCGGGTGGTCTGGATCTTCGCGCCCTTCAGGGCGTTCAGCACGGCGTCGTTGGCGTTGGTCAGGACCACGTCGACCCAGCAGCCCTTCCCCCTCAGCTCGGCGAGCTTCTGGGCTATCGCGGGCCGGTTGAAGTCCAGCATCGCGATCCGGACGTCGGTCTGGCGCTTCGTGCCGTTCTCGGTGTACGAGCAGGCGACCGACTGGAGCGTGTTGTGGATGGTGTCGGTCTGCGGGTCGTCGAACGGTTGGCCGGACGGTTCCCTGCGGGGGAAGAAGAACACGCGGTAGTCCGTGCCCGATCCCGTGTCCCTGTAGTAGTCGTTGTTCCCGGCGGCGGTGTACCGGTAGCGCCGCAGGTCCTCGAAGTACGTGCGGTACGCCGCGTACGTCTTGGCGTCGGTCCACGTGAAGGCGTTGTTGTACGCCTCGTTCTCGTCCCAGCGGGTCAGGTTCGACGAGGACTGGTAGACCACGTTCGGGATCGACGTGCCGCCGTTCAGGACGACGCTGGAGAACGTGAAGAACTTGCTGTGGTTGTAGGCGCTGACCGTGCCCGTCGACCACTCCTTGGCGCGGGTCGCGATGCACCCGCGATCCGGGCCGTTCGGGAACTGGTCCTTGCAGTGCACCACGTAGGAACCGGCCGCGTCGTTCGCGCCGAGCGCCGCCCGGAGCCTGGTGGTGGCCTGGGTGTCGGCCGAGTGCGCGACGGTGATGAACTTGACCCTCACCCCGCGCTGGAACGCCGCGATCAACCGGTCCACGAGGTCCGGGTCGTCGGCGGTGTCGGCGGTGTTCGGCGGGTCGAAGTCCATCACCGACCCCAGGATCTCGCCGCCCGCGGGCACCCGGTCGATCAGCCGCCCCAGTTGCGCGTAGATCGCGTTCCGCGCGGCGGGCGTGCCCGCGGGGTCGTTGAACACGCTGTGCCCGACCAGCGGATCGGGCTCGACCGCGGCCGTCGCCGGGGGCGCCGCGACGGGTGACACCGCCAACGCCGTCGCCAGCAGGAAGACCTTCCAAGGACGCATGAACCACTCCTCCGGGTTCCGGGTGATCAACCTGCCTACCAGCGATCCGCACGCGGTCACACACCTTTGCCCCGTGGTTCAACGATCGTCCGGACGGAGCAGCGCGGGGCGGGGTTCCTCGACCACCGTGCGCGCCGCACCCGGTCGCGGTGCAGGGCGCTGTCGCGCGCAGGCCGCTCCGAGGCGGAGCGCGGCAGCCGGGGCACCGCGCACCGCACGTCCACGCGGTGAGTTCGTCGTCCTCGGGGGCGATCACCTGCGAGGTCCCCGACCGCCTCGACGACCTGGACCGGGAGTTCAGCGGGGTCGCCGGGTTCGGGCTCGTGGAGCTGTCGCCTGTGGACGCGGCCAGGGGCGGCTCGGTGCCGACGGTGGGTGGCTGGTGGTCCACGACCACGTCTCGGTGCCGCTCGACCTCACCACCGGGCGGGCGGTGGCGCACCCGTCCCCCGGGCGAACCCCTCGGGCGGTCGCGGGGTCAGCTGGTGGGGACGGGCTTGCCCAGCATCGTGCAGATGGCCGCGTCGACCAGCTCCGCCTCGGCGGCGTTCGCCTCGGGGGACACCACCAGTCCGAAGTGGGTGGTGCTCAGGACGGAGACGGTGCGCCGCCCCGACTCGTCGGTGTAGTTGTCGCTGCGGTAGCCCGGCAGCGCGCCGTCGTGGCCCCAGACCGTGCCGCAGGGCGAGCGGTACTCGTCCACACCGAGGCCGTAGCGGTGGTCCGGGCCTTCGGACGGCACGGTGGTGCGCATCTCGGCCAGCAGCCGCTCGGGGAAGAGCCCGCCGGACATCAGCGCCCGGTCGAACCTGGCCCAGTCGGCCGCGGTGGACACGATCGCGGCCGCCGCGCCGCCCCACGACTGGTCGATCGCGGTCGTGTCGACGTGCTCGTCGTCTGCCGGACCGACGAACCCCCAGCCCTCGGGCAGGCCCAGCGGCTCGGTAAGGGGCCGCAGGTGGGCTGCGTCGGGCTCGTAGCCGTGGGCGAGCGGAGCCGTGCCGCGCCGCGGTGCGGCACCGGTCGCCACGTACGTGTCCCGCATCCCGAGCGGGCCCGTGACGCGCTGCCGCACGAGGTCGGCGAAGGAGCGCCCGGTGGCCCTCTCCAGCACCAGGCCGAGCGCGACGTAACCGGGGTTGCTGTAGGACCATGCCCCGCCCGGTGCGCCCACCGGGGGCAGGTCCGTGCCCAGCGCGAGCACCTCCTCCGAGGTCGGCCTGCTCGTGTCGTGGCCGGTCATGAGGTGCAGCGACCTGGCGGTGTAGGCCGAATCGGCCAGCCCGCCGGTGTGGTTCAGCAGCATCCGCAGGGTGATGTTCCCGCCGTTCGGCACCGTGCCGGGCAGCCACCGCTCGACGGTGTCGTCCAGGCGCAGCCTGCGTTCGGCGACCAGTTGCAGCACCAGCGCCGCGGTGACCGTCTTCGTGTTCGAGCCCATCCGGAACGAGTCGCCCGCCCTGAGCACGTGGTCGGGGGTGCTCCAGGAGCCCTGCCGGACGACGGTCACCACCGGCCCGCGCCCGGTGTCCACCCGGACGACGACACCGGGGACGCCGGCGGCGACCGCCCGTTCGGCGGCGGCCTCCAGCATCCCGGTCCTGGACCGCTCCGCGGCGGACGACGTGTCCGCGGCGGCGGCCACCGGGCAGACCGCGGCGACGGTCAACACCAGTGCGGTGACCGCCGCAGGGCGTCGGCGTGAGCGGCGGGTGGTCTTCGCGGTCATGGCGCTTCTCCTTGTCGTGGTGCCTGCGGCGGGTGCCTCGGCGATGGGGAGAACGCTAGGAGCGAACGGGGTGCGGGCACGTCACCCCGCGGTGAGCCGAACTTTGGCTCCCGCGGGGGATGGCGCTACCGCTCGTCCGGTGTGGCGAGACCGATCCGGTAGGCGAACACGACGGCCTGGACGCGGTCGCGCAGGCCCAGCTTCGCGAAGATGCGCGAGACGTAGGTCTTCACCGTCTCCCGGCCGAGGAACAGGGCGTCGGCGATCTCGGAGTTCGACAGGCCCTCCGCGACCAGCCGGAGCACCTCGACCTCACGGGAGGTCAGGTCCCGCAAGGCCTTCTCGATCCGGCCGTCCGCGCCGTCGTCGCGGATCCGCGCGCCGAACCGGCCGATCAGGCCGCGGGTGACCTCGGGCGCCAGCAGCGCGTTGCCCGCCGCCACGGTGCGCACGCCCGCGATCACCTCCTCGGGCGGGGTGTCCTTGAGCAGGAACCCGCTCGCCCCCGCGCGCAGCGCCTCGAAGACGTACTCGTCGAGGTTGAACGTCGTCACCACCAGCACCCGCGCGCGCTCGGTCACGTCCGGTCCCGCGATCCGCCGGGTGGCCTCGATGCCGTCGAGCAGGGGCATCCTGATGTCCATGATCACCACGTCGGGGCGCAGCCGCCGGGCCTGCTCGACCGCCTCGACGCCGTTCGCCGCCTCGCCGACGATCTCCAGGTCGGGCTGCGAGGACAGGACGGTCGTGTACCCCGTGCGCACCAGCGGCTGGTCGTCGCACACCAGCACCCGCGTGCTCACGCCGCCTCCGAACCGAGCGGCAGCCTCGCGCGCACGACGAAACCGCCGTCCTCGGTGTGCCCCGTCGTGAGGTCACCGCCCGCCAGGCGCACCCGTTCGCGCAGCCCGGTCAGCCCGCGGCCCGGTGTCGACGCGGTGACCGCGCCCGCGGCACCCTCCGTCGTCACCTCGATCGCGAGTTCGTCGGTGGCGGCCGAGGAGACCCGGACCGCCGTCCTCCTGCCCGGCGCGTGCTTGAGCGCGTTGGTCAGCGCCTCCTGCACGACCCGGTAGGCGGCCAGCCCGACCACGCCCTCGACGACCGGCGGCGCGCCGACCTCGACCAGGTCGACGGGCTGCCCGGCGAGCCGGGTCCGCTCCACGAGTTCCCCGAGCAGGGCCGCGGTCGGCGCGCGCGGGGCCGGGTCGGCGTCGTGTCGGGGGCTGAGCACGCCGAGCAGTTCGCGCAGGTCGCCCAGCGCCCGCCGCCCGGTCCCGCCGATCGCCCTCAACCCGGTGTCGACCTTCGGCCGGTCGTCGGCCGGGACGTACAGCATCGCGTCGGCCTGCATCACCATCGCCGTCACGTGGTGGGTCACCACGTCGTGCAGCTCGCGGGCGATGTGCTCGCGCTCCTCGCGCACCGCCGACTCCAGGTCGAACCGGCGTCGCCGCTCCTGCTCGTCGAGCCTGCCGCGGGCCCACGCGCCCAGCAGCCAGCACCCGACGGGCAGGGGTGCGTACTCGACGCACTCCACCGCGGTGGTGGGAGCGCCGAGCGCGATCAGGGAGACCGACAGCGCCGCGTACCCCGCGAGCCACGCCGCCGCCGTGGTCCGCCGGAAGCGGAGCTGGTGGACGCCCGCGCCGAAGAGCGCGACGTACAGGGCGATCGTGGCGGACGTCGGCCGGAAACCCAGGCACTGGTAGGCGGCGAACGCGGCGGAGACGAGCAGCAGGCACAGGGCGGGCGCGCGGTGGCGGACCAGCAGCGGCAGGCAGTGCGCGAGGACGAGGGCGACCGCGAGCGGGCCGAACGGGCGCTGCGGATCGGCCCAGCCCAGCCAGGTGCCCTTGTCGGCGACACCGGGGGTGAACGACACCGCGACCACCGCGGCGGTGATCAGCACGTCGCGCCCGCCCGCGGGGAGTGACCCGACCCGGTCGACCAGACGGCGAACCCCGGTCACGACCGCTCCTCGCATGATCGGGAGTATAGGGACGCTCCCACCGCCGGTTCCGCGTCGACCAGCGGAGGGGCCGGGGCTGCGGCGGGCGTGCCGGTCGTCGAGATCCGCGCCACCGGCGTGGCCGAGTCGGGGGACCGCGTCCGGCAGGACCGGAACGAGCCCGCCGCTCGGGCCTTCGCACCGCGGCACCCCCAGCAGCACCACCTGGTGGTCACCGGCGTGGAGTCGGTGGTGTCCACCGGGGAACCCTGGACGCGGAACCCGTCCAGGCCGCGCGGGTGTGGAACGCGATCCACGGCGCCGTGAGCCTGGAACCGGCGAACCTGGACGTGACCCTGAAGCGGCGCGGTTGCGAACCCGCCGACACCTACGACGCGGTGCTGGAGGTCCTCATCGGCGGACCTCGTCGTCGGTGACCCCGCGCTTCCGCAGCGCCGCCCCCAGGACGATGAAACCGATCAGGAACGGGTACACGACGCCGCGTTCGACGAGACCGATGAGGACACCCGCTCCCGAGTCGAGGACGGCCAGGTAGGCCGGGATCGACACCAGGCCGACGATCCCGGCCGCCACCAGCGCCCTCCCCAGCCCGCGCGGGAACCCGAGCCGCCCGTGCGACCCGCCGAGGAGGATGGCGAGCACGTTGCCGCCGATGAACGCCAGGAAGGCGCCGATCCCGTGGAAGTCGGGCGCGCCGCCCTCCGGCGTCTCACCGGATCCGGGGAAGAACCCCAGGAGGACACCACCGGCGGCGAGCATCGTCGCCGTCGCGACCGCGAGCAGGCGGCGCAGGCCGGGCAGCGGCCCCAGCGCGACCGCGCCCACCAGGGTGATCAGTCCGAAGAGGACGAAGCCGGTGTTCATCACCCACGCGAGCGGGGAGTACATGAACTGGCCGAACGCGGTCGTGGGGCCGTGGACCCCGAGGTTGCTGATGAAGTGGTGCGTGTAGCTGTAGGGCGGGTCGCTCCACGCCGCCGCCGCGACGAACTCGGCGGTGAAGAAGACGCCGCTGCCCGCGATGAGCGCCGCGCCCGCTCGGCGGCGCCTCCGGGTCGACGGTGACGGGAGCGACTGGTGGACTGCTGGACCGGACTCGACGTCGTTCACGGTTTCCCTCTTCCTCGTGGTTGGTGCGGTGGGCGGAAGAGTGGGGCAGACGCCTGACACGGGGCGCACACGGCGCTGACACGGCCACCCTGATTTGGGTCGGGCGCGTGAGCGCGCGAAGATCGGGGGATGGACGGGGGTGCGCGGCTGCGCGTCACGCTGCTCGGCGCGTTCGAGGCGTCGCGCGGTGCGGGCGCCCTGCCCGTTCCCGGCGCCCGGCTGCGGGGCCTGCTCGTCCGGCTCGCGCTCGCCGGTGGCCGCGCGGTCGAACCGGACGCGCTGGTCGACGCGGTCTGGGCCGAGGAACCGCCGTCCGGCGCCGCCTCCGCCCTGCACACCCTCGTCTCCCGGTTGCGCCGCGCGCTCGCCCCGACCGGTGCGGCCCAGGACGTGGTCGTGAAGACCGACGGCGGGTACCGGCTGGTGGTGGCCCCGGCCGACGTGGACGCGCTGCGCTTCGAACACCTGGCCGCCACCGGCCGGGACCGGCTGCGGGCCGGTGCCCCGGAGGCCGCGGTCGCCGCGCTCACCGAGGCCGTGGCGCTGTGGGGCGACCACCCCGGAACCGAACCGGCGGTCGTCGCCGCGGTCGCGCCCGCGGTCGCGACGCGGTGGGCGCGGATGTCGGTCGACGCGGTCGTCGACCTCGCCGACGCCGAGCTGTCGCTGGGGCGGGCCGAGTCGGCCGAGGCCAGGTTGGCCGGGCTGCCCGCCGAGCAGGCGGTCCACGAGCGCGCGGCCGGGCTGCTGATGGACGCGCTCGCCGCCCAGGGGCGGCAGGCCGAGGCGCTGGCCGTCCACGAACGGGTCCGCGAGGCACTGGCCGACGTCCTCGGCGCCGACCCCGGCACCGCGCTGCGGGACCGGCACGCGCGCCTGCTGCGCTCCCGGCCGCCGGACACGCCGGTGGTCCGGCCGAGCACCCTGCCGGCGCCCCTGACCAGCTTCATCGGCCGCGAGGACGACCTCGCCCGGATCGACGCGCTGCTCACCACCGGGCGGCTGGTGACCGTGGTCGGGCCCGGCGGCGCGGGCAAGACGCGCCTCGCCGTGGAGGCCGCTCGCCGCCACGACGCGCGGATGATCGACCTCGCCCCGGTCACCGACGCGGCCGAGGTCGGCGCGGCCGTGCTCGCCGGGATCGGGTCGCGCGGCGGCGCGCCGTTCGAGGCCGGGACGCGGAGCGGTGAGCTGGACGCCCTCGTGGACGCGCTCGGGGGCTGGACGGGCCTGCTGCTGGTCGACAACTGCGAGCACCTGGTCGACGCCGTGGCACGCCTGGTCGCGGCGCTGCTGCCGCGCTGCCCCCGGCTGCGCGTGCTCGCCACGAGCCGTGAGCCGCTCTCCGTCGACGGCGAGTCGCTCCTGCCGCTCGGCCCGCTCGCGCTGCCCGCCCACGACGACGGTCTCGACCGGGCTCGGCGGACTGCCTCGGTGCGGCTGTTCACCGAGCGCGCCACCGCCGTGCGCCCCGGCTTCGCCGTCGACGGCACCACGCTGCCCGACGTGGTGCGCGTGGTGCGCGGCCTGGACGGGATGCCGCTGGCCCTCGAACTGGCCGCCGCGAGGTTGCGGACGTTGGCGCTGCCCGCCCTGGCCGACGGGCTCTCCGACCGGTTCCGGCTGCTGGCCACGGGCAGCCGCGCCGCACCCGCCCGGCACCGCACCCTGCGCGCTGTCATCGCCTGGAGCTGGGAGATGCTGGGGGAGCACGAACGCACCGTCGCGGAACGGATCTCCGTCCTGCCCGGCGGTGTCACGCCCGACTCGGCCACCGCCGTCTGCGCGGGCACGGCCGTGCCCGCGGCCGAGGTCCCCGAACTGCTCGCCGCCCTGGTCGACCGGTCGCTGCTGCACCTGCTGCCCGACACCGGCCGCTACCGGATGCTCGACACCATCCGCGAGTACGGCACCGACCGCCTCACCGGCACCGGTGACCTCCGCGCGGCCCACGACCTGGCCGCCGCCCACGTCACCGGGTTCGTGGCCCGCCAGGACCCCCGGCTGCGCGGGCCCGACCAGGTGGCCGCCATGGCCGCCATCGGCGCCGAGTACGACAACGCGCTCGCCGCCCTGCGCCACCTGTGCGCGGGGCACGACGCCGACGGCGCGCTCACCCTCTGCCTGTCGCTGACCTGGTACTGGCAGATGTCCGCCCGCCAGCACGACGGCGCCCACTGGCTGGGCGAGGTCCTGGCGGTGCCCGGCGGCCGGCCCTCGCCCGAACGCGACTGCGCCCGAGCCGTCCACCTGCTCAACCGGGCGGACGTCCTGTCGGGGACCCCCACCGGGGAGGCCGCGGACGACCGCGC
This sequence comes from Umezawaea sp., assembly GCF_036375055.1. Classification (GTDB taxonomy): domain Bacteria; phylum Actinomycetota; class Actinomycetes; order Mycobacteriales; family Pseudonocardiaceae; genus Umezawaea. Next base: position 9,645 of record NZ_DASUSQ010000024.1, read on the forward strand.
CGAGATGCGCGAGCTGGCCGACCGCCTGCTCGCGCACCCCGACCTGCCGAGCCACCACCGCGTGTTCGGCCCGATCCTGCTCTTCCTCCAGGACGGGACGGCGGCGCTCGCGACCTTCCAGCGCCTGGCCGACGGCGACGACGGGTGGCTGGCCGGACTCGCGCACATGTTCCTGGCCGAGATCGCCGAGAACGACGGCGCGCTCGACCGGATGCGCGTCCACGTCGAGGCGGCCCTGGCCCGCTTCCGGCGGGCGGGCGACCGGTGGGGCCAGACCGCCACGCTGCCCGTGCGCGCCCGGTCGCGGCGGTACGACGACCTCGACGGCGCACTGGCCGACCTCCGCGAGGCCAGGGCGCTGGCCGACGAGTTCGGCTCGCTCAGCCTCGGCGACCGGCTCTACGACGACCTGCGCTGGATCGACCTGCACCTGCGGCGCGGCGACACCGACGTGGCGCTCGCGGTGATCGGGGCCGCTCGGGAACGGGCCCTGCACGCGTCCTCGGCGGAGATGCTGGTCCTGGTGGACGCGCACGAGGCGGACCTCCGCGTGCGGCTCGGCGACCTGGCCGGGGCGAGCGCCCTCCTGGACGACGCCGACCGGGGTCCGCACGGTGCCACCGCGTTCTCCTCCGACCACACCCGGACCGTCGTCAGCGGCGCACGGGCGGCGCTCCGGGCGGCGCGGGGCGACCTGGAGGGCGCGGACGAGGCGCTGCGGGAGGCGTGCGCGGCCGCGCGGGCGACGCGGGAGCTGCCGGTCCTGGCGCAGGTGGCGGTGACGGCGGCGGCACTCGCCGGGACGCGCGGGCGGTGGCACGGGTCGGCCGTGCTGCTCGGGGCCGCCGCCCGGCTGCGGGGCGCGCACGACCACACCGATCCGCGGGTCGTCGACCTCACCGGCCGGGGACGGGCCGAACTGGGCGGTGACGGGTTCGCCGCGGCGTACGCGGAGGGCTGGGAGTTGGACGCGCGGGAGGCCGTGGCCGCGGTCGACCCGGCCTCGGGGGAGGTGCGGTCCGGCTCGGGCGGTGGGGGTTAGGCGACGTGCCGCACCGGGGATCTACGTAGTTCTCGCCGACGCGACGACGGCCCCACCGGCGGGATCGTCGCACCATGAGACGTCGCACGGTACTGAAGGTCCTCGGCCTCGGCCTCGGGGGCGCGACCGTCCTCGGCGGTGGCGGACTCGGCGCCTACTACCTCACCGCCAGGCAGGACACCGTCGGGAAGATCGCGTTCGACGCGGCCCTGCCGATCCCCCCGCTGGCCACGTCCGAGACCGGTGCGTCGGGGGCGCGGGTGTTCGCGCTCGACGTCCGGGCGGGCGAGACCCGGTTCAAGGACGGTCCCGCCACCCGCACCTGGGGCGTGAACGGCACCCACCTCGGCCCGACGATCCGCGCCCGGCGCGGTGACCGGGTCGAGTTCGCCGTGCGCAACGGCCTCGACCAGGAGACCTCGCTGCACTGGCACGGGATGCACCTGCCCGCGGCCATGGACGGCGGCCCGCACCAGACCGTCCCGGCGGGCGGCACCTGGGAACCGCGGTGGACGATCGACCAGCCCGCCGCGACGCTGTGGTACCACCCGCACGTGCACGGCGCGACCGCCGACCACCTGTACCGGGGCCTGACCGGGCTGTTCATCGTCGACGACGAGGTCACCGAGGCGCTGGACCTGCCGTCGGAGTACGGCGTCGACGACGTCCCGATGATCGTCCAGGACCGCGCGTTCGACGGGGACAACCAGTTCGAGCAGCGGGTCCCGCTGGGGGGTTCGCTGGGCGTGATCGGTGACGAGATCCTCGTCAACGGCGCCATCGGACCGTACTTCGACGTCACGACGAGGCTCGTGCGGCTGCGGCTGCTGAACGGGTCCAACGCGCGCCTGTACAACTTCGGGTTCTCCGACGACCGGCGCTTCTCGCTCGTCGCGACGGACGGCGGCCTGCTCGCCGAGCCGTGGGAGACCGACCGCCTCTCCCTGTCGCCGGGGGAGCGGGCCGAGGTCGTGGTGGCCTTCACGCCGGGCGAGCGGGTCGAGCTGCGCTCCTACCCGTCCGAGCACGGCGGCGCGCTGGGACGGCTCGACGGCTTCGACGACCGCCTCGACGTCTGCCAGTTCCGGGCCGCGGGATCGCTGTCCGACGACTCCGCGCTGCCCGCCGTGCTCGGCACCGCCCCGGACCTCGCGGGCGCGGCGGTCGCGCGGGAACGCTCCTTCGTGCTCGCCTCGGACCAGATCAACGGGCGGTCGATGGCGATGGACCGCATCGACTTCGGCGTCCGCGAGGGCACCGTCGAGGTGTGGGAGGTGACCAACGACAACGGCTTCCCGCACAACTTCCACGTCCACGACGTGCGGTTCCAGGTCCTGTCCGTCGACGGCGGGACGCCGGAACCGCCGCTATGCGGCTGGAAGGACACCGTCCTGCTGGTCCAGGGGAAGCGCTACCGGCTGGCGATGCGGTTCAGCGACCACACCGATCCGAACGTGCCGTACATGTACCACTGCCACCTGCTCCAGCACGAGGACGAGGGGATGATGGGCCAGTTCGTCGTCCTGGGCGACGGCGAGGAGGTCGGCGTCGTGCCGAAGGAGCACCAGCACTCCTGAGAACGCTGTCCACCGACGCCTCCGCGTCCACCCGGCGGCTTCGCGTCCGCCCGGCGGGCTCGCGTCGGTTCGGTGGCGTCGCGTCTGTCCGGTGGGTTCGCGTTGGCCCGGTGGCGTCGCGTCTGTCCGGTGGGTTCGCGTTGGCCCGGCGGGCTCGCGTCGGCCTGGGTCTCGTCGCGCCTACCCGGTGGGGTCGCGTTGGCCCGGTGGGTTCGCGCCTACCCGGCGGGCCCGCACAGCGGTCCCTCGACGACGTGGCCGTTCGCCGGCGTCGCCCGCCCCTGCGGTGCGTCGACGGTGGCGGGGCGTCGGGAACGGCACCCGCGCGGTCGGCGCCGGGGCGGACCGGTGTGAACGGCTGCCGACGTGAGTGTTGCCACAGCCTGCGTCTACACCTAGTGTATGCGTATGCATTTGAGCGATGCGGACAAGGTGAGGATCGGTGGCGGCCTCGTGGTCGTCAAGGAACCCGCGGGATCCGGCGGCCCCGTCCGGCGTGATCCGGAGGTCGTCGCGAAGGTTTCCGAGATGCTGGGTCGGATCGAGCGCGAGGGGGTGGACGCGGTCCTGCGCTACGCCGTCGAGCTGGACGGGTACGAGGGGCGTTCGCTGGAGGTGCCCGCCGCCGAGGTGGCCCGCGCGGCCGACCAGCTGCCCGCGTCGCTGCGCGAGGCCCTGGACGCTGGCGCCGACCGGACGCGGCGGTTCGCCGCGATGCAGCGCGCCCGCCTGGTCGACTTCGAGGAGGAGGTGGTGCCCGGCGTCGTGTGCGGGCAGCGCTTCATCCCGGTCGACAACGTGGGCGCCTACCTGCCCGCGGGCCGGTTCCCGCTGCTCGCGAGCGCGTTCATGACGGTCGGCGTGGCCCGCGTCGCCGGTGTCCGCAACGTCGTGTCCGCGACGCCACCCTCGTTGAACGGTCGGCCGCACCCCGCGGTGCTGTACGCGGCGAGCATCACCGGCGCGGACTCCGTGCACGCGGTCGGCGGCGTGCAGGCGTTGGCCGCCATGGCCTTCGGCCTGCTCGACGGCGAACCCGCCGACGTGATCGTGGGCGCGGGCAACGCCTACGTCGCCGAGGCGAAGCGCCAGCTCTACGGCCGGGTCGGCATCGACGTGCTCGCCGGGCCGTCCGAGGTCGCGGTGATCGCCGACGACACGGCCGACGCCGCGCTCGTCGCCTCCGACCTGCTCGCGCAGGCCGAGCACGGCCCGACCTCGCCCGCGAGCCTCGCCACCACCTCCGAGCGGCTCGCGCGGGAGGTGCCGCAGGAGATCGAGAAGCAGTTGGCAGGCCTCGCCACCAGGGACATCGCGGGCGCGGCCTGGCGCGACCACGGCTCGATCTACCTGGTCGAGGACCGCGAGACCGCCGCGCAGGTCATGAACATCCTGGCCCCCGAGCACCTGGAGGTGCTGGCGGAGGACCTGGACTGGTGGCTGGAGGCGCTGCGCAACTACGGCTCGCTGTTCCTGGGCACGTGGTCGACGGTCGTCTACGCCGACAAGGGGATGTCGGGGACCAACCACGTGCTGCCCACCGCGCGCGGCGCGCGGCACACCGGGGGCCTGTCGGTCGCGGGCTTCCTCAAGCAGGTGACCTACCAGCGCGCCACGCGGGAGTCGACCCGGATCCAGGCGGAGCCCACCGTCGCGGTGTCCGACTTCGAGGCGCTCGTCGCGCACCGCGACAGCGCGCTGCTCCGGTTGGGCATGATCGACGCCGCCGACTAGTGCATACGTATGAATCCTCAACGAACCCCTTTGGACGGTAGGAGCCCCGCGATGCCCAAGCCCCGCACCACCGTGGTGATGAGAGCGCTCGCCACCACGATCTCCGCCGCCCTGCTGCTCTCGGCCTGCGGCGCGGGGTCCCGGACGTCCTCCTCGACCGCGGCCCAGGTCGAGTGCGACTTCCCCGCTCCGTCGAAGGCCACCTCGGTCAACGTGCTGGCCTACAACTCCTCCGCCATCGACCCGTTCACCAACACGATGGTGAAGAGCTGTTCGAAGAACCAGGTGACCGTCAAGCACGAGCCGATCGACTTCGGCGGCCAGGTGCAGAAGACCACCGCGACGCTCGCGGGCGACACCGGCACCTACGACGTCATCGAGACCTACGGCTTCATCATCCCCAAGTACGCCGGGGAGCAGAAGCTGAGGCCGCTCGACGAGTTCGTGGCCGAGTTCGACCAGGAGTACGGGCTCAGCGACATCAACAAGGCCATGCGGCAGGCCATGTCCTACGACGGCAAGCTCTACGGCCTGCCCATGCAGGCCCAGATGTACGTGATGGCCTACCGCAAGGACGTCTTCGAGTCGCTCGGCCTCAAGCCGCCGACGACCTTCGCCGAGCTGCGGGAGGTCGCGGGCAAGATCCAGCAGGCCGGGCAGATCAAGTACCCGGTCGCGCTGCCGCTGCTCGCCAGCTCCGACATCGCCACCGCCTACGACTCCGCGCTCGGCTCGCTCGGCGTCGACTACGTCGACGCGGCCACGATGACGCCGAACTTCGACAAGCCCGAGGCGGCCGAGGCGTTCGAGGAGCTGCGGTCGCTGGCCCCGTTCATGGACCCGCAGGTCACCACGTTCGACCAGCCCAGGGTGCAGCAGCAGATGTACAACGGGTCGGCGGCGGTCGCGATCATGTTCTCCGGCCGGATGAACGACCTGACCCAGACGTCCAACAGCAGGTTCGCCCAGCAGTTCGCGTTCGCGCCCCCGCCGTCGGTCGCGGGCGGCGACGTCCTCTACAACACCCTTTCGGTGGATGGCTGGTCGATCCCGACCAACGCCGCCGCCGATCCGAAGATGCTGTTCGAGATGATCGCCTCCTCGGTGAGCGCCGACGCGTCGAAGGCCTCCGTGCCCGCCGCGTACCCGGCGCGCGACGGCATCGTCACGCCCGGCAGCAGCCCGTACGCCGAGGCGGCGCAGGTGTCGATCGGCAAGGCCCCGCCCGCCGAGCCGCACCCGTGGACCTCCCGCATCAGCAACGACACCCGGACCGTGGTCGCGGACGTGGTGCTCGGCAACACGCCGGTGGCGGAGGGCACCGCGCAGATGCAGCAGATCGCCGTCAAGATCCTGGCCGAGTACGAGAAGTAGCGAATCCGGCAGCGAGGTGTCCGTCATGCGCAGACGAGAGTTCCTGGGGCTGATCGCCCCGAGCGTGCTGGTGATGGGGGCTCTGCTGGTCCTCCCGCTCTACCGGACGGTGGAGTGGAGCCTCCAGCGCGTGAACTACGGCGAGGCGGGCACCTTCGTCGGGCTCGACAACTACTCCGCGGCGCTGTCCGACCCGCGACTGGGTCGGGCGGTGCTGTTCACCGTCGGGCTGACGGCCGTGGTGGTCGCCACGCTGATCGTCGGCGGCTACCTGCTGGCGGTCATGGTCAACGGGCTGGGCCGGAGCAAGCCGTTCGTGCTCGGCTTCCTGCTGATCTCCTACGTGGTGCCCAACATCGTCGGGGCGACGATGTTCTCCTGGCTGTTCGACGCGAACTTCGGCGGGGTGGTCAACCACCTCGTGTCGGCGGTCACCGGTCACGAGGTGCTGTGGTTCATCGAGCCGTGGCCCAACCGGCTGGTGATCGCGCTCGACACGATCTGGTTCATGCTGCCGTTCTCGATGCTGGTGATCATCGCCGGTCTCCAGGGCGTGCCCTCGGAGGTCATCGAGGCGTCGCGGATCGACGGGGCGTCCACGTTCCGCACGCACTGGAGCGTGATCATCCCGAGCATCCGGGGCGTGCTCGGGTTCGTCGCGATCATCTCGATCATGGACGTGCTGCGGACGTTCGACCAGCTCGTCCCGCTCTCGCCGCAGGCGACGCAGATCGGCAACGAGTCGATCATGCTCTACATCTACAACGTCGCCTTCCAGGACGGCGGCCAGCAGCTCGGGCTCGGCAGCGCGATCAACGTGCTGCTGATCCTGCTCATCGTGATCCTGCTCTACCCCTTCATCCGCGGCATCGCCAAGGAGGCCAGGCAAGCATGACCACGCTGGAGAAGCAGGGTCCCGCGCTCGCGCCGTCCCGATCGGACGGTGCGCCGCCGTCGGCGAGGCGCCGTCCGCGCAGGTCCGCCAGCACCTACCTGGTCGGCGGGGTGCTGGTCCTCGTCTGCTGGGCGATGGTCAGCCCGGTGCTGTGGACCGCGATGGCGGTCACCAAACCGACCGACGTGGCGTTCCTGAACCCGCCGGTCTTCACCTACGAGCCCACGATGACGGCGTTCGTCGACCTCTGGCAGACCACGCTGTTCGCCGACTACCTGGTCAACACCCTGGTGGTCGCCGTCCTGAGCACGGTCGTCGCCCTGGTGATCGGGTTGCCCGCCGCGTACGCGCTGTCCCGCTTCCCGAGCTGGGTCAGCGCCGTGCTGCTCGTGCTGGCGCTGGTGTTCCGGGCGTTGCCGCGCTTCGCGGTCGTGCTGCCGATGTACGACATCTCCCGCGCCCTCGGCGTCTACGACACGACGTTCGCCGTGGCGGCGGCGCTCGTGGCGATCAACCAGCCTTTCACCATCTGGCTGCTGCGCAACTTCTTCGCCGAGATCCCGAAGGAGCTGGACGAGGCGGCCATGCTGGACGGGTGCGGGCGCCTCGCGACGCTGCGCCGGGTGATGATCCCGATGATGGGGCCCGGCATCCTCACGGCGGGGATCTTCGTGTTCCTGTTCGCGTTCCAGGAGTACCTGACCGCCAACATCCTCACCGACGTGTCCGCCCGCACCGTGCCGGTCTTCATCGCGACGCAGCTCGGCCAGACGCTGCCGATGCTCCAGCAGGCGGGCGCCGCGGCGATGCTGCTGACGCTGCCGGTCGTCGCGTTCGCGTTCATCGCGCAGCGGTACCTGGTCGCGGGCCTCAACAACGGTTCGGTCAAGGGGTGAGCGGGACCGACCCCCTGGTGCTGCTGCCCGGCATGAACTGCTCGCCGCGGCTGTGGCCGGACCTGCCCGCGCTCCACGGACGCCTGGACCACCCGACGGTCGACGGCTGCGTGGACGCGCTGCTGGCCGAGCTGCCGGAGCGGTTCGCGCTGGCCGGGCTGAGCCTCGGCGGGATCGTCGCGATGGCGCTCGTGCGCCGGGCGCCGTCACGGGTGGCGCGGCTGTGCCTGGTGTCGACGAACGCGCGGGCCCCCACCCCGGAGCAGCGGGGGGCGTGGACCGCCCAGCGCGCCGCCCTCGCCGCCGGGGCCACCGCGCGCGACCTGCAACGCGACCTGCTCCCCGTCCTGCTGCACGCCCGCACGCCCGCTCACGACGAGCGGGCGTTGGCGATGGCGGACGACGTGGGGGAGGAGTCGCTCGACCGGCAGCTGGCGATGCAGGCCACCCGTGTGGACGAGCGGCCGGGGCTGGCGGCGGTGCGGGTGCCGACGCTCGTGGTGGCGGCCGAGCACGACCGGCTGTGCCCCGTCGCGCGGCACGAGGAGATCCACGCGCTGGTGCCCGGTTCGCGGTTGGTCGTGCTGCCGGGCGTCGGGCACCTGGCGCCGGTCGAGGACCCCGCCGGGGTCGGCGGGGTCCTCGCCGAGTGGCTCACCGCAGGCTGAGCGCCCGGAACGTCTCCATCAGCACGTGCGCGACGTTGTGGACGACCACCTGCGCGCCGTCCGCGAACGCCTCGGCGGCGCCTGCCGCACCCGACGCGAGGTCGACGCGGACCACCGACGCGGTGCCGGGGTCGGCCCGCACCGCGGCCAGCAGGTCCGCCACGGACGGGTCGTCGGGGCCGCGCGCGGCGGCCAGGTCCGCGGTGCCCACCAGGTAGCCGTCGATCCCCGCGACGGCGACGATCGCCGCCGCGTCCCCGATCGCCGCGGGCGACTCCAGCATCGCGATCACCAGCGTCGACTCCGCCGCGGCGCGGTGGTCGGCCGCCGACACCGTGCCGAACCGGCCCGCGCGCGGGTAGGTGGCGAACCCCCGCGTGCCGCGCGGCGGGAAGCGCACGGCCCGCACCAGCGCCTCGGCGTCGGCCGCCGACTCGACGTGCGGGGCGACGATCCCCTGCGCGCCCTGGTCGAGCGCGCGCGCCGCGAGGTGGTGCTCGCCCTCGCCGATGCGCACCAGCACGGGCACGCCGTGCACCTGCGCCAGCGCGATGTGGTGCCGCAGCGAACCGACGTCGGCGGGCCCGTGCTCGCAGTCCACGAGCACGAAGTCCAGGCCCGCGACGGCGAGCATCTCGACGACGTCCTCCGACGGCATCCGCACCAGCGCGCCCGCGAGCTTCTCGCCCGCGCGCAGCCTGGCCTTGAGGGAGGCGGCCATCAGGCGACCATCCCGGCCGACAGGTCGACGTCGGAGCCGCACAGGCCCGGCATCGCGAGCATCGCGACGACCGCGGCGCCCACCTCGTCCTCGGTGATCATCCGACCGAGCGCGGCCCGCTGGACGAACTCGGCCCGCGCCTCGTCGACCGACGTGCCGGTCCTCTCGGCCTCCAACCGGAAGTTGCGGTCCATCCGCTCGCCGTGGACGGGGCCGGGGGACAGGGAGTTCACCCGGACCCCGAGCGGACCGACCTCGAAGGCGAGCGTGGTGGTCAGGCCGAGCACGGCCATCTTCGACGCGCAGTACGGCGTGCGGCGCGCGAGCGGGCGCTTGCCCGACACGGACGCCACGTTGATGACGTCCCCCTCGCCGCGCGCGATCATGCCGGGCAGGAACGCCCGGCACACCAGGTACGTACCGCGCACGTTCACGGCGAACACGTCGTCCCACTCGTCGGGCTCGACGTCGACCAGAGGGGCGACCGGCCCGGCCACCCCGGCGTTGTTGACCAGCACCGAGACCTCCTCGTCGCGCAGCCGCTCCGCGAGCGCGGCCACGGACGCCGGATCGGCCACGTCGCACACCTCGGCGCGGACGGCCGGGCCGAGCCGCTCCGCGGTGGCGCGCAACACCTCGGCCCGGCGGCCCGCGACGACGACCCGCGCGCCCGCCGCCACCAGGTGGGCCGCGACGGCCGCGCCCAGCCCGGTGCCGCCGCCGGTGACCAGGGCGGTGCGGCCGATCACGACAGCACCGCGTCGATCCAGTCGAACCCGTCGCCGCCGTGCTTCCACGCGCGCAGGTCGCCGGACCGGGCGTGGCCCTCGAACAGCTCCACCCTGGCGGCGCGCCCGCAGACCCGGCCGAGCGCGGCGCTGCTCGCGGGGTCGCGCACCTCCTGGTACGTCACGGTCTTGAGGTACTTGCCGACCCAGAGCCCGCCGGTGTAGCGGGCGGCGCCCATGGTGGGCAGCACGTGGTTGGTGCCGATCACCTTGTCCCCGTAGGACACGCACGTGCCCTCGCCGAGGAACAGCGCGCCGTAGTTCCGCATCCGGTCGAGCGCCCGGCGCGGCTCGGCGGTGAACACCTGGACGTGCTCGGAGGCGAGCGAGTCGGCGACGCGCCACATCTCGTCCTCGTCGTCGCAGACGACGATCCGGCCGTGGTCGCGCCACGCGGGTCCGGCCAGGTCGTTGGTCACCAGCCCCGGAAGCAGCCGTTCGACCAGGCGCAGCACCTCGGCCCCGAGCTCCGCCGACGTGGTCACGAGGACGGCGGGGGAGTCGGGGCCGTGCTCGGCCTGCGACAGCAGGTCCACGGCCACGGTCAGCGCGTCCGCCGTGCCGTCGGCGACCACCAGGATCTCCGTCGGCCCGGCGAACAGGTCGATGCCGACCTCGCCGAACAGCTGCCGCTTGGCCTCGGCCACGTAGGCGTTGCCGGGGCCCGCGATGAGGTCGACCGCCTCGATCGACTCCGTGCCCACGGCCATCGCCGCGACGGCCTGCACCCCGCCCAGCAGGTGGATCTCGTCGGCGCCCGCCATGCTCATCGCCGCGACCGTCGCGGCGGGGACCTCACCGCGGATCGGCGGGGTGCACGCGACCACCCGCGACACGCCCGCGGCCTTGGCCGTCACGATCGTCATGTGCGCGGACGCGGTCAGCGGGTACCGGCCACCGGGCACGTAGGCGCCCGCCGAGCCGACCGGGACGTGCCGGTGCCCGAGGAGGACGCCGGGCAGCGTCTCCACCTCCACGTCGCGCATCGACTCGCGCTGGACCGTCGCGAAGTGCCGCACCTGCTCCTGGACGAACGCGATGTCCTCGATCACCTGCTCGGGCAGCGAGGCCACCAGTCGCGCCACCTCGTCCTCGCCGAGGCGGAAGGACTCGGGCCGCCAGTCGTCGAAGGTGGCGGAGTACTCGCGCACCGCCGAATCGCCCCGGTCCCGGACGTCGGCGATGATCGCCGCGACGCGCTCGGCGACACCGGCGCCGGACCGGTCGCCCGCACTCGTCGGGATCGCCTTCTTCAGCTCGTGCGCCATGCGTCTCCACTTCGGTTAGCATACGTATGCCCGGCATTGAACCTGCGTGGGCGGGTCGCCGTCAAGGCGATGTCGGGACGAGGGCGGCGGCTATGCTGCGCCGATCCAGAGGAGGCGGGGGAATGATCACCAGTCGGGACGTGGCGAGGCTCGCCGGTGTTTCCCAGCCGACCGTCTCGCGGGCGCTGCGCGACGACCCCAAGGTCTCCGAGGCCACGAAGAAGCGCGTCCGCGACGCCGCCGTGGCGCTCGGGTACTCGACCAGCCCGATCGGCCGCGCGCTCGCCGTCGGCCGCTCGACCAGGGTCGGGCTCGTCGTGACCGACCTGGAGAACCAGTTCTACGGGCACGTGATCGCCCCGATGCACCGGGAGCTGGAGCGGCTGGGCTACGAGCTGGTGCTCATCACCGAGTCGTCGGAGAGCGGCCCGGTGACCGAGCACGTCATGGGCCACGGGCTGTGCGGCGTGGTGCTCGCGACCACGACGGTCGACTCGCTGCTCCCGGCCAGGCTGCGCGACCGGGGCGTGCCGTTCGTCTACTTCAACCGCACCGCGCAGAGCGTGCGGGCCGACTCCGTCACCGTCGACCCGGAGGCGGGCATCCGCGAGCTGCTGCGCGAGGTGATCGGCAGCGGGCACCGGCGGATCGGCGCGATCTTCGGGCCGCGCAACACCAGCACCGGCGAGCAGCGCGAGAACACCGTGCGCTCGGTCCTCGACGAGCACGGGCTGACCCTGGCCCACCGCGACGTCCTGCACGGCCCGTTCGACTTCGCGACCGGCTTCGAGGGGGCGCGGACCCTGCTGGACCGCGAGGACCCGCCCACGCTGGTGCTGTGCGGCAACGACGTCGTGGCGCTCGGCGCGCTGAACTCCGCGGCCGAGATGGGCGTCGCCGTGCCCGCCCAGGTGTCGATCGTCGGGTTCGACGACCTGCCGACGTCCGGCTGGGCGCTGATCAGGCTGAGCACCGTGGCCTACGACCTCGACGAGATGTCCCGCGAGGCGGCCCGGTTGATCGTCGCGCGCGTCGAGCAGCCGGACGCCCAGCCCCGGCACACCGTCTACCCGTCGCGCTACGTCGCGCGGGCGACCACGGGATCACCCCGCACCTGAGCCGCTCCCGCTCGGCACGGCGTCCACTTGTGGCATCAAATGCATACGTATACAGTCGAAAGCGTCCGCACGCGGGCGCCACGGTGGCCCGCTCCGCGCAAGGGGAGGACCAGTCCATGCCGCTCGACCCCGTCGCCTACCGCCCGTACGAGGACCCGGACGACTTCATCCGGGAGGTCACCGACCGGATCTGGGTGCAGCGCGACGTCTCGTACATCGTCGACAACTACGAGCCCGACTCGATCGTCCACGGCGGGCTCGGCACCGTCGTGGGCCGCGACGGGGTCATCGAGGGCAGCCTGATGCGGATCGCGGGCTCGCCCCAGCACATCGGCCAGGCCGAGGACGTGGTGTGGGAGGCGCGCGGCGACGACGCGTTCCTCAGCTCGCACCTGGTGTTCTCCAGCGACCCGTACCTGGTGAACGGCAAGCAGGTCCGCGTCCGCACGCGCACGATCGCCAACTGCCTCTACCGCAGGGGCCGGATGGTCGAGGAGTGGGTGGTGCGCGACGAACTGGCCACCTGCCTCCAGCGCGGCGAGGACCCCGACGAGGTCGCCCGCCGTCTCGCGTTCCGCAAGTACCAGGGCTCGATGCTCGAACCCGCCCCCGCCGACGTGCTCGCGGTGGGCGACAGCGGCCCCCGCCCGGACGACTTCCGCCCCGAGTGCGAGATGGTGCTGGAGTTCATCGAGGAGGTCTGGAACCAGCGGCGGCTGCACAGGCTCCCGGAGTTCGCCGTGCGGGACCTGTTCCTGCACACGATCGGCGACCAGACGATCGTCCGCGCCGACGGCTACCAGCGCGACCTGCTCTCGCTCGTGGCCCCGTTCCCGAGCGCGCGCTTCTCCGTGCGCGACGTGCAGACCAACCACTCCGAGCGGTACGCGGGCCTGCGCGTCGCGGTGATGTGGACGATGCACGGCACCTACCACGGCACTCCCGCCTTCGGACCCGCCACCGGCGCGCCGGTCGACCTGCTCGGCGTCTCGCAGTTCCTCGTGCAGGGCGGTCGGATCGTGCGCGAGGTGCGCGTGTTCGACGAGATCGCGCTGCGCGCCCAGATCAACGGCACCCGCGGCGACGGCGCGCTCGCCGAGCCCAACATCTACTGAGCACACGTGAGGACGGATCCCATGCGCAACACCGCTGTCCCGCCCGACGAGGTCGCTCGGCGCACCGTCCTGCGGTCCGACTGGGTGCCCTGCAAGGCGGCGTTCATCGACTGCCGGACCCCCGGCTCGGACCTCAAGGACAACTACTCGTTCATCGGCCCCGGCGTCTCGCAGAGCGCCGACCAGTTCGTGAACCTGCGCGAGCCGCACGGGTTCAACCTCGGCGCGGCCGGTATGCCCAACGGCGTCACGAACAGCCTGCACCTGCACTTCACCGCCGAGGTGTTCATCAACTTCGGCGGCGAGTACCAGCTCCGCTGGGGCGCCGACGGCACGCAGGGCGAGTACCGGTCGGTCGACGGCGACGTCATCTCGGTGCCGACGTGGATCTTCCGAGGGTTCACCAACGTCGGCGACGACGAGGGGATCCTGCTGACGGTGCTCGGTCGCGACGACACCGGCGGCATCATCTGGGGCCCGTCGGTGCTCCGCGAGGCCGCCGGGCACGGGCTGCACCTGACGGCGGACAACCGGTTGATCGACACCGTGCTCGGTGACGAGGTGCCGGAGGGCGTCGCGCTCGTGACGCCGATCAGCCAGGAGGAGATCGACGACCTCGACGCGTTCACGGTCGAGCAGTTCCGCACGCGCGTCACGCACACCGCCGACCGGACGTGGGCGCGCGAACCGTTCCTGTGCTCGCGCCTGCCCGGCGGTGGCGCCGAGCTGAGCCTCGTCATCGGGTACGGGCTGAGCGAGGACCGCCGGGCCGTGCCCCGCCTGCACGAGCCGCACGGGTTCTCGGTGGCGTGGCTGCGCGCGACGCCCGGCGAGGGCGTGCTGCGGCACCGCCACGACGAGACCCAGGTGCTCACGGCGAAGGCGGGCCGCTGGGCGGTCCGGCTCAACTCCGGGGCCGACGAGGTGGTCGTGGAGCTGGGCAGGCTCGACTCGCTGTCGGTGCCCGCGGGCGCCTGGCGGTCCATCACGCTGCTGGAGGGCGACGGGGAACTGCTCGTCGTCACCGGCGGCGACGGCCGGGCGGTGCTGGAGTGGGCGCCGGAGGTCGTGGACGCGGCCCGTGGAGCGGGCCGGGTGGTCGACCCCAACGGCTACGTGGCGCCCGCCGCGGTGCTCGTCACGGCGACCGAGGACGACTGAGACCCGTGGTGGTAGTGGCGACCTGCCAGATCCCCGCGGTGATCGGCTCGAACGACCACGGTCACCTCGTCGCGGCGGTGCGGGAGGCCGCGGCGCGGGGTGCCGGTCTGGTGGTGCTGCCGGAGCTGGCGGTCTGCGGCTACGCCTTCGGCACCGCCGCCGAGGCGCGGGCCGCCGCGCAGGACCTCGACGGGCCGACCGTGGCGCTCCTCCGCGCGCTGTCGCGGGAACTGGGCGTCGTGCTGGTGTGCGGCTTCGCGGAGCTGGGCGCCGACGGAGAGGTCTACAACGCCGCCGTCCTCGTCGAGGACGGCGGCGTGCGGCTGCGCTACCGCAAGGCGCACCTGTGGGGCCGCGAACCCGAGTTCTTCCGGGCGGGCGACCGGCCACCGGCCGTCGTGGACACCGCGGTCGGCCGGGTCGCGGTGGTGATCTGCTACGACCTGGAGTTCCCGGAGTGGACCCGGCTGGCGGCCCTGGCCGGGGCCGACGTCCTCGCCGTTCCGGCCAACTGGCCCCTGGACCCCCGGCCCGACGGCGAACGGGCGATCGAGGTCGTCAAGGCGCAGGCGGCGGCGGGCGTGAACCGGGTGCACGTGGTCGTCGCCGACCGCTGCGGGGAGGAGCGCGGTGTGCGCTGGATCGGCGGCAGCTTGATCTGCGCGGACACCGGCTACCTCCTCGCGGGTCCCGCCACGGCGACGGACGAGACCGCCGCCCCCGTCGTCCTGACCGCCGCACTCGACCCCGTCACGGCGCGGGACAAGTCGTTGGGTCCGCACAACGACGCGCTGCGCGACCGCAGGCCGGAGCTGTACCACCCGGACGGCTGACCACCTCCGGCGCTACGAGCGCGACCGCACGGCCAGGTACACGGCGCGGACGGCCAGCGTGCGTTCCACCTGTTCCACGACGGGCGCGAAGAACTGCTTGCGGTGCTCGGCGTCGCTCATCGAGATGACCGCGAAGTACATGCTCCCGAACCCGGCGAACAGGGTGGCGTTGCGCAGCAGCGCCACGGGAACGGTGGGCAGCCACCGCGCGTACGCCACCGGTCCGCCGATCCACTGCTCCGCGGTCTCGGGCAGCACCACGATCAGGCCGAGCACCACGAAGAACCCGAACAGCGCGAACCCGACCACCGCGGCCTGGACGAGCTGGCGCAGGGCGAGCATCAGCAGCAGGTTGCGCAGCTGGCGACCGGTCAGCTTCCCGGCCTCCACCGGTTCGGTGGGCGACACCCCCGCCAGCGGGGTGCCCTCGCACGCGGCCGACAGCACCGAGGGGCTCAGGTCGTGCTCCACGCGGCCGATCTCCTCGCGCAGGCGGGCCGCCGCGGCGAGCACCGTGAGCGCCACGAACAGCGCGACGATCAGGCTGAGCCGCGGCCAGTCGAGCCGGTTCATCGCCTGCCACAGCTCACCGGTGAAGAAGAGGAACAGCGTCACGAACAGCAGCGGCGGCAGCGCCCGGCCCAGCAGGTTCACGCTGGTGCGCAGGTCCTGCACCGTGTGGCGCACGGCGGCCTTCAGCAGCGGCACGAGCCCGTAGGTCGCGCCGAGCCCCGTCGCGGCGAACATCCCGGCGAAGAAGAGGGCGAGCTGCACCGGATCGCTGTCCGGGGTGTCCTCGATGGCCTCCTGGAGGACCGGCACCACCACGGGCACCAGGGCGTAGCCGACGAGGACCGCGATCGTGCGGTTGCGGGTGAAGACGGGCATCCGCCGCACGAACAGCGACAGCACGGCCGACACGGCGACCGTGCTGGCCAGGATCACCCCGAGCAGCACCCACCGCCCGTAGCCCGCGGCACCGAGGGGCACCAGCCACACGAGGCTGGCCACGGCGACGAACGCGAGCGTCGGCAACATCCTCAGCAGCACGTGCGAGAAGAACCCGTAGCCCTCGATCATCGTCGGCGCGCCCTGCTGGACGAACCACCGCTCGGTCCGCCGCACCAGGGGCTGCGGAGCCGTCATGCGCCGGAACACCCACCGCTCGTGCCGCCGCGTGGACGCGACCCCACCTCATCGTTCACGGCGCCAAGATAGCGATCTTCGAGCCGGTGCCGCCCAACAGGTCCCGCGGTCACGGCGTTGGTCCTCGCCGTCGCGTCCGGGGACCGGACCACCGGCCGGTCGCCACCGCGGACCCGACCCCCTGGGCGCGGGCTCCGCGATTCTGCGCGGATTGGGCGGGTGCTGGATCCACGGCCGCGAGGGTGTTGTCACGGCCGCTCGGACGCGGCGGACCCGGACACCGGCGAGAGCTGGTCGAACGGGTGAACCCCACGCGCGAAAAGAGGATGAGGTGAAGGCAATCAGAACGGCACTGGTCGCGGTGGCGACGCTGTTCGCCCTGGGCTCGACGGTGCTCGTCACCGTGCCCGCGGCGTCCGCCGGAACAGCGACGACGTCAGCCGTGGCACCGGAAGTGGCACCTCCCGCCCCGATGGCCACCCCGGCGGGCTGCGACGGTTTCAACCTGCCGAGCGCCACCCCGGTCTACTTCGCGAGCTACGACCCGTGGCTGGGGTTCAACGCCTGCACCCAGTGCGACTGGGACGCGACGTTGATGGCGTCCTTCGGCTACCGCACCTGGTGCTGGGAGACCGTCCGCGACGGCCAGCGAGCCGAGCTGTGGCTCGGATCGATCGTCCAGCTCGGCGGTGCCGGGGAAGTGGAGCGGTTCACCAGGGCCACCGAGGACCAACTGGCGGACCTCCGTCGCGCCGCCGCCGACGGCCGCGGGGAGCACCTGGGCGCCCGGTGAGGTCGAGCGCCTGCTCAGGACGTCCCCGGCCGTCCCGAGCAGGCGCCTCCTACTCGCAGGTCGCGGGTGCCACGGAGCAGAACTTCAGCTCCGGGTAGCGGGACGAGGGTCCGTTCAGCAGGCGTCGCGGCTCGCCGCGCAGGTGCTCGTCGAAGAAGGCCCCGGTGTAGGCCCTCGTGATCGCCGAGACGCGGGTCGCGGGCAGTGCGGCGCCGGTGTCGAGGCCGAGCTGTTCGGCCAGCAGGCCGACGTCGGTGAACGAGGCGTGCACGGCACCCGTCACGACGAGCCAGCGCTTCCACCCGGTCAGGTGCTGCCAGTCGCGCTCCCAGCTCGCGGCGGCGCCGCCGGTGCCGGGGGTGTACTGCGCCTCCCTGCCCAGGAAGAGGAACGGCCGCGGCAGGCCGCTGTCCGGGATCGCGGTCTGGGTGGTGCCGTCGACGTCGATCCCGGCCCGCAGCCGAGGGTCGGCCAGCAGGGCGGTGATGGTGCTCGCGCCTCCCGCGGAGTGGCCCGCCATCGCGATCCGGGACGGGTCGATCAGCCGGGCACCCCGCCACGCCGGGTCCGGACCGGTCAGCTCGTCGAGCACGAACGAGACGTCGGCCGCCCGGCCCGCCCCCAGCGCGTCCCAGAACGCCGGGTCGTGCGGGACCTCGCAGGACGCGCACGTGGTGACCCGCCCGTCGGGGAAGCTCGTGCCGACGCTCTCGTACGTGTGGTCGACCGCCGCCACCACGTAGCCGTGGCTCGCGAGGTCCTCGGCCAGCGAGGTGAGCGTGGCGCGGGACTTGGTGTAGCCGGGTGAGAGCACGACGAGCGGCAGCCCGTGCCACCGCCCGGCGGGCGGGGCGTCGGCGACGGCGTTGGTCCGCGTCGTGCTCAGCACGTCGAGCGGCACGCCGGTGATCCCGCCGTCCGCCAGCAGGAGTTCCGACTCCTCCGGCGTCATGTACCGGGCTCGCGGCCCGGCCGAGGACGACGCCGGGTACCAGAGGCTGACCATCAGCTCCCGCGCCCCGGCCTCGGGGACCCAGGGGTCGGGGCGGGAGGTGTCCGTCAGGTGCAGCGAGGTCGTGCCGACCGGGTGGCGGCCGGTCGGTTCGGGCAGGTGCGGCGCGGTCGCGGGCGTGGCCGCCGCGGACGTCGTGACGGTGAGGAGTCCGACGACGGCGGCGGCACCGCCGTGCCGGATGAGGCGTTGGAACACGGTTCGGGTCCCCCTGGGATCGGTTCGGTCGGGCGCCGCGAACGCTAGGCGCGCCCGCGGGTCCGCCGCGTCGGTCGGCCGGGGCATTTCCGGTACCGCGTCGGGATGACGTCGGGGTTCCGTCATCCTCGCGGCGTAGTCGACGGCCGTTGACCGAAACGAGAACGTGTTCTAGTTTGAGGGCGTCGCCCGGACGGCCGACCACCGGTGGGCCGACAGCGCGAGAGGCGGGGCACCCCATGCGGCACGGCATCGTCCTGTTCACCAGCGACCGCGGGATCACGCCGAGCGCCGCGGCGAGAGCGGCCGAGGCCGCGGGGTTCGACAGCTTCTCCGTGCCGGAGCACACGCACATCCCGGTCAGGCGGGAGGCCGTCCACCCCGGAACCGGCGACCGGACGCTGCCCGACGACCGCTACTCGCGCACGCTCGACCCGTGGGTCAGCCTGGCGACCGCCGCGACCGCGACGAGCCGCATCCGCCTGGCCACCGCGGTCGCGCTGCCCGTGGAGTCCGACCCGATCACGCTGGCGAAGACGATCGCGACGCTGGACCACCTCTCGGGCGGCCGGGTCACGCTCGGCGCGGGTTTCGGCTGGAACACCGACGAACTCGCCGACCACCACGTGCCCGCGGGGAAGCGGCGCTCGGTGCTGCGGGAGTACGTCGAGGCGATGCGGGCGCTGTGGACGCAGGAGGAGGCCTCCTACGCGGGCGAGTTCGTGAGCTTCGGGGCCTGCTGGGCGTACCCCAAGCCGGTGCAGCGGCACATCCCCCTGGTGATCGGCGCGGGCGGTGGGCCGAGGACGCTGGCGTGGATCGCGGCCAACGCCGACGGCTGGATGACCACGCCGACCGAGCGGGACGTGCCGGAGAAGATCGCGCGGCTGCGCGGGGAGTGGGCCGCCGCGGGTCGTGCGGGCTCACCGGAGGTGCACGTGCTGGCCACCGCGAAGCCGACCGCCGAACTGCTCGCGTCCTGGGAGGACGCCGGTGTCACGGAGGCGGTGTGGGGCCTGCCGGACCGGTCGCCCGAGGAGGTCGAGGCCTTCGTGGCCGGGCTCGCCGGACGGCTCGGGATCGGCTGAACCGACCGGGTCGGTCCACAGGGGACTCAACGGGCGTCGTCAACGCGACCACCACGCTCTCGCGGGTGCCGGGCGCCGGCCTCGCGGGCGTGCCGATCAGCGTCGTCGGCTCCTGCGCCGCCCCGTGCCCGCCGGGGATCGCGCTCGTCCCGCTCGGCGCGGTGCGCGTGGTGTTCGCCAGGGACGTGCGGCAGCTCCTTGTTTCGATACAGGTCTGCACTGTATTGTAATTGGCATGGGAATCGATGACCGCGCTCCCGGCAGACCGCGGAGCAGGGAGGCCGACGCGGCGATCCTGGACGCCGCGCTGGAGCTGCTGGTCGAGCGCGGCGCGGAGGCGGCCAGCATCGAGCAGGTCGCCCGGAGGGCCGGGGTCACCCGAGCCACGGTCTACCGGCGGTTCCCGGACAAGACCCGGCTCCTGGTCGCCGCGGTCGAGGCCGCCTACGGCAACCCCTCGCGGAGCCCGGAGATCCGCGACGTCGAGCAGCTGGTGGCCGGGTGGGGCCTCGTCCTCGCCGACCAGGGGCAGCGCCGTCTCCTGCGCCGCCTCTACGGGGCGATCGAGGACAACCCGGAACTCGCCCGCGCCTACCAGGACCGGTTCGGCCGCCACCGCGACGACGCCCGTCGTGCCGCGCTCGCCCGCGCCCGCGACCGGGGGCAGCTCCCCGCCGACAGCGATCCGGACGTCCTGCTGGACGTGCTCACCGGTGCGGTGTGGCAGCACCTGGCCGTCCGGCCGGACACCAGCACGGCGGACGAGGTCGAGGGGTACCTGCGCGCCGTGCTCCACCAGCTCGGCTACCGGCCCGACGCGGACCGGCGCCCGCCGGTCACGGGCGACCGGTAGCCCCCCGAACACCCGAGGACGAGGAGAAACGCCGTGCCCGCAGCCACCGTCGAAGCGCAGGAGCGAAGCAGGGCCTTCGCCCGCGTCATCGGCCCCTACGTCGCGACCTTCACCACCGTCTACGCGATCCGCCTCCCCGGAGGGCTGGACATCGTCGACGACCTGTTCGCCCAGCCCGCCCTGGTGCTGCTGCTCGGCGCCCTCATGCTCGGCGCGGGCCTGGTCGTCATCGGCGGCCACCGCAGCTGGCGCGGACCGCTCGCGGTCACCGTGTCGCTGTTCGGCTGGTTCGTCGCCCTGCGGGGGTTCCTGCTGATCGTCGCCCCGGCGGCGGTCGAGTCGGGCGCCCAGGCCACCCTGCTCTCGCCGACCGGGGTGGTCCTGGCCCGCGTCCTCTTCGGCGCGCTGGCCGTGATGGGCTTCCTGCTCACCTGCGCCGGGTGGTTCACCAAGCCGACCGCGTGAGCCCGCACCGGCGCGGTGGTCACCCGACGTCGGCGCCTACCCGATCCGCGCGATCATCTTCCCCGTCACGCGGCCGTGGAACATGTCCTGGAACGCGAACGGGATGGTCTCCAGCCCCTCGACGACGTGCTCGGCGTAGCGGGCCTCGCCGGACGCGACCGCCGGGGCCACCTCGGCGAGGAACTCCGGGTAGGCGTCGACGTGGTCGGGCACCGAGAAGCCGCGGACGGTGAGGTCCTTGTACAGCACGGCCCGCATCAGGTCCGGCAGGCGGTCCGGCCCCTCGAACCCGCCCGTCCGGGTGATCTGCGCCATGACGCCGCCCACCGCGAGCCGGGCGCCGGGGTTCAGGTGCGGCAGCAGCGCCGCCACCATGGGCGCGCCCACGTTCTCGTAGACCGTGTCGATCCCGTCGGGCACGGCGCGGGCCAGCTGCTCGGGGAAGTCCGGTGCCCGGTGGTCGACGGCGGCGTCCACACCCAGGTCCTCCAGGAGGTGGCGCGACTTCTCCGGCCCGCCCGCCACGCCCACGACCCGGAGACCCCTGAGCTTCCCGATCTGGGTGGCGGCCGAGCCGACGGCACCCGCCGCGGCGGTGACGACGAGCGTCCCTCCCGGCTTCGGCGTGACGATCCTGGTCAGCCCGACCCAGGCCGTGAGGCCCGTCATGCCCAGGATGCCGAGGTTCGCGGTCAGCGGCGCCGACCGGGGGTCGACCGGCCTGAGGTCGGAGCCGTCGGACACCGCGTACTCCTGCCACCCTGACGTGCTCGCGACGTGGTCGCCCACCGCGAACGCGGGGTGCTCGCTCGCCTCGACGACCGCGATCGTGAAGCCGAACACCAGGTCGCCGATGTCCAGCGCGGGCTGGTCGCTGTTGGCGTTGCCCATGATGATCCGGTTGTAGGGGTCGAGGGACACCAGGACGTTGCGCAGCAGCACCTGCCCCCGCGCCGGTACCGGCACCGGCCGCTCGACGACCTCGAAGTCACCCGGCCTCGGGTCTCCCTGCGGCCGGGCCGCCAGGACGATCCGCCGGTTCACGCGCTTGCTCATGGAGGTTTCCTCTCGTGCGGCTTCCCCCTCCAGTAACCGCGCCGGGAGCGGATCCAGCCAGGGTGCCCGCGTTCCCCGGTTGTGGCAGCACCCCCTCGGGATCGGCTCCACGCGGGCACAATCGGTGGTGTGAGCGACAGGCGGAACCAGCTGGGGGAGTACCTGACCGCGCGCCGCGGGCTGGTCACGCCCGAGCGGGTGGGCATCCCCGGAGGCGGTAGGCGGCGGGTGCCGGGGCTGCGGCGCGAGGAGGTCGCGATGCTCGCGGGCATCAGCGCCGACTACTACCTCGGGCTGGAGCGCGGACGGGACCGCAACCCCTCCGTGCAGGTCCTGGAGTCCCTCGCCCGCGTGCTCCAGCTCGGTGACGAGGAACTGGCCCACCTGCTGGGCCTGGCCTCCGACAAACCCCGGCGCACGCGCCGCGAGCCGGTCGTGGAGACCGTGCCGCCCGGTGTCGCCGCCCTCGTGGCGAGCCTGCCGCACCCGGCGTTCGTCGAGGGCCGCTACTTCGACGTCCTGGCCTCGAACCCCGTGGCCGTCGCGCTCTCACCGCGCCTGCGGGTGGGCGGGAACCAGCTGCTCGACGTGTTCCTCGACCCGGAGGAGCGGGCGCTCTACCCGGACTGGGAGGGCACCACCGACTGCTACGTCTCCAGCCTCCGGCGGGCCATCGGGTCGGACACCGACGACCCGCGCCCCATCGAGCTGGTCGGGGAGCTGACCCTGGCCAGCGCCCGCTTCCGCGAACTGTGGAACAGGCACGACGTCAGCGTGCAGCGCGGTGCGTGGTACGTGATCGACCACCCTGGGGTCGGCCGGATGAAGCTCAACCGCGAACGGCTGGGCGTCAGCGGGAGCGCGGGTCCGCACGTGGTCGTCTTCCACGCGGAGGCCCACTCGCCGGAGGCCGACGCGCTGGAGCTGCTGAGGATGACGGCGCTCACGCCCTGAGCACCGTGCCACCCCCGACCCCTGCCGACCGCCCGGCCCGCTGTCGTCGCGGGGCTCAGCCCGCCTGGGCGACGGCGGCACCGACGTAGGTGCCGGGGTGCGTCGCGCCGTCCTGGAGCACCACGTTGCCGAGCGTCCACACGAAGGCCTGCGTGTCGGTCGTGTTCGGCGGCGTGACCTGCAGCGAGGAGACCTCCCAGCCGGACGCGTCGGTCGTGGGCAGGTACGTGAGGTAGCTGGTCGCCGCCGTGCCGGGCGCCAGCGTCAGCGGCACCACCGGGTCGTCGGTGCGGCTGAGGTCCCACGTCCTGCCGTCGGCACCGCCCAGCCGCACGCCGGGGAAGCCGCGCAGGACGCAGTCGGTCGCCCCGGAGTTCACCATCGTCAGCGCCACCCTCGACTGCGTCCTGTCCGACGGCAGCGGCTCCCCGACCGTCACGGTGACCTGCCGGCAGTCCTGCGCCGAGGTGGACCCGGCGGTGCCGCCGGTGAGCGCCTTGGCGCCGCTGGTGGGGGTGGAGGAGGTGGCGCTCGGCCCGTGGGTCCGGCCGCCACCGCTCGACGCACCCGTGGAGCAGGCCGACACGGCGGCGACGGCCGCCACGGCCACGATCGCGGCGGAACCCCTGACAACCATCGTGCTGCGCATGGCACATCCCCTTTGAGCGTCGTGATCGAACCTGTGCGGGAGAAGATGTTCGAGAACCCGGTTCGGATGCTTTCGAGTGATATGGATCACGCCGGACAACTTCTCCTGGTTCAATTCGTCGGTAGTGCGTCCGTGCAGCTCAGGGGATTCCGAATAGAGGTTTCGGCGATCAGCCCGTCTCGAATGATGCGATGAGATCGGGGCGGACGCGGCGCATTGGTGCTCTCCGGGTAATTCGACGGAAAATAGGGTGTGAAAACTCGTCAGCCGGTTCTCGCGCCGTCGCCACGGGGTCCCGGCGGCACGTGATCCGCGATCCCGAAGTACATTCCGAACACCGGGTCCCCCCCGGCCGCGCCGGCGAAAGGCACAGGCACATGACTGACATCGTCTTCCGTCGCGGCCGGGTCGTGGACCCCGCCTCCGGTCACGACGCCGTCGCGGACGTGCACGTCCGCGACGGCCGCGTCGAGGCGGTCACCGCCGACCTCGGCCCGGTGGAGGGCGCGACCGAGATCGACGCGGAGGGGCTCGTGGTCGGGCCGGGCTTCGTCGACCTGCACAGCCACGTGCACTCCGTGGCCGGGCACCGGCTCCAGGCGATGGACGGCGTCACGACCGCGCTCGACCTGGAGGCCGGTCTCATGCCGCTGCGGCGCGCGTACGCCGACGCGGCGGCCGACGGGCGTCCCCTGAACCACGGCTTCTCGGCGTCCTGGACCGGTGCGCGGGCCAGGGTCCTGGCCGGGGTCGAGCCCGACGCGAGCCGCGGCGGGATGCTGTCCGTCCTCGGTGTGCCCGCCTGGCAGGCGACCTCCACGCCCGAGCAGCTCGACCGGTGGCTGGGCGTGCTGGAGGGGGAACTGGCCGACGGCGCGCTGGGCATCGGCGTGCTGATGGGGTACGCGCCGCACTCGGACCCGGCCGAGTTCGTCGCGGTGGCCCGCCTGGCCGCCCGCGCGGGCGTGCCCACCTTCACGCACGTGCGGGAGATCGTGGAGGCGGACCCGTCGACCCCGGTCGACGGCAGCGAGGAGATCGCGGTCGTGGCGGCCGAGACGGGGGCCGCCATGCACCACTGCCACGTGAACAGCACCTCCCGGCGGCACGTCGACCGGGTGCTGGCCACCCTGGACGGGGCTCGCGCCGCGGGCTCGCGGGTCACGGTGGAGGCCTACCCCTACGGCGCGGGCAGCACCGGCGTCGGCGCGTACTTCCTCGAACCGGAGCGGCTCGCCCGCTGGGGCATGACCCCGCGCGACATCACGATCCTGCGGACCGGTGAGCGCGTCGCCGACGAGGCGAGGCTCCGGGAGCTGCGCGCCACCGACCCCGGCGCGGCCTGCGTCCTGGCGTACCTCGACGAGGACAAGGCCGTCGACCGGGAGCTGCTCCTGCACTCGCTGGCGTTCCCGGACTCGATCGTCGCCAGCGACGCCATGCCGGTGGTGTGGCCCGACGGGACCAGCGAGAGCCTCCGGTGGCCCCTCCCCGCGGGCGGGAGCACCCACCCGAGGACGGCGGGGACGTTCGCCAAGTCGTTGCGGCTCATGGTCCGCGAGACGGCGACGTGGACGTGGTCGGAGGCGTTCCGGAGGTGCTCCTACCTCCCCGCGCGCGTCCTGGACGACGTGGCCCCCGCGATGCGCGCGAAGGGCAGGCTCTCGCCCGGCGCGGACGCCGACGTCGTCGTGCTGGACCCGCGGTCGATCACCGACAACGCCACCTACTTCGACTCGGTGCGCCCCTCGACCGGCGTGCGGCACCTCCTGGTCGGTGGCACCCCGGTGGTGCGCGACGGGGTGCTCGACCCGACCGCGTTCCCCGGCAGGCCCGTGCGGGGCGAACCGCGCTGAGCACGGCCGCGGCGCGCGGACCCTCGTGGTGGGGTCAGCGCAGCCCCTCGGCCACCTTCCGCAGGCCGTCCTTGATCAACCGCCCGTACTCGTCGTCACCGAGGGCGTCGATCGTGGCCCGCGCCTCGTCGAGGTGCTCGCGGGCGCGGTCGAGGTCGCCCAGCTTGCGGTAGCACTCGCTCAGGTTCAGGTGCAGCGACGGGTACAGGCCCGCGACCGTGAGCGGCACCCCGGCTTCCGCCACCCGCTCGTCGGTCAGCAGGGCGACGGCCGCCAACGCCCGCAGGTCCCAGACCAGCTCCTCGCGCACGTCGTCCTGCACGTCGGCCATCGAGTGCGCGAGCGTGCAGACGTGCAGGGGATCACCCCGCTCGCCGCCGATCTCCTCCCAGAGCCGCGCGAACGCCAGCCGAGCGGCGTCCCGGTCACCCCCGTGGCCGAGCTGCGCCGCCTCGCCGATCCGGACGAGCGTCGGCTCCGTGATCATCGGCAGTCCCCCCGGTCCCGTTCGCGGCGAGGATCGTACCGACCCGCCGGTCGCGGGTGCCACCCCCGCCGGCAGGCGCGAGCGAGACGGCCGCACACGATGGAGTGATCATCTTCTCGGCGGCGGCGAGCCGGCTGGCACGCGCGTCGGCCGGTGAGGTCCAGTGCTGCCGCACAGGGACCCGCCGCGGCGGCGTTCGGGAGCGGAGAAGGGACCGGAAGGCGTGGTCGACCACACAGCCGTGCTCATCGTGGGCGCGGGGCCGGCGGGGCTGGTGCTGGGCAACCTGCTGCGGGCGGAGGGGATCGAGACCCTCGTCGTCGAGCGGGCCGAGGCGGAACGGGTGCGCGCCAGGGCGAGAGCGGGGTTCCTCGGCCCGCACAGCGCCAGGGTGCTGGCGGAGCACGGGCTCGGTGCCGGGATGCTCCACGGAGGACGGTCGCACGGAACGTGCGCGTTCCGCGACGGGAACGGCGAGTTCGAGCTGGACTACGCCCGGCTGGGCCGCGGCGAGTCGCACACGGTGTACCCGCAGCAGGACCTCGTCACCGACCTGATCGCGGAGTACCTCGACCGGGGCGGCGAGCTGAGGTTCGGCGTCACCGCCACCGCCGTGGACGCGCGGACGGCCACGATCGCCTACCGCGACGCGACCGGCACCGGCCGGCTGAGCGGCCGGTTCCTCGCCGGGGGCGACGGCGGCAACGGCGTGACGCGGCGGGCCGTGCCCGCGGCGGCGGCCCGGTACCGCCAGGACCACGGGGTGGCCTGGCTCGCGGTGCTCGCCGAGGCCCCGCAGAGCATGGCGGCGGTCACCTACGCCGTCCACGACGACGGGTTCGCCGGCCACATGGCGCGCAGCCCCGAGGTGACGCGCTACTACCTCCAGGTACCGCCCGACGACGATCCCCTGGCCTGGACGGACGACCGGGTCTGGGCCGCACTGGACACCCGGATGCGGACCGCCGAGTTCGGCCCGCTGCGCCGCGGCAGGATCACCGAACGCCGGATCGTGCACCTGCGCTCCGAGGTCGTCGACCCCCTCCAGCACGGCCGGATGTTCCTCGTCGGCGACGCGGCGGGCGCGATCAGCCCGGCGGCTGCCAAGGGCGCCAACCTGGCGATCATGGAAGCCGAACTGCTGGCCCGCGCGCTCGTCGACGCCCTGGTCCGCGACGACCACGCCGCGCTCGCCGCGTACTCGCGCACCTGCCTGCCGCGCATCTGGCGGGCGCAGGAGTTCTCGCGCTGGATGATCGAACTCCTGCACGCCCCCGCGGCCGGCACCGCCGACGCGGCCTTCCAGCACGCACTGCGCCGCGCCCGGCTCGACGGCCTGCGCGACTCCCGCGCCCACCAGAACCTCTTCGCCGAGAACTACACCGGCATCTGATCGAACGGGGAACCACCATGATCACGACAACACCACCGCTGCTCGCGACAGCCGACCTCGTCCGCGTCAGCGCGGCGATCGACCTGCTCGGTGCCAACGACACCGCGTCGGTCCTCGCCGCGGCCCTGCCATCGCTGGACGAGGAGCACCGCGCCACCCTGGCGGGGCACGTCACCGTCGACCACGTCGCACTGCTGGTCTTCCCGGACACCCTGGAGGGACTGGCCGACGAGCTGGCCGCGCGGGGGATCCGGACCGGCGCGATGACGCCGAGCGTGGTCGTCCGCGAACGGCTGAGCAGCCGGTACGGCGTACCGCAGCACGAGCTTGAGGTCGGCATCCTGCGCGCCCCGATCGCCGACCGCACCGGTCTGCCGCGCGAGCTGGAGATCTTCGCGGTGGCGACGCCACCGGGGCTGGAGCACATCGCCGAGGACGAGCGCGAGCACGGCAGGGAGAACCACGTCGCGCTGACCGTCCGGCGACCCGATCCGGTGCTGCTGAGCGGACTGCGCGCGACCATCGCCACCGCGATGCGCCCGGACGGCGGCGGCCACAACGGCTACGAGAACTCCACCGTCCTCTACTTCCGCGACGCGCACGGCACCGACCCGGCGTTCCACAGGCTGGAGCTGGTCTGCGCGGGCCGGTTCCCGAGCCTGCTCGCCACCCACCGGCGCGAGTCGTGCGCGGGCACCGCGCTGCTGCACCTGTTGACCGGGGCGTGGGCGACGCAGGCCATCGCGACCGCCGCCGAACTCCGGCTGCCCGACCACCTCGCCACGATCGACGACCTGCCGGGCCTCGCCACCGCCACCGGGGCCGACGAGCACAGCCTTGGCAGGCTGCTGCGCTACCTCGCGGCGCTCGGCGTCGTGCACACGTCGGGAGACCGCCACGGCCTCACCGAACTCGGCGCGCTGCTGCGCTCCGACCGCACGGGCTCGATGCGCCCGCTCGCGCTGATGTACGGCGGCCCGTTCTACCGCTCGTTCGCCGCGCTGCCCGACGCCGTCCGCAGCGGCGGCGAGTCCTACGCGAAGGTCTTCGGCGCCCACCACTTCGAGCACATGGCGGCCGACCCGGACCTCGCCGAGCTGTTCCACCGGTCGATGGCCGCGGGCGACGCCATGTTCGAGGGCGTCACCGGGGTCTTCGACTTCTCCGGAGCGCGCACGGTCGTCGACGTGGCGGGCGGCAACGGTGAACTGCTGCACCGGGTCCTGTGCGCCAACCCCGCGCTGCACGGCGTCCTGATGGACCGCCCGCACGCGCTGGCCGCGGCGCGGACGCGACTGGCCGACGTCGCCGACCGCGTCACCCTGGTGCCCGGCGACTTCACCGAGTCCGTTCCCGGCACCGGTGACGTCTACCTGCTGTCCCGCGTGCTGCACGACTGGGACGACGAGCGGTGCCGCGCGATCCTGGCCACGGTCGCGCGGGACGTGCCCGCCCACGCCGACCTGCTGGTGCTCGAACGCCTGCTCCCGGAATCGGGGGCCGTCGACTCGCTGGCCGTTCCGTGGGACGTCCACATGCTGTGCAACACCGGGGGGCGCGAGCGCACCGCCTCCCACTACCGGGCGCTGCTGGCCGACGTGGTCGAGACGCACGCGCTGCCGCTGGACGCGCACCTCGTGCACGCCCGCCGCCGCGGCTAGCGCTCCAGCCGCGCCGGTGCCGAGGCCGTCGTGACGCCGTGGTGGTCGAGCGCTTCCCGCAACCGGCCCTGCTCGTGCGCTCCCACCAGGTCGGACGCGATGTCCCGCAGCTTGCGGTTGGACGTCTGCGACGCCGTGCGCAGCAGGGCGAAACCGCCGTCGGTGTCGCAGGAGAAGTGGCGCATCAGCAGGCCCTGCGCCAGACCGATGGTGTGGCGGGTGCTGAGCGCCGTCGTCAGGTGCCGCACCATCCGCCCGCTGCGGTGCAGCACCTCGATGTTGTCGAGGGCGACCCCGGCGTGCAGGGCGATCAGCATGATGACGTCGTAGGAGTGCTCGGTGAACCGGCGCGGTTCGCGGGACAGCAGGGTCACCGCCGCCGCGGGCGCGCGTTCGGTGGGCAGGGGGAGCACCAGGCAGCCGCGGTGGCCGTGCGCCGCCAGCCCCGAGGAGAACCGCGGCCACCGCTGGTCCTCGGCGGTGTCGTCCAGTCGGCGCGGCTCGCCGTAGCGGAGCACCTCGTGGATCGGGTTCTCGTCGGTCGCGACGGTGAGCGGCGCCTGGCCCGTGCTGACGGCGACCTCGAAGCCGTCGTCGCTGCTGACCGCCAGGAACGCCAGGTCGCAGCCCGCCACGCTGGCGACCAGGTGGTCGGTGAACCGGCGCGCGACCGCCTCGTGGTCCTCGTCCTCGACCAGCCTGGTCATCTCCGCCAGCTCGGAGGCCAACTCCGGCACCGAGACATCCGGTTTGGTGGTCATCAACGCACTCCTCGGCGGTGCGGCCCGCCGATCGGCGCTCGGCGGGGCAACGGGTGGAACCGGGATGCTGCGCTGTTGAACACCCACCGGCCGCCCAGCTTAGTGGCGCGGTCGTGTGGGGGCCTGCCGGGTGCCGCACACTCGGACGCAGCGACCACGCGGAGGGAAGACCTGTGAGCACGGACGGCATCGCCGACTCCTACAACGACAACAGCGTGCTCTTCCGGGTGCTGGAGCAGGCCGGGTGGGGTGACCTGGTCAACGTCGGCCACCTGACCTGGCCGACGCTGCCGCTCGCGCTGGGCGGCCTGGGGTGGTTCCAGCGCAGGCTGGTCCGCCGCTCGCTAGCGCTGCTCGACGCGCGGCCGGGTGAGGTCGTGCTGGACGCGTGCTGCGGGCGCGGGTACACCACGGCGCGGCTGGCGCGGCAGGGCTGCCGGGCGCTCGGCGTGGACGTCCAGCCCGAGCAGGTCGCCGAGGCCAGGACGCGGTTCGGGCACGTGCCCGGCGCCCGGTTCGCCGTCGTGGACGTCACCGCGCCCCCGGCCGTCGCGGGTGGGGTCGAGCTGTCCGACGGGGCGGTCGACCGCGTCCACTGCCTGGAAGCCGCGTTCCACTTCGGGGCGGCCGGTCGGCGCGCGTTCCTGGCCGAGACCCACCGGCTGCTGCGTCCGGGGGGCAGGCTCGTGCTGGTCGACTTCACGTGGCGGGACCCCGATCCCACGACGATCACCGCGCTCGACCCGGACGGGCTCGTCCGCGGCACGTGGCACTTCGAGGAGTTCGAACCGCTCGACCGCTACCTCACCACCGCGGCCGACGTCGGGTTCGCCGTGCGCGCGGCGCACGACTGGACGCCGCACGCGCTGGCCCACTACGGCCGTGCGGTGCCGGTGCTGCGGCGGGTGCTGTCCACGCGGGCCGGGCGCCGGGCGGTGGTCCGGTTCCGCCCCGCGTTGGCCGGTCTGTCCACTGCGGACTGGGCGCACCTGGTCAGGGTCCTGGACGCGCACGTGGCCGCGCTGGTCGAGCCGTGCCGCTACACGGCGCTCGTGCTCGACAAACCCGTGTGACGAATCAGCTCCGCCCGAACGACCGGCCGCCGGGCAGCGCGTCACACCAACCGGTGATCACTGGCCGGCACCGCCACGTCCGGCACCGCCGCGACCTACGCTCCCGCCATGGCCACCCCCACGCCACCGCTGCTCGCCCGCGTCGTGACGGAAGTGTTCGCGCCGTGGGTCCTGGTGTTCAGCCTGCCGGGTCTGGTGGCGTGGCACGCGACCCGCAGCGTGGTGCCGTCCGTGGTGTGGGGTCTGGTGATCGGCGTCACCGGCTCCCTGCTGCCGATGGTCGTGGTGGTGCTGGGGGCGCGGCGCGGCCGGTGGCACGGCCACCACGTGACCGACCGGGAAGGCCGCCTGGTCCCCCTGCTGACGTGCGTGCTGTCGCTGTGCGCGTGCGTCGCCGCGCTCGTGCTCGGCGACGCGCCGGACCGGGTCGTGGCGCTGGTGCAGTCGATGCTGCTCAGCGCCGTGGTCGGTGTCGCGGTCACGTTCGCCGCACCGGTGCCGGGCGGGTGGGGGTGGAAGGTGTCGGTGCACGCCGCTGTCTCCTCGGGAGCGGTGGCCGTGGCGGTGGTGGTGTTCGGGGCGTGGGCACTGGTGTTCGCGCCCGCCGTCGTGCTGGTCGGCTGGTCGCGGGTGGCGTTGGGGCACCACACGGTCGCGCAGGTCGTCGGCGGCGTGGTGCTGGGGTCGGTGGTGGGTGGGCTGTCGTTCTGGGGGCTGACGTGACCGCGGCGGGTCAGGGGCGGTTGCCCGTGGGGATGGTGATGAGGGTGGTCGTCGGCGAGGAGACCTTGTTGAGGAACAGCATCGCCAGCGCGCGGATGAACTGGTCGAACACGTAGAACCCGACGGGCACGACGGGGATCAGCCCCTCGCGGAACGCGATGTAGGCGGGCCACCCGGTGCGGACCAGCGCCGCCGCCGCGAGGTCGCGGCGCAGGCCGAGCCAGTCGCCGATCGCGTCGCTGAGCACGTAGCGCACGAACTCGTTGATGAACCCGCGGGTGACGCCGAGGTCGATCTGCGCGGTGAGCCCGAGCAGGTCCTCGGCCAGCTCCCGGCCCTCGAAGGAGGGGGCCAGGATCGGGGTGAGCACCTGCGCGGCCTGCGCGTCGGCGGCGGCCCACGTCTGGGGGATGAACTCGTCCCGCACGCCGAGCAGGTGGATGGCGACCTGCCACATGTGCAGGAAGGCGTCCTCCTCCGCGGCCGTCATCGGGACGCGCCACTCGACCAGCTTGCGGTGCACGAAGGTACCGAGGCTGTGGAAGGTGACCAGGATGTCGCCGTTGCTGATCGGGATGCCGTTCTGCTCGTCGGCGACCGCCGACCAGTGCGGCGACCGGGGGAGCAGGTGCCGCACGGCGGCGTGCACCAGGCGCGTCTTGTTGGCCGTGACCACGAACTGGCCGCTCGGTTCGAACGCGTTCAGGTCGCTCAGGTCGTAGCCGAAGGTGAAGGTCTTGGCCGCGCGGTCCTGCATGTCGGCTCCGCCCGCGGACCAGTACACCGACTTGGCCTCGCGCGGGATCACCGTGCTCATGATGCCGCTGCCGAGGCCGTACAGCATGAACAGGTAGGTGTCCTTGCGCCGGTTGAAGTCGGCGGCGAGGCGCAGCTTGGCGCGGTCGGCCCAGGAGGGCAGGGTGTTCGCCCGCTGGAGGTGGGTGGCGAGGTCGGTCGGCAGGCCGCTGGGCAGCGGGTCGTTGTTGTCGACCCACGGGCGCATCGCGGTGTTGACCGCCGGGACCCGGCCGGTGTCGAGGAGCGTCGCCATGATCCGGTCGATCTCGTCGTCCCACACCCACCACGGGTCGGCACCGGCCGCTGAGGCCCCCGCCGGGGAGGCCAGGGCCGGGGCAACGCCCGCCACCCCGACCAGACCCAGCGCGACGCCGAGTGAAAGTACGTTCCTACGGCTGAGATCGCTCATTTACATACCTAACTTCCCTGGTAGGTATATGCAGTTGAGGCAAGGGTTTTCGCCGTACTGGAGCTGTTGAGACTCTTGATCCGAGACGAGATTTCTCGTTAACATATCGAAGCTGGCTGCCCGTCGGCAAGGGCATCTGCCAGGTAACCCGAACCGGTCCGCTACTCCAGAGGAGCCCGCATGGCCAGGGAACAGGTCCGGATCGCGGCGCCCGAGCGCGCCACGGCGGCGGCTTCTCGACCGGGGTGGGTGACCGACGAGGTGGTCGCCCGCTGGTGCGCGTGGGTGCGCCGGGACGTGACGCGGCACGGGGGGCCCGCACCGGAACCGGTGACCGCCGTCGCGCCCTACGACCTGTCGCCGACCGCGTCCGTCCCCGCCTGCGCACCGGCCGACGTGGAGTTCGCGGTCGCGGCGGCCGGGAAGGCGCAGCGGGAGTGGGCCGCGACGTCGGCCGCGCGCCGCCGCGAGGTCGTGCTCGCCTTCCACGACCTGCTGCTGCGGCGGCAGGAGCAGGTGCTCGACCTGGTCCAGTGGGAGACGGGCAAGGCCCGCTACCACGCCTGGCAGGAGGTGGCCCAGGTCGCGGCCATCGCCCGGCACTACGCGCGCCGCGCCCGGCACTACCTGGCACCCCGCCGCGTGCGCGGGATGGTGCCCGGCCTGACGAAGGTCAGGGAGGTGCGGGTGCCCAAGGGTGTCGTCGGCGTCATCTCGCCGTGGAACTACCCGCTCTACCTCGGGGTCGGTGACGTGCTGCCCGCGCTGCTCGCGGGCAACGCCGTCGTCTCGAAGGCGGATTCCCAGACCGCGCTGACCGTGCTGTGGACCAGGGCGCTGATGGCCGAGGCTGGCCTGCCGGACGACCTGTGGCAGGTCGTGACCGGGTCGGGGTCCGTGGTGGGGACGGCACTGGTCGACGCGGTCGACTTCGTGTGCTTCACCGGCTCGACCGCCACCGGTCGCGCGGTGGCGGAGCGCGCGGCGCGGCGGCTCGTCGGCGCGTCCCTCGAACTGGGCGGCAAGAACCCGCTGATCGTGCGGGAGGACGCCGACGTCGCCGCCGCGGCGGCGGGCACGGCGGTCGCGGCCTTCACCAACAGCGGGCAGATGTGCGTCCACGTCGAACGCGTCTACGTCCACGAGGCGGTCCACGACGCGTTC
Source organism: Umezawaea sp. (assembly GCF_036375055.1). Classification (GTDB taxonomy): domain Bacteria; phylum Actinomycetota; class Actinomycetes; order Mycobacteriales; family Pseudonocardiaceae; genus Umezawaea. The sequence continues at coordinate 43,374 of NZ_DASUSQ010000024.1, forward strand.
CGCGACGAACTGGTGCGGATCACCGGGGCGCTGCGGCTCGGGCGGTCCTACGACTACTCCTCGGACATCGGGTCGCTGGTCTCGCCCGCGCGGCTGGCCGCCGTCGAGGCGCACGTCCAGGACGCCGTGGCCAAGGGGGCGAGGGTGCTCGTGGGCGGCCGTGCGCGGCCGGACGTCGGCCCGCTGTTCTACGAGCCGACGGTGCTCGACGGCGTCACGCCCGACATGGCCGTCTTCGCGGAGGAGACGTTCGGCCCGGTGGTCTCGCTGTACCCCTACGCCGCGGGCGGCGACCCCGTCGCGCTGGCGAACCTCGGGACCTACGGCCTGTCGGCGTCGATCTGGTCGCGCGACAGCCGCGAGGCGCACCGGCTGGCCGAGCGGATCCGCTCCGGGGCGGTCAACATCAACGACGGCGCCGCCGCCGCGGCGGGCAGCGTCGAGGCGGGCATGGGCGGCATGGGCGACAGCGGGCTCGGCAGGCGCCACGGGGCCGAGGGGATCCGCAAGTACACCGACAGCCGGACGATCGCCGCGCAGCGGCTCAGGCCGCTGGGTCCACCGCCGACGTCGTCCGCCGCCGGTTTCGTGCACCGCACCAACCGGCAGCTCGTCCTGCTGCGCCGCCTGGGGCTGCGGTGAACGGCGCCGGGGAGTCGGTGCGGCAGCGGTGGTCGGACCTGCGCACCGCGCCGGGCCCGGTCGACCCGCGCCTGCTCGACGCCCTGTGGGCGGACCTCGACGTCGTCGACGCGTCGTCGGTCCTCGGTTCCTGGCGGGGTTTCGCCTTCCCGACCGGCCACCACGTCGAGCGGATGCTGACCAGCAGCCGGTGGTACGGCAAGCGCTTCACCGCGCTGGACGACGCCCAACCGCTGATCTGCCAGGCCCTGGACGGCAGCCTCTACTCCGACACCGCCGCGGGCGGTGGCGAGGCCAGCCTGTGGAACGTCGAGTTCCGCGGTGAGGTCACCGCCACGATGGTCTACGACGGCATGGCCGTCCTCGACCACTTCAAGCGGGTGGACGACAACACCCTGATGGGCGTGATGAACGGCAAGCCGAGCCTCGTGCTCGGCGGCGGTGGCGAGCACTTCTACTTCGGCCTGGAACGCGAGTGAGGACCTCGGTCCTGCTCTCGCGCGGCTCCGCGCCCAGCGAGGTCGTCGAGGCCGAACTGGACGGTCCGCGCCCGAACGAGGTGGTCGTCCGGATCGAGGCGGTTGGGGTGTGCCACACCGACCTCAGCACCCGGCGGGCGCTCGGGAACCGGCCCGCGGTGCTGGGCCACGAGGGGTGCGGGGTCGTCGAGCGGCGGGGCGCGGACGTCGCCTCCCCGGCGGTGGGGAGCCGGGTGGTGATCTCCTTCGCGTCCTGCGGCGGGTGCGGGTCGTGCCGAGCGGGCCTGCCCGCGCACTGCGCGTCGGCGACGGCGCTCAACGGCTCGGGGCGGCGGCCCGACGGGTCGCCGACGATCCTGGTCGACGGTGAGCCGGTGTTCGGGGCGTTCTTCGGGCAGTCGTCGTTCGCCGCGGCGGCGGTGGCCGACGCCCGGTCCTGCGTCCCGGTCGGCGACGTGCCGCCGGAGGTCGCCGCGCCGCTGGGGTGCGGGTTCCTGACCGGTGCAGGCGCGGTCCTCAACGTCCTGCGCCCCGTGCCCGGCGACCGGCTGCTGGTGGTCGGCTGCGGGGGAGTGGGCGCCGCCGCGGTGCTGACCGCCCTGTCCGACGGCGTCGAGGTCGTCGTGGTGGAGCCCGTCGCGGCCCGCCGCGACCTCGCCGCGCGGTTCGGGGCCACGGCCGTCGCGTCCCTGGACGACCCGGTGCCGGAGGTGACCCACGCGCTCGACACCACGGGCCGCCCCGAGGCCGTCCCCCGAGCGCTGGGTCTGCTGCGACCGCGCGGTGTGCTGGCCCTGGTCGGGCTCGGGCCCTCGCGGGCGACCCTCGACGTGCGGTCGCTGGTGCTGCGCGGGCTCCAGGTGCGCGGGTGCGTCGAGGGCGACGCCGAGCCGTCGATCCTCGTGCCCGAACTCCTCCGGCGGTACCGGCGGGGCCGCCTCCCCCTCGACCACCTGGTGACGACGTACCCGTTGGCCGACTTCGACCGGGCGGTCGCCGACCAGCGGGCGGGCGCGGCGCTGAAGCCGGTGCTCCTGCCGCCCCGGTGAACCCCGAGCACGAGAGTTCTGGATTGGAGTCCGGATGACGAGTGTCTTCCCCACCGAGCGGTCGCTCTACGACGACGACCACGAACTGCTGCGCGACACGGTCCGCGCCTTCGTCGACAAGCACGCCGCTCCCCACGCCGAGCGGTGGCGGGCGGAGGGCAAGGTCGACCGCGAGCTGTTCGAGGAGGCCGCCAGGGCGGGCATCCTCGGCTTCACCATCCCCGAGGAGCACGGCGGCGGTGGCATCACCGACTACCGCTTCAACGCGGTGATCGGTGAGGAGTTCTCGCGCAACCCGGTGTCGGACGGGCTCGCGGGAGTGGCGCTGTCCAACGACATCGTGGTGCCCTACTTCACCGATCTGACCGACGACGAGCAGAAGGCCCGCTGGCTGCCGGGCATCGCCGCGGGCAAGCTCATCGTCGCGGTGGCGATGACGGAACCGGGCACCGGGAGCGACCTGGCCGGGATCGCCACCACCGCCGTCCGCGACGGGGACGACTACGTCGTCAACGGCAGCAAGGTCTTCATCTCCAACGGGCAGAACGCCGACCTCGTGGTCACCGCCGTCCGAACCGGACCCGACCGGCACCGCGGGATCAGCCTGCTGGTCGTCGAGGCCGACCGCGAGGGCTTCTCGCGCGGGCGCAACCTGGAGAAGATCGGCCTGCACGCCCAGGACACCAGCGAGCTGTTCTTCCAGGACGTGCGGGTGCCCGCCGCCAACCTGCTCGGCGAGGAGGGGTCGGGTTTCCTCGGCCTGATGCGCAACCTGCCGCAGGAGCGGATCTCGATCGCCGCCAACGCCGTGGCGTCCGCCGAGGGCGTGCTGGAGCGCACCCTGGCCTACGTCAAGCAGCGCACGGCGTTCGGCAAGCCGATCGGGTCCTTCCAGAACACCCGCTTCGAACTGGCCGAGATGGTCACGGCCGTGCGGGTGAGCCGGTCCTACGTGGACGACCTGCTCGCCAGGCACGTCCGCGGCGAACTCGGCGCGGCCGACGCCGCGGCGGCGAAGTTCTGGACCACCGAGCAGTACGTCGACGTCGTCGGGCGGTGCCTGCAACTGCACGGCGGGTACGGGTACATGACCGAGTACCGCATCGCGCACGACTACCTCGACTCGCGCATCAGCACCATCTACGGCGGCACCACGGAGATCATGAAGGAGATCGTCGGCCGGGACCTGGGCCTGTAGGTCCCGGCCGGCGGCCTCAGACGCGTTCCCGCACCCGCTCCTCGTCCAGGGTGCGGAGCGCGCCCTTCACGACCTTCCCGCCCGCGTTGCGGGGGAGCGCGGCGACCACCGCCAGGTCCTTGGGCATCTTGAAGGAGGCGAGCCTGCCGTCGAGGAACCCGATCAGGTCGTCCAGGCCGAGGTCGGCCCCCGGCACGACGGAGACGAACGCGACCGGGACCTGGCCCCAGCGCTCGTCCGCCCTGCCGACCACGGCGACCTCCGCCACCGACGGGTGCTCGACGATGGCGTGCTCCAGTTCGGCGCAGTAGATGTTCTCCCCGCCGCTGATGATCATGTCCTTCTTGCGGTCGACCACCCAGACGAAGCCCTCGTCGTCCTGCCGCACCAGGTCGCCGGAGTGGAACCAGCCGCCGGCGAACGCCTCCGCGGTCTCCTTCGGCTTCCGCCAGTACCCCTTCGTCACGGTGGGCCCCCGGTAGACGATCTCGCCCACCTCGCCGGGGGCGACGTCCCGCATGGAGTCGTCCACGACGCGGTACTGGACGGTCGGGATCGCCCTGCCCACGGAGCCGAGCTTGCGCACCGAGTCCTCCCCGCTGAGCACGCAGGTGATCGGCGAGGTCTCGGTCTGGCCGAACACGGCCACGTTCACGGCGCCGGGGAACTTCTCGGCCATGGCGAGCAGCGTCGCCCGGCTCGCGGGCGCGGCGCCCCAGCTGATGATCCGCAGCTTCAGGTCGCGCTCGGCGACGTCCGGCTGCGCGCAGAGCAGGTCCCACTGCTGGGGGACGTTGAACACGACGGTGGCGCCCTCGCGCTCGTAGGCGTCGAGCACCGCCCTCGGGTCGAAGGCGCCCAGCGGGTGGATCACGACGGTGCTGCCGAGGAGGAAGTTAGCCACGATCGAGCCCAGGCCCGCGATGTGGAAGAACGGCGCGGTCAGGAAGGCCACGTCGGAGTCGTCGACCATCGTCATCGCCCGGATGCAGGTGAGCGCCTGCAACTGGAGGTTGCGGTGGGACAGCATCACCCCCTTGGGCTCCCCGGTGGTGCCCGAGGTGTACATGATCAGCGCCGTCGACTCCTCGCTGACGTCGGGCAGCTCCATCGGCTCGGCGCCCGCCAGGAACTCCTCGTAGGCGAGGCGGCCGTCGGTCGCGCCCGACCCGCCGACGACGACCACCGTGCCGATCGACGCGGCGAACGGGGCGGCGTCGAGCAGCGGCAGCAGGCGCTCGTCGACGACGACGGCCGACGGCTCGCAGTCGACCAGGACGTGGTCCAGCTCCAGCGGCGCGAGCCGGAAGCTGAGCGGGACGGCCATGGCGCCCAGGCTGTTCGCCGCGAACACGCTCTCCACGAACCACGGGTGGTTCAGGGTCAGCAGCGCCACCCGGTCGCCCTCGCCGACACCCCGGTCCGCCAGGGCGGCGGCCAGCCTCAGCGACCGCCGCGACAGCTGGGACCAGGTCGTGGTCCGCCCGAGGTGGCGCAGCGCGGGTTTGTCCGGTCGCATCACCGCGTGGGTGGCCGCGTGCGCCATCCAGTGGTGGCGGAAGGACCAGGCGGGAACCTCGGGGATCGACATGGCCACTCCTTGAGCGCCGGATCGGTGGGGTCGCGGCGTCAGTATGCCGGTCGAGTGGCTGGTTGAGAAGGATTATGTTAATCGAGAGTCACGCGGCGGCCGGGTGGTCGCGAGCAGGTGCCGGGATGGCTCCGGAGCGGTGGTCCGGTTCGTGGTTGACTGGCCCGCATGGCTCCGTGCCCTCCTCCGTCCGCCGAGGTGCCGTCGTGACCGCCGGGTCGACCGCGGACGTCCGCCCGCGCAACCGCAGGCAGCTCATCGTCGACGCGGCCGGACGGGTGTTCAGCGAACACGGCTACCACGCCGCGTCCATGGAGGAGATCGCCGCCGTCGTGGGCATCACCGCGGCGGCCCTGTACCGGCACTTCCCGAACAAGTACGCGCTGTTCGCCGAGTGCGCGAACGTCATGGCGGACCGGCTCGTCGCCGCGCTCGACGAGGTGCCGCCCGCGGCGGCGCTGACCGACGTGCTCGCCGTCATCACCGGCGTCACCGTCGCCCACCGCGCCTCGGGCGGCGTGTACCGCTGGGAGGCCCGGTACCTCAACCGCGAGGACCGCCACGTCCTCAGGGGCAAGTTCGCGATCGTCGTGGAGCGGGTGGCCGACGCGGTGCGGCGCGAGCACCCGCTGCCCGACGAGCACCTGCGCGCGGTGGCGGCCCTCGGCGTGATCGGGTCCATCACGATGCACCACACCTCGATCGCACCACGCCGGGCCGAAGAACTGCTGGTGAAGTCCGCCATGGGCGCGGCAGGGACCGACCCCGCAGCCGCCACCGGACGCGCCCGCCGCGTCGAGCTCCCCACGCAGCCCGTGCCCCGCACTCGACGCGCGGAGATTCTCGCGGCCGCCATCCCCTTGTTCGAGCGGGACGGGTTCGCCAACGTCACGAACGGCAGGATCGCCGAGGCCGTGGGGCTGGTCCCCTCCGCGCTCTACCGCTACTTCGCAGGCAAAGCCGACA
>NZ_DASUSQ010000025.1:0-37355 GCF_036375055.1 Umezawaea sp.
GTGCTCGGGGATGGCCCAGCCGACCAGGCGGCGTGAGCGCAGGTCCATCACGATCGCGAGACAGGCGAAGGTGCCGTCGGTGATCGGTAGATAGGTGATGTCGCCGATGTAGGGGGGTGATCGGCGGCTGGGGTGCTTGAAGCCCCAGCCGAGCCGGTCTACTGCCGCGACCGCCCCGTGGTGGGTGGTGGTGCGGTGTCGGCGGCGCAGTCACAGCCCGGCCAGGCCGATGCCGCGCATGACCCGTGCGATGCGGTTGAGGTCGACCACGTGCCCGGCTTCGCCTAGGTCGACGGTGAGCCGCGGGACGCCATAGGTTTCGGTCGAGTCGCGATGGATGGTGTGGGTGCGGGCAGTCCCGATGACCTGGCACAACCTCTTCAGGCCGTGACATCGCTGGTGGTTTGCGACGGACTCCGAAGCTGTTCACCAGCGCGTCTCCCCTGCGAAACTCGTCGCCGCTGTGCGCGGGATGCTGCGTTCCTCCTCCACCTCGCGGATTCGTTTGCGCAGCGCTGCGTTCTCGTCCTCGGCCGAACCCGCCGACGATCCGGTCGCGGAGTGGCCGTCGTCGATCCGGATCCAGTTGCGGAGCGTCTCGTGGCTGGTGTCGAGGTCCTGGGCCACCGTTCTGGTCGTCGTGCCCGGTCGGGACCGGTAGAGCGCGACCGGCCTCGGCCCGGAACTTTGACGGGTGGTGCTTCATCGCCATCCGTGCGGGGCTCCTCTCTACCCGGATCGTCCGGATCTGAGTCCGTCTGGTGTCCGCCATCGGGGTCAGGGCCCGTGGTCGTCGGCTGACCTGGGTGGATCGTTCGTTGTCGTCATTGATGCGGGGCCGGGTTGGTCCAGATCGTGTTCTCCCCTGTGTCGTAGCTCGGTGGCGATGGCTGCGAGCTGCACCGTTGCCTGGTAGCCGACCTGGGGAGTCGACGCTCACGTCCCCGGCGGTGCCCTGGCCCACCGACACGCGCTGGTCGCGTCCTCGACACACGACCTGGCGTCGGTGATCGGGCTTGGCGCGGACCGGATTTCCTTGCATGGCGGCGTCGGGTGGTGGGCTGGGGTTGGCTGGTCGTGTGGGGACGTCCGAATGGGGGTACCTACCACCTGCGTGGCCTCGTCTCGGAGATGGCGGGCCCTAAAGCTCGTGGTGGGAGGCTCGTGAAACCGGTTCTGAAGCTGCCAGCGGCGCTCGACCTCAGCCGGTTCCCGCATCCGCCGTTGTCGGCCGTGCGGCTCTGGGTTGCCGAAGTGCTCTGCGGTGCGTCCGAGGATTGCGTGGACGACACCGTCCTGTTGGTCAACGAACTCGTGTCGAACGTGTACGACCACGCGACTCCACCCTGCCGGGTGAGGGTGTCCGAACTGCCCGAGCAGTACGGGGTGCGGGTCGAGGTCGACGACGGAGAAGCTGATCTCCTGCCTGTGATGGGTACTTCGCGGTTGGGGAAGTACCGAGGACGGGGCCTGGTGCTGGTCGAACGGGTCGCCGAGCGGTGGGGGATCTCGCGGCGGACCTGGGGGAAGACGGTGTGGGCCGAACTGGCCTACCGGACCGCCAGGCCGTTGCACGCCGTGTGATCCAGGCCGTGTGAGCGGGTGCGGTCGAGGTGATCCGGGCCGTGTGAGCGGGTGCGGCCGAGCTGCGGCTCAGGGCGCAGCCGGGCGCACGGGTACGAGGTCGGGAGCGGGACAGTGGGCTCTGCGTGAGTCCACCGGTGATCTGCCCGCCAGCACCGCAGCCACGGCCGGGGCGCGGATGGTGACCACGTCGAACAGGCCCACGGCGTCCAGCGCGGACTTCAGGGTGCGGAGTTGGGCGGCGGCGCCCTCGTACTCCGGACTGCCCTCCGGCGCGGACTCCAGGACCTTGGCGTTCACGATGAAGGCGGCGATGGTGCCCTTGCGGACGTACTCGTCGCCGAAGCGGGTGCCTTCCTCGCCGTCGGCGAGGACGTCCTGCGGGGTGGTGGCCATGGAATCTCCCGGTGCTTGGGTGCGTGCCGCTTGCACGTAGATGGGACTGTAGCCGATGTGCGTGCCGCTTGCACGTACACTGATCGGGTGCATTCCGCCGCCGCTCGTGTCGAGGCCGCTCTCGGCCTGCTGCTCCGCCGCAGCACCAGGGCTCACCTGTACGACGACCTGGTGTCCGACGTGACCGGGGTCGACGAGACGACGTACCCGGTGCTGAGCGGGATCGCGCGGATGGAGCCGGTGAGTTCGACGCGGCTCGCGGACGAGATCGGGATCGATCGGACGGCGACCACCCGGTACGCGGCGCGGCTGGAGAAGGCCGGGTTGGTGGTGCGGGAGCCCGATCCGGGGGACGCGCGGTCGACGCTGCTGCTGCTCACGGACGACGGGCGGGCCGCGATCGACTCGGCTCGGCGGCGGCTGGTGGACCGGCTGGACGAGATCGTGGCGGAGTGGTCGCCCGCGGAGGCCGAGCTGTTCGCGACGGTGTTGGAGCACCTGGTCGGCAAGCTCAGACCCGAGTCCTGAGTGGACGTTCTCCCCGATCCTTGTGCCCGCTCGTCGGGGAGATCACAATGGGCTGCCTCAGCGAGGCTGGTGGGGCACATGGCGGACGGCGCACACCCGAGGGTGTCGAGACGGCGCGAGGTCAGCCACGCCAGCGCGCGCTCGGTGCTGATGACGGTGCTGGGCGAGTACGTGCTGCCCCGCCGGGCGCCGGTCTGGACGTCGACGGTGGTCGAGGTGCTGGCCCTGTTCGGGGTCGAGGAGAAGTCCGCGCGCCAGGCGCTGTCCCGCACGGCCGCGGAGGGCTGGTTGCGGTCGGAGCGGGTGGGGCGGCGGGTGCGGTGGTGCCTGACGGCGCCGGGGCACCGGTTGCTGGCGGAGGGCGCTCACCGGGTCTCCGAGTTCGGCCGAGAGCAGGGCGACTGGGACGGGCGGTGGCTGATGCTGTTCGTGACGGTGCCCGAGGCGAAGCGCGACCTGCGGCACCGGGTGCGGACGCGGTTGACGTGGTCGGGGTTCGGGTCGCCGCAGCCGGGGGTGTGGGTCAGTCCGGACACGCGCAGGCAGGCCGAGGCGGCGAGGATCATCGCCGAACTGGGGGTCGAGTCACCGGTGATGTCGTTCGTCGCCGAGTTCGGCTCGATCGGCGAGGTGGACGACCTGGTGGCGCGGGCGTGGGACCTGAGCGACCTGACCCTGCGGTACCAGGACTTCATCGACGAGTTCAGCGGAGTGCGGCCGACCACCGGGCAGAACGCGCTGCACGCGCAGACCCTGCTGGTCCACGAGTGGCGCCGGTTCCCCTTCCTCGACCCGGACCTGCCCTCCGTGCTGCTGCCGGAGAACTGGACCGGCGCGAAGGCCGCGGAGCTGTTCCACAGCAAGCACCACGAGTGGCGGGCCGCCTCCCAGCGGCACTGGGACGACGTCCTGGCCTAGAAGTCGTCCGGGTCGATCCTCGTCCTGGTGAGGTAGCCCGGCCACGAGGACTTCGGAGCCTTGGCGGGGTTGCGCCGCGCCTGCTCCACGACCAGCCGCTTCAACTCCACCTCGATGTCGAGCCTCGGGTAGGCCCGTTCGAACTCCGCGCTGCCCTCGCCGAAGTCGGCGAGCACGCCGAGGCGGGTGAGCATGGTGATCGGACCGCGCCGCTCGGCGATCTGGCCGGACGTGTGCAGCGCGATGGCCTCCCACACCTGGTCGACGGCCCGCGCGGGCACGCCTTCGGCCGTGAGGAACGCGGCGGCGGCGTCCGCGCCCTCCACCTCGAACCGGACCGGACCGTCGAAGGCGTCGGCGGTGCCGATGTCGTGCAGCACGCACGCCTGGAACAGGGTGTCGGCGTCGTGCTCGACGGCGTCGCGCTCGGCGATGGCGGCGGCGTGCAGGTAGGTGCGCACGCTGTGGTTGAGGACGGGGGGCGCCTCGTGCAGGCGGGCGAAGTCGAGCACCCGCAGGGACAGGACGTCGTTCGGCAGGAGGATCACGGGTACGAGGCTAGTGGCGGCGGCCGGTACCGGAGGGGTCACCCGCCACCCCCCCGAAAGGATGGAGCTGTCGCTTCCGGTGACGCGAACCGGTCAGTTCGTCGCCCGTTTTCGCACTTCGCTGAGAACTTCGCTCCCCGCCTTACGCCGAATTGACCACTCACCGTGACAAAGTGGTGGGGTTCGCGGTGCCTATGAGGGGTGGCGTCCATGCGTGGTCTCGTGGTGGTGTTCGTGGTCGCCGTGGTGCTCGCCGGTGGAGCCCCCGCGTCCGTGGCCCAGCCGGACCCGTCCTCGTCCGCTCCGTCGAGCACGACGACGCCCCCTCCGGAGACGACGACCCCGCCTCCGACCACGACGCCCGCACCCCCCACCACCACGGTCCCCCCGACCACGACCGTTCCCCCGACGACGACCACCCCGCCCGCCGCCACCACCACGCCGCCCGCGGGCAGCACGACCACCGCGCCGCCGTCCTCGTCGTCGTCCTCGACCGCCGCGCCGACCACGACGCCGACGCTGCCGAACTCCCCCGCCGTGCCGAACTCGGCGGAGATGACCAGGTACCTGGAGTTGAGCCAGGCCGCGGCCACCGCCAACCAGGACGCGCTCGCCGCGCAGCAGAACCTGCTCGACAAGCGCGCCGCGGCCGAGAAGGCGACGACGGACGCGGCGGCGTCGAAGAAGGCCGCCGAGGACGCCGTGCTGGCCGCGGCGAAGGCGAAGACCCTCCAGGAGGAGTCGAGGGCGCTGGCCACGACCTTGCAGGACGAGGTCGACCACCTGGTGGAGATCTCGTTCAAGGGCCTGCGCCTCAACGGGCTTGCGGCGGTGTTCAGCAGCGAGTCGCCCGAGGAGTACCTCGACGCGGCGATGATCATGGACGTCTACGCCGAGCGGCACGGCGCGATGGTCGCGACGGCGCAGAGGGCGGCTGACGACGCCACCGCGGCGCAGAAGAAGGCCGAGGACGCCCGCGCGCAGGTCGAGGCCACCAGCAAGAAGGCCGAGGAGGACCGCGGCACCGCCCAGCGGCTGGCCGACGAGGCGCTCGCGGCCGTGGCTCTGGCCGACCAGCGCAAGGCGGGTCTGGACGGCACGGTGACCGAGGTGCGGCAGGCGCTCGGCGCGCTCGCCCCGGCAGACCTGGCCCGGCTGTCCGGCACCGGACCGTCGGTCAACCCGAACATCCCGGCGGGCGCGGCCGGTGACGCGCTGCGGTTCGCGCTCGGCGAGCTGGGCAAGCCGTACGTGTGGGGCGCCGTCGGGCCGGACACCTACGACTGCTCCGGGCTCATGCAGACCGCGTACCGCAGGGCGGGCGTGACCATCCCGCGCGTCACCTACACGCAGGCCCTGATCGGCACCGCCGTGCCGCGCGACCAGGTCAGGGCCGGTGACCTGATCCTCTACCGAGCCGACCTCGGGCACGTGGCGATGGCGATCGACGGCACCTACGCGGTGCACGCCCCGACCTCGGGCGAGACGGTCAAGGTGTCGCCCATCGACGCCATCGGTCCGGTCGCGACGATCCGCCGCGTCGTGGGCTGACGAACCCGATTTCCACCGGGCGGGATACTGGGCTCAAGGAAGTACGAGCCTGGAGGTCTAGCGGTGTTGCAGGGTGACGTCGGAGTGGAACTGGGTCGTCGGGTGGCGGTAGCGCTGCGCACGGCCCTGGGTGTGGACATCACCCCGGCCGAGGCGCTCGTGCGACCCTCCACCCGCGAGGGTGTGGACTACCAGTGCAACGTGGCCATGAGCCTGGCCAAGAAGCTGGGGAAGGCGCCGCGCGACGTGGCGCAGGCCGTGGTCGAGCACCTGGACTCGGCGGACCTGGTGGAGACCCCGGAGATCGCCGGGCCGGGGTTCGTGAACCTCGTGCTGCGCACCGAGTGGTTGCAGGACCAGGCCGCCGGTCTGCTCGGCGACGACCGGATGGGCGCCGCGGCGACCGACGCCCCGCGCCGGGTCGCGATCGACCTGTCGAGCCCGAACGTGGCCAAGGAGATGCACGTCGGCCACCTGCGGTCGTCGATCATCGGTGACGCGATCATGCGGCTGCTGCGCTTCGCGGGCCACGAGGTGATCCCGCACAACCACCTCGGCGACTGGGGCACGCCGTTCGGGATGCTCATCGAGCACCTCGTGGACGAGGGGTGGAAGGCCGGGTCCGGGTCGCACTCGATCAGCGACCTCAACGGGTTCTACGTGGCGGCGCGCAAGAAGTTCGACGCCGACCCGGACTTCGTCGAGCGGGCCCGGCTGCGGGTCGTGGCGTTGCAGGGCGGCGACGAGGAGACGCTGGCGCTGTGGCGCGGGCTCGTGGAGGAGTCCACCCGGCACTTCGAGAAGGTGTACGAGCTGCTGGGCATCGGGCTCACGTCGGCCGACGTCTACGGGGAGAGCTTCTACAACCCCTACCTCGCCGACACCGTCGCCGAGCTGGAGGCCAAGGGGTTGACCGAGGTCAGCGACGGGGCGCTGTGCGTGTTCCCGCCCGGCTTCACCAACCGCGAGGGCGACCGGCTGCCGCTGATCATCCGCAAGAGCGACGGCGGCTACAACTACGCCAGCACCGACCTCGCCACGATCCGGTACTGGGTCCGCGAGCGCGAGGTGACCGACCTGCTCTACGTCGTCGGCACGCCGCAGGCGCAGCACTTCACGATGGTGTTCGCCGCCGCGCGGCAGGCGGGCTACCTCACCGACCAGCACGCCGAGCACGTCGGGTTCGGCTCGATCCTCGGTGAGGACGGCAAGACCATCCGGTCGCGGGCGGGCGGCACGCTCAAGCTCGTCGACCTGCTGACCGAGGCCGTCGACCACGCCGCCGCCGTGATCGCCGAGCGCACCGCGTTCGACGCCGAGGAGCAGGCGCGGCTGGCGAAGGTCGTGGGCATCGGCGCGGTGAAGTACGCGGACCTGTCGAACGACCGCGAGCGCGACTACGTGTTCACCTGGGAGAAGATGCTGGCCAAGGAGGGCAACACCTCGGTGTACCTCCAGTACGCCAACGCCCGCATCCGCTCGATCCTGGCGAAGGCGGGGTCGGTGCCGTCGGCGGGCGCGCCGGTCGTGCTGACCGAACCGGCCGAGCGCGCGCTCGTGGTGAAGCTGCTCGGGTTCCCGGCGGCGGTGGACGCGGCGATCGAGGCGTACTCGCCGCACAAGCTGACCACCTACCTGTACGAGACGGCCAGCACGTTCACCACGTTCTACGACGCCTGCCCGATCCTGAAGGACGGCACGGGCCCGGAGGCGCGCGAGTCCAGGCTGGTGCTCGCCCAGCTCACGTCACGGGTGCTCGTGCTCGGTCTGTCGCTGCTGGGCATCGACGCCCCCGAGCGCCTCTAGGGGTCCGGCCGCGGTCCGGTGCACGCCGAGCAGTTCCGCCGCGCCGCCACCGAGGACGGCCACGCGGTCGCGCCCGGCCAGGTGGCCCTCGTCGCGGCAGCGGCCCGTGGCCATCGCGGCGCCCAGCAGGCCGGTGGTCGTGCCGACGGCGGGCAGGGTCCGGTCGGGCGACGGCCGCGGCGGCGCGGGCACCGGTCGGCCGCCGACCTCCATCAGCCCGTCACCGGACGTCAGCGTCGTGCCCGCCGCGGGTGTCTCGGTCACGAGCTGCGTCGCCCCGACCCGACCACGCCGGGGACCGGCCACCTCAGCCGACCCCGCCCTCGGCCAGCACCTTCTCGACCTTGGGCTTGGCGACGACCTCGTAGGCCCTGCCGCACTCCAGGTCCTCCAGCGCCATCGTGATCTCGCGGTCGAGGCCCTGCTGGAGGTTCTCGCCCCGCGCCTCGGCGTGCAGCGTCGTCGCGACCTGCTCGACCGTGCGCTCGATCGCCCCCGGCTCCACCGCGGTCACCTCGTAGCCCTGGCCGCGCAGGCAGGTCGCGTAGCCCTGGGCGGCCTCCAGGAGCCGCGGGTCGGTCTGGAACTCCCGCTGGGCCTGCGCGGCGGCGGCCTCCTCGGCTGGATCGGCGGGCTTCTCCTCGCCGTAGACCCGCTCGGACGCCCTGGCCGAGCAGCTGTCGGCCGACCGAGGGGGCTGGGCGGAGTCGCGCGCCCCCGCCTCGCGCGCTCCCCCGTCGAGCGCCAGGTCGTAGGCCTTCTTCCCGGCCTCGTCGAGCGCGTCGCGGATGGCGGTGTTGGGGTTCGGCGGCGGCTCGGGCAACGAGACGTCGAGGTCGTCCGGGTAGACGTCGCGGGCGAAGTGCCCGAACCCGTACTTCGCGCGGTACCTCTTCAGGTCCTCGTACGGCACGAGCGCGGGGTCCGTCCCGGCCAGGTTGCCCGCGGCCCTGCCGAACTTGAGCGGCCTCGGCACGTAGGTGAACCCCTGCGCCCTCATGCAGTCCGCGATCAGGTTCTCCGAGGTCACCGAGTCGGCCTCGGCCTTGCTCTCCGGGCTCCCGGCGGCCGGGGGTGCCACGAAGGCGGCCGGGGCGCCGGTGTCCGCGGCCGAGGACGTGGGCGGGACGGTCTCCGCGGGACGCGGTGCCGTGCCGCACGCGGCGAGCAGGGTCAACGCTCCGATGGCCATCACGGACAGTGCCTTGCGGTCCAGCACGGTGCCTCCTTCGCGGTCGGGGCTCGCACTGGGTCCTGACGAGGCAGGCCGCCGAGAAGTTGAGGCCGCGACCCCTCAACCTTTCGGCGGTGCCATCCGTCGGTATCGGCGTGGAGTGCGCGAGGGAGGCACGTGAGCAGGGGTGACCGCCAGTTCGTGGAGTTCGTCGAGGCGAACTCGGCCAGGCTGCTGCGCGCCGCGCACCTGCTGATCGGCGACCGCCACCAGGCTGAGGACGCCGTGCAGTCGGCGCTCGCCAGGACGTACGCGTCCTGGTCGAGGGTGCGCAACCAGGACGCGTACGCCTACGCCCGGCGCGTGCTGACCAACCTGACCATCGACCGGTGGCGGCGGCCCATCAAGGAGCAGGTGCGGGAGACGTTCCCGGACCACCCCGAGGCGCGCGACTTCACCCAGGACCACGCCCAGCAGGAGTGGCTGATGCGGGTGCTGGCGCAGCTGACCGCGAGGGAACGCGCGATCATCGTGCTGCGGCACTACCTCGACCTGTCCGAGGCCGAGGTGGCCGCCGAGCTGAAGGTGTCGCTGGGGACCGTGAAGAGCACGAACTCGCGTGCGCTGGCCAAGCTGAGGACCACCCTGTCGCCCGCGGGCGCCACCGCCGGGGAGGAGACCCGATGACGGACCTCGACGCACTGCGCTCGGCCCTGCACGGCTCGCCCCCCGACGGGTTCGGCTCGGTCGACGTCGGCGCGGTCATGGAGTCCGGGCGGCGGATCAGGACCAGGCGCAGGCTCGTGCGCGGCGGCGGGGTCGTCGGCGGCACGGCCGCGCTGCTGGTGGCGATCTCCGTCCTCGGCGGGTCGGGCGCGGGCACGGTCCCCGAGCAGCCCACCATCGAGGTCACCGCCGCCAGGCCCGCCAACCCCGGCTCGCTCCCGGTCGGCAACGTCGTGACGACCGGGTTCGCCAACGAGGTCCTCTACTTCGTCGCCGGGTACCGCGAGCCCACCCACCGCGAGGGGCGCGCCCCCACGGCGACGCGCGACACCGAACGGCCGGCGGTACCGGGCGGAACCGGGTACGGGCTGACCATCGGCACGAACGGCGTCGGCCGGGTCATCCCGTCGCAGACCACGGGCGCGGCGGGCCACTGGACCGGTTTCCACTCGGTCACCACCCGCGGCGCGGCGGCGGGGGGAACCCGGCTGTACGGGTACTACGAGGGCGACGTGCGGCGGATCGTGCTCGAACTGGGCGACGAGCAGGTCGCCACCGCCCGCACGGCCGGGTGGAGCGCGGACGGCAACATCACGATCTTCTGGTTCGCCCCGCGGGACATCCCCGTCGACGAGGACCTGGGCGGGTTCCGGCTCGTCGCCTACGACGGCGAGGGCAACGTCATGCCGTACTGAGGGCTCAGGTGTTCGCCGACCAGATGCTCGCGTTGAGGGCGGTCGCGAACCCCACCCACAGCAGGTACGGCACGAGCAGCCCGGCGGCCAGGCGGCTGCGGCGGGCGAAGACGGCGATCAGCGCGACGATGCTCGCCAGCAGCAGCACGATGTCCACCAGCGCCAGCCCGTACTGGCCCGCGGCGAAGAACAGCGGCGTCCAGAGGGCGTTCAGCACGAGCTGCGCGCCGAACAGCACCAGCTCGCGCCGCGCCCCGGCCCGCCAGGCGAGCCAGCCGGAGAAGGCGATCATCACGTAGAGGGTCGTCCACACCGGACCGAACAGCCAGGACGGCGGCGCCCACGACGGTTGCCGGAGCGCCGCGTAGTCCGAGGCGGCCGAGACCGCGGACAGCGAGCCGATCACGGCGACCGCGGCCACGGCCGCGCCGAAGACGGCCAGGCCCGCGATCGGGTGCGAGCGTCGTGCGGAGAGGTCGGTCATCCCTCGACGGTAAGGGCGGCCGACCCGTCCCGCACGACGGCTAGCGCGAGCCCGCCCGCTTCTTCGTCCACACGTCGTAGGCGACGGCCGCGAGCAGGACGAGACCCTTCACCAGCATCACCCGTTCGCTGGGCGCGCCGATCAGGGACATGCCGTTGTTGATGACCGCCATGATCAGACCGCCGGTGATGGCCCCGACGACCTTGCCGACCCCGCCCTGCACGGCCGCGCCGCCGATGAAGGCCGCCGCGATGGCGTCCAGCTCGAACGCGGTGCCCGCGGTGGGTCCGGCCTGGTTGAGCCTGCCCGCGAAGATCACGCCCGCGAGGGCCGCGAGCACGCCCATGTTGACGAAGATCCAGAACGTGACGGACTTGACCTTCACGCCGGACAGCGTGGCGGCCTGGAGGTTGCCGCCGACGGCGTAGATGCGGCGGCCGAACACCGCGCGGTTGGTGAGCAGCGAGTAGCCCAGCACCAGCGCGGCCAGCAGCACGAGCACCCACGGCAGGTTCTTGAACCGGGCCAGCTGCACGACGACGGCGAGCACCACGACGGCGGGCGCGACGATGCGGAGCACGAACAGCGGGAACGGGTCGACGGTCTGGCCGTAGCCGATGCGGCCCTGGCGCGAGCGCCACTGCGTGATGGCGATGCCCGCGACGACGGCGATCCCGACGAGCAGCGTGAACAGGTCGGCGCCGCCCAGCGGGCCGAGGCCGATGTTGCCGAGGAAGCCCTCGACGAAGCCGTTGGACAGCGTGCGGATCTGGTCGGGGAACGGGCCGATGCCCTGGTTGCCCAGCACGGTCAGGGTGAGCGCGCGGAACACCAGCATGCCCGCGAGCGTGACGATGAACGCCGGGATGCCGAAGTAGGCGACCCAGTAGCCCTGCCACGCTCCGATGACGCCGCCCGCGACCAGGGTGATCAGCACGGCGAGCGGCCACGGGACGCCCATGTTGACCGTCAGCACCGCGCAGATGGCGCCGGTCAGCGCCACCACCGATCCCGCGGACAGGTCGATGTGCCCGGCGATGATGATCAGGATCATGCCGATCGCCAGGATCAGCACGTAGGAGTTCTGCACGATGATGTTGGAGATGTTCTGGGGCTGGAGCAGCGCACCGTCGGTCAGGACGGTGAACAGGACGACGATCAGCCCGAACGCGACGTAGATGCCGCTCTGCCGGGGGTTGATCGAGAACCGGCGCTGCGCCGGTGGCTTCCGTCCCTTGTGGACTTCGGCAGGGACTTCGGCGTCCGTGGGCGCGGTGCTGGTCATGCCGCTACTCCTGTCCCTTGGTCATGAAGTGCATGAGTCGTTCCTGGGTCGCGTCGGCGCGGTCGACCTCACCGGTGATCCGTCCGGCCGACAGGGCGTAGACGCGGTCGCACAGGCCCAGCAGCTCGGGCAGCTCCGAGGAGATCACCAGCACCGCCTTGCCCTCGTCCGCGAGCTTGTTGATGATCGTGTAGATCTCGTACTTGGCTCCGACGTCGATCCCGCGGGTCGGCTCGTCGAGGATCAGCACGTCCGGATCGGTGAAGATCCACTTGGACAGCACGACCTTCTGCTGGTTGCCGCCGCTGAGGGTGCCCGTGGTCGTGGCGACGCCGGGCGCCTTGATGTTCATGCTGCGCCGGAAGTCCTCGGCGACCCGCTGCTCCTCGTTCTCGTGCACCCACCCGCGCTTGGCGAGCTTCGACAGGCCCACCGCGGAGATGTTGCGCTTGATGTCCTCGATGAGGTTGAGGCCGTAGCGCTTGCGGTCCTCGGTGACGTAGGCGATGCCGTTGCGGATCGCGTCGCGCACCGTGCGGACGTCGATCTCGCGGCCGTCCTTGACCACCCGGCCGGAGATGTCGGTGCCGTAGGAGCGGCCGAACACGCTCATGGCCAGCTCGGTGCGGCCCGCGCCCATGAGCCCGGCCAGTCCGACGATCTCCCCGCGCCGCAGCACCAGGTTCGCGCCCGACACCACGACCCGGCCGCGCTGGGTCGGGCTGTGCACGGTCCAGTCCTCGATGCGCAGCACCTCCTCCCCGATGTTCGGCTCGTGCGGCGGGAAGCGGTCGGACAGGTCGCGGCCGACCATGCCGGAGATGATCCGGGCCTCGGTCACGTCGTCGGTGACCATGTCCAGCGTCTCGATCGTCCGGCCGTCGCGCAGGATCGTGATCGAGTCGGCGACGGCCGCGATCTCGTTGAGCTTGTGTGAGATGATCACGCAGGTGATGCCCTGCTCGCGCAGCTCGCGCAGCAGGTCGAGCAGGTGGGCGGAGTCCTCGTCGTTCAGCGCGGCGGTCGGCTCGTCCAGGATGAGCAGCCGCACCTCCTTGGACAGCGCCTTCGCGATCTCCACGAGCTGCTGCTTGCCCACGCCGATGTCGAGCACCGGCGTGGTCGGGTTCTCCCGCAGCCCGACGCGCTCCAGCAGCTCGGCCGCCGCGTGGTTGGTGCGGTTCCAGTCGATCAGGCCGCGGTGCGCCAGCTCGTTGCCCAGGAACAGGTTCTCCGCGATGGAGAGCTGCGGGCACAGCGCCAGCTCCTGGTGGATGATCACGATCCCGCGCCGCTCGCTGTCGTGGATCCCGGAGAACGCGCACGGCTCGCCGTCGAACGTGATCTCGCCGTCGTAGGAGCCGTGCGGGTACACCCCGGACAGCACCTTCATCAGCGTCGACTTGCCCGCGCCGTTCTCGCCGCAGATCGCGTGGATCTCGCCGCGGCGCACGGACAGCGCCACGTCCTGGAGCGCCTTGACGCCGGGAAAGGTCTTGGTGATCCCCCGCATGCGCAGGATGTCGTCTGCCATCGCTGGTCGGTCCCTTCACGGGCCGGGCCCCGGTGGGGGCCCGGCCGGCGGCGACTACTTGATCTGGTCGGCGGTGTAGTAGCCGGAGTCGATCAGGACCTTCTGGTAGTTGGCCTTGTCGACGGTGACCACGGGGAGGGTGAAGGTGGGGACGACCTTCTGGCCGTTGTTGTAGTCGGTCGGGTTGTTGATCTCGGGCTTGCCGCCCTTGAGGATGGCGTCGGCCATCTTCACGGCGACGTCGGCGAGCTGGCGCGTGTCCTTGTAGATGGTGGAGTACTGCTCACCGGACACGATCGACTTCACCGAGGCGACCTCGGCGTCCTGGCCGGTCACGATCGGGTAGGGCTGGGTGCCCGTGCCGTAGCCGTTGCTCTTGAGCGCCGAGAGGATGCCGATGGACAGGCCGTCGTAGGGCGAGAGCACGCCCTGGACCAGCGCGCCGCCGCCGTAGCTGGAGGTGATGACGTCCTCCATGCGGCGCTGCGCCGTGGCGGGGTCCCACCGCAGGATCGCGACCGTGGCGAAGTCCTTCTGGCCGCTCTTGACGACGAGGGTGCCCTTGTCGAGGTACGGCTGGAGGACGGACATGGCGCCGTTGAAGAAGAACGTGGCGTTGTTGTCGTCCGGCGACCCCGCGAACAGCTCGATGTTGAACGGGCCCTTCGCGTCGCCCTCGGAGCCGTCGGCCTTCTTCAGGCCGAGCCCGGTCAGCAGGGACGTGGCCTGCTCGACACCGACCTTGAAGTTGTCGAACGTGGCGTAGTAGTCGACGTTGGGACTGTTGAGGATCAGCCGGTCGTAGGAGATGACCGGGATCTTCTTGTCGGCCGCCTGCTGGATCTGCGTGGTGAGCGCCTTGCCGTCGATCGAGGCCACGATGAGCACCTTGGCGCCCTTGGTGATCTGGTTCTCGATCTGGTTGGCCTGCGTCGGGATGTCGTTCTCCGCGTACTGGAGGTCGACCTGGTAGCCCTGCTCCTCCAGCGCCGCCTTGATGTTGTCGCCGTCGTGGATCCACCGCTCGGACGACTTGGTCGGCATGGTCACGCCCACGAGCGAGCCCGCACCGGACCCGGACTCCGCCTGCTGGTCGACCGTCTTGGTGGACGAGCCGCAGGCGCTCAGCGCCGCGGTGAGCGCCAGAGCGCCACCCATCGCGGCGACACGGGTGAACTTCATCGGTCTCTCCTGTCGGGATCGGTTCGTGCTATCGCCAGCCGGGCAAGCCCTGGGCGAGTCGGTAGTAGGCCTGGTTCCAGCGCAGGCGGTCCCCGAAGTCCGCCGTCGTGGTCGCCCCGTCGATCACCACGAGTTCGGTGTGCGCCATGTGCGCGAAGTCCCGCAGCGTCTCCGCGCCGACGGCCTGGGTCAGCACCGTGTGGTGCGGCCCGCCCGCCGTGAGCCACGACTCGGCCGAGGTGGACAGCGCGGGGGCGGGCTTCCAGACCGCGCGCGCCACGGGCAGGTTCGGCAGCGGCTCGTCCGGCGGCACGACCTCGATCTCGTTGGCCACCAGGCGGAACCGGTCGCCGAGGTCGGACAGCCCGATCACCACGCCCTGGCCCGCCGTGGCGTCGAACACCAGCCGGACCGGGTCCTCCCTGCCGCCGATGCCCAGCGGGTGGATCTCGCACGACGGCCGCTGGGCCGCGATGCTCGGGCACACCTCCAGCATGTGCGCGCCGAGGATCTTCGGCTCGCCGGGCCCGAAGTGGTAGGTGTAGTCCTCCATGAACGACGTGCCGCGCCCGGTGCCCGTGCCCATCGCCTTCACCGCGGCCAGCAGCGCGGAGGTCTTCCAGTCGCCCTCGCCGCCGAAGCCGTAGCCGTCGGCCATCAGCCGCTGCACGGCCAGGCCCGGCAACTGCCGGAGACCGCCGAGGTCCTCGAAGTTCGTGGTGAACGCGCCGAACCCGCCCTCGGTGAGGAACTGCCGCATCCCCAGCTCGATCCGGGCGGCGTAGCGCAGCGACTCGTGCCGCTCGGCGCCCCTGGCCAGTTCCGGCGCCAGGTCGTAGGCGTCGGCGTACTCCGCCACCAGCACGGAGATCGCGTCGTCGGCGACGGCGTCGACCACGGCCACCAGGTCGTTGACGCCGTAGGTGTTCACCGAGACGCCGAACCTCAACTCGGCCTCGACCTTGTCGCCCTCGGTCACGGCGACGTCCCGCATGTTGTCGCCGAACCGGGCCAGCTTGAGGTTCCGCAGGTGGCTGTGGCCGGTCGCGGCCCGCGCCCAGCCGTCGATCCTGGTCGCCAGCGCCGGGTCGGACGCGTGCCCGGCCACGGTCTTGCGCGCGACCCCGAGGCGGGTCTGGATGAACCCGAACTCGCGGTCGCCGTGCGCGGCCTGGTTGAGGTTCATGAAGTCCATGTCGATGGACTGCCACGGCAGCGCCGAGTTGAGCTGGGTGTGCAGGTGCAGCAGGGGCTTGCGCAGCACGTCCAGCCCGGTGATCCACATCTTGGCCGGCGAGAACGTGTGCATCCAGGCGACCACGCCGACGCACGACGGGTCGGCGTTGGCCGCGAGCATGACGGCGCGGATCGCGGTGGAGTCGGTCAGCACCGGCTTCCACACGATCTCCGCGGAGATCCGGCCGGACGCGGTGAGCGTGCGCTGGATCTGCTGCGACTGGCTCGCCACCTGCTCCAGCGTCTCGGGTCCGTACAGGTGCTGGCTGCCGGTGAGGAACCACAGCTGGGGCTTGGCGGCGGTCGACATGGCTGGCTCTCCTCGTGGTTCCACGGGCTCAGGCCTGCCCGTAGACGTTCTGGTAGCGGACGTGCAGGCGGTCGATGTCGTCCTGGCCGATGTCGCCCGGCTTGCCGAGCTGGTGCGCGATGTGGACGGTGCGGGCGACGTCCTCGACCATCACGGCGGCCTTCACCGCGGAGCGGGCGTCCGGGCCGACCGTGAACGGGCCGTGGTTGCGCATCAGCACGGCAGGGGACCTGCTGTCCCGCAACGTGTCCACGATGCCGCGGCCGATGGAGTCGTCGCCGATCATGGCGAACGGGCCGACCGGGACGTCACCGCCGAACTCGTCGGCCATCATCGTCAGCACGCACGGGATCGGCTCGCCGCGCGCGGCCCACGCCGTGGCGTAGGGCGAGTGCGTGTGCACGACGCCGCCGACCTCGGGCATGTGCCGGTACACGTACCCGTGCGCCGCCGTGTCCGACGAGGGGGCCAGGTCGCCCTCCACCAGTTCGCCGTGCAGGTCCGTGACGACCATCGTGGCGGCGGTCAGCTCGTCGTAGGACACGCCCGACGGCTTGATCACCATCAGGTCCTCCCCCGGCACCCTCGCCGACACGTTGCCCGCGGTCCACATCACCAGCCCGTACCTGGTGAGCTCCCCGTGCAGCTCGGCGACGGTGCGTCGCAGGTCCGCGATCACCTGTCCCAACGACATCAGCTCTTCCCCTCGGTCGCGGCGCGCTTGCGCGCCTTCAGCCGGTGCATCACGTCGTTCCCGCCGCGACCGAAGTGGTCGTGCAGCTCGACGTAGTCGGCGTAGAGCGCCTGGTAGGCCTCGACGTTCGCCGGAACCGGCTGGTAGACGCCCCGGCGGACGGACCCCATGGCGGCGGCGGCCGCGCGGATGTCGGGGTAGGCGCCCGCGGCCACCGCGGCGTGGATGGCCGACCCGAGGGCGGGCCCCTGCTCGGAGCCGATCACCGACAGCGGCAGGCCGGTCACGTCGGCGTAGATCTGCATCAGCAGCTCGTTGCGCAGCAGACCGCCCGCGACGATCAGCTCGGTGACGGGGACGCCGGACGCGACGAAGGCGTCCACGATGGTCCTGGTGCCGAAGGCGGTCGCCTCGAACAGCGCCCGGTAGGTGTCCTCGGCGCGGGTGGCGAGCGTCTGGCCGACGACCAGGCCGCTCAGCTCGTGGTCGACCAGCACCGAGCGGTTGCCGCTGTGCCAGTCGAGCACGACCAGCCCGTGCTCGCCGATCTCCTGCTCCGCGGCCAGTTCCGTGAGCAGGTCGTGCACGGAGATGCCGCGCTCGGCCGCGCGCCGCTGGTAGTCGGCGGGCACGTTGTGCTCGACGAACCAGCCGAAGATGTCGCCGACGCCGGACTGGCCCGCCTCGTAGCCCCAGAGGCCGGGGATGATCCCGCCGTCCACGACGCCGCACATCCCCGGCACCTCGCGGAGGTCTGCGCCGGACAGGACGTGGCAGGTGGAGGTGCCCATGATCGCGACCATCTGGCCGGGCTCGACGGCGTTCGCGGCGGGCGCGGTGACGTGGGCGTCGACGTTGCCGACCGCGACCGCGATGCCCTCGGGGAGCCCGGTCCACGCGGCGGCCTCGGCGGACAGCCCGCCCGCGCGGTCGCCGAGCGCGCCGATCTCGTGGTCCAGCTTGTCGGTGACGAACCGCTCGAAGCCGGGGTGCAGCTCGCGCAGGAAGTCCTGGCTCGGGTAGGTGCCGTCCTGGCGGATCCCCTTGTAGCCCGCGGTGCACGCGTTGCGCACGTAGGTGCCGGTGAGCTGCCAGATGATCCAGTCGGCGGCCTCGACCCAGTGCTCGGTCGCGGCGTAGACCTCGGGGGCCTCCTCCAGCAGTTGCAGGCCCTTGGCGAACTCCCACTCCGAGGAGATCAGCCCGCCGTAGCGCGGCAGCCACGGCTCCTCGCGCTTGCGCGCCAGCTCGTTGATCCGGTCGGCCTGGCCCTGCGCGGCGTGGTGCTTCCACAGCTTGACGTAGGCGTGGGGCTGCTCGGCGAACTCGGGCAGCTCGCACAGCGGCGTGCCGTCGGCCGTGGTCGGCACCATCGTGCACGCGGTGAAGTCCGTGCCGACGCCGATGACGTGCCTCGGGTCGGCGCCCGCCGCCGCGAGGGCCGAGGGAATGGCCTCGCGCAGCACGTCGACGTAGTCGGACGGGACCTGGAGCGCCCACTCCGGCGGCAGCGCCCGTCCGGTGGCGGGCAGCACGCGGTCGACGACGCCGTGCCGGTACTCGTGCACCGCGCTGCCGAGTTCGGCGCCGTCGCGGACGCGCACCACGACGGCGCGGCCGGACAGCGTGCCGAAGTCGACTCCGACCACGAGTGCGTCCTGGGGATCGATCACCATGGTGAGACACCTTCGTCCGACAGCTTGTCCGCCGAAGTGTTATCGCTAACATTCCTGCCGTCAACAGAACGGCGCAACGTTTCGGTAACTCGACGGACACCTTGCCCGTGAAGGAGATCCGGTCAGCGCGAGATCGTGATGAGCGTTCTCAACGCTGTCCAGGACCGGCGACGCTGTCGCGCACCACCAGCTCGGGCGCGATCGTGTGCCGCGTGGACGTCGACGAGCCGGACTCGATCTGCCCGAGCAGCATCCCCAGCGTCGTCCTGGCCACGGCCTCGAAGTCCGGCCTGATCGTGGTCAGCGGCGGGATGAAGTAGGCGGCCTCGGGGACGTCGTCGAACCCGACGACGCTCACGTCCTCCGGGACCCGCCTGCCGCGCTCGCTCATCGCGCGCAGGATGCCGAGCGCCAGGTGGTCGTTCGCCGCGAACACCGCCGTCACGTCCGGCATCCGCGCGAGCATCTGCCCCGCCCGGTACCCCGACGCGGCGGTCCAGTCGGCCGCCATGACCGGGGGGATCTCCGCGCCGGCCTCGGTGAGGGCCGCCCGCCACCCCTCGATCCGCCCGATCGCGTCGAACCAGTCCGACGGACCCGACACGTGCCACACCGTCGAGTGGCCCGCCGCCAGGAGGAACTTCGTCGCCTCCCGCGCGCCCGCGGCCTGGTCCACCGTGACCAGCGCCGCGGGCCGGGCCGGGTCGCCGTCGATGGTGACCAGCGGCACGTCCGCGGGCAGGTGGTCGAGGGCCTCGTTGGCCGACGCGACCGGCGCTATCACCACGATCCCCGCCACCCGCTGGTCGAGGTGCTGCTCCACCGCGCGCCCGATCGAGTGCCGGTCCAGCACGCTGACGTTGCCCACGCTGACGGTGAACCCCGCCTCGGCCGCGGCGTTCTCGAACGCCACCAGCAGCGACGCGGGCCCGTAGAGCGTCGAGTTCTGCGCCACCACGCCCAGCACCTGCGAACGGCCCGTGACCAGGGCTTTCGCTGCCCTGTTCGGGCGGTAGCCGAGCTCGGAGATCGCCGCCCGCACCCGGTTGCGCGTCTGCTCCCGCACGTTCGGATGCCCGTTGAGCACCCTCGACACGGTCTGGTGCGACACGCCCGCCAGGCGTGCCACGTCCGTCATCGCAGGCTCCCGCGTCACCTTGTCCACCGGCACATGTTATCGATCACATCGCCGAACTGCGGTAATGACGCCCGGACGGCCCGATCCGGACCGCGTTCCACCCAGGGCGGAATGGCGGGGGACGAGGTCGGTGTTGGTCGTGGGGGGATCTTCAGCCCACCCGGACGTTGGGAGCACGAACGCATGACGGCACCGCTCACCCGGAAGCAGTTGGGCCTCCGCTCGGACCGCGGTCCCGTCCTGCTGGCGGTGATGCTGACCACCGGGCTGGTCGCGCTCGACAGCACGATCATCGCGACCGCCGTGCCGTCCATCGTGGAGGACGTCGGCGGGTTCTCGCAGTTCCCGTGGCTGTTCTCGATCTACCTGCTGACCCAGGCCGTGACCGTGCCGCTGTACGGGAAGTTCGCCGACATCTACGGCCGCAAGCCGGTGATGTTCTTCGGCATCGGCGTGTTCCTGCTGGGCTCGGTGCTGTCCGGCGCGGCGTGGAGCATGCCGGTGCTGATCGCGGCCCGCGCCGTCCAGGGCATCGGCGCGGGTGCCGTGCAGCCGATGAGCATCACGATGCTCGGCGACCTCTACACCGTGGAGGAGCGGGCGAAGGTCCAGGGCTACGTGACCAGCGTGTGGGCCGTGGCGTCGCTGATCGGGCCCGCGCTGGGCGGGGTGTTCTCCGACTACCTGTCGTGGCGGTGGATCTTCTTCGTCAACGTGCCGCTCGGCGCGGTCGCGGTGGTGTTCCTGGCGCTGCGGTTCAAGGAGAACGTGGTCAAGCAGGTGCACAGGGTCGACTACCTCGGTGCCGCGCTGCTCACCACCGGCCTCCCGCTGGTGCTGCTCGGGCTGCTGGAGGGCGGCGTGGCGTGGGCGTGGGGGTCGTGGCAGAGCCTGCTGGTGTTCGGCGTCGGCGGCGTGGTGCTGGTGGTGTTCGTGCTGGTGGAACGCCGGGTCGCCGAGCCGATCCTGCCGATGTGGGTGTTCGGCCACCGCACGCTGAACGGCGGCAACCTGACGGCGCTGATCGTGGGCGCGCTGCTGATGGGGCTGACGTCGTACCTGCCGACGTTCGTGGAGGGGGTGCTCGGCACGGGGGCGCTGGTCGCGGGGTTCGCGCTGGCCGCGCTGACGTTCGGGTGGCCCATCTCCGCGGCGATGGCCGGGCGGGTCTACATGCGGATCGGGTTCCGGGACACGTCGCTGATCGGCAGCGTGTTCGTGATCGCGGGCGCGGTGGTGATCGCCCTGCTGTCCGGCGGGTCGGCCGTCTGGGAGGCCGCGGCGGGGGCGTTCGTGATGGGCGTGGGCCTCGGGCTGGTGTCCAGCCCGACCGTCATCGCCGTCCAGTCGACCGTGGGCTGGGAGCGCCGGGGCGTGGTGACCGCCACGAACATGTTCAGCCGCTCGCTGGGCAGCGCCGTGGGGGTGGCCGTGTTCGGCGCCATCGCCAACTCGACCCTGGCCGACCGGCTCGCCCAGCCGCCCGCCGACGTGGCGGCCGACCTCCCGCCGAGCGTGGACGCCACCACGGTCGTGCTGGGCGGCCACGCCGACCCGTCGTCACCCGTGGTGGTGTTCGTGCGGAGCGCGTTGGCCGACGCGACCCACAACGTCTTCCTCGCCCTGCTGGTGATCGCCGCGTGCAGCGCGCTCACCGTTCTGCTGATGCCCCGCCGGACGAAGGAAATCGAATTCGTCTGACGTTCTCGGCCGCGTCGACGGAATTTAAACGACGTGATCAGGGAAGGCGCGCCCACGTTTTCGGGGAATTCAGCCGAGGTTGTCCGCGGTTTCGCCGAGCGGGTCGTTCTCGGAGGTGAACAACGTCCACAGCAGAACGGCGACGACCAGACCACCGATCACGAAAACGGGGAACACGAGGTCGAACACGTCGGTGCCGACCGGCGCGGGGATCGTCGAATCCGCCTCCACGGTGACGGCGGCCATACCGGTGAAGTGCATCCCGGTCACGGCGACGCCCATGACGAGCCCCGCGGCGACGCGGGCGGCGGCCGTCTTCACGACCAGGGTGAACCAGAGGGCGGTCGTGGCGGCGGCGACCGCGATGCCGCACGACAGCGCCACGAGGGCCGTGCTGTAGGACAGCTCGCCCTGGAACCGGATCGCCGACATGCCCATGTAGTGCATCCCCGCCACGCCGAGACCGGCCAGGACGCCCGCGCCGACGAGGCGCACCGGGGTGACCCGCAGGAAGGTCACGATGGACAGCCCGACTCCCACCACACCCACCGCGATCAGCGCGGACAGGGCCGTGAGCGGGGCGGAGTACTTGACGGAGCCGCTGGTGACGTCGAAGCCGAGCATGGCGATGAAGTGCATCAGCCAGATGGCGACGCCGCCGATGGCGAGCGCCCCGAAGACGGTCCACAGCACCTTGGACTTGCGCTCGACCTCGTTCCTGGCCCTCGACATGCACGACAGGCCGATCAACGACCCGATCACCGAGATGGCGTACGCCAGCACCGGGGTCCAGAGACCCGACGAGAAATGCTGCATCGAATCGTGGTTCACGAGCACACCGGTCCTTGGGTGGGATGCGGACTGAGGGTCATCACCTGCGCGCGCGGCGTGGGGAACCCGATCGGCCGACACCCGGCAGCAGGGCTCAATTCGTAACCCGGTATCCCACGATCCACCAGCGCGAAAGAGACCCCGTAATCCATTCGAGATAATGCGTCGAATCTCGGCTACATACCGTAGCCGAGGAGGCACCTAGCGACGAGCCATCGCCTGCGGAGGCGGATTTATTACGCACCCCTAGAACCACTCTGAGTAGACCTGGCCGAACCGGATGCCGTGACGGCGTTCTTACCATCCATCAGCTTCCCGAATGGCGCGCGGCAGCGGAGGGTGCCCGACCGGTCACCCACGGCGAATGGCGAGGAAACCGGGGGCGAGCAATTCGTGATTTGAATTCACCTTTTGGTCCGCGCGTCGAACCGCCGCCGAAAACCCCTAGTCGGAACGTGGTTGACGTGGACACCCGACCCCGTGAACCGCGTGAACCTCCCGGCGGGAAAACCGCCGACGGTGAATACACGATCAGGGTGGTGCCTCATCCCCGTGTGGCGAGGAGGTCAGGACATAAGGGACACTGTCCCAGTTCGCGGAGGGGAGTACTCCCAGCGCGGCGGTGCCGTCAGCACGGAGTTCCCCTTGGCTCCCGGTTCCGCCGGTCGGCGTCAGCCGGCGGAGGAGACCTCCGGTCACAGGCGCGCGCGCCGAGAGCCGGAGGGTCGATTCCTCATGTCTGTACCACTGTGGTTGTGGCTCGCGACAGTCGTGGGCCTGCTGGGTCTGCTCGTCGTGGACCTCGTGCTCGTGGCCCGCAGGCCGCACGAGGTGTCGTTCGGCGAAGCGGGTCGCTGGGTGACGTTCTACGTCACCCTCGCGATCCTGTTCGGGTTGGGCATCTGGTACTTCTCGGGCGGTGTCTACGCGGGTGAGTTCTTCGCCGGCTACATCACCGAGTACTCGCTCAGCATCGACAACCTGTTCATCTTCTTGATCATCATGAACACCTTCAAGGTGCCCAAGGTGCACCAGGGCAGGGTGCTGCTCGTCGGCATCCTGATCGCGCTGGTGATGCGCGGCATCTTCATCGCGGTCGGCGCGGCGGTCATCGCGCAGTTCAGCTGGGTCTTCTACATCTTCGGCGCGTTCCTGATCTACACCGGCTACAAGCTGGCCAGGACCAAGCACGACGAGGACGAGGAGTACAAGGAGAACGCGCTGCTCCGGTTCGTCCGCAAGGTCTACCCCGTGTCGGACCGCTACCACGACGCCAAGTCGTTCATCAAGATCGACGGCAAGCGCTTCGTGACCCCGATGTTCATCGTCATGCTCGCGATCGGCACGACCGACCTGCTGTTCGCGCTCGACTCGATCCCGGCGATCTTCGGCCTCACCAAGGAGCCGTTCCTCGTCTTCACGGCCAACGCCTTCGCCCTGATGGGCCTGCGGCAGCTGTACTTCCTGCTCGGCGGTCTGCTGAACAAGCTCGTGTACCTGTCGATCGGCCTCTCGCTGATCCTCGCGTTCATCGGCGTGAAGCTGGTCCTGGAGGCGCTGCACACCAACACGCTGCCGTTCCTCAACGGCGGTGAGCCGCTGGCGGTGCCGACGATCGGCATCGAGGTGTCCCTGCCGGTGATCATCGGCGTCCTGCTGGTCACCACGGTCGCCAGCCTCGTCAAGTCCAAGCGCGACGAGGCCGCCGCCAAGTAGCCTGCCCCGTTCGACGACGGCCCGCCGGGTTCCCGGCGGGCCGTCGTCGCGGCTCGGGCACCATGGCCGCATGGCGGACCTGATCGACGTGCACGCGCACTTCCTGACCGAGCGGTACGTCGCCGAGGCCTCCCGGTCCGGGCACGCGCTGCCGGACGGGATGCCCGCGTGGCCGACGTGGAGCGCGGAGCGGCACCTGCGGCTGATGGACGACAACGGCATCGCGAAGGCCGTGCTGTCGGTGTCCTCACCCGGCGTGCACCTCGGCGACGACACCGCGGCGGCGGAGCTGGCCCGGCACGTCAACGACAGCGCTGCCGAGGTCGCCGCGCGGTTCCCCGGCCGGTTCGGGAGCTTCGCCGCGCTGCCGCTGCCCGACGTCGGGGCGGCGCTGGCGGAACTGGCCCGTGCGCTGGACGAGCTGGGGGCCGACGGCGTCGCCCTGGAGTCCAACGTGGAGGGCCGCTACCTCGGCGACCCGCTGTTCACGCCGCTGCTGGAGGAGCTGGACCGCCGGGGGGCCGTCGCGTTCGTCCACCCCACGTCGCCGCGCGGCTGGGAGGCCGTGTCACCGGACCGGCCCCGGCCGATGCTGGAGTTCCCGTTCGACACCACCAGGACCGTGGCGGACCTGCTGTTCAGCGGGGCGCTGGAGCGGTTCCCCGGCATCGGGTTCGTCATCCCGCACTGCGGTGGCACGCTGGCGCTGCTCGCCGACCGGATCGAGCTGTTCCGCACGACCTTCACCTCCGGCGGGGGCGCGCCGACCCGCGACCAGCTCCGCGGTCTGTGGTTCGACCTGGCGGGCACCCCGTTCCCGGCCCAGGTCCCCGCGCTGGCGAGCGTGGTCGGCACCGGGAAGCTGCTGTACGGCAGCGACTTCTGCTTCACGCCGCCGGAGGCCGTCGCCCGGCAGCTGGCCTCGATCGACGGCGCTCCGGGAGCGGACTGGCGCGAGCTGACCACCCGGAACGCGGAGCGCCTGCTGGGCCGCTGACGCCCCGTCGCCGTCGCGGCGCCGGTGACGGGGTCACCGCTCAGCAGCGCAGGCGCGCGGTGAGCAGGTGGGGGTCGACGCCGGTGAACCCGATGTCGTCGATCAGGCCCAGTCCGGCGCGCTGGCCCCGCTGGGCAGCGTCACCGCCGGGGACTCGACCGTCCGGGTCCCCGAGCGGTCACCCGTCGAGCAGTCAGCGCACGCCTTCCCACACCGCGCGTTCCTTGCCGTCGGCCTCGACCGTGGTCGTCCACTCCGGACCGATCCGGCGCACGGCGGGGTGCTCCGCCGTGTAGCGGGGCCAGCCGGGATCGCCGTCGCGGGCGAAGCGGACCCACGCCGCGTGCACGCTCGCGGCGAGCGCGGTGGTCTCGGCGTTCGGCGTGACGCCGAGCAGGCCGAAGTCGACGCGGTCCAGCACGTCGAACACGAACGGCAGCTCGATCCCGTGGCACGCACCGAGCCTGCCGTCGAACGCGGGCGAGCGCCAGGTGAACTCGTACCGCCACGTCCCGGCGACGTGCGGCGCGTGCGCGTCGGCCAGCCGGGCGGTGGGGACGGCGAACATGAAGTCCGTGCCGATGGCGGCCAGCAGCTCACCGGGGGTGTCGCCGCGGCCCGCGGCCCGGTACGCGTCCACGACGCGGTCGGGTTCGGGGTGCAGGCGGGCGACGGAGAACGCCAGCACCTCGGGCGTGACCTCGGGCAGGGCCGCGCCGAGGCCGACGAGGTAGAGGTTCATCTCGTCGGAGTTGTTGCCCACCAGCACGTCCACGCCCGCCGCGGCCCCCGCCGCCACGACGTCCACGGGCTGGTCGTGGAACAGGTCGCCGTCCAGCACCGGGCCGATCGGCGACAACCCCATCAGCGGGTCGCGCACCCCGTCCACGGTCAGGTCCGGGCGCCCCGTCGCCACGCGGGTGAGCGCGTCGACCAGCGCGGCGTCGTCGGCCTCGGTGACCGGCCCGCCGAGCGCCTCCTCGACCGCGCGGGTGGTCACGGCGGCCTGCGCCGGCGTGAGCAGGTGCGATCCGCCGCCGCTCTGGCTGATCGCCCGGCGCACCAGCCCCGACGGCAGGACGGCCAGCAGGTCGCACACGCTGAGCGCACCCGCCGACTCGCCGAACACCGTCACGTCGCCGGGGTCGCCGCCGAAGGCGGAGGCGTTGTCCCGCACCCATTCCAGCGCCGCGATCTGGTCGCGCAGACCGCGGTTCTCCGGGAACCCCGGCACGGAGCCGAACCCGAGCACGCCGAGCCGGTAGTTCACCGTCACCAGCACCACGCCGTCCCGCGCGAACGCGGTGCCGTCGTACCCGGCGGTGCTCGCCGCTCCCCCGGTGAACGAGCCGCCGTGCACGAACACCATCACCGGCAGCCCGGCCGCGGTCGGGTCCGGCGTCCACACGTTGGCCGTGAGGTAGTCCTCGCCGGGCACCCAGCCCGGTCCGACGATGCCCTCCAGGTCCACACCGGGGATGCGCGTGCTCCCCTGCGGTGCCGTGGGTCCGAACGTCCGCGCGTCGCGTTCTCCGGACAGGACGACGGGTTCCGGCAGGCCGAACCGCTCGGCGCGCGCGTAGGGGATGTCCTTGAACGAGAACACCCCGTCGGCGTGCGTCCCGCGCAGGGTGGCGTCGCCGAGGCGCACCAGTGGTTCCGTGGTCATGCCGTCTCCTGTCCGAACACCTTGCCGGGGTTGAGGATGTGGTGCGGGTCGAGCGCGTCGCGCACGGCGCGGTGCAGCGCGAGCACGGCCGGGTCGAGTTCGCGCCGGAGCCCGTCGCGCTTGAGCAGGCCGACGCCGTGCTCGCCGGTGACGGTGCCGCCGAGGTCCAGGGCCTCGGCGATGATGTCGGCGAACGCGGCCTGCGCGCGGGCCCTGCCGTCGTCGTCGCCGGTCCTGGTGAGCAGCAGCGGGTGCAGGTTGCCGTCGCCCGCGTGGGCGATGTTGGCGATCTTCGTGTCGTGCCGGACGCCGATGGCCTGGATGCGGCCCAGCATCTCGGCGACCCGGCCGACGGGGACGCAGACGTCCTCGGTCAGCACCGGCCCGAGCCGTTCCAGCGCCGGGTAGGCGAGGCGGCGGGCGTCGAACAGCGCGTCGGCCTCCTGCTGGGTGGTGGACCGGGCGCTCCAGGTCGCGCCCGCCGCGTCGAAGCACGCCAGGAGCGCGTCCGCCTCGGCGTCGCCCGCCGCACCGGGAGCGTCGGTGCGGCCCAGCAGCACGGTGTCCGCGTCCGCGGAGAGGCCCATGTTCTTCCACTCGTCCACGGCGGCGAGGCAGGTCCGGTCGACCAGTTCCAGCGCGGACGGCGTGAGCCCGGCGGCCGCGATCCGCTCCACGGCGAGGCCCGCCGCGACGACGGACGGGAAGTACCCCGCGACGGTGTGCTCGGGCGCCCGGCTCGGCCGCAGCCGCACGGTGACCTCGGTGATGACGCCGAGCGTCCCCTCGGAGCCGACCAGCAGCGACGTGAGGTCGTAGCCCGCGACGCCCTTGGCGGTGCGGCGGCCGAGCCGCACCAGCTCGCCGGTGCCGGTCACGACCTGGAGGCCCAGCACGTAGTCGCCGGTGACGCCGTACTTCACGCAGCACACGCCGCCCGCGTTGGTGGCGACGTTGCCGCCGATGGTCGACCACGGCGAGCTGGCCGGGTCCGGCGGGTACCAGAGGCCCCGCTCGGCGCAGGCCGCGCGCAGGTCGTCGTTGACCACACCGGGTTCGACGACGGCGAGCTTCTCCAGGGGGTCGATCTCCCTGATCGTCCGCATCCCGTCGAGGGTGATCACCACGCAGCCCGCGGTCGCGTTGGCGCCGCCGGAGAGCCCGGTGCCCGCGCCGCGCGCGACGACCGGGATCCCGTGCTCGACGCAGTACCGCACGACGACCTGGACCTCCTCGGCCGTGCGCGGCCGGACGACGAACGCGGGCGGCTCCCACGGCGCCCACTCCGCCTCGTCGTGGCTGTAGGAGCGCAGCACGTCGGGGTCGCGGAGCACCCGACCCGGCGGGAGCAGCGCGCTCACGTCGTCCATCCGCCCACCTCCACTGGTGTCCCACCCCCGACGCTAACCACGGCACCGACGAGCGACAATGTGCGGACCCTCCATCAACGGGTCGTTGTGGTGGAGACCCTCTCCACTCGAAGGAGTCGCGGTGACCTCGTGGCTGGACCTGCTGCTCGCCGACGCGTCCCCGGACGCGCTGGCCCGCCACCACGACGAGCTGCGCGCGGCAGGTGGTGGCGCGGCCGTCGACCGCGACGCGCACTCCGCGCTGCGCCTGCGCTCCCTGCTGGACCAGCGGCGGCAGCGCGCGACCGAGCTGGCCGCGCTGAACGACACCGCCCACCGCCTCGCGAGCCTGGACGACCCGGAGGACCTGGTCCGGGAGGTCGTCGGGCAGGCGAGACGGCTGCTCGGCGTCGACCTGACCTACCTCGCGCTGGTCGAGGACGACCACCTGCGCATCGACGTCGCCGACGGCGCGCTCACCCCGCACCTGCTGGGCCTGCGCATCCCGCTCGACACCGGTGTCGCCGCCGCCGTGGTGGCGCGCGCCGAACCGGTGTGGACGCCCGACTACCGCACCGACCCCGACATCAGCCACGACGCCGCCGCGGACCGGGCGGCGACCGCGGAGAACATGCGCGGCCTGCTCGGCGTGCCGCTCGGGGTGCGCGGCCGGGTGCTCGGCGCGCTGCTCGCGTGCAAGCGGCAGGAGCGCGGCTTCGGCGAGGACGAGATCGCGCTGCTGTCGGCGCTGGCCGCGCACGCGGCCGTGGCGATCGACAACGCGCGGTCGGCGCAGGAGTCGCGCGCGACCGTGCACCGGCTCGAACGGACGCTGCACTGGGACCGGCGGCTCACCCGCGTCGTGCTCGACGGCGGCGGGGTGGACGACCTGCTCGGCGAGGTGGCCGCGTCGGCGACCGACGAGGTCGTGTTCGTCCACGCGGGCGAGCGGCCTCCCGTGCACCCCGACGTGCTGGGGCCGGTGCTCGACTCCCTGGACGGCGCGAGCACGGCCACCCTCGTCGGGGACCTGCTGGTCCAGCCGGTGATCGCGGGCCGCCGCGTGCTGGGCGCGCTGGTGCTGGCGGGGCCGGGCGCGGACGACCGGCTGCTGCTGGAGCGCGCCGCTCCCCCGCTCGCGCTGGTCCTGGTGGGGCAGGAGGCCGTCGAGCGCGCCGCCCGGCTGACCCGCGACGCCCACCTGCTCGACCTGCTGTCCCGGCCCGTCGTCGACGCCGCGCGGCAGCTGCGGGGCGCCGGGCTCGACCCGGCGCGGACGTACAGCGTGCTCGTGGCGCGACCGAGCACGCCCGCGGCCCGGTCCCGGCTCGTCGCGGTGCTGCCGGAGGGGTCGAGCGTGGCCACCGAGGGCGGACGGCTGCTCGCGGCCGTGCCCGTGGACGACCCGGAGGCGCTCGCCGGGAGCTGGGACGACTCGGCCGGGCTCACGGCGGGGGTCGCGGGACCGGCGTCCGGCGCTGGTGACCTGGTCCGCTGCCGCCAGCGGGCCGAGCTGGCGCTGGACGCGCTGGTCGCCCTCGACCGCACCGGACGGCTGACCTCGGCCGAAGGCCTCGGCGTGTACCAGGTGCTGCTCAGCGGGCAGGGGCGGCAGAACGTGCGGGGCATGGTCGAGCGCGAGTTCGGCGCCGTGCTGGCGGAGGAGCGGCACCGCGCGGTGCCGCTGCTGCGCACCCTGCACGCCTTCCTGGACCACGGGAAGCGCCCGGCCGCCGCGGCGGCGGAACTCGGCGTTCACGTGAACACGCTCTACCAGCGGCTCGCGGTGGTCGACCGGCTGCTCGGCCCGAGCTGGCGCGAGCCGGACCGGGCGCTGGACCTGCACCTGCTGCTGCGGCTGCACCGCGCACTGCCGCGGCTGTCGTCGTGACTCAGAAGTGCGTCACCGGGCGGTCCAGCCGCACGCCGTCCAGCACGACGTCGACCTTCTCGCCGTAGAACGCGACCAGGCCCGCGACGGGCAGCACGTCCGCGGTGGGGAACGCGTAGCTCCACGCCAGGTCCGGGTGCGCGCCGCGGGGCGTGGTGATCGACCAGTAGTCGGACGTCGTCCCCTTGTACGGGCACGAGGTCACCGTGTCCGTGCGCGTCAGCGCGGAGAAGTCCACGTCGGTGCGGCTCAGGTAGTACCGGGTCGGCAGGCCGGTCTCGAACAGCAGCACCGGCGACGACGACTCGGCCACCACCACGCCGTCCAGCTCGATCCGCACCGACCGCGACGAGCGCAGCGCGTCCACCCGCACGTACGGGCTGCGCGCGTGCACGAAGACCTGCTCGTCCTCCTCGAACCACCGGTCCACCGCGGTCCAGTCGAACCACACCGAGTCGTGGAAGTCCGGGTAGCGCAGGGCGCTCGACCGCCGGTGCACCCCGCCGACCCGCACGCCGTGGACGTGCGCGACGCCCCGGCTGGTGGCGCGGGTGGTGTGCTCGTCGAGGAGGAGGTCCGCGCGGACGTCGGCGCGGGGGAAGTAGAACCGCGGGTAGTACGGGTGCTCCCAGACGTAGAGGGCGCGGGTGGAGTCGACCACGACCTCGTCGGCCAGCACACCCCGGACGCGCCGCGGCACGGGCTGGACGTGGTCGACCGGCACGATCGACGCGGGGAAGTCCGTCATGGTGTCCTGTCGTCAGTTCTGGTACCGCTCGCGGTAGGCGGTCGGCGAGAACCCCAGTCTGCCCGTGAACACCCGCCGCAGCGTCTCGTCGCTGCCGAACCCGCTGCGCGCCGCCGCCACGGCCGCGGTGTGGCCCCTGCGCAGCAGCTCCCGCACCAGGTCGAGCCGCACCAGCTCCACGTACCGGGCCGGGGTCGTGCCGATCTCGTCGTGGAACAGCCGCGACAGCTGGCGCGGGCTCACGGCCGCCGTGGCCGCCATGACCGGGACGGAGTGGTTCGCGGCGGGGTCGGCGGCGACCGCGTCCAGCACCGCGCGCAGCGGGCTCCGGCGCGACACCTGGCCGCGCGACCGCACGGCGAACTGCGAGTGGCGGTCCGGCCGCCGCAGGAACACGACCATCGCCCGCGCGACCTCGGCGGCCACCTCCGCGCCGTGGTCGTCCTGCACCAGCGCGAGCGCCAGGTCGATGCCGGAGCTGAGGCCCGCCGCCGTCACGAGGTCGCCGTCGCGCACGCAGAGGTCGTCCGGTCGGAGCAGCACCCTCGGGTAGCGCCGCGCGAACAGGTCGACCTGCCGCCAGTGGGTGGTCGCCTCCCTGCCGTCGAGCAGGCCGAGCTCGGCCAGCAGGAACGAGCCCGTGCACACCGACGTGACCCGGTCGGCGCCCACGGCCAGCAGGCTGGCCGCGTCCAGGAGCCGCGGGTCGAGGTGCACGTCGACCGCGCCGTCCGCGCCGGGGACCAGCAGCGTGCCACCCGGCTGGGAGTACCGCGCGGCGCCCGCGACGACCACCCTCACGCCGGAGGACGAGCGGACGTGCGCGCCGTCCGCCGACACCACCTGCACGTGGTAGTCGGCGCCGAACCGGTTGGCGTGGCAGAAGACGTCCGCCGGGCCGGCGATGTCGATCGTCGTCACGCCGTCGAACGCGAGGATCGTCACCAGCATCCCCCCATCGTGGCAGCATTCCGGAGGCCGGTGTCAGGCAGTTTTCGTTCCAGGGCACCAATTCCCGGCCACCGGGGCCGCGTCCGTTCAGGCGAAGGCGACCACGTAGGTGAGCACCACCCCGAGCAGGTAGAGCGGGTAGCCGACGCGCGCCGCCCTGGTCAGCCTCCGCTCGGCGACCGCGCGCCGGGTCGACGCCAGCCTCTTGCGCAGCATCGCGATCAGCACGCAGGTCGCGGCGAGCAGGATGAACGCGTAGTAGCCCCACTCCAGCGCCACCGTGTAGCTGACCGACGGGAGCTGCGAGGTGACGTTGTTGAGCAGCACGGCGGTGCTCAGGATCGCCGTGACGCCCATCGACACGGGCGCGCCGCCGTCGGACGCGGAGAAGAACAGCGACAGGTAGGTCACGCAGATCAGCAGCACCAGCGGCAGCAGGTTCTTGACGAGGAACGGCGCCGTGTCCCGGGCGATCTCCACCTCGCCCGCGTACTGGCTGTAGTAGATGCCCGACCCGGCGCCCGCGCTGTCGCCGAGCGCGTCGCTGCTGCCGACCGTGCGCTGGAAGAACCGCGCCGAGGCCGCGACCCAGTTGGGGATCTGGTTGATGTCCTCGTTCGCGTCGGTGCCGCTGCGCAGGAAGGTGCTCGGCGGCTGGTCGAGGATCTCCCGGTCCGTCGCGTACACGACCTGGTCGGCGGTCCGGGTCCGGTTCTGGAGCACGACGACGAGCCGCTGGTGGTCGAACGGGAACCCGCGGAACTCGAACCCGGTCTTGAAGCGCTCCCCCACGCGGTAGAGCCGGTAGGTGGAGCCGTTCTCGGTCACGTCCCGCAGCGGCTGGCCGAGCTTGAGGTCGGGCTTGACCGCGTTGACGAACTGCACGTCGGAGGCCCCGTGGTCGCCGGTGTACTTGAGCCACAGGAAGAAGTCGACGAAGTACGTGCCGTCCCTGGTGTCCAGGTCGCGCACCTCGTTGAGGTTGATGCCCGTCGCCACGACCTGGCGGCGGCTCAGGTACCGGTCGCCGATCGCGATGACCGATCCGCCGGCCAGCCCCTGGCGCAGGGCCTCGTCCGACGGCGGGTCGTAGATCGTCAGCTGCACCGGGGTGGACGCGAACCGCTCCCCGTCGCTGGTCACCACGGACACCGGCATCTGCGCGGACCCGGTCGGCGAGAAGTACAGCGGCCCGAGCAGCGCGGGGAACGAGTTCTTCCGGTCCTTGAGCGCCGCCCACCCGTCGCGCACCCGCTGCCGGTCGGCCGCGCGCCGCTCGGGCGTGAGGCCCATGCCTCCCAGGCCCATGACGTGCAGGCCGACGTTGAGCGCCTGCCGGGCCGTCGCGGCGTGCCACAGCGGTTCCTCGCCGTACCGCCGCCCGTACTCCTGGGCCCACGTCAGCGCCTGCCCGGACAGCGAGTCGTTCGCGAGCGGCGTGCCCGCGTACAGGTTCGCCGTCAGCAGGCCCGGTCGGCCCAGGTCGCGCTCGGCCGCGGTCAGCGCGTCGTGGAACGCCTGCGTGCCGAGGGAGGCGACGCCCAGCACCGGCGCCGTGACGCCGCCCGTCCTGAGCCGCCGGAGCACGTCGACACCGCGGTCGGGGTCGGTCGCCAGCACGATCGGCGCGAACGGGTCCAGCGCCGCCGGGTCCACCGCGGACCCGTCGAGCGGTGTCGTCGCCACCACCTCGCCGAACCGCCCGAACGACTCGGCGAACGCCTCCCGAACGGACGTCCCCGCCTCGTCGGGGTCGTGCACGACCTGGGCCCGCGTCGCCCCGAGCACGTCGGCGGCGTAGGCGGCCAGGAAGTCCGACTGGGTGCGGTTGCCGAACATGCTGCGGAAGTACCAGTCGCTGCCGTCGGTGATGCGCGACGACCCGGCCGACGGCGTGATCGCCGGGATGCGGGCCCGCTGGTAGATCGGCGCGGCGGCCAGGGCGGTGTCGCTGCTTCCGTGCCCCACCACGTACATCGCCCGGTCCTCGCGGACGATCTCCTCGGCGATCTCCCGAGCTCGGTCCACCCGGTCCTCGTCGTCGTGGACCAGCAGCTCCACCGGGTGCCCGTCGACACCGCCCGCCGCGTTCACCTCGTCCAGGCGCATCCTCAGCCCGCGCTCCATCGCGACCGAACCGGGTTTCGCCATCCCCGCGACCAGGGCGACGAACACCGGTTCCCCGCTCGGGTGGCCCGACGCCGAGTACACCCCGACGACCGACAGCAGCACGGCCGCCACCACCGCGAGCGCGACCCACGAGCCCCGCCGACGCGGCGGGGCGTCCGCCTTCGGCCGAGGGGGCTCCACCAGCTCCTCGACCTCGCGCGGCGGCCTGGCCGCCACGCCGTCCAGCGCCCGCAGCGCCCGGCCCGTGAGCGGGTCGGCCTCGATCGCGAACGCCCGGTCCAGGCAGAACCGCCGTTCCGCGGGCTCGTCGACCACCTCGGCCAGCCACCGCCACGCGGGCTCGTAGTCCGCCTCCTTCGCCAGGGCCCGGCCGAGCAGCTCACGGGCGGCGGCCGGGTCCGAGTCACGGGCCGCCACCGCCCGGTGGGTGAGCGCTACCGGTGTGTCGGTGGTGTCGGACACGGGTGGGGACCTCCGCTGCTCGGTCGCTGGACGCGACGGAGGTTAGGCAGCACCACCGTTCCCCGATCGAGGATCCTTCGACCGGGGAACGGCCCCCGTTCGGGTCACCACTCAGCCGTGGAACCGCTCCCACGCCGACTGCCGGGTCATGCCGAGCGCATCGCCGATCCGCACCCACGTGACACCGCGCTCCCGCAGGTCCAGCACGCGTTCCCGCAGGCCCGCCTCCACCTGCGCCGAGGTGGCCGCGATGCGCGGCAGGCCCGCCAGCAGCTCCTCGTCGGTCATGCCTGCCCACTCCGGCACGCGTGACTCCGACGGACCGTCCGCACCGAGGATGTCCACGCACAGGGCCACGCACTCGTCGCAGATGTAGACGCCGGGCCCCGAGATGACCTTCCGCACGTCGGCGGCGGCCTTGTGGCAGAACGAGCACATTCGAACCTCCTTTGTCAGGCGCAACCTGACACACGGTTGACGATAGCGTGACCTCCGTGGCCGTCAACCCCCTCGACCCGACCGGACTCGACCAGGCAGCGGCGGAGTTCGACGACCAGCGCTCCCGCCTGTTCGGCATCGCGTACCGGATGCTCGGCAGCGCGGCGGAGGCCGAGGACGTCGTCCAGGAGACCTGGCTGCGCTGGCAGACCACCGATCGCGAGGTGGTCAGGAGCATCCCGGCGTTCCTCACCACGGTCACGACCAGGCTCGCGATCAACTCGGCCCAGTCCGCCCGCTCGCGGCACGAGACCTACGTCGGCCCGTGGCTGCCCGAACCGGTCGACACCAGCGCCGATCCCGCGCTGGGCGCCGAACGCGGCGAGGCGCTGGAGATGGCGATCCTCCTGCTGCTGGAGAAGCTGACGCCGACCGAGCGGGCGGCGTACGTGCTGCGGGAGGCGTTCGACTACCCGTACGCGCAGATCGCGGAGATCGTCGCGACGTCGGAGGCGAACGTCCGGCAGCTCGTGAGCCGCGCCCGCAAGCACGTCGCCGACGGGCGGCGCGCGCCGGTCGACCGGACCGAGCAGCGGCGGCTGCTCGACGCCTTCCTGGTCGCCGCCCGAACGGGCGATCTCCTCGCGCTGGAGGACCTGCTCGCGGCGGACGTCGTCAGCTACTCCGACGGCGGCGGAGTCGTGCGCGCCTCGAAGATCCCGGTCGTCGGCCGCACGCACGTCTCGCGGTTCGTCGCCGCGTTCGCCGGGCACTTCTGGGCGGACACGACGACCACCTGGGTCGAGGCGAACGGCGGGGCGTCCGTCGTGGTCGCCCGCGAGGGCGTCGCGTTCGCCGTCATCACGGTCACCGCGTCGGAGGAGGGCATCGACCAGGTGCTGTGGGCGATGAACCCGGCGAAGATCGCGGCCATCTCCTCCGCCTGAGCTGTCACAGGGCCGGGGGCCGTCCGGTCATGACTGGTGACCGGACAGCGGCAACGTGAGAGGTGCACCATGAAGATCGTGGTTATCGGCGGCAGCGGGCTCATCGGTTCCAAGCTCGTGGCGAAGCTCGGCGAGCACGGCCACGAGGCCGTTCCCGCGTCGCCCGCCTCCGGGGTGAACACCATCACCGGCGAAGGCGTGGCCGAGGTCCTCACCGGCGCGGACGTCGTCGTGGACGTGTCGAACTCCCCGTCGTTCGCCGACGCGGACGTGCTGGCGTTCTTCGAGACGGCGACCACCAACCTCCTGACCGCGGCGGCGGACGCGGGTGTCGGCCACTACGTCGCGCTCTCGGTGGTCGGCGCGGACCGCCTGCCCGACAGCGGCTACCTGCGGGCGAAGGTCGCGCAGGAGCAGCTCATCACCAAGTCGGGCCTGCCCTACTCGATCGTGCGGGCGACCCAGTTCCACGAGTTCGCCAAGTCCATCAGCGAGGCCGCGACCGTGGACGGCGTCGTCCACGCGCCGTCGGCGCTGATGCAGCCCATCGCCGCCGAGGACGTGGCGGCGACCGTCGGCCGCGTCACCGTCGGCGCGCCCGTCAACGGCGTCGTCGAGGTCGGCGGTCCCGAGCTGATCGGCATGGACGACCTCATCCGCCGGAGCCTGGCCGCGCGCGGCGACTCGCGCGCGGTCGTCACCGACCCGCACGCCCGCTACTTCGGCACCGAGCTGGAGGAGCGCAGCCTGGTGACCGGCGAGGGCGGCCTCAAGGCCGAGACCACCTTCGCGGAGTGGCTGGCGGCGCAGGAGAAGTAGCCGTCGGAGCGGCGGCCCCGGCCGGGGCCGCCGCGACGCTCACCACAGTCACGTTGATGCTTCAACCTTCGAGGCGTAGGTTCGGTCGTGGACCATCACCGGCGCGGCGGAGGAAGCATGGAAATCGGGATCTACAGCTTCGCGGATCGGCACCCCGACCCGCTGACCGGCGAGCAGGTCTCGGTGTCCCAGGCGCTGAAGAACACCGTGGAGCGCATCAGGCTCGCCGACGAGCTGGGCCTCGGCTTCTACGGGCTGGGCGAGCACCACCTCGACGACTACGCGATCTCCAACCCCGGCACGGTGCTCGCCGCCGCGGCGAGCGTGACCGAGCGGATCACGTTGAGCAGCGCGGTGACCGTGCTGAGCACCGAGGACCCGGTCCGGGTGTACCAGCAGTTCACGACGCTCGACCAGCTCAGCGGCGGGCGGGCCGAGCTGCTGGCCGGGCGCGGGTCGTTCACCGAGTCGTTCCCGCTGTTCGGCGCGGACCTCGGCGACTACGACGAGCTGTACGAGGAGAAGCTGGCCCTGCTGCTGCGGATCGACCGCGAGGACCCGATCACGTGGTCCGGCCGGTTCCGCGCGCCGCTGGAGAACGCGCGCATCCTGCCCCGCCCGTACGGCGAGCGGCTGCGCATCTCCGTCGGCACCGGCGGCAACCCGGAGTCGTCGGCCCGCGCGGGCGTGCTCGGGCTGCCGATCGTGTACGCGGTCATCGGCGGCGAACCGGAGCGCTTCGCGCCGCTGGTCGACCTCTACCGCCGCGCGGGCGAAGCCGGCGAGCACGCGCCCGAGGACATGCACGTGACGATGAGCGCCATCGGGCTCGTGGCGAAGAACTCCCAGGACGCCAAGGAGTCCTTCTACCCGTACTGGCTGGAGACGATGAAGTACGGCGCGAGGGCACGGGGCTGGGCCGTGCCGACCCGCGGCGAGTACGACGAGTACACCCGCGGCGCCCGCGCGCTCTTCGCGGGCAGCCCGGAGGAGGTCGCCGAACGGATGATCTCCGTCGGACGGCTCGTCGGGGCCGACCGGTACGCGATGCAGATGGACTGGGCGGGCGTGCCGCACGCCACCGTGATGACGGCGATCGAACTGCTGGGGACCGAGGTGCTCCCGGTGGTGCGCCAGGAACTCGGCGCCTAGCGCGGGAGACCGCGTCTCCGAGGCCGAGTGGGCCAGGAACGTCCCCGACGAGCCGTACCGGAACCCCTGCTAGCCCAGCAGGGCCGCCG